>NZ_LT963352.1:3922500-4522500 GCF_900236475.1 Streptomyces chartreusis NRRL 3882
ATGCCCGCGTCGGTCATGGCTTCGACCAGGTAGAAGAAGTACGCCGGGCCGGAGCCGGAGAGGGCGGTGCAGGCGTCCTGCTGGGACTCGGGGACGCGGAGCGTCTTGCCGACGGCGCCGAAGATCTCCTCGGTGTGGGCGAGGTGGTCGGCGGTCGCGTGGGTGCCGGCGGAGATGACGGACATCGCCTCGTCGACCAGGGCCGGCGTGTTCGTCATGACGCGGACGACCGGCGTGTTGGGGGCCAGGCGGTCCTCGAAGTACGCCGTGGGGATGCCGGCGGCGCCGCTGATGACCAGGCGGTCGGCGGGGACGTGGGGGGCGAGTTCGTCGAGGAGGGTGCCCATGTCCTGCGGTTTGACCGTGAGGATCAGGGTGTCGGCGATCTTCGCGGCCTCCGGGTTGGTGACCGGGGTGACGCCGTAGCGGGTGTGGAGTTCTTCGGCTCGTTCCTGGCGGCGGGTGGTGACCAGGAGGTCGGCCGGGGTCCAGCCGGCTCGGATCATTCCGCTGAGCAGGGCTTCGCCGATCTTGCCGGTGCCGAGGACTGCGACTTTCTGGGTCATGGCGCGGGGTGCCTCCGGGGGTGCGTCGTCCGGGGTACATCCTCGCATCGGGCAGCGGCTGGCGGCTTGTGTGTCCGTTGGGCGGGATGTGGGGGTGCCCCCGGGCGGTGGCGGTGCTGCCGGCTCATGCCGTCCTGCGTCGCAGGGTCGCCGCGCCCAGGGTCAGGACCAGCAGGGCGCAGCCGGCGACGATCAGGATGTCGCGTACGAACGTGGCGGTCATGTCCGTGTGGCGGAGGACCTCGTTCATGCCGTCCACCGCGTAGGACATGGGGAGGACGTCCGAGATGGCCTCCAGGGCCGGGTGCATGTTGTCGCGGGGTGTGAACAGGCCGCAGAGGAGGAGCTGGGGGAAGATCACCGCCGGCATGAACTGGACCGCCTGGAACTCCGAGGCCGCGAAGGCCGAGACGAAGAGGCCGAGGGCCGTGCCGAGGAGGGCGTCGAGGAGGGCCACCAGGAGGAGGAGCCAGGGGCTGCCGGTGACGTCGAGGCCGAGGAACCAGACCGCGAGGCCCGTGGCCAGGGCGGACTGGATGATCGCGAGGGTGCCGAAGGCGAGGGCGTAGCCGGCGATGAGGTCGCCTTTGCCGAGGGGCATGGCGAGGAGGCGTTCGAGGGTGCCCGAGGTGCGTTCGCGCAGGGTGGCGATGGAGGTCACCAGGAACATCGTGATCAGCGGGAAGATCCCGAGCAGGGACGCGCCGATGCTGTCGAAGGTGCGCGGGCTGCCGTCGAAGACGTAGCGCAGCAGGAACAGCATCACGCAGGGGATGAGGATCAGCAGCGCGATGGTGCGGGGGTCGTGGGCCAGCTGGCGCAGGACGCGGGTTGTGGTGGCGGTGGTGCGGGAGGCGTTCAGGGCCCTCGGTGGCGTTGGGGTCGGTGTGATCGTGGGGGTGGGGGTGGGGGTGGAAATGGGGGTGGGGGTCATCGTTTCGTCTCCCTTGTGTCGGCTGCCGCCTCTGCCTCGTCCACCAGGTGCAGGAAAGCCTCCTCGACCGTGTCGGCGCCGGTGCGGGTGCGCAGGGCCTCGGGGGTGTCGTCGGCGAGGAGCTCGCCCTCGCGCATGAGGAGGAGGCGGTGGCAGCGTTCGGCCTCGTCCATGACGTGGGAGGAGACGAGGAGTGTCGCGCCGCGGCTCGCCGCGATGTCGTGGAACAGGGTCCAGAGGTCGCGGCGCAGGACAGGGTCGAGGCCGACGGTCGGTTCGTCGAGGACCAGGAGTTCGGGGGTGCCGAGGAGGGCGACGGCCAGGGAGACGCGGTTGCGCTGGCCGCCGGAGAGGTTGCCGGCCAGGGCGTCGGCGTGGGTGGTGAGGTCGACGTCGGCTATCGCGCGGGTGACGTTGTCGTGGCGGCGGTCGGCTGCGGGCCGGCCGGGGTCGAGGATCGCGGCGAAGTAGTCGAGGTTCTGGCGGACGGTCAGGTCGTCGTAGACGGACGGGGCCTGGGTGACGTAGCCGATGCGGGTGCGGAGGGTGGGGTGGCCGGCGGGGTGGCCGAGGACGTCGAGGGTGCCGGTGACCTTGGCCTGGGTGCCGACGGTGGCGCGCATGAGGGTGGACTTGCCGCAGCCGGAGGGGCCCAGTAGGCCCGTGATCTGGCCTCGGGGGACGGTGAAGGCCAGGTTGCGCAGGACCGTGCGGGGGCCGCGGGTGACGGTGAGGTTCTTGGCGTGGACGGCCGGGGGGTTGTTGGTGTGGGTGGCTGGTGGGGTCTTGGTGTGGGTGGGCGGTGGCCCAGGAGCATTATTCATCATGTGATGAATAATGCTCCTGGGCTTGGGGTGCGTCAAGCAGGGGCCTTCGCCAGGAGGAGGACTACGTCGTAGACCTCCTCGACGACGCCGTCCGGGAAGGTCTTGAGGAGGTGCTCGCGTTCCTCGGCCAGGAAGGCCGCGGTGTGTTCCTCGCCGTGTACCAGGAAGACCGAGTGGCTGCCGATGTTGGCGAGGTGGGTGTCGACCGGGACGCGTCGGCTCCAGCGGACCGTGCGGCGGGTGAAGTCGAGACGGCCGGTGGGGTCGGCGGCGCGGGCGTTGACGTTTCGCCGCTCGGCGGCCGTGTCGATGCGGAAGTGGCGTTCCGTGCGGGCGGCGGCTTCGGCGATCCACGGCACGTCCAGGGCGTCGGTGTTCCACCAGAGGGCGAGGGCGCCGCCGGGGCGCAGGACGCGGAGGGCCTCCGGGACGGATCGGGCCTGGTCGGTCCAGTGCCAGGCCTGGGCGTAGGTGACGAAGTCGACGGAGGCGTCGGCGAGGGGGAGGTCGTCGCCGGTGCCGCGGACGATCGGGATGTCGGGGAGGGTGCTGCGGAACTGGGCCGCCATGCCGTCGCCGGGTTCTACGGCGATGACGTCGGCGCCTCGGGCGTGGAGGAGGGCGGTCGCTATGCCGGTGCCGGCGCCGATGTCTGCGACGCGGGAGCCGGGGAGGGGGTGGTCGGCCAGGGCTTCTACCGCGTCGAAGAGGGCTGGGGGGTAGGAGGGGCGGTTGGCCGCGTATTGGGCTGCGGCGGTGTTGAAGGAGTGGGCGCGGGCGGTGTGGGTGGGGGGTGTTGTCGGGGTGGGCGGCGTCGGTGTTGGGGGTTCGGTGGTGGTTTCTGCGGTGGGTTCGGCTCCGGTGGGGTGGTGGGCGGCGGCGTGTGGGGTCATGCGGCCATGGTGGCCGGGGGCGGGGGTGGGGGGTGGTGAGATTTCGGTGAGAGGCCGGCGGGTTATGCGGGGCGGCGCTTTTTCGACGGGTTGCCCGAGCGGCGGGTGGTGCGCTTCTCGTGGTGCTTGCGGGCTGCCTCGTACTCCTCGCGGTGGAGTTTCTCGCCGGGGGCCTCGGTGAGGGAGCGGAAGAAGTAGGCGAGGAGGGAGCCGACGAAACCGATGGTCAGGAGGCCGCGGAGGGAGGCCTGCCGGTCGGGGTCGGGGCGGCGGGTGAAGCCGTCCCAGGTGTGGCGGAAGGCCATCGCGCTGCAGATCGCGAACATCACGACCATGAGCAGGGTCACGAAGCTGCCGATCGCGGCGATCCGGAGGCCCTGGTAGGCGAGCCGGAGGACGAGGCAGGAGGCGGCTGCGGTGGCCAGTGAGCCGATGGCGACGCCGATGCGACGGGCGGTGTAGCCGTTGTCGTGGTTCAGCCAGGTCGTGCCGAAGAAGCGGATCGGCTCGGGGCGGGGGGCGTGGGGGCCGTTCTCTGCGCTCACCGGTCGATTATGGCTCGGGTACGGCTCGGGGGCGTGGTCGGATGCCGACGGCGGCCTGCGCGGGTGGGTGGGGGTGCGCGTAGCGCCTGTTCGCCGGGGGTGGGGCGGGGCCGCGCCGGGGGGTGTCCGTCCTCGGAACGGCGCGATGGGGCCCCACACCGACTGACTGGCGTTGACACGCCAACCGCTGCGGGCGGACACCCCCTGACACGTCCCCTTCCGTGCGTACGCGAGTGCGGGTGCGCGTACGCGTAGCTGCGGGCAGTCGTGCCGCTGAGGGCGCCACCCCGCTCCGCCGGGTTGCGGACCCACCCGGCCCCAGCGGCAACACCGCGCAACCGGACAGCCCCGGCCCCGCTGCCGCAGGTCAGCCGCAGCGGGGGCGGATGTAGCCGTCGCTGCCCGTGTTCACGTAGGCGTCCGAGACGTACTGGCCGCTCGCGATGTTGTCCCAGATGTTCGTCGTGCCGTACGGGCCCGTGACCCAGGTGCCGGGTGTCTGGCAGTGGATCAGGACCCGGGAGCCCTCGGGCAGGACCTTGACGATCGGGTAGCCCGTGCCGGGACCGCTGCGGACGTTGAGGCGCACGCCCGGTGCGGTCGAGAAGTACGTGGCCGCCGCGGCCAGTGTCGTGACCAGCGGCATGCCGGTCTCCTGTGTGCCGCGCTCGGCCTCTTCGACAGGCTCGACTGACATGAAAACCTCCCCCGTTGCACCCCATGGCTGCCATGGGGTCCCGTTGATTCCCCTGAATCACGCCATCAAACACCTGTACGTGACTCGACAGCGGAGGCTAGCAAGCCGCCTCTGTCCCGTACGAGTCATCGACTAGGCTCCGTGCGTCGCGCGCGCGGACGAACAGCACGGGGGTGGTCCCATGGCGCCACAGCGGAACGTCGGAGCGGGCCCGGAAGCGGAACTTCCTGAGTACGCCGGTCACTACCGGCTGGAGTCCTGTCTGGGCTCGGGCGGCATGGGCGTCGTGCATCTGGCCCGGAGCACGTCCGGGATGAAGGTCGCCGTGAAGGTCGTGCACGCGGAGTTCGCCAAGGACCCCGAATTCAGGGGTCGTTTCCGGCAGGAGGTCGGGGCGGCGCGGCGGGTCAGCGGGGCTTTCACCGCGCCCGTCGTGGATGCGGATCCCGAGGCCGGACGGCCCTGGATGGCCACCCTGTTCATTCCGGGTCCGACGCTGGCCCAGGAGGTGAAGCGGAACGGGCCCCTGCCCCCGGCGAAACTGCGTCGGCTGATGGCCGGGCTCGCGGAGGCGCTGCGTGACATCCACCGGGTCGGGGTCGTGCACCGGGATCTGAAACCGAGCAACGTCCTGCTCGCCGAGGACGGGCCGAAGGTCATCGACTTCGGCATTTCCCGGCCGAAGGACAGCGAGTTGCGGACTGAGACCGGGAAGCTGATCGGAACACCGCCCTTCATGGCGCCCGAGCAGTTCCGGCGGCCCAGGGAAGTCGGGCCCGCCGCCGACGTGTTCGCCCTCGGGTCCGTGATGGTGCACGCGGCCACCGGGCGCGGGCCGTTCGACTCGGACAGTCCGTACGTCGTCGCCTACCAGGTCGTGCACGACGAGCCCGAGCTGGCGGGTGTACCGGAAGAGCTGGCGCCGCTCGTGCTGCGGTGTCTCGCCAAGGAGCCCGAGGACCGGCCTTCTCCCGACGAGTTGATGCGGGAGCTGCGGTCGGTGGCCGCCTCGTACGACACGCAGGCGTTCATACCGGCGCAGCGGGTGGACGAGGCTCCGGAGGAGGCGGCAGCGGCTGGGGAGGAGAGTGGCGGGGGCGCCGGGGCAGCCCCTGCGGCTGAGAAGCCGTCGCGTCAACCCGTGTTGCGGCTCGGCAGGCGGGCGGCCCTCGGTGCCGGGGCCCTCGGGCTGGCCGTCGTCGGTGCTCTCGTGTCGGTTCCCTTGCTGGGGGATGGCGGGCCGGCGCCCGAGGTCGCCGCTCCGCGGACCAGGGCGGCCGCGTTCTCGGCGTGGGAGGCGCCGCCGTTGTCCGGGAAGAGCACACCTCAGTGTGCGTACGCGGCGGAGAAGTTGGTGTGTGCGCAGACCGGGCTGGTCTTCGCTCTCGATCCTGGCGACGGGCGGCTGCTGTGGCGGCATCCGCTGGACGGGGTCGCCGCGAGCGGGCCGCCGAGCGGGGCGCCGGTCGTCTCGGGCGGGCTGGTGCCGGCCGGGCTGGGCCAGGGGCGGCGGGTGACGATGCTCGATCCCGGCTCGGGTGACGTGGAGCGGCGGCAGGAGCTGCCCGCCTACGGGGGGCTGCGGGCCGTCGGCGGCATGCTGCTGCTCACCGCGGCCGACGGCACGGTCAGCGGCGTGGAGAGCGCCTCGGGCGATGTGAAGTGGAGTCATCGGATTCCGGGGCAGGACGTGCCGTACTTCGTCTCGTTCCCCGGTGATCCGCTGGCGTACGCGGCGAGCGTGTCCGGCGACGGGTCCGGCACGAAGGTCACGGCGGTGGCCCCGGGCACGGGTGACGTGCGGTGGGAGGCGCGGCTGGAGGGGGCGTTGCAGCCTCTCGGGGTGGTGGACGGGGCGGTCGTGTTCGTGGCGGTCGACGCCGTGCGCGGGGATGCCCGGGCCGTGGTCCGCTACGACCCGGAGAGCCGGACGAGCGTGCGGGTGCCGTTGACTGTTCCGTTGCAGCAGGTGGAGGGGAGTGTGCACGGGGACGTCGTGCACCTCATGGCGACGGGTGGGGCGCTGGTCGCCGTCGATCTGGAGGCGCGCAAGCAGCGGTGGAGTCTGGAGACGGGAGTCGTCCGGGGGTCGACGCCGGTCGCCGACGACCGGTACGTGTACGTCACCGCGCCGGACGGGCGGCTGCTCGCCGTCGACGCGCGGCGCGGGAAGCTCGTCGGACAGACGTCCCCGCGGCTGGGCGACCGGTCGGACCGGGTTCCGGCCGCGCTTCCCGAGCCCGTGCTCGTGGGCGACCGTGTCTACGCCGGTGCGCCGGACGGGTCCGTCTTCGCCGTGAGCGGGCGTGATCCGTCGGGTTGGTAGTGCGGGCCCGGCGTATGCGGAAGGGCCGCCCCCGGGAGACCGGGTGCGTCCCTTCCGCGTGGAACGCTCAGCCCAGACGGGTCACGTCACGCACGGCGCCCTTGTCCGCGCTGGTCGCCATCGCCGCGTAGGCCCGCAGCGCCGCCGAGACCTTGCGGTCGCGGTTCTTCGGGGCGTACACGCCGTTCAGCGCCTGCTCGCGGCGGGCCAGCTCGGCGTCGTCGACGAGGAGCTCGATGGAGCGGTTCGGGATGTCGATGCGGATGCGGTCGCCGTCCTCGACGAGGGCGATGGTGCCGCCGCCGGCCGCCTCGGGCGAGGCGTGCCCGATCGAGAGGCCGGACGTCCCGCCGGAGAAGCGGCCGTCGGTGATCAGGGCGCAGGTCTTGCCGAGGCCGCGGCCCTTCAGGTACGAGGTCGGGTAGAGCATCTCCTGCATGCCGGGGCCGCCCTTGGGGCCCTCGTAGCGGATGACGACGACGTCGCCCTCCTTGATCTGCTTCAGAAGGATCTTCTCGACGGCCTCCTCCTGCGACTCGCAGACGACCGCCGGACCCTCGAAGGTCCA
Source organism: Streptomyces chartreusis NRRL 3882 (assembly GCF_900236475.1). Taxonomy (GTDB): domain Bacteria; phylum Actinomycetota; class Actinomycetes; order Streptomycetales; family Streptomycetaceae; genus Streptomyces; species Streptomyces chartreusis_D. The sequence goes on from NZ_LT963352.1 coordinate 3,929,857, forward strand.
GATCGACTCGTCGACGCCGGCCGTCTTCACCACGCAGCCGTCGACCGCGAGGTTGCCCTTGAGGACCGCGAGGCCGCCGTCCTTGGAGTACGCGTGCTCGACGGAGCGGATGCAGCCGCCCTCGGCGTCCTCGTCGAGGGCCTCCCAGCGCTCGGACTGGGAGAAGGCCTCGGCGGAGCGGACGCAGCCGGGGGCCGCGTGCCACAGCTCGACCGCCTCGGGGGACGGGGAGCCGCCGCGCACGTCCCACGTCTTCAGCCAGTCGGCCAGGGACGGGCTGTGGACCGCGTGCACGTCCTCGTTGAGCAGGCCCGCGCGGTGCAGCTCGCCGAGGAGGGCGGGGATGCCGCCGGCGCGGTGCACGTCCTCCATGTAGTACGTGCGGTCCTTGGCCACGTTCGGCGCCACCTTGGCCAGGCAGGGGACCCGGCGGGAGACCGCGTCGATCTCCTCCAGGCCGAAGGGGACGCCCGCCTCCTGGGCCGCGGCCAGCAGGTGCAGGATCGTGTTGGTCGAGCCGCCCATCGCGATGTCGAGGGCCATCGCGTTCTCGAAGGCCGCGAAGGTGGCGACGTTGCGCGGCAGGACCGTCTCGTCGTCCTGCTCGTAGTAGCGGCGGGTGATGTCCATGACCGTGTTGGCCGCGTCGACGTAGAGCTGCTTGCGCGCGGTGTGGGTGGCCAGGACCGAGCCGTTGCCGGGGAGGGAGAGGCCGATGGCCTCGGTGAGGCAGTTCATCGAGTTGGCGGTGAACATGCCGGAACAGGAACCGCAGGTCGGACAGGCGTTCTCCTCGATACGGAGGATGTCCTCGTCCGAGATCTTGTCGTTCACGGCGTCGGAGATCGCGTCGACCAGGTCGAGCGTGCGGACCGTGCCGTCGACGAGCGTGGCCCGGCCGGACTCCATCGGGCCGCCGGAGACGAAGACCGTCGGGATGTTCAGGCGCAGGGCCGCGTTGAGCATGCCCGGCGTGATCTTGTCGCAGTTGGAGATGCAGATCAGGGCGTCGGCGCAGTGGGCCTCGACCATGTACTCCACGCTGTCCGCGATCAGGTCGCGGGAGGGGAGGCTGTAGAGCATGCCGCCGTGGCCCATGGCGATGCCGTCGTCGACGGCGATCGTGTTGAACTCGCGCGGGATGCCGCCGGCCTCGACGATCGCCTCGCTGACGATCCGGCCGACCGGCTGGAGGTGGGTGTGGCCCGGCACGAACTCCGTGAAGCTGTTGGCGACCGCGATGATCGGCTTGCGGCCGATGTCCGCACCCGGTACACCGGAGGCGCGCATAAGGGCGCGGGCGCCCGCCATGTTGCGGCCGTGGGTGACTGTGCGGGACCTCAGCTCGGGCATCGTCGCTCGCTCCTTCAGAGACTGCGTCAGAGGATTCGGAGATTTCTGACTGCTACCGAGCGTACGCCGGTCATCCAGAGGGCGGGACGCAGTGTCCGGAATGCGGGATGCATGTCTCGGCTCACGGCGGTTCAGGGTCCGGTGAGGTGGCCCTGTACGACCGGTGCCAGGCGCGCGATGATCTGCTCGGGGTCCGCCGAGGCCAGCGGCTCGACCTTGATGACGTACCGCAGCATCGCGGTGCCCACGAGCTGGGCGGCGGCGAGCTCGGCCCGCAGTTCGGCGTCCGGCAGGTCCAGTCGTCCCGCGATGCGGCGCAGCACCTGGGTGGCGACGATACGGCGGAAGACGGCGGCCGCCGTCTCGTTGGTGACGGCGGAGCGGACGATGGCGAGCAGGGGCGCGCGGGTCGCCGGGTTCTCCCAGACACCGAAGAAGAAGCGGGCCAGGCGCTCCCCCACGCCGTCGAGCGGGCCCTCCTCGATGGCCTTCGGCGCATCGAGGGCGGGGCCGAAGGACTGGGTGATCGCCGCCTCGAAGACCTGCTCCTTCGTTCCGAAGTAGTGGTGCACGAGCGCCGAGTCGACTCCGGCAGCCTTGGCGATGCCGCGTACGGACGTCTTCTCGTAGCCGCGCTCGGAGAACTCCTCGCGGGCGGCGGTCAGGATGCTGTCCCGGGTGTCCGCGGACTCCGTGCGTGGGGGGCGGCCGCGGCGGCGGGCGGTCGGCCCTCTGCCGGGGCCGGTGTGGGTGCCGGCCGGGGGCAGGTCGCTCATCGCCTCGGCACCCTCACCGCCGAGGCCAGGTGCAGGCGCGTGAAGGCCAGTGCCTCCGCCAGGTCGGCCTCGCGCTCCGCGCTGGACATGGCGCGGCGGGTGTTGACCTCGATCACGACGTGCCCGTCGAAGCCCGTGCGGGCGAGCCGCTCCAGCACCTCGGCGCAGGGCTGGGTGCCGCGGCCGGGCACCAGGTGCTCGTCCTTGGCCGAGCCCCTGCCGTCGGCGAGGTGGACGTGGCCCAGCCGGTCGCCCATGCGGTCGACCATGTCCAGCGCGTCGGTGCGGGCCGTCGCGGTGTGGCTGAGGTCGATCGTGAAGTGGCGGTAGTCGTCCTTCGTCACGTCCCAGTCGGGGGCGTACGCCAGCATCTCGCGGTCGCGGTAGCGCCAGGGGTACATGTTCTCGACGGCGAACCGCACATCCGTCTCGTTCGCCATGCGCCAGATGCCGGCGACGAAGTCCCTGGCGTACTGGCGCTGCCAGCGGAACGGGGGGTGGACGACGACCGTGCTCGCGTCGAGCTTCTCGGCCGCCGCGCGGGCCCGCTGGAGCTTGGTCCAGGGGTCCGTGGACCAGACGCGCTGCGTGATGAGCAGGCAGGGGGCGTGGACGGCCAGGACCGGGATCTGGTGGTAGTCGCTGAGTCTGCGCAAGGCCTCGATGTCCTGGCTGACCGGGTCGGTCCAGACCATGACCTCGACTCCGTCGTAGCCGAGGCGCGCGGCGATCTCGAAGGCCGTGGCCGTCGACTCCGGGTAGACCGAGGCCGTCGAGAGGGCGACCTTCGCGTCCGGGATCCTTACGGCTGGCTCTGCCATGCAGGACAGATTACGGGGTGTGGTCGGGGTGGAGCGGGGTGCCTATTCGCCGTTGTGGTGTTTGCCATAGGAGAGTGCGGCTCCGCGCCCTCCCTGAGGGGCTCACACCGACTCCATGTGATCCAGGCGACGGAGGATCACGCCCTCCCTGAGCGCCCACGGGCAGATCTCCAGGCGCTCCACGCCGAAGAGGTCCATCGCGGCCTCGGCCACCAGGGCGCCCGCCAGCAGCTGGCCCGCCCTGCCCTCCGAGACGCCCGGGAGCTCGGCCCGTTCCGCCTCCGTCATGCCGGCCAGCCTCGGGACCCAGCCCTCCAGGGACTCCCGCTTGAGTTCCCGCTGGACGTACAGGCCCTCGGCGGAGCGGGCGGCTCCGGCGATTCGGGCGAGCTGCTTGAAGGTCTTGGACGTGGCGACGACGCGGTCGGGCGGTCCGAAGCGGCTGAACTCGCCGACCGTGCGGGCGACCTCGGTCCGGACGTGGCGGCGCAGGGCCCGGACGTCGTCCGGGGCGGGCGGGTCGCCGGGCAGCCAGCCGGCGGTGAGGCGGCCGGCGCCCAGCGGCAGGGACGCGGCCGCGTCGGGCTCCTCGTCGATGCCGTAGGCGATCTCCAGGGAGCCGCCGCCGATGTCCAGGACCAGAAGTTTGCCGGCCGACCAGCCGAACCAGCGGCGGGCGGCGAGGAAGGTGAGGCGGGCCTCCTCCTCGCCGGTGAGGACCTGGAGCTCGACGCCGGTCTCGGTGCGCACGCGCGCGAGGACGTCGTCGGCGTTGCGGGCCTCGCGGACGGCGGAGGTGGCGAACGGCAGGAGGTCCTCGACGCCCTTGTCCTCGGCGGCTTGGAGCGCCTCGTGGACGACCGATATCAGCCGGTCGACGCCCTGGGGGCCGATCGCGCCGTCGTCGTCCAGGAGCTGGGCGAGTCGCAGTTCCGCCTTGTGCGAGTGCGCGGGCAACGGGCACGCGCCGGGATGCGCGTCCACCACGAGCAGATGCACCGTGTTCGATCCCACGTCGAGGACACCGAGTCTCATGTACGGAACGCTACTGCCAGCTGTGCCGTCCGCCGTCCTCGGTGTGGGCACAAGGCCCGTACCCTGGAGTCGTGCCAAAGACGAAAAAGGCGAAGCGCGACAAATCATCGGGCGTCCCGCGGCCCGACGAGAAGGGCCCCGACGAGAAGGGCCTCGACTTCGCCCGCGCGTGGGTGGAGTTTCCTGATCCGGCGGACGACGAGCAGGTCTTCCGCTGCGATCTGACATGGCTGACCTCTCGCTGGAACTGCATCTTCGGCAGCGGCTGCCAGGGCATCCAGGCCGGCCGCGCGGACGACGGGTGCTGCACGCTGGGTGCCCACTTCTCCGACGAGGACGACGAGAAGCGGGTGGCCGAGCATGTGGCGAGGCTCACCCCGGACATCTGGCAGCACCACGCCGAGGGCACGCGGAACGGCTGGATCTCGGAGGACGAGGACGGCGACCGGCAGACGCGCCCCTTCCAGGGCTCGTGCATCTTCCAGAACCGGCCCGGCTTCCCGGGCGGCGCGGGCTGCTCGCTGCACATCCTCGCCCTGAAGGAGGGTCGCGAGCCGCTGGAGACCAAGCCGGACGTGTGCTGGCAGCTGCCGGTGCGGCGGACCTACGAGTGGATCGACCGGCCCGACGACACGCGGGTGCTCCAGGTGTCGATCGGTGAGTACGACCGCCGCGGCTGGGGGCCGGGCGGTCACGACCTGCACTGGTGGTGCACCTCGGCGACCTCGGCGCACGGCGCGGGCGAGCCGGTGTACGTCTCCTACCGGCCGGAGCTGATCGAGCTGATGGGCAAGGCCGGCTACGACCGGCTGGCCGAGCTGTGCGAGGAGCGGCTGGCCTCGCAGCTGCCGTTGCTGGCGCCGCACCCTGCCGATCCGGTCGACTGACGTCCCCGAACACACACCTAGGACGTGGACGGGCTCGGGTCGCCGCTGTCCGAGGGCGGGGGCGTCGGGTCCGTGGGGTCCGTCGGGCCCGGCTCCGTGGGCGTGGGGTCCGGGTCGGGTGACGGGGGCGGGGTGGTCGGCTCCGGGTCCGGTGGTGCCGAGGTCGTGGGCGCCGGGTCGGGCTGGGTCGCAGGCGGGTCGCTCGGACCGCTGGGGCGGGGGTCCGGGCGCGGGCCGGGGTCGGAGGGGCCGGGCGCGGTGCCGTAGCCCTCGATGTGGACGACGGCGCCCACCGGGGCGACCGCCACCTGCGCGTGCCAGGGGCCGGAGGGCTCTCGCAGATGGTCGACGTACACCTTGATCGTCAACGACTCGCCGGGCCGGAGGGTTCCCGACGACTGGCTCAGGTAGAGCCAGTCCGCTCCGGTGGACGCGGACCAGCGGACCGGGGCCGGGCCCGTGGCGGTCAGGGTGACGAGGGTGGTGTCGCCGCTGTTGTCCGCCGTGACGTCCAGGGTGCTCTTACGGCCGGCGCCGGCGACGCCGAGGACCTCCACGGAGACGTCGGCCTTGCCGTCCTTGCCGAAGCGGGGGCCGGGTCTGGTGCTCGCGTTGCCGGTGTTCTCGTAGCCGCCGCCGGCCATCTCGCCGTCCAGGCCGAACGGGTCGTCCGCTTCGCGCGCCGAGGCGGAGCGGCCGTCCTGGCCCTCGCCGACGGGGGTGCCCCGGTAGGCGGCCCACAGGGCGAGCACGGGGGCGGCCACGACGGTGGCGACGACGGTCGTGGTGACGGCACGCGCGCGGAGGCGGTCCCTTCGGGCGGCACGGTCCTTGGGGTCCATCGGGAAGCCGCGCCGGTCGAAGCGGGGTCCGGCGCCACGCACGCGTGGCTGGTGGGCCATGGCGACGTGCAGGGCCGCGCGCGGGGCCGGCAGGACGGGCAGTTCGGCCGGGGTGACGCTGGTGCCGGGCCAGCGGCCGGGGATGGCGCGCTCGGCGGTGCGGCGGCAGCGCGGGCAGTCGTCGACGTGCCGGACGAGTTCGCGGCGCAGGGCCGTGCCGAGCACGGGCCGGTCGTCGCCGACGAGGTGCGCGACGCTCGGACACGCCCCGGTATCGACGACGGCGAGGGCCGCACGCGTGCGTTCCACCTCGCAGGCGGCGGAGGCCAGCAGATCGCGGGCGGCCGCCAGGTCCATGCCCAGGACGGCGGCGACCTCGTGGGCGGCGAGGTGGTGGCGCACGGCCAGTTCGAGCGCCTCGCGCTGCTCCGGGGTGGTGCCGGCGGCCTCCGGCCAGGCCAGCAGGGCCAGTTCGCGCCGCCGCTGCTCCTGGACCTCCTCGGACACGGCCGGGCCGGACGACCGGTCGGCGCGCTGCGGGCGGCCCGCGGCATGGCTGCTCTGACGTTTCTGCTTGGCCTCGGCCAGCTTGCGCAGGCACGCCCAGCGGGCCAGCGCGTACAGCCACGCCCTGCGGTCGGCGGGGGCGTCGGGGGCGTGCCGGGCGCGGCGCTCGGCGAGGGCGAGGGCGTCGCCCAGGGCGGCGGTCGCGGCGTCGTGGTCGCACAGCACGGACAGGCAGTAGGTGAACAGGCCGTCCAGGTAGGGCTCGTAGCGCGCGGGCGGCCGCTGCGCCAACGTGTGCGCCGCCCCGCCGTCACGCGCCTCCCGGTGCGCCCGGTGCGGGCCGGCCGTGCGGGTGGAGCGGGTCGAGATCTCCGGAGTACTGCTCATCATTCGGCGACCGTAGGGGGCCGGGAGTGACACCTTCCTGCGGCTTGAGCACATTTAATCCGTACGGGTGAAACGATCCCTCAATCGGGGACAGGAACCAGTGGTTCCGGCGCTGGCGCGGGGTGGCGGGGCCCTGGCGCACAGGTGGCGGCCCCGGTCGGTCGCCGCGTTGTCAGTGCCGGCGGCTACGGTTTCGTCCATGGCTGCCCGTACGAAGACCACCAAGGACCGTCCGTCCTACCGCTGCACGGAATGCGGCTGGCAGACGGCGAAGTGGCTCGGCCGCTGCCCCGAGTGCCAGGCCTGGGGGACGGTCGAGGAGTACGGCGCGCCCGCGGTGCGTACGACGACGCCGGGGCGGGTCACCACCTCCGCCGTGCCCATCGGCCAGGTGGACGGCCGCCGGGCGACGGCCCGCTCCACCGGCGTGCCCGAGCTGGACCGTGTGCTCGGCGGCGGACTCGTCCCCGGCGCGGTGGTGCTGGTCGCGGGCGAGCCGGGTGTCGGCAAGTCGACGCTGCTGCTCGACGTGGCGGCCAAGTCGGCGAGCGACGAGCACCGCACGCTGTACGTCACGGGCGAGGAGTCGGCGAGCCAGGTCCGGCTGCGCGCCGACCGCATCGGCGCCATCGACGACCACCTCTACCTGGCCGCGGAGACGGATCTGGCGGCGGTGCTGGGCCACTTGGACGCGGTGAAGCCGTCGCTGCTGATCCTGGACTCGGTGCAGACGGTGGCCTCACCGGAGATCGACGGCGCGCCCGGCGGCATGGCCCAGGTGCGGGAGGTCGCGGGGGCCCTGATCCGGGCCTCCAAGGAACGCGGCATGTCCACGCTGCTCGTGGGCCATGTCACCAAGGACGGCGCCATCGCGGGCCCGCGCCTCCTGGAGCACCTCGTGGACGTCGTCCTGAGCTTCGAGGGCGACCGGCACGCCCGCCTCCGGCTCGTCCGAGGCGTCAAGAATCGCTACGGCACCACCGACGAGGTCGGCTGCTTCGAGCTGCACGACGAGGGCATCACGGGCCTGGCCGACCCGAGCGGACTCTTCCTGACCCGTCGGGCCGAGCCCGTCCCGGGCACCTGCCTGACCGTCACCCTGGAGGGCCGCCGCCCACTGGTCGCCGAGGTCCAGGCGCTCACGGTCGACTCGCAGATCCCCTCCCCGCGCCGGACCACCTCGGGCCTGGAGACCTCCCGCGTCTCGATGATGCTCGCGGTGCTGGAACAGCGGGGCCGGATCAGCGCCTTGGGCAAAAGGGACATCTACTCCGCGACGGTCGGCGGTGTGAAGCTCTCGGAGCCCGCCGCGGACCTGGCCGTCGCCCTCGCCCTGGCCAGCGCGGCGAGTGACACACCTCTCCCCAAGAACCTCGTCGCGATCGGGGAGGTCGGCCTCGCGGGCGAGGTGAGACGGGTCACGGGCGTGCAGCGCAGGCTGGCCGAAGCCCACCGTCTGGGCTTCACCCACGCCCTCGTACCGGGCGACCCGGGCAAGATCCCCTCGGGTATGAAGGTCCTGGAAGTAGCGGACATAGGGGACGCCCTGCGGGTCCTCCCCCGGTCCCGTCGCAGAGAGGCCCCCCGGGACGAGGAGGGTCGCCGGTAGACTTTGCCCTGGTCTCGCCCGTCCGTGCGAACCGAGCGCGCGACACGGGGGCGCCCAGAACCTGCGACCGGAGGAGTGCAGTGGCAGCCAACGACCGGGCATCAGCTCCCGGAAAGTCCGGCGGGAGTGCCGGTACCGATGGCCTGATGCGCGCCTCGCTGAGCGCCGTGGCACCCGGCACCGCCCTGCGTGACGGCCTGGAGCGGGTGCTCCGCGGCAACACCGGCGGACTCATCGTCCTCGGCTCCGACAAGACGGTGGAAGCGCTCTGCACCGGCGGTTTCGTGCTGGACGTCGAGTTCACCGCGACCCGTCTGCGTGAGCTGTGCAAGCTGGACGGCGGCATCGTGCTGTCCTCCGACCTGTCGAAGATCCTCCGCGCGGGCGTGCAGCTGGTCCCCGACCCGACGATCCCCACGGAGGAGACGGGCACCCGGCACCGCACCGCGGACCGCGTCAGCAAGCAGGTCGGCTTCCCGGTCGTCTCGGTCTCCCAGTCGATGCGGCTGATCGCGCTGTACGTGGACGGCCAGCGCCGCGTCCTGGAGGACTCGGCGGCGATCCTGTCCCGCGCCAACCAGGCCCTGGCGACCCTGGAGCGCTACAAGCTCCGCCTCGACGAGGTCGCGGGCACGCTGTCGGCGCTGGAGATCGAGGACCTGGTGACCGTGCGGGACGTCTCCGCGGTCGCCCAGCGCCTGGAGATGGTGCGCCGCATCGCCACGGAGATCGCCGAGTACGTGGTGGAGCTGGGTACGGACGGCCGGCTGCTCGCCCTCCAGCTCGACGAGCTGATCGCCGGCGTGGAACCCGAGCGCGAGCTGGTCGTCCGGGACTACGTGCCCGAGCCCACCGCCAAGCGCTCCCGCACGGTCGACGAGGCGCTGGCCGAGCTGGACGCCCTCACCCACGCCGAGCTTCTCGAACTGCCCACGGTGGCCCGGGCCTTGGGCTACACCGGCTCGCCCGAGACGCTGGACTCGGCGGTGTCGCCGCGCGGCTTCCGCCTGCTCGCCAAGGTGCCCCGGCTGCCCGGCGCGATCATCGACCGCCTGGTCGAGCACTTCGGCGGCCTCCAGAAGCTGCTCGCCGCGAGCGTCGACGACCTCCAGACGGTGGACGGCGTCGGCGAGGCCCGCGCGCGCAGCGTCCGGGAGGGGCTGTCGCGGCTGGCGGAGTCGTCGATCCTGGAGCGGTACGTCTAGCGCTCGAACTGCACCGGCCGGAACAGCTGGAACGGCCGGAACGGCTGGGGCCGGAACGGCTGAGGGCGGTGCCCGGCAAGGGGTACCGCCGCCCTCGGCTGTCCGAGCCGCCGGTGCTAGTCGGCCGACAGCACGAACGACGTCTGCACCTTCGCGAAGCCCGGAGCCTTGGCTTCCACCAGGTAGGTGCCCGGCCCGGCCGAGCCCGCCGGAGGTGTGGCGCACTCGGGGGCGCTCGGCCTGCGGTTCCAGTTCACGGTGTAGGTGATGCCGCTGCCGGCGGGCACCCGGTACAGCTGGTGCGCGGCGGCCTTCGGGCAGTCCTTGGAGGACCAGTACTCGTCGTCGGAGCTCGCCGGGGTGATCGTGAACACCGCGTTCTTCGGCCCGAGATCGATCTTGCAGTCGGTGCCGGAGATGTTCCGCGCGGTCAGCAGGAACGTGGGCGTCTGCTCGGGGTCGTAGGTGTTGTGCCGGCTGCGCAGACTGAACTTGACCACGCTGGCGGTGCAGTTGGGCAGCGTGGAACCGGCCGGCAGCGTGTCGCCCACGCCGACACCGCCCACCGTGGTACCGCCCCCGGAGCCACCGGCACCGTCCGCCCCTCCGGAGCCGCCCGAGCCGGAACCGCTGCCGGAGCCCGGGCCCGAAGCGGAACCGTCCCCGGAGCCGTCCCCCGAGCCGTCGCCGGAACCGCCCCCGGACCCGGACGACGAGCCGCCGGAGCCCTCGTCGCCCGACTCGTCGCGTCCGCCCGGTGCTTGGCTGATGGCCGGACCCGAACTCGACGGGCCGGGCGTGATGGAAGGCGCGGGATTCTTGCCGTTGGCGCCGTTGTCGCTGTCCTTGCCGCCCCCGCCGCCCATGGTCACGATCCAGGTGATCAGCAGCGCCAACAGGGCGACCACGGACACCAGTACGACCCTCCGACGCCAGTAGATGGAGGAGGGAAGCGGCCCGACCGGATTGCGCAGAGATCCCACGGCGCAAACCTTACGAGAGATCGGCGCGTTCGCCTGTCCCACCCGCCGCTCGGAGCCACAACTTTTCCGGATCATCATCCCGGAAACAACCGCCCCACCCCTGTCTTTCGACAGGTACGGCACGCGACGATCGCTGGGTGTGACGGTATCGGTCTGCCGCCTACCGTCCGTGACCATGAACTCCGAGGACAGCGCGCTCTACCGCGACATCACCGACTTCGCCCATGACACCCCGATGTGGGTACAGCACGGGGCCGGCATATGGACGGAGGCCGGACTGCTCGTCTTCGCCGCGCTGTTCGCCACCGCCTGGTGGCGAGCCCGCCGCGACACTCCCCACGCGTTCGCGATCGCGGCCCTCGCGCCTCTGGCCACGGCTGTGGCGTACGTGTGCAGCGAGGTGCTCAAGTCCGCGGTCACGGAGGAGCGTCCGTGCCGGGCGGTCGCCGGTGCGGCCGCGTCCCTCGCGGCGTGCCCGCCGCACGGCGACTGGTCCTTCCCGTCCAACCACGCCACGATCGCGGGCGCGGCGGCGGTCGCCCTCGCGCTGGTCCGGCGCGCGCTCCTGTGGCTGACGGCCCCGCTCGCCCTGCTCATGGCCTTCTCCCGGGTCTTCGTCGGCGTGCACTATCCGCACGACGTCCTCGCGGGGCTGCTGCTCGGCACGCTCGTCGCCCTCGTCGCCGTACGGCTGGGCAGGGGCCCGGCGACGCGGCTGGCCGAGGCGATGCGCACCTCGTCGGCGCCGGCCGTGCGGTGGTTCACCGGGCCGGGCGCGGCGCCCGTCACGTCGTACGGCTCGCACGCGCGGCGCTGAGGCGGCCCGCATGCGCGTCGCCGAGCCGGTACGCGCCCCCACCACTGAGCCGACCCGAGTCGTCACGACTCCACGAGCCCCGCCTCGTAGGCCACGATCGCCGCCTGCACGCGGTTGCGCACGCCCAGCCGGTCCAGGACCGCGCTCACGTACGCCTTCACCGTGCCCTCGACGAGGTGCAGCCGGGCGGCGATCTCCGGGTTGGACAGGCCGGCGCCGACCAGGCCGAGCACCTCACGTTCGCGGGGGCTCAGCACGGCCACGCGCGCGCGTGCCTGTGCCTCGCGGGTGAGCCGGCCGCCGCCGAGGCCCTGGTCGATGACGTACCGGGCCACCTTGGGCGACAGGAACGCGGCCCCGGCCGCCACCGCCCGTACACCCGCGATCAGTTCGTACGGGTCACCGGACTTCAGCAGGAAGCCGGTGGCGCCGCCGCCGAGGGCGCGGGTCACGTAGGCGCCCTCGGAGAAGGTGGTGAGCATCGCGACGGCCGTGCCGGGCACGGTCCGTACGATCTCCTCCGCCGCCGTGAGGCCGTCCAGGCGCGGCATGCGGATGTCGAGCAGGGCCACGTCCGGGCGGTGGGCGCGGGCCAGCTCGACCGCCTCGCGGCCGTCGCCCGCCTCGGCGACGACCTCCGTCACGCCGCTGCTTCCCAGGATGGCGCATACCCCGGCCCGGACCATGGCCTCGTCGTCGGCCAGCAGGACGCGGATCACCTTGCGAACTCCTCGTATTCTTCCCGGCCTTCGCCGGACAGACCGACACGCGGGACCACGTCCTTGGCGACCAGCCGACCGGCGTCGAAGCACAGTCTGAAGTGGGCAACGGAGACGAACAGTTCGCCGCTCGCCCGGTAGTAGCGGCAGTCGGCTCCCTCGGGTGGGGCGGGGGCCCGGTCGTCGGGCGGGTCGTTCACGTCGCGCTCGGGCAGCACGTGCTCGACCTCGGCCGCCGGGGTGCCCAGGCGCAGTTTCGTGTACGCGGCGGGTTCGAGCACCGAGTGCTTCTCCGCGTAGGCGTACCAGCCGAACGACACGCCGACCAGCACGACGCCCACGCCGGCGGCGGTGCCGAAGCCGAGGGCGACACGGCGGCGGGCGTGCCGGAAGCGCGCGGGGCCCGGGGGTCCGACGGTGGGCTGCTGCTCGGGGGCATCGGGGATGTACGCCGATACCCGGAACCCGTCCTCGTGCGGTCCGGCCTCGAACGTGCCGCCGACGGCGGTCACCGCGGCCCGCAGCCCGAGCAGGCCCGTACCGCCGCCGGTGGGGAGGGAACTCTCCTGGGCGGGCGGGCCGTTGGTGATGGTGACCGACGCTCCCCCGCCCCGCCCCGCCCCCGCCCCCGCGGCCCGCCCCGTCACCGCCACGGTCACGGGAGCGCCCGGTGCGTGCCGTGCCGCGTTGGTCAGTGCCTCCCGGACCACGCGGTGCAGCAGCCGTTCGGCGACCCCGCCGGGCTCCGCGGCAGGGCCGCCCTGCCCGGCGGGCTGCCAGCGCACGGGCAGGCCCGATTCCGCGGCGCGGGTGACGAGTTGCTCCAGGGTCTCGCCCGCCGGGGCCAGCGGCACGGGCTCGTCGTCGTCCTCGCGCAGGACGCCGATGATGTGGTGCAGCCGGTCCGTGGCGTCGGCGGCGGCCGCGCGCAGGTCCGCTGCGGCGGCCCGGTGCTCGTCGGCGAGGCCGGGGGCGACCTGGAGGGCGCCTGCGCGCAGCGCGATGAGGCTCAGCTCGTGGCCGAGGGAGTCGTGCATGTCCTGGGCGATCCGGGCCCGTTCGCGCAGCCGGGCGCGTTCCTCGGCGAAGCGGGCCTCGTCCTCCAGCCGGGCGGCGCGCAGCCACCCTGCCTCGGCCAGCTCCCGGCTCTGCCGCCAGTAGCGACCGCCGAGCCAGGGGAAGACACAGCCGAAGAGCAGCGTGCCCGTCATGACGAACCACTCCGGGGCCGGGTCGACGCCGACGAGCACGATCCGGACCGTGCCGGCGCAGCCGACCGCCGCGAAGCACAGCACCGCGGGACGCGCCCGGCCCGCCCGCAGCCCGAGCAGCAGCGCGAACACGCCGAGGGCGGGGCCGTAGGAGACGGTGAACAGGGCGGGGGCGGCGGCGAGGCTCAGGGCGGCAGCCAGCCCGAAGGCCGCGAGCGGCAGCCGCCGGGACAGGGCCACGGCGACGGCCAGCACCGCCACACCGGCCGCCTGCTGCCAGGCCGGACGCGGCTCGTTCAGTCCGAGCCGGTCCGCCGTGAGTGCGGGCAGGGCGAGGGCCGCCCAGAGCAGGGCGCGACCCGGTGCCCCGGTGGGACGAGGACGTTCCATTCGCCCGACGCTATAGGCGGGCGGCACGGTGGCGCTGCTGCCGATCGTCAGGTACGCCTGGCCCTCTTGAGTGGTGGTGTGCCCGGATCGCGGCTCCCGCGTGGCAGGATCGAATGGCCATGACTGCTCCCACGAAGCCCCCGCACACCAGCCCCGCCGACCCCGCGTCCGGCCCGCCCACCGGCGAGCACCTCCACGCCCCCGTCATCGACTGGTTCGACGAGAACGCCCGTGACCTGCCGTGGCGGCGCCCCGAGGCCGGGGCGTGGGGTGTGATGGTCAGTGAGTTCATGCTCCAGCAGACGCCGGTGAACCGCGTCCTGCCCGTCTACGAGCAGTGGCTGGACCGCTGGCCGCGCCCCGCCGACCTGGCCAAGGAGGCGCCGGGTGAGGCGGTCCGCGCCTGGGGCCGGCTCGGCTATCCGCGCCGCGCCCTCAGGCTGCACGGCGCCGCCGTCGCGATAACGGAACGGCACGGCGGTGACGTGCCGGCCGACCACGCCCAGCTGCTGGCGCTGCCGGGCATCGGCGAGTACACGGCCGCCGCCGTCGCCTCGTTCGCCTACGGGCAGCGGCACGCGGTGCTGGACACGAACGTGCGCCGGGTCTTCGCCCGCGCGGTCACCGGCGTGCAGTACCCGCCGAACGCCACCACCGCCGCCGAGCGCAGACTCGCCCGTGCGCTGCTGCCCGAGGACGAGCCGACCGCCGCCCGCTGGGCCGCCGCCTCCATGGAGCTGGGCGCGCTGGTGTGCACGGCGAAGAGCGAGTCGTGCCACCGCTGCCCGATCGCCGCGCAGTGCGCGTGGCGGCTGGCGGGCAAGCCGGAGCACGACGGGCCGCCGCGCCGCGGTCAGACGTACGCGGGAACCGACCGCCAGGTGCGCGGGCGGCTGCTCGCCGTGCTGCGGGAGGCCCACGGCCCGGTTCCGCAGTCCGCGCTGGACCGGGTGTGGCACGAGCCGGTGCAGCGGGCCCGTGCTCTGGACGGCCTCGTCGCCGACGGTCTGGTGGAGCCGCTGGCGGGCGGGCTGTACCGGCTGCCGCTGGCCTGACGTACAGGCAGGTCACAGACGCGGGTCGCCCGTCACAGCGATCGCGGGGTGGACAAATCACCCTTGATCCACCCCAACACGCCCACCGCTTTACCCCGTTCCGACGTCCGTTACACAACCGACGGACAGCCGAGTGCTAGCCGAAGGCTGCTTCGGACAGTGCCGTGACAACGCCTCCGTACCTTCAGTTCCGTTCCCGGAAGACACGGGACGACCAAGGAACACAGGCAGTGCACGGACGGCGGGAAGCCGGCCGTAACGGGGAAACGGGAGGCGGTTCACCATGGCGCAGGGCGAGGTGCTCGAGTTCGAGGAGTACGTCCGCACGCGGCAGGACGCGCTGCTGCGCAGTGCCCGCCGCCTGGTCCCGGACCCGACGGACGCGCAGGACCTGCTCCAGACCGCGCTGGTCCGGACGTACGGCCGCTGGGAGACCATCGAGGACAAGCGGCTGGCGGACGCCTACCTGCGCCGGGTGATGATCAACACGCGGACGGAGTGGTGGCGGGCCCGCAAGCTGGAGGAGGTGCCGACCGAGCAGCTCCCGGACGCCTCGGTCGACGACTCCACCGAGCAGCACGCGGACCGCGCCCTGCTGATGGACGTGCTGAAGGTGCTCGCCCCGAAACAGCGCAGTGTCGTCGTACTGCGACACTGGGAGCAGATGTCCACGGAGGAGACGGCCGCCGCCCTCGGCATGTCGGCCGGAACGGTCAAGAGCACGCTGCACCGGGCGCTCGCCCGGCTCCGCGAGGAGCTGGAGTCCCGCGATCTGGACGCACGCGCGCTGGAGCGTGAGGAGCGGGAGCGGTGCGCGGCCTGACCGGCGAGGGGTCTGCACGGACCCCGGGCAGCATCCAGGCGGTGAGTACGGCCCTGGCCGTGCTCGCCGCCCTCGCCCTTTCCGTGTCCGCGTGCGGCGCGGGCGGCACCGGCGCCCGTGACGAGGGTCCGGCGCACTCCGACTCGGTGGCGGGCGCCGCTGCCGCCACACCGTCCGCAGCACCGTCGAAGACGCCCGACACGGTCGACGCCGTCCGGCTCGTCAAGGACGACCCGAAGGTCTCCCCCGAGGTGAAGCGCGAGCTGAAGCCGTGCGTCGCCGACGAGTACCCCGTCGACGTGTCCTACGGCAACCTGACCGGCGGATCGGATGACGACGTCGTCGTCAACGTGCTGACCTGCGGTGACGCTGTGGGTGTGGGCAGTTACGTGTACCGCGAGCAGGACGGCTCGTACAAGAATGTGTTCAAGGCGGAGGAGACCCCCGTCTACGCGGAGATCGACCGCGGCGACCTGGTCGTGACCAAGCAGGTGTACGAGAAGGGCGACCCGGTGTCGAGCCCCTCCGGGGAGAACGTGATCACGTACAGATGGACCTCCGGCCGGTTCGACGAGGAGTACCGCACGCACAACGACTACGGGAAGGTGGGCGGCGACACCCCCTCGCCGGAGCCCGCGAGCTGACGTGGGCGGAGGACGCGTGAACCGATCGGGCCACTGGGACCGATCCCCTGGTGAACGCATCGCACGGATCGCGCGTCCCCCAGAGAGAACGCGACACCACCACCCCACGAACCACACGAGGACTGAGAGCACCGGGATGGCAGACCAGACCCACGTCCTGTTCGTCGAGGACGACGACGTCATCCGTGAGGCCACGCAGCTCGCCCTGGAACGGGACGGCTTCGTGGTCACCGCCATGCCCGACGGGCTGTCGGGCCTGGAGGCGTTCCGGGCGGACCGCCCCGACATCGCGCTGCTGGACGTGATGGTGCCCGGCCTCGACGGGGTCAGCCTGTGCCGCCGTATCCGGGACGAGTCGACCGTGCCGGTCATCATGCTGTCGGCGCGGGCCGACTCCATCGACGTCGTGCTGGGCCTGGAGGCGGGTGCCGACGACTACGTGACCAAGCCGTTCGACGGTGCCGTCCTGGTCGCCCGGATCCGCGCGGTGCTGCGCCGCTTCGGGCACGCGGGCGGCGGCAAGTCCGAGGAACCGGCCTCCCCGGCGAGCGGCGGGGCGCTGACCTTCGGGGACCTGGAGGTCGACACCGAGGGCATGGAGGTCCGCAGGGCCGGGCAGCCGGTGGCACTGACGCCGACCGAGATGCGGCTGCTGCTGGAGTTCTCCACGGCGCCGGGCACGGTGCTCTCCCGCGACAAGCTGCTGGAGCGGGTGTGGGACTACGGCTGGGGCGGGGACACCCGCGTCGTCGACGTGCACGTGCAGCGGCTGCGGCAGAAGATCGGCCAGGACCGCATCGAGACGGTCCGCGGCTTCGGCTACAAGTTGAAGGCCTGAGCAGGGGTTATGAGGGGGCACTTCCGGCGCCTGGTCGCCACGGGCTTGGAGCGCGCGGGCATCCGCACGGGGCTCAGATGGAAGCTGAGCGCGGCCATCGCGCTGGTCGGGGCGCTGGTGGCGGTCGCGCTGAGCCTGGTCGTGCACAACGCCGCGCGGGTGTCGATGCTGGACAACGCACGCGACCTCGCCGACGAGCGCATCATGATCGCCCAGCGCAACTTCGAGCTGTCGGGGCGGATGAACTTCCCCAACACCAAGATCGACGACCCGAACCTGCCGGCGGCGCTGCGGGAGCGGGTGGAGGCGGGCCAGCGGGCGACGTACGTGGCGGACCGGCCCGGTGACGTGCCTGACATATGGGCCGCCGTGCCGCTGAAGAACGGGCATGTGATGTCGCTGCACTCGGGCTTCACCGACCGCAGCTCGGACATCCTCCAGGACCTCGACCAGGCCCTGATCATCGGCTCCATCGCGGTCGTCCTGGGCGGCAGCGCGCTCGGCGTGCTCATCGGCGGGCACCTCTCGCGGCGGCTGCGCAAGGCGGCCGTCGCGGCGAGCCAGCTCGCGGGCGGCGAGACGGACGTGCGCGTGCGGGACGCCATGGGCGGGGTCGTCCGGGACGAGACCGACGACCTGGCGAGCGCGGTGGACGCCATGGCGGACACGCTGCGGCAGCGGATCGAGGCCGAGCGGCGGGTCACCGCCGACATCGCGCACGAGCTGCGCACGCCGGTGACCGGCCTGCTGACCGCCGCCGAACTGCTGCCGCCGGGCCGCCCGACCGAACTGGTGCTGGACCGGGCGAAGGCGATGCGCACGCTCGTCGAGGACGTGCTGGAGGTGGCCCGGCTGGACGGGGCCTCGGAGCGGGCGGAGCTGCAGGACATCATGCTGGGCGAGTTCGTCGCCCGGCGGGTGGCGGCCAAGGACCCGGACGTCGAGGTGCGGATCGTGCACGAGTCGGAGGTCACCACCGACCCGCGGCGCCTGGAGCGGGTGCTGTTCAACCTGCTCGCCAACGCGGCCCGGCACGGCAAGCCGCCCATCGAGGTCACCGTCGAGGGCCGGGTCATCCGCGTCCGCGACCACGGCCCGGGCTTCCCCGAGGACCTGCTCGCCGAGGGACCGAGCCGCTTCCGCACCGGCAGCAAGGACCGGGCCGGGCACGGCCACGGCCTCGGCCTGACCATCGCCGCCGGACAGGCCCGGGTGCTGGGCGCCCGGCTGACTTTCCGGAACGTGCGCACGCCGGGCGCGCCGGAGGGCGTACCGGCCGAGGGCGCGGTGGCGGTGCTGTGGCTGCCGGAGCACGCGCCGACGAACACGGGGAGCTATCCGATGCTGCCGGGGTCGTAGACCGTCGGGCCCAACAGACCTTCCCGATCAGCAGGTCCAGTCCTGGTCGAGGTCGAGTCCGCCCTCCCGGGGCTGCGTGAAGGAGAACCAGTTGCCGGAGTCGTCACGGAACAGCGCCTCCGTGCCGTACGGGCGCTCCTGCGGCTCCTGGAGGAACTCCACGCCCCGGTCCTTGAGCTTCTTGTAGTCGCCGTGGATGTCGTCGGTGGTCAGCACGCCGGCGCCGAGCGCGCCCTTCGTCACCAGCTTCCGGAGCATCTCGGCGGACTCGGGGTCCATCGCGGGCCCGCCGGGCACCATCAGCGTGAGCTCCACGTCGGGCTGCTGCGGCGAGCCGACGGTGAGCCAGCGCATGCCGCCCTCACCCATGGTCATGTCCGTACGGACCTCCAGGCCCAGTTTCTCCGTGTAGAACTCCTTGGCCCGGTCCTGGTCGAGGACCCAGACGGTCGAGATGGCGAGACCCTTGATCATGGTGCGCTCCTGCTGGTCGGCGGCCGGTCGGTGCTTGCCCTGCCACCGTAGGCAGCGGGGGTGTCAGCCCGCTTCTCCGGAATTGCGCTGTTGCCCCGTGCCGGAGCCGGTGGCGGCGCCGGGTGCCGGTCGGAAGCCGCCGGCCCACAGCATGGCGTAGCAGCCCGGTATGAGTGCCGCTCCGCGGCCCACGTGCTTCGTCCGGTACTCGCTGGGCGTCAGGCCGGTCCACGCCTTGAACCGGGCCGAGAACGTGCCGACGCTGCTGAAGCCGACCAGGTGGCAGATCTCCGTCACCGACAGGTTGGCGGTGCGCAGCAGGTCCTCGGCGCGCTCTATGCGGCGGTGCGTGAGGTACTGCCCGGGGGTCTCGCCGTACGCCTCCTTGAAGGCGCGGATGAAGTGATACCGCGAGTACCCGGCGTGGGCGGCCACGGCGCGCAGGTCCAGGTCCGGATCGGCCCAGTCCCGGTCCATGGCGTCCTTGGCGAGGCGCACCTGCCGCATCTTGTCCATGGATCCGATGGTGGCACGGGGGTCTGACAACGGCCCCGGATCACGGCCGGGCACGACGAGGCCCCCGGGGCGGACAACCCCGGGGGCCTCGTGCGGTCCGGTCAGACGGTCTCCGCCACGGGCGGCTGTGCCGCCGGGGCGTCCGGCTCGTCCTTCGCCTTCGGTCCCGCCCCCTTGAGCGGGACCTCCTTGACGAACACGGCCGCCGCCAGGGCGAACACCGCCACCACGGCACCCAGCAGGAACGCCGAGTGCGTGCCCGCCGAGACCGCGTGCTGGTACGCCTCCCGGGCCAGTACCGGAAGCTTCTCCAGGCTCTTCGCGTCGAGCTGCGCCGACTGCTCTGTCACCTTGGAGCCCAGTGCACCGGCCCGCTCGGACATGACGTCCTGCACGCGGTTGTTGAACAGCGCGCCCATGATCGCGACGCCGAAGGAGGAGCCGAGGGTGCGGAAGAGGGTGGTCGACGAGGACGCGACGCCCATGTCCTTCATCTCCACGCTGTTCTGCGCGACCAGCATGGTGATCTGCATCAGGCAGCCCATGCCGAACCCGACCACGGCCATGAAGACACCGGACGTGACGCGCGAGGTCCCCGTGTCCATCGTGGACAGCAGGTAGAGACCGACGGTCATCAGGACGCTGCCGAGAATCGGGAACACCTTGTACCGGCCGGTGTTCGTGGTGACCCGGCCGGCGACCATCGAGGTCACCAGCATCGCGCCGAGCATCGGCAGGAGCAGCAGCCCGGAGTTCGTCGCGGAGGCGCCCTGCACGGACTGCTGGTACAGCGGCAGGAACAGCGTCGCGCCGAACATCACGAAGCCCGTGATGAAGCCGATGACCGACATCAGCGTGAAGTTGCGGCTGCGGAAGATGTGCAGCGGAACCACCGGCTCGGCCGCCTTGGTCTGCCAGAACGCGAAGCCGACGAGAGCCGCGACACCGATGCCGATCAGCTCCATGATCCGCGCGGAGCTCCAGGCGTACTCCGTGCCGCCCCAGGTGGTGACCAGCACGATCGCGGTGATGCCGACGGTCAGCAGGGCAGCGCCCAGGTAGTCGATCCGCGCCTCGGACCGCTTCTTGGGCAGGTGCAGCACGGCGCTGACGGCGACCAGCGCGACCACGCCGAGCGGCAGGTTGATGTAGAACGCCCAGCGCCAGCCCCAGTTGTCGGTGATCGTGCCGCCGACCAGCGGGCCGCCGATCATCGCCAGCGCCATGACGCCGGCCATCATGCCCTGGTACTTGCCGCGCTCCCGGGGCGGGATCAGGTCACCGATGATCGCCATGACGCCCACCATCAGGCCGCCGGCACCAAGACCCTGGACGGCACGGAAGCCGATCAGCTCGCCCATGTTCTGGGCCATGCCGCTGAGCGCCGAGCCGATCAGGAAGATGACGATGGACGACAGGAACGTGCCCTTGCGGCCGTACATGTCGCCGAGCTTGCCCCACAGCGGGGTGGAGGCCGCGGTCGCGAGCGTGTACGCGGTGACCACCCACGAGAGGTGTTCGAGGCCGCCCAGCTCACCCACGATCGTCGGCATCGCCGTACCGATGATCATGTTGTCGAGCATCGCGAGCATCATCGCGATCATCAGCGCGAGCAGGACGACCCGCACGCTCTTCGGCTGTTTCCCCCCGGTGTCGGCGCCGACCGCCGGCGTGTCCGTCGTGTCCGCCATTGCTTTCCCACTCCCCCAGCTACTGCTACTTACTTGCCGACCGGCTAGTGACTACACTCGGAAGCTAGCCGCGGAACTAGCCGGGCGTCAAGTAAGTTTTATGGAAAGGGAGCGGCGTAGGAGGATGGGCGGCACCATGGACGGCACCAGGCAGCGGCGCCGCGGGGACACCCGCCAGCGCATCCAGGACGTGGCCCTCGAACTCTTCGCCGAGCAGGGCTACGAGAAGACCTCTCTGCGCGAGATCGCGGAACGCCTGGAGGTCACCAAGGCGGCGCTCTACTACCACTTCAAGACCAAGGAAGAGATCCTCGTCAGCATCTTCGAGGACCTCACGAAGCCGATCGAGGAACTGATCGAGTGGGGGCGGCAGCAGCCGCACACGCTCGACACCAAGCAGGAGATCATCCGCCGTTACGCGGAGACCCTGTCCGGCGCCGCGCCACTGTTCCGCTTCATGCACGACAACCAGGCGACGGTGCGGGAGCTGCGGATCGGCGACTCCTTCAAGGAGCGCATCCGCGGCCTGCGCGACATCATCATCGACCCGGAGGCCGACCTGGTCGACCAGGTCCGCTGCGTCAGCGCGATCTTCACGCTGCACGCCGGGATGTTCCTGCTCCAGGACCTGGAAGGCGACCCCGAGGACAAGAACAAAGCCGTCCTCGAGGTCGCCACGGACCTGGTGACCCGGGCCCACGAAGGAGCTCGGGGCTCCTAGGGCCTGTCCGGGATCGTCAGACCTTGACGCCCTTGGCGCGCAGGAACTTCACCGGGTCGACCGCCGAGCCGTAGTTCGGGGTCGTACGGATCTCGAAGTGCAGGTGCGGACCGCTCGAGTTACCGGTGTTGCCGGACCGGGCTATCTCCTGGCCGGTCTTGACGACCTGGCCGATCCTCACCTCGACCTTCGACAGGTGGGCGTACTGCGAGTACGTGCCGTTGCCGTGCTTGATCACGACGGCGTTGCCGTACGCGGGGCCGTCACCGGCGCCGTTGCCACCGGCCTTGACGACGGTGCCGCCATGGGCGGCGACGACCTTGGTGCCGCTCGGCACGGCGAAGTCCTGCCCGCTGTGGGTGGACTGCCACATGCCGCCGCTCTGGGCGAAGCCCGCGGAGAGCTTGTACTTCTTCACCGGGTCGACCCAGGACGGCTTGGCCTTCTTGGCGGCCTTCTTCACGGCGGCCTTCTCGGCGGCGGCCTTCTTCGCGGCGGCGGCCTTGGCGGCCTTCTCGGCCTTCGCGGCCTCGACCTTGGCGATCTTGGCCTGGGCGGCGGCCTGCGCCTGGACGGCACTGGCGGCACCCGTCGCGGCCGTGGTGTCGGCGGCGGACGCGACCCCGGCCCCCAGTGCGACCGAGACACCGAGGCCGGCGGCCAGCACGGTCGCACGGGTGCGGAGCTGGGACGTACGGGAAGAACGGGACGTGACGCGCTGGGACATCGAAACCTCGCGTGGAAGGGGACGGAGAAAACCACCCGGCGCACAGTCGCTCGCCGAATGGCCATCCCTTGGTAACCCGAAGTCCGACAAACTCCCAAAAGCGTGATCTACGACAGAAGTTAGTAATTTCGTTCAGTGTTCTACGTCTCTTGACATGGCACTCATTCGGGATGAATCAGCCCACTACAGCCCAGTTCGCGCGGGCTCGCGAGGCAAGGATCCCTTTCCTCTCGGCCCGTTCAGCACTATTCCGGCTAGTAACGGACATATCGCCTGTGCGGCATGTCACCGGGGGCCCTCTTCAGCCATTCCGGAAATGTGGCGCACGCCTCTATGCGCCTACCGTCCGGTAACCCTACGGTTCCCCTCGCGCCACCCTCGCGCATGAACATGCACACGACATGTTGGCAGCGTCACGGACGTGAGAGGACCCCCACGACATGCAGACCCGACGCCCCTGGTTGCGCCGTGCATCAGTGACCGCCGTCGCGGCGGCCGCCCTCGTGGCGATGGCCGGACCGGCCGACGCCGCAGCGCCCTCCGGTGCCGCCACCGCGGTCTCCACGGCCGCCGCCGCAGACGTCGACTACGCGACCTGGCAGAAGGACTGCCAGGCGGTGATGGACCAGGCGCTGCCCTATCTGAAGCAGCGGATCGCGGCCGCCAAGCCGGGCGAGAAGCAGGCGATCGTCTTCGACATCGACAACACCACGCTCGAGACCGACTTCGGCTTCAGCTACCCGCAGCCGGCTAACAAGCCGGTCCTGGAGGCCGCCAGATACGCCCAGGAGCGCGGCGTGGCCCTGTTCTTCGTGACCGCCCGCCCGGACATCATCTACTCGTTCACCGAGTACAACCTCAAGCAGGCCGGCTACCAGGTCTCCGGCCTCTACGTCCGGAACTTCATCGACCTCTTCAAGAACGTCGCCGAGTACAAGACGGCCCAGCGCGTCGACGTCGAGAAGAAGGGCTACACGATCATCGCGAACATCGGCAACAGCGCCACCGACCTCTCCGGCGGCCACGCCGAGAAGACGTACAAGCTGCCGGACTACGACGGGCAGCTGTCGTGACGCCGGGAGGTATACGCACCTAGGGCATGCGAAAGGGGCCGGTGCTTTTCAGCACCGGCCCCTCTCGTCGGACCTCATGCGGCCGGGACGCTTACACGTCCTTGCTCAGGTTCGGACCCGTGCCACCGGCCGCCTGCTCGATCGGCGGGACGTCCGGCAGGGCCGACTTCTCCTCGCCGCGGAAGGTGAAGGTCTTGGTCTCGCCCTCGCCCTCCGTGTCCACGACCACGATGTGACCGGGGCGCAGCTCGCCGAAGAGGATCTTCTCCGACAGGCTGTCCTCGATCTCGCGCTGGATCGTCCGGCGCAGCGGCCGGGCGCCCATGACGGGGTCGTAGCCCTTCTTGGCGAGCAGCTCCTTGGCGGACTGGGCGAGCTCGATGCCCATGTCCCGGTCCTTCAGGCGCTCGTCCACCTTGCTGATCATCAGGTCGACGATCCGCAGGATGTCGTCCTGGGTCAGCTGCGGGAACACGACCACGTCGTCGACGCGGTTGAGGAACTCGGGCCGGAAGTGCTGCTTGAGCTCGTCCGAGACCTTGTTCTTCATGCGCTCGTAGTTGGTCTTCGTGTCACCCGAGGCCGCGAAGCCCAGGTTGAAGCCCTTGGAGATGTCCCGGGTGCCGAGGTTGGTCGTCATGATGATGACCGTGTTCTTGAAGTCCACGACCCGGCCCTGGGAGTCGGTCAGGCGACCGTCCTCCAGGATCT
The DNA here is from genome assembly GCF_900236475.1 of Streptomyces chartreusis NRRL 3882. Lineage (GTDB taxonomy): Bacteria > Actinomycetota > Actinomycetes > Streptomycetales > Streptomycetaceae > Streptomyces > Streptomyces chartreusis_D. Next base: position 3,954,031 of record NZ_LT963352.1, read on the forward strand.
GCAGCAGCGAGTTGAAGATGTCCGGGTGGGCCTTCTCGACCTCGTCGAAGAGGACGACCGAGAACGGCTTGCGGCGGACCTTCTCCGTCAGCTGGCCGCCCTCCTCGTAGCCCACGTAGCCGGGGGGCGAACCGAAGAGACGCGACACCGTGTGCTTCTCGCTGAACTCCGACATGTCGAGGGAGATCAGCGCGTCCTCGTCGCCGAAGAGGAACTCGGCGAGCGCCTTGGACAGCTCGGTCTTACCGACACCGGACGGGCCGGCGAAGATGAACGAGCCACCGGGACGCTTCGGGTCCTTCAGACCGGCACGCGTACGGCGGATCGCCTTCGACAGCGCCTTGACGGCGTCGTTCTGGCCGATGACCCGCTTGTGGAGCTCGTCCTCCATGCGGAGCAGGCGGCTGGACTCCTCCTCGGTCAGCTTGAAGACCGGGATGCCCGTGGCCGTGGCGAGGACCTCGGCGATCAGCTCGCCGTCGACCTCGGCGACGACGTCCATGTCGCCGGCCTTCCACTCCTTCTCCCGCTTGGCCTTGGCGGCCAGGAGCTGCTTCTCCTTGTCGCGCAGGGAGGCGGCCTTCTCGAAGTCCTGCGAGTCGATCGCGGACTCCTTGTCCCGGCGGACACCGGCGATCTTCTCGTCGAACTCGCGCAGGTCCGGCGGCGCGGTCATCCGGCGGATGCGCATCCTCGATCCGGCCTCGTCGATCAGGTCGATCGCCTTGTCCGGCAGGAAGCGGTCCGAGATGTACCGGTCGGCCAGGGTGGCGGCCTGGACCAGCGCCTCGTCCGTGATGGAGACGCGGTGGTGCGCCTCGTAGCGGTCGCGCAGGCCCTTGAGGATCTCGATCGTGTGCGGCAGGGACGGCTCGGCGACCTGGATGGGCTGGAAGCGGCGCTCCAGGGCCGCGTCCTTCTCCAGGTGCTTGCGGTACTCGTCCAGCGTGGTCGCACCGATGGTCTGCAGCTCACCGCGGGCCAGCATCGGCTTCAGGATGGAAGCCGCGTCGATGGCGCCCTCGGCGGCACCCGCACCGACCAGCGTGTGCAGCTCGTCGATGAACAGGATGATGTCGCCGCGGGTGCGGATCTCCTTGAGCACCTTCTTCAGGCGCTCCTCGAAGTCACCGCGGTAGCGGGAGCCGGCGACCAGCGCGCCGAGGTCCAGGGTGTAGAGGTGCTTGTCCTTGAGGGTCTCGGGCACCTCGCCCTTGACGATGGCCTGGGCGAGGCCTTCGACGACGGCGGTCTTGCCGACGCCGGGCTCACCGATCAGGACCGGGTTGTTCTTCGTACGGCGGGACAGCACCTGCATGACCCGCTCGATCTCCTTCTCGCGCCCGATGACCGGGTCGAGCTTGGACTCACGAGCGGCCTGGGTGAGGTTCCGGCCGAACTGGTCGAGGACCAGGGACGTGGAGGGCGTGCCCTCGGCAGGACCGCCGGCGGTGGCGGTCTCCTTGCCCTGGTAACCGGAGAGCAGCTGGATCACCTGCTGCCGCACGCGGTTCAGATCTGCGCCCAGCTTGACCAGGACCTGGGCGGCGACGCCCTCGCCCTCGCGGATCAGGCCGAGCAGGATGTGCTCCGTGCCGATGTAGTTGTGGCCCAGCTGAAGGGCCTCGCGGAGCGACAGCTCCAGGACCTTCTTGGCACGGGGGGTGAAGGGGATGTGACCCGACGGGGCCTGCTGGCCCTGGCCGATGATCTCCTCCACCTGCTGGCGGACCGCCTCGAGCGAAATCCCGAGGCTCTCAAGGGCCTTGGCGGCGACACCTTCACCCTCGTGGATCAGGCCCAGGAGGATGTGTTCAGTGCCGATGTAGTTGTGGTTGAGCATCCGGGCTTCTTCCTGAGCCAGGACGACAACCCGCCGCGCGCGGTCGGTGAACCTCTCGAACATCGTTAATCGCTCCTCAGAGCGGTCAGGCAGTGGGGGGAACTTCCCCTCCCTGTCCTTCCGCAGCTTAGTCCCGCAAGCGGGGACCGCTCATTCCAACTGCCGACACCGTCCTTGGCCTCCTGACCCCGAACGCCGACATCTGCTCCAACCCGATGGTGCGAGACGATGTTCCCGCAGGCCAGGCAGTTACCCCCTTCGCCAGTACGCCCATGGCGAACGTGAGACGGCCTTTCCTGCGTGTCGCCCCCTCCCACTAGGGATGTCTTACCCGTACGGACCGGAAGTCCATGCCGAGTGGCCCCGTCCCCTCCGCTACGGGCGAACAACCTTGCGCCTCCCCGTGCCCCCCACACGCCCCCCTTTCGACACTCTGTGCACGCACTACGCAACCCAGCGTAACCCGCATGCCCTTGCGGCTGTTGCACTTGGCATGTTCGGCGCCCCTCGCCCCGTCCCGCTCCCCCGCCGGCCGCCAGACGCGAGCTGTCGGGTCCGGCGGTGGTACGAGAACGAACTGGGCTGGCCGACGGTGCCCGGCGATCCCCTGCGGCTGGTGGTGGGGGTGCGCTACGACGTCCTGGACGTGCCGGCCGAGGCGGGCCACGCGGCCCTGCGCCGCCTGGCACCGGGCTCGCCGGTGGCCGTGCGGGGCGACCGGATGCGTCTCCTGGTGGCCGCCGGCACCGCGGAGGAACTGCCCGGGCTGCTGGAGTGGCTGGAGTGGGGAACACTGCCGCTCGACCTGACGGCGATCGGAGCGGGCGGCACGATGGAGGCGCCGCGACCGCCCGGGATGGATACGCCGCTGACACCCGAGAGGGGCGAGCGGCTTTGTCAGGGGGCGGGCGGGGCGCTGCCTCACGGGATGGGCGCGTCGTTCTGCCGGGGGACGCACGGCTCGGTGTCGGGCGAGAGGGGCGGGGCGCTGCCCTGCGAGACGGAGGGGTCGTCGCTCTTGCGCGAGGCGGGCGGCTCGGTGTCGGGCGAGAGGGGCGGGACGCTGCCGTGCGAGTGCGGCGGGACGCTGCCTTGCCGGACGGACGCGTCACTCTTGCGCGAGGCGGGCGGGACGCCGCCGTGCGAGAGGGGCGGGGCGGTGCCCGGCGAGACCGACGCGCTGCTGCCGCGCGGGACGGAGGGCTCGATGCGGCGCGAAACAGGCGGGCTGTCGACCGACGAGTGGGGCGGGATGCTGCCCTCCGAGACGGAGGCGTCGCTCCTGCGCGAGGCGGGCGGCTCGGTGTCGGGCGAGGCGGGCGGCTCGGTGTCGGGCGAGGCGGGCGGCTCGGTGTCGGGCGAGGCGGGCGGGGAGGCGGCCTACGGGAGGGGCGCTCCATCTCTCCGCGAGACGGGCGGCCCGATGCCGCCTGAAACGGGCGGGACGCTGCCCTGCGGGACAGAGGCGTCGCAGAGGCGTGAGGCGGGGAGCTCGGTGTCCCGCGAGAGGGGTGGGGCGGCGGCCTGTGAAGGGTTCATGGCGTCGGGCCCCGAGCGGGGCGGGCCGGTGTCCTGGCTGGCGTTCGCGCCGTCGGCCCCCGATGCGGACCGCGCGTTGCCCCCCGAGCCCGGCTTCGCCCGTGGCCGGCCGCTTCCCCTGGGCCGGTTCGGTTCCCAGGGGGCCGCTGTCTGGCTGCGGCCCCCCGAGCCGGGATGCGAGGTCGAGGCCTCGCTGCCGACGCTGTCGGCCTTGGGGGGCAGTGGAGACGCCCCCGATCTCGTACGGCTGGTGAACACGGTGGCCACACAGTGCCACCGGGTCCGGCTGCGGCGCGCGTGCGCCCAGCCACCGGCCTTGCGTGCGCAGGATCGGTAGTGCCGCTGTTCAGCCGTTGGCCTTCTCGTAGGCCTCGCGGATGGTCGCGGGAACACGGCCGCGGTCGTTGACCTCGTAGCCGTTCTCCTTCGCCCAGGCGCGGATGGCCGCGGTGTCCTGGCTGCCGCTCGAGGCCGCGCGCGCCTTTCCGCGCCCGCCCGAAGCACGGCCTCCGGTACGACGACCGCCCTTCACGTAAGGCTCGAGAAGGCCGCGGAGCTTGTCCGCATTAGCGGTGGTGAGATCGATCTCGTACGTCTTGCCGTCCAGCGCGAACGTGACGGTCTCGTCCGCCTCGCCGCCGTCGAGGTCGTCGACAAGAAGGACCTGAACCTTCTGTGCCACCGGATTTCCTTTCATCGATATCTTCAGGGCCGGGGTGTGCCGGCGTCCGCCGTATCGCCGTCCCCTGTTATATGCAGTACTGCAGTACCTCGGAAAGCAAACCGCTTTTGCCGGAAAAACACAAACCCTCGGCAGAGACCGGCAGCCCCGCCCCCGTCCGGAAACGTGCGCGTTTCGGACATAGGGCACCTGGGCAGGGCGGCCGTACGGAATATGCCTTGACGAGCCGGGCGGGCGGTCTTGCGACCGACTTGCAACTGGCTTGTGTGTCCGTCCCGGCGATCACAGATGCAGAAGCATCCGGCTGTTGCCCAAGGTGTTCGGTTTCACTCGTTCGAGACCGAGGAACTCCGCGACACCCTCGTCATAGGAACGCAGCAGCTCCGCGTAGACATCCGTGTCGACAGGCGTCTCGCCGATCTCCACGAAGCCGTGCTTGCCGAAGAAGTCCACTTCGAAGGTCAGGCAGAAAACGCGGCGAACGCCGAGCCAGCGGGCGGTGTGCAGCAACTTCTCCAGCAACTGGTGTCCGACGCCCGCGCCCTTCAGGCCGGGCTTCACGGCGAGAGTGCGCACTTCGGCGAGGTCTTCCCACATCACGTGCAGGGCGCCGCAGCCGACGACCTCGGCGTTGTCGTCCCGTTCCGCGACCCAGAACTCCTGGATGTCCTCGTAAAGCGTCACCGTCGCTTTGTCGAGCAGGATGCCGCCGCGGACGTAGGCGTCAAGGAGGCGGCGCACGGCCGGGACATCGCTGGTACGTGCCCGTCGGACGGTGATGGCTTTTGCGGGGGCTTCAGGGCGCTTCGCGGACATGGCGGGACGCTATCGCCCGTCGGGGTCCTGAGCAGAGGCGGGGTTCTCCGGCGGTTCCGTTCCTTCCGCCGGAACGGCCAGTTCCGACGGTCCGGTCGGTTTCTGGGTTTCCGGACCCTGGGCGATGCGTACGGCATCGCGGAGAGTCTCTCGCTGTTCCTCGCTCATCATGCCGAAGAAGGCGACGAGAGCCGCGGCGGGGTTGTCGCTCTGCGACCAGGCGTCGTTCATCAGGGCGGCAGCGTAGGCAGCGCGCGTGGAGACCGCCTCATATCGATAGGCGCGGCCTTCCGCCTCGCGGCGCACCCAGCCCTTCTGATGGAGATTGTCCAAAACGGTCATCACGGTGGTGTACGCGATGGACCGCTCCTTCTGAAGATCTTCCAGGACTTCTCGAACGGTCACCGGGCGGTTCCACTTCCACACCCGCGACATGACCGCGTCTTCGAGTTCTCCCAATGGGCGAGGCACACCTCAGAACAATAGTGGGAGATCTGGGTAATGGCGTGGCGGACGTGCGCTTCACCCGCGAACGGGAGCAAAAAGGGCGTACGACTCAAAAGTGCGGGCTTCGCGGGGGCGGGCCGCACGGAGTCGTACGCCGGGATCGCCGCACCCTGAGGGCGGCAGCGGTCGGATCAGGCTTCGGCCTTCGGGGGCGTCGCGGAAGACTGCCGAGCGCCTTCCGCGCGCGCGAGGGCGGCGTCGACGGCCGCGTCCTCCTTGGCCTTGTTGGCGCCGCCCTGTGTCTTCACGATCACCCGGATCACGCCGATGAAGAAGATGGCCATGACGACCGGGGGCAGGAGCGCGGAGACGTAGTCCATGGATCCAGAGTAGCCACGTCAGCCCGCGGCGAGCTGCTGGGGGTTCGCCGGGGGTGGCGGGGTGGGCTTGCGGCGCGGGAAGACCTCGCCGGGGGTGGGGATCGGGCGGCTGGGTTTCGGGGTGCCCGGGGTGGGGGCCGGGGTGGGCTTGGGGGTGGGCTTCGGCGCCGCCGGCTTCCGTGCGGGCTTCTTCTCGGGCTGCTTCTCCGGGGTGTTCCCGGCGGCGTCGGCGAGGCCGCCGGGGAGGGGGAGGAGGCGGAGGCGGGTGCGGGAATGGGGAACGGTTGGGGTACTGGGCGCGGCCGGGCGAGCGGCCGACGAGCGGGTGTGCGGACGGGTGTTCGCGCGGGTGCGTGCGGACAACCGGCCGACGAGCAGGTGGCAGCGGTCCAGGAGGGCGGCCGCCGTGGGGTTGCCGCGCAGGGCGCTGAGGGCGGCGAGGTCGTCGGGGTGGGGGCGGTACCCGGCGCCCAGTGCCTCGTCCAGGAGCGTGAGGTAGCCGGCGGCGGTGCCGGGGAGGGCGGCGCGGTACCGGCCGAGGTCGGCCACGAGGAAGGCACGCAGCCTGACGCCCTCCCGCATCGCCTCGTCGAGCGACTCTGCGAGGCGGAGGCAGTCCTGGACGTCGTCGGCCGAGGCGGAGGTGGGGTGGAGGGCGAGGGCGAGAGCGCGGCGGAGCACACGCAGCTCCTCCACGCCGAACGCCATGCCGCCGCGGGATCCGTATGGCGTGGGCATGCAGCGACGATACGCGCTAATCAGACAAATACCGCATAGCGGGCGGGTGTGGCGCCGGGGACCACCCGGGTGGGCGGCGCTTGCGCCTACGCGGCGGCGGTGGATCGGGGCCGCGCCGGGGGTACGTCGGGGTTGTCCTGGCTGCGGGCAGTCGTGCCTCCGCCAAGCTCTGCGAGCAGGGAGCGCCCCGGGGCGGCACGGGTGGGCGCAGCGGCACCCCGCTCCGCCGGGCTGCGGACCCACCCTGCCCCGGCAACAACTGCAGTCACATACGCGACACGTTCCGCTCGTACACCAGTCTCAACCCGATCAGCGTCAGCCAGGGCTCGTGTTCGTCGATGACCGACGACTCGCCCAGGACCATCGGGGCCAGGCCGCCCGTCGCGATGACCGTGACGTCGTCCGGGTCCTCCGACAGCTCCCGGGCCACGCGGTTGACGACCCCGTCGACCTGGCCGGCGAAGCCGTAGATGATGCCCGACTGCATCGCCTCGACCGTGTTCTTGCCGATGACGCTGCGGGGCCGGGCCACCTCGATCTTGCGGAGCTGGGCGCCGCGGACGCCCAGGGCCTCGACGGAGATCTCGATGCCGGGGGCGATGACCCCGCCGACGTACTCGCCGCGCGCGCTGACCGCGTCGAACGTCGTCGCCGTGCCGAAGTCGACCACGATCGCGGGGCCGCCGTAGAGCTCGACCGCCGCGACCGCGTTGATGATGCGGTCCGCTCCGACCTCCTTGGGGTTGTCCATGAGGATCGGGACGCCCGTCTTGACGCCCGGTTCGACGAGGACCGCCGGGACGTCGCCGTAGTAGCGGCGCGTCACCTCGCGGAGCTCGTGCAGGACCGAGGGGACGGTCGCGCAGATGGCGATGCCGTCGATGCCGTCGCCCAGTTCGTCGCCGAGCAGCGGGTGCATGCCCATCAGGCCCTGGAGGAGGACCGCCAGCTCGTCGGCGGTGCGGCGCGCGTCCGTGGAGATGCGCCAGTGTTCGACGATGTCCTCGCCGTCGAACAGGCCCAGGACGGTGTGGGTGTTGCCTACGTCGATGGTCAGCAGCATGGCCCGTACCCGCTCCCCTACTCCGCCGGCCGCAGGTCCAGGCCGATGTCCAGGATCGGCGAGGAGTGGGTGAGGGCTCCGACGGCCAGGTAGTCGACGCCCGTGTCCGCGTACGCCTTGGCGTTGTCGAGGGTCAGGCGGCCCGAGGCCTCCAGGGCGGCGCGGCCCTGGACGAGGGCGACCGCCTCCTCGCACTCGCCCGGCGTGAAGTTGTCCAGGAGGATCAGGTCGGCGCCGGCGTCCAGGACCTCGCGGAGCTGGTGCAGGGTGTCGACCTCGACCTCGATGGGCACGTCGGGGAAGCGATCCCGTACGGCCGTGAAGGCCTGGGCGACGCCGCCCGCGGCGACCACGTGGTTGTCCTTGACGAGGGCCGCGTCCGAGAGGGACATCCGGTGGTTGACGCCGCCGCCGCAGCGGACCGCGTACTTCTCGAGGCTGCGCAGGCCGGGGGTCGTCTTGCGGGTGTCGCGGACCCTGGCCTTCGTGCCGTCCAGGACGTCCGCCCACGCCCGCGTGGCCGTCGCGATGCCCGACAGGCGGCACAGGATGTTCAGCGCGCTGCGCTCGGCCGTGAGGAGGTCGCGGGTGCGGGTGGTGACCGAGAGGAGCTTCTGGCCCGCCTCGACGCGGTCGCCGTCCTCCGCGTGGCGCTCGATCTCGAGTTCCTCCTCGCAGACGACCGAGATGACCGCTTCGGCGACGCGGAGGCCGGCCACGACGCCCGCCTCGCGTGCGGTGAAGTCTGCGGTGGACACCGCGTCCTCGGGGATCGTCGCCACCGTCGTCACGTCCACGCCGTGGGCCAGGTCCTCCTGGAGGGCCACGTTGGCGATGTCCTCGACCTCGACGGGGTCGAGGCCGGCGTCGGCCAGGAGCTGGGCGAGTGCGGGGTCCAGGCCGCACTCCAGGTACGCCTCGTCGTCCGCGCCGCAGGCGCAGCCGTCGCCGCAGCCTCCGGACGAGGCGAGGGGAAGGTCGGGGGTGCTCACGTCGGTCACTGCTCCTGGGGGGCCTTGGGCGGGAGGGTCGTAGGGAAGTGTGTGGTGTCCGTGGTGTGCACGGCCAGCGTGCGGTCCGGGTTCAGGCGTACGACGATGTGGCGCCGCCAGGTGGTGTCGTCGCGCTCGGGGCGGTCCTCGCGCCAGTGGCAGCCCCGGGTCTCCTCGCGCAGCCGGGCCGCGGTGACCAGGACGCGGGCCACGCACAGCAGGTTGGTGGCCTCCCAGGTGTCGACGCCGGCCTCGGCCGTCTTGCCGTTCTCGGCGAGGGCGTCGCGGGCGTCGGTGTGCAGCTGCTGGAGCTGGTCGGCGGCCTTGGCGAGGGACTCCGCCGAGCGCAGGACACCGGCCCCGTTCGTCATGATCCGCTGGATCGTGAAGCGGGCCTCCGGGGTGAGCAGGGGGTGCTCGGGGGTCTCCGGGTAGGGCAGGGGCTGCGGCACGCGCGCGTGGAGGCCGGTCTCCGCGTGGCTCGCGGCGATGTCGGCCGCGATGCGCTCGGCGTAGACCAGGCCTTCGAGGAGGGAGTTGGAGGCCAGGCGGTTGGCGCCGTGCACGCCGGTGCAGGCGACCTCGCCGCACGCGTACAGGCCGGGGACGGTCGTACGGCCCCGGGAGTCGGTGCGGACGCCGCCGGAGGCGTAGTGGGCGGCCGGGGCGACCGGGATGGGCTCGGTGACCGGGTCGATGCCGTGGGCGCGGCAGGCGGCGAGGATCGTCGGGAAGCGGTGCTCCCACATGTCGGCGCCGAAGTGCCGGGCGTCGAGGAACATGTGCTCGGCGTCCTGCTCCTGCATGCGGCGCGTGATGCCCTTGGCGACGATGTCGCGGGGCGCGAGCTCGGCCAGTTCGTGCCGGCCGAGCATGAAGCGCACGCCGTCGGCGTCGACCAGGTGGGCGCCCTCGCCGCGCACCGCCTCGGAGACCAGGGGCTGCTGGCCCTCCGCGTCGGGGCCCAGGAAGAGGACCGTGGGGTGGAACTGGACGAACTCCAGGTCGCTCACCTCGGCGCCCGCGCGCAGCGCCAGGGCGACGCCGTCGCCCGTGGAGACGGACGGGTTGGTCGTCGCCGAGAAGACCTGGCCCATGCCGCCGGTCGCCAGGACGACCGCCGGGGCGTGGACCGCGCCCACGCCGTCGTGCTGTCCCTCGCCCATGACGTGCAGGGTGACGCCTGCCGTGCGGCCCTCGGCGTCCGTGAGGAGGTCCAGGACGAGCGCGTTCTCGACGGTGCGCAGACCACGCGCGCGTACCGCCTCGACCAGGGCCCTGGAGATCTCGGCACCGGTGGCGTCGCCGCCGGCGTGGGCGATGCGGCGGCGGTGGTGGCCGCCCTCGCGGGTGAGTTCCAGGCCGCCCTCGGAGGACTCGTCGAACTGGGCGCCGGTCTCGATGAGGCGGCGTACGGCGTCGGGGCCCTCGGTGACGAGGATGCGGACCGCTTCCTCGTCGCACAGGCCCGCGCCGGCGACCAGGGTGTCGTCCAGGTGCTGGTCGGGGGTGTCGCCCTCGCCGAGGGCCGCGGCGATGCCGCCCTGGGCCCAGCGGGTGGAGCCGTCGTCCAGGCGGGCCTTGGTGACGACCACGGTGGTGAGGCCGGCCGCCTCGCAGCGCAGGGCGGCCGTGAGGCCGGCGACGCCGGAGCCGACGACGACCACGTCCGCGGAGATGGACCACCCGGGGGCGGGCGCGTGCAGGCGTATGCCTGTGCTGGTCACGAGGCGGCTCCGAAGGTGAGGGGAATGTTGTCGATCAGCCGGGTCGTCCCGACCCGGGCGGCGACGGCGAGGACCGCCTCGCCGGTGAAGTCGTCCCCGATCTCGGTGAAGTCGGACGGGTCGACCAGGGCGAGGTAGTCCAGCACGAGCGGCGGATCGAGGCGGGCGGCCTCGTCGAGGACCTGGCGGGCGGCCGCGCGGACGCCGGCCGGGCCGCCCGGGACGGCCGTCGCGACGGCGTGCGCGTCCGCCGCCGCGCGGGACTCCCCTATGGCGCTGAGCGCCTCCGCACGCGCGCGTGTGGCGGGCACCTCGCGGGCCCGGGCGCGCAGCGCCTCCTGCGCGGCGTGCCGGTCCTGGCCCGCGAACAGGGCACTGGACAGCGCGAGGGCGGTGCGCCGCTCGGCGGGCGAGAGGTAGCGGTTGCGGCTGGACAGGGCCAGGCCGTCCTCCTCGCGCACGGTGGGGACGCCGACGATCTCCACGCCGAAGTTCAGGTCCCGCACCATGCGGCGGATCAGGGCGAGCTGCTGGGCGTCCTTCTGGCCGTACAGGGCGACGTCGGGGCGGGTCAGGTGCAGCAGCTTGGCGACGACCGTGAGCATGCCGTCGAAGTGGCCCGGGCGGGAGGCGCCCTCCAGCCGCTCGCCCATGGGGCCCGCCGTGATGCGGACCTGGGGCTCGCCGCCGGGGTAGACCTCGTCGACGGCCGGGGCGAACACGACGTCCGCGCCGGACTCCCCGGCCAGCTTCACATCGGCGTCCAGGGTGCGCGGGTAGCGGTCGAGGTCCTCGCCCGCGCCGAACTGGAGCGGATTGACGAAGACGGTGACGACGACCTCGCCGTCGGGCCCGGCGAGGGCACGCGCGGTGCGGATCAGCGTGGCGTGGCCCTCGTGCAGCGCGCCCATGGTCATCACCACGGCGCGGCGGCCCGCACGCGCGCGTGCGTGCAGTTCACCGGCCGTGCTGAGCAGGGTGGTGGTCATCGGGCGTCCCCTTCGGTGCCGTCGGTCCCGTGGGCGAGTACCCCGAGGAGGTCCTCGGCGAGCTCCGGCTTCAGCAGGCCGTGGGCCAGGGCCCGGTCGGCGGTCGCGCGGGCCATCGCCAGGTAGCCGTCGACGGCCTGCGGGGCGTGCCGGCGCAGCTCGGTGACGTGCGCGGCGACCGTGCCCGCGTCCCCGCGCGCGACAGGGCCCGTGAGGGCCGCGTCGCCGGAGCGCAGGGCGTTGTCCAGGGCCGCGCCGAGCAGCGGGCCGAGCATCCGGTCGGGGGCCGCGACACCGGCCGAGCGCAGCAGCTCCAGGGACTGGGCGACCAGGGTGACCAGGTGGTTGGCGCCGAGCGCCAGGGCCGCGTGGTAGAGCGGCCGGTTCTCCTCGGCGATCCACTCCGGCTCGCCGCCCATCTCGATGACCAGGGCCTCCGCGGCCAGCCGCAGCTCCTCGGGCGCGGTGACGCCGAAGGAGCAGCCGGCCAGTCGCTGGACGTCCACGGGCGTGCCGGTGAAGGTCATCGCGGGGTGCAGGGCCAGCGGCAGGGCGCCCGCGCGCAGGGCGGGGTCGAGCACCCGCGCGCCGTACCGCCCGGAGGTGTGCACGAGCAGTTGTCCCGGCCGTACGGACCCGGTGTCGGCGAGGCCCGCGACCAGTTCGGGCAGGGCGTCGTCGGGAACCGTCAGCAGGACCAGCTCGGCCCGCTGGAGGACCTCGGCGGGCGGCATCACCGGCACGTCGGGCAGCAGTTGCGCGGCGCGGCGCCGGGAGACGTCGGAGACCGCGGAGACGGCGACCGGGCGATGCCCGGCGAGCTGGAGGGACGCGGCCAGTGCGGGTCCCACGCGGCCGGCGCCGACGACGCCGACGGTGAGCCGCGCGGGGCGGTCCTTGGGGTCTGGCTGTGGGGTTGTGTTCACTCGACGGCGGCCTTCCCGTTCCAGTCCGCTCCGGGTACCGGACGATTTCTCGTCATGTTAACGCGATCGGTTCGAGGGGCGTTCGGTTGTCCACAGGGTGTGCATTGCGGTGGACACCGCGCGGGTGCACGGGCGTACGGAAATCCGGGTGCCCGCCGGCACCCGCGCGCGGGATGATCCGGCCATGAATGACATGGCGGGACAGGGCGCGCAGGCGACCGGGCAACGGCCTGACGAGGACCGGCTGGACGAGGACGGGCCGAAAGCGGGCCGGCCTGACGAGGACCGGACTGTTGAGGACCGGAGGTCGCAGCTCCGTGAGCGGCGGCTGGCCGCACACCACGGCGCACGGCGCGTGTTCGCGCGCTTCGCCTTCCACAAGTCGCTCCGGGAGCGGCTGGCGGCACTGGACGGCGCGGCGGACCTGTACGACCTGGACGAGCGGTCCGACGTGTACGGCGACGGCGTCGTCGAGGCGCTGGAGACGAAGGTCGCCGCACTGCTCGGCACCGAGGCCGCCGCGTTCTTCCCGACGGGCACGATGGCCCAGCAGGTGGCACTGCGCTGCTGGGCGGGCCGGACCGGCAACCCGACCGTCGCCCTGCACGCGCTCAGCCATCCCGAGGTGCACGAGCGGAACGCGTTCAGCGAGGTCGGCGGCCTGCGGCCGGTGCGCGTGGCCAGCGAGCCGCGGCTGCCCACCGCCGCCGAGGTGCGCGACTTCGAGGAACCCTTCGGGGCGCTGATGCTGGAACTGCCCCTGAGGGACGCCGGTTTCGTGCTGCCCTCCTGGGAGGAGCTCACCGAGGTGGTGGCGGCAGCGCGGGAGCGGGACGCCGTGGTGCACTTCGACGGGGCCCGCCTGTGGGAGTCCACGGTCCACTTCGGCCGGTCCCTGGAGGAGATCGCGGGCCTGGCCGACAGCGTCTACGTGTCGTTCTACAAGTCCCTGGACGCGTTCGGCGGTGCGGCACTCGCCGGGCCGAGGGAGCTCGTGGAGGAGGCGAAGGCCTGGCGGCACCGGTACGGCGGCCTGGTCTTCCAGCAGTTCCCGACGGCTCTGTCGGCACTGCTCGGGCTGGAGCGGCAACTGCCCCGGTTGCCGGAGTACGTCGCCCACGCGCGCGTGGTGGCCACCGCGCTGCGCGAGGGGTTCGCCGCGGTCGGGGTGCCGTGGGCGCGCGTGCACCCGGAGGTGCCGCACACCCACGACTTCCAGGTGTGGCTGCCGTACGACGCCGACGTCCTCTCGGAGGCGGCGGTGCGGACGGCCGAGGAGACCGGCACCGTCCTGTTCTCCTTCGCCTGGGACCGGCGCGGCCCCGGCCTGGCGTTCACGGAGGTGCATGTGCGGTCCGCCGGGCTGGAGTGGACCGCCGAGGACGTCAAGAGCGCGGTGGCGGAGTTCGTGGCCCGGCTGCCGGGGGAGGTCAGGTAGGGCGCCGCCGCCACCGGTTCAGGGCGACCCGGAACCGGTGCCGGGCCGGGCGGCCCGCCAGGACCGCCCGGAACTGCCGCTCGTCGCGCCACTCCCGTACGACCTGCCAGTCATGCGCGCCGGGAGCGGGCGGGGCGGGCTCGTCGTGCTGCCGGGCGCGGTAGGCGTCGAGGAGGTGCTGCTGCGTGATGCTCATGGTGGATCGCCTCTGCGGGACGGGGTGATGGAGGTCCGAAGGCTCCGCGGCTGCCCCGGTGGTCCCACAGTGCCCCCGAACCGAGGGCGACGTCGCGTCGATTGACGAGGCCCGTCAAACGACGGGGGCGTTGTCGGTGGCGGGGTGCACCATGAAGGCATGAGCGTGCACATCGACATCGCCGGGATGCGGCCGGAGAGTGTGGCCGTCGTGCCCTCGCCCCTGGCCGAGCTGGGCATGGCGCTGCACGCGCTGTCCGAGCCGGGACACCACCCGGGCCTCCAGGGCTGGGTGACGGGCGTGACCGCCCGGCTCGACCCGCATCTGGCCGACCGGATGTGCGAGGCCGACTTCCTGTGGCGGACGACGTTCTCGGACCTGTTCCTGCCGTACGCCGGCATACCGGGCCCGGGCACCCTGCCGGGCGCCACCCTCGCCGACGAACTGGACCTGCTGGACAAGCTGACGGACGAACAGTTCGTGGATGCCGCGCTGGAGTTCACCTGTGCCGTCGGGTACGGCACGTGCGGACCCACCGCACTGACCGACGCGGAGGTGCGCCGCCGCTCCCTGGACCTGGCCGCCGCGCGGGGACCGCAGCAACTGCGGTTCAGCGAACGGCTGCTGGCGGACCCGCCCAGGATCCGGGCCTGGCTGCGGCAGTTCCTCCAGGACTGCGACGAGGCGTTCTTCGCGGAGACGTGGTCCCGGCTGCGCCACCAGCTCGCGGCGGACGCCCGCCACAAGACGGACCTGCTCAGACACCGGGGCCTGGCCGAGGCGCTCGCCGCGGTGTCCCCGGCGGTGACGCTCGACGAGGCCGCCGCCGAAATCACGGTCGACAAGCTGGGCGAGGGCCGTACGGCCACGGGCGAGGACGGCCTGCTGCTCGTCCCGACGAGCCTGGGCTGGCCGCACCTGATGGTCCTGCACCGGCACGGCTGGCAGCCGGTGCTGCACTACCCGGCCGGCTCCCCCGAGCTCGCCGCCCCGCCCACGCTGGAGCAGCTGGCCCTGCGCATGACCGCGCTGTCCCACCCCGTACGCATGCGCATGTGCCGCTATCTGGCCCGCAGCGCGTACACCACCGGCGAGCTGGCGCAGGTGCACGGCATGACGGCCCCGGAGATATCCCGGCATCTGGCGGTGCTGAAGAAGGCGGGCCTGATCACCACCCGCCGCCGGGGGCGCTACGTCCTGCACCAGCTTGACGTGACGATGGTGGCCCGGCTCGGCAGCGAGTTCCTGGAGGGGATCCTCAGGTAGCGGGCCCGGGCGTCCGGGTCAGCCGTGCCCGCCGGCCCGCACCAGCCCCGTCTCGTAGGCCAGCACCACGACCTGCACCCGGTCCCTGAGCCCCAGCTTGGTCAGGATGCGGCCCACGTGCGTCTTCACGGTCGCCTCGGACAGCACGAGCCGGGCCGCGATCTCGCCGTTGGACAGGCCCTGCGCGACCAGCACCATGACCTCGCGCTCACGCCCCGTGAGCCGCTCCAGCTCCTGGTGCTGGGGCTGCTTCCCGGTGCCCGGCAGCATCGGCGCGAAGCGGTCCAGGAGCCGCCGGGTGGTGGAGGGCGCGACGACCGCGTCACCGCTGTGCACGGCGCGGATCGCGGCGAGGAGCTCCCCGGGCGGCACGTCCTTGAGCATGAAGCCGGAGGCGCCCGCCTTCAGCCCGGAGAAGGCGTACTCGTCGAGGTCGAAGGTGGTCAGGATGAGCACCTTCGGCGGGTCGGTGTCCGCGCAGATCCGGCGGGTCGCCTCCACCCCGTCGAGCTTCGGCATGCGGACGTCCATCAGCACCACGTCGACCTCGGTCTCCCGCAGCGCCTGGAGGGCCTCGACACCGTCGCCCGCCTCCGCCACGACCTCCATGTCCGGCTGGGCGGCGAGCACCATCCGGAACCCGGTGCGCAGCAGCACCTGGTCGTCGACGAGCATCACGCGGATCGTCATCTGGCCTCTTCCATATGGGGTCGTTGCATGGGGTCGTTACAGGTGTCAGCGAGGGGCGTGCACGACGTCAGTGCGCGGGTTTGAGCGGCAGCAGGGCACTGATGCGGAATCCTCCGCCCGGGCGCGGGCCGGCGTCCAGGGTGCCGCCGACCATGCCGACCCGTTCCCGCATGCCGATCAGGCCGTGTCCCTGGCCGTCGAACCCGCCCTCCTCGTACAGCTCGTGCGGGGCGCCCTTGCCGTCGTCCTCGACGAGCAGGCCGAGGCCGTCGTCGAAGTACACCAGGCGCACACTCGCGCCCGCGTTGGGCCCGCCGTGCTTGCGGGTGTTGGTGAGCGCCTCCTGCACGATGCGGTAGGCGGTGAGCTCGACGCCGCTGGGCAGCGGGCGGGGGGTGCCCTCGACCTTGAAGTCGACGGGCAGTCCGTGCCCGCGGCACTGCTCGACGAGGTCCTCGATCTGCTGGACGTCGGGCTGCGGCACGTACTCGCCGGCCTCCTCGTGCTCCCCGGTGCGCAGCACGCCGAGCAGCCGGCGCATCTCGGCGAGGGCCTGGCGACCGGTGGAGGAGATGGTCTCCAGGGCCTTCTTCGCCTGGTCGGGCGCGGCGTCGAGGACGTAGGCGGCGCCGTCGGCCTGCACCACCATCACCGAGACGTTGTGCGCGACGACGTCGTGCAGCTCGCGGGCGATGCGGGCGCGTTCGGCGGCGACGGCGACCTTGGACTGTGCCTCGCGCTCCCTCTCCAGACGGGCGGCCCGTTCCTCCAGCTGCGCGAAGTAGGCGCGGCGGGTGCGGATGGAGTCACCGAGCACCCAGGCGAGGGCGAAGGGCACGGTCATGAAGACCGCCGCGGCGATGCCGGCCGCGACGCTCGTCTGGCCGTTCGGCCAGCGCAGGTGAGCCACGGGGGCGGCGCACAGGCCGGCGACCAGCGCGAAGCGGGAGGCCCAGCGCGCGCCCTCCGCCGCGACCGTGTAGACGATCACCAGCATGGCGAAGTCGAAGGGACCCATCTCGACATCGGTGATCAGCTGGGCCACACCGACCGCGGTCGCGAGCAGCAGCATCTTCTCCGGCATGCGGCGGCGCAGCGCGACCACCAGGCACAACAGCAGCGAGAGCGGAACGGCGACGGCCGGGGGGCCGAATCCGCCCGACGCTCCGCCGACCACGGAAATCCCGAGGAGGACCACGGCCCACGAGCCGTCGACCCACATCGGGTGCCTGCGGAGGAAGTCATAGAGGCGCTGCACGTAACCCAGCGTAGGGAAGCGGGATAGGTGCAGGGGTCAACCGGAGGGCCGATCCGCACCGGGCGCGCGTACTCCGCAAGGTGGAGTTGCGTTCGTTGTGTCCGCATAGCCTGGGCCCGTGACAGCAGTGACGAGGGCCGAGGGACCTCAGGGACGCGGGGCACCGCAGTGGCGCGGGTGGCGGGCGGCGGCTCAGGAGGCCTTGTACGGGCCGGGCGGCTTCTACCGCCGGGCTGAGGGCCCGGCCGGGCACTTCCGTACGTCCGTGCACGCGTCGCCGCTGTTCGCCGGGGCGGTGGCGGGGCTGCTGCGCCGGGTCGACGAGGCGCTGGGACGACCCGCGACGCTGGACTTCGTCGACATGGCGGCCGGGCGGGGCGAACTGGCCGCCGGGGTGCTCGCCGCACTACCGGCCGACGTGGCGGCCCGCACACGCGCGTACGCCGTCGAAGTCGCCGGGCGGCCCGACGGGCTCGATCACCGGATCGAGTGGCTGGCCGAGCCGCCGCGGGGCACGACCGGGCTGCTGTTCGCCAACGAATGGCTGGACAACGTACCGGTGGAGGTCGCCGAGACGGACTCCGCAGGCGTGGCGCGGCTGGTGCTGGTCCGGGAGGACGGGACCGAACGGCTGGGGGAGCCGGTCGACGGGGCGCAGGCGCGGTGGCTGGCGCGATGGTGGCCGCTGTCCGGCGAGGCGGGGCTGCGGGCCGAGATCGGCCTGCCCAGGGACGAGGCCTGGGCGTCGGCGGTCGCGACGCTCGACCGGGGGCTCGCCGTCGCCGTGGACTACGCGCACACGGCGGACGAGCGGCCGCCGTTCGGGACGCTCACCGGCTTCCGTGAGGGCCGCGAGACGGCGGCCGTGCCGGACGGCTCGTGCGACATCACGGCCCATGTCGCACTCGACGCGTGTGTGCTGCCCGGCGGGCGTCTGCTCCCGCAGCGGGAGGCACTGCGCGCCCTCGGCGTGACCGGCGCGCGCCCCCCGCTCACACTGGCGTCCACCGACCCCGCCGCCTATGTACGCGCCCTCGCCGGCGCCGGCGAGGCCGCCGAGCTCACCTCGGCGGGCGGCCTCGGCGACTTCGGGTGGCTGGTGCAGCCGGTCGGGATCGCGGACCCTCTCCAGGACGCTGCCTGTCGATAGGCCGCTGCCTGCCGACAGGACGCCGCCGCTTGTCGACAGGGGGCCGCTGCCTGCCGGCAGGACGCTATTTGTCGATGTCGCCCACGACGAAGAACATCGACCCCAGGATCGCCACCATGTCCGCGACCAGCGTCCCCGGCAGCAGCTCCGTCAGCGCCTGGATGTTGTTGTACGAGGCCGAGCGCAGCTTCAGCCGGTACGGCGTCTTCTCGCCCTTGCTGACCAGGTAGTAGCCGTTGATGCCGAGCGGGTTCTCGGTCCAGGCGTAGGTGTGGCCCTCGGGTGCCTTCAGGACCTTCGGGAGCCGCTGGTTGACGGGCCCGGGCGGCAGTTCGGCGAGCCGGTCGAGGCAGGCGTCGGCCAGGTCCAGCGCGTTGTGCGTCTGCTCCAGGAGGCACTCGAAGCGGGCGAGACAGTCGCCCTCCTGCCGGGTCACCACCTTCAGGGTGTCCTGGAGGTCGCCGTAGGCGAGGTACGGCTCGTCCCGGCGCAGGTCGAAGTCGACGCCCGAGGCGCGCCCGATCGGCCCGCTCACCCCGTACGCGTGCACGGCCTGGGGCGTGAGCCTGCCCACGCCCCGGGTGCGGCCCCGGAAGATCTCGTTGCCGAGCACCAGGTCGTCGAACCGGTCCATCCGGGACCGCACATCGGCGACGGCGGTACGCGCGCGCGTGGTCCACCCGGCCGGCAGGTCCTCCTTGAGACCGCCGACGCGGTTGAACATGTAGTGCATCCGCCCGCCGGAGATCTCCTCCATGACGTGCTGGAGCTCCTCGCGCTCCCGGAAGGCGTAGAAGATCGGGGTGATCCCACCGAGCTCCAGCGGGTACGAGCCGAGGAACATCAGGTGGTTGAGCACGCGGTTCAGCTCGGCGAGCAGCGTGCGCAGCCACACCGCGCGCTCGGGGACCTCCATGCCGAGCATCCGCTCCACGGCGAGCACCACGCCCAGCTCGTTGGAGAAGGCCGACAGCCAGTCGTGGCGGTTGGCGAGCATGATGATCTGGCGGTAGTCGCGCGCCTCGAACAGCTTCTCCGCGCCCCGGTGCATATAGCCGATCACGGGCTCCGCGTGCGCGATGCGCTCGCCGTCCAGGACGAGCTTCAGCCGCAGCACGCCGTGCGTGGACGGGTGCTGCGGCCCGATGTTGAGCACCATGTCGGTGCTCTCCGCGGCGCCGCCGATTCCGACCATGGTCTCCGTCGTAGGAGTCATGGACACAGTCTCTCCTACGTACGCTGGCCTCATGGAGACGGGGAGTCCGCAGGACACGGGGCCGACGGGGACAGAGGGCGCGGCGGAGACGCAGAGCGCGGCGGGGACTCAGGGCGCGGCGGAGACGCGGGAGGCTGCGGAGACGCAGGAGGCGGCGGGAACGCCGGACGCCGTCAAGACGCCGGGCGCGGCCGACACACCGGGCGCCGCCAAGACGCCGGGCGCCGCCGAAACACCGGCCGCGGCCAAACGGCCGGCCGCCGCCGAGACGCAGAGCACGGCCAAGACACCGGGACCCGCCAAGACACCGGGACCCGCCGAAACACCAGCCGCGGCGAAACCGCCGGCCGCCGCCCAGACGCAGAGCACGGCCGACACACCGGGCGCCGACAAGTCGCCAGGCGCAGCCGAAACACCGGCCGCGGCCAAACCGCCAGCCGCCGCCCAGACGCAGAGCGCGGCCGACACACCGGGCGCCGCCAAGTCGCCAGGCGCAGCCGAAACACCGGCCGCGGCCAAACCGCCAGCCGCCGCCCAGACGCAGAGCACGGCCAAGACACGGGGACCCGCCAAGACACCGGGACCCGCCGAAACACCAGCCGCCGCCCAGACGCAGAGCACGGCCGAGACGCAGAGCGCGGCCGAGACGCGGGGCGCGGCCGAGACGCGGGGCGCGGCCGAGACGCAGAGCACGGCCGAGACGCGGGGCGCGGCCAAGACGCGGGGCGCGGCCACGACACCGGGGCCCGCCCGAACACCAGCCGCCTCCGAAACACCAGCCCCCGAAACACCAACCGCGGCAGAAACACCAGCCGCTGCCAGACCGCCGGCCGCCGTCGAGACACCGAGCGCGGTCGGGGCGCAGAGCGCCGCCGGGAGACACGACGCCGCGGGCGCCGTCGAGGACGAGCCGGTGTGGATAGCGTTGCCGCCCGGGCTGCTGAAGATGCGGCGGTTGCTGCTGGTGGTGTGGCTGGGGCTGATCAGCCTGGCCGCCGGGCTGGTGCCGGGCCTGCTGGCCGGGCCCGCCTGGGCCGCGTTCACGCTGCCGCCGCTGGCGCTGATGGCCTGGGGCTGGGTGCTGATCGGCCGCAACTGGCGCTCCTGGCGGTACGCCGAGCGCGCCGACGACCTGCTGATCAGCCGCGGTGTGCTGTGGCGCGAGGAGACGGTCGTGCCGTACGGGCGCATGCAGCTGGTCGAGGTCACCTCCGGGCCTGTGGAGCGGCACTTCGGGCTGGCCAGCGTGCAGCTGCACACGGCCGCCGCGGCGACCGACGCGACCATCCCGGGCCTGGACCCGGCCGAGGCCGAACGGCTGCGCGACCGGCTCACCGAGCTGGGCGAGGCCCGATCGGCGGGGCTGTGACGGCGCCCGAGGCCGCCGAGGCCACCGAGGCCGAGAGCGGGATCGCCGAGCGGCGGCTGCACCCCGTCACACCGCTGAGGCGGGCCTGGGCGCCGGTCGCCGTGGTGATCGGCTGGGCGGTGCACGACCCCGACGGGGCGCAGCGCCATCTGACCCGGCTGAACACGACCACGCTGCTGATCGCCCTCGCCGTGATCCTCCCGGCCGCCGCCCTGTACGGCTTCTGCTCCTGGTGGTTCACGCACTTCGCGGTGACCGAGACCGAACTGCGCATCCGCACCGGGCTGGTCTTCCGCCGCACCGCGCACATCCGGCTGGAGCGGATCCAGGCCATCGACGTCACCCAGCCGCTGCTCGCGCGGGTCGCGGGCGTCGCCAAGCTCAGACTCGACGTCATAGGCACCGACAAGAAGGACGAGCTGGCCTTCCTGGGCGCGGACGAGGCGGGTGCGCTGCGGGCCGAACTGCTCGCCCGGGCGGCGGGATTCGCGCCCGAGACCGCGCAGGAGGTCGGGGAGGCGCCGTCCCGGCAGATGCTGCGGGTGCCGCCCGGAGTCCTCGCCGTGTCGCTGGTGCTGAGCGGGGCGACGTGGGGGTCGCTGGCAGCGGCGGTCGTCGTGCCGCCGCTGCTGTGGCTGGCCACGGAGAGCGTGTGGACGGTCCTGGCCGTCGCCCTGCCGCTGCTGGGCGCGGCGGGCGCGAGCAGCGTGGGGCGGTTCGTCAGCGAGTACGACTGGACGGTGGCCGAGTCGCCCGACGGGCTGCGCATCGACCACGGCCTGCTGGACCGGGCCCATGAGACGGTGCCGCCGGGGCGGGTGCAGACCGTGCGGATCGTGGAGCCGCTGCTGTGGCGGCGGCGCGGCTGGGTGCGCGTGGAGCTGGACGTGGCGGGCTCCTCCAACTCCGTGCTGGTACCGGTCGCTCCGCGCGAGATCGCTGAGGTCGTCGTCGCACGCGTGCTGCCCGGGGTGACCGTGCCGGAGCAGGCGGACCTGTCGCCGTCGCCGCGCCGCGCCCGGTGGTGCGTGCCGGTGTGGTGGCGCGGGTACGGGCTCGCCGTCACGGACGCGGTGTTCGCGGCGCGGTCAGGGCTGCTGCGGCGGAGCCTCGCACTGGTGCCGCACGCGAAGGTGCAGAGCGTACGGATGACGCAGGGGCCGTGGGAGCGCGCCCGGGGCGTGGCCGACGTACAGGTGGACACGGGCGCGAACAAGACGGTCACGGCGAGGCTGCGGGACGCGGCCGAGGCGCGCGAGCTGCTGGCGGCACAGGCGGAGCGGTCACGGACGGGGCGCAGGGACGCGCGGCCGGACCGCTGGATGGCGTGACCCACCGGAGACGACGAAGGCCCCCCTGCCGCAGCCGGGGGGCCTTTTCTGCTGCGTGGGCGTCAGGAAACCGCGCTCCGCAGCCCCTGCACGTCGATCTGCTCCGTCTCGTCGTGCGCCGTCAGGTCGATCACCTGGCCGATCCCGCGCGACTCCGGGTCCGCCGGCTTGTACCCGGCCTCTGCCTCGGCCTTGTGCAGCGCCAGGGCCTCCTGGCCGACGACATCGGCCAAGTCCTCGTTCTGTACGGCCTCCAGGGCGGCCCGCGACGTGCCCTGCTTGGTACCGAAGAAGTCGAACCCGCCCTCGGAGACGGGGCGCCGCACCGGCGTCTGCGGTGCCACGGCCACGGCGGCCGGCACGGTGTAGTGACCTGAGGAGGCAGGCTGCACGAGCCGCTCGGCCTCGGCGGCGGTGGAGGTGCCGGCGGTCGCGCGCTCGTGCCCGGCGACCGCCCCGGACTGCCCCTGCGCCTCGTCCTCCTTCGACTGCTCCCGCTGGTCGTCCTTCCGGTCGTCGCCCGCGGGCTCCGCGCCGTCGCCCTTCGGTACGCCGTCGCCGTCGCCGCCGCCGTCCGGGTCCGGGGCCGAGTCGCTGTCGAGCCGGGCGAGCGCCGCCGCGGCCCGCAGGAACAGCCGGGAGCCCTCCGGCGAGAACACCGCCGGAATCGCGGTCCGCTCCTCGGCGGCAAGGCCCTCCGCCCCGGTGGTTGCGGCCGTCTCGTCCGCCTCCGCCGGTGCATCCGCCGTCTGCGCCTCTCCCGCGGGCAGCGCGGCCCGTACCGGAGCCGTCGCCTCGATCTCCAGCACGCGGCGTTCCTCCAGGACGCTCGCGCGCTCGGTCTCGGCGGTGGCGTACCGGCGCAGCAGAGAGGCGTGCTCGTTGCGCAGCCCGGCCAGTTCCGTGCGCTTGGCGCGCAGCCGCTGCTCCAGCTTCGCGCGCAGCTCGCGGGACTCCTCCAGGTCGGCCTCCAGTTCGGCGACCCGCTCCTCGAAGCGCCACTCGTCGCTCGCCCGCGCGCGCGTCAGGTCGGCGACGCGTTTGCCCGCCTGGATGTCCCAGCGGCGGAGCACGACCGCGCCGACGACCGCCGTCACCGCGGCGGCCGCGGCCAGCCCGCGGAGCACCATCGGCTCCGTGAACACCCAGGGCCCCAGGGCGCAGACGAGGGAGACGCCTGCGATCGCCGACGGGGGAAGCAGCCTGTGCAAGGGCGGGGAATGGCGGTGACGTCCACGTGGCATGGCCAGAAACTTACCGCGCGTAGGCGAATCATGGTGACCCACCCCGCAAAAACAAAGCCACACCGAAGCGTTCACACGGCATCAGAACTCGGGAAGAAGTGGAATCACCCCTTCACCCAATTCCCAAGATCATTTTCAACGGCCGTTCAGCCGCCCGCCCATCCACTCCAGCGTCGCCGGAATCTCGCGCCGCCAGGTGTTGAAGTTGTGCCCGCCGCTTTCCAGGATGATCGACGAGATCCGCGTCCGCCCGGTCGCCTCCACCCGCTCTATGAACCGCATCGTGTCCTTGTAGTTGGACTCGCCGGACCTGCTGCTGGTGACGAGCAGTGAAGTGTCGGGAGCGGGCCTGTGCTTGAGGTACCACCACAGGTCGGCACGATTCCGGAGCCCCTTGTCACCCTGGAAGAGATCGCCCGTCGTGGCGTCGATCGGCGCCTTGTAGTACGCGGACAAGCCCGCCCCGGCGCCGTACACATCGGGATGGTGCATGGCGATCTTCAAGGCGCAGTAGCCGCCCGTCGAGTTGCCGATGATGCCCAGACCGCTCGGCTTTTCGGCCACCCGGTAGTGCGTGCGCAACGCGTCGGGCAGATCCCTGGCGAAGAACGACTCGGTCTGCGGACCGCCCGGGACGTCCACGCACTCCGTGTCCCGGGGCGGCGCCACCGTGGGCCGCAGCATCACGAGGATCATCGGCTGCATCCGGCCCGCCCGGGCCAGTTCCAGCGCCGTGCGGGGGTAGTGGAGCTTCTCCACCAGCGCCGACGCCGTGCCCGGGTAGCCGGTCAGCACGACGGCCGCGGGGAACGTACGGGTGCGGTACCGCGGCTGGAAGTACTCCGGCGGCAGATAGACGTACGCGGGCGTGGCGATGTGCGTCCTACGGCCCACGATCTCGATCTGCTGGATCCGGCCGCCCGCCCGGGCACTCACGCCGACGGCCCCCGGTACCCGGCGCGAGCCGACCACCTGCAACGGGCCGCCGCCCGGCGTGTGGTCCACGACCACGCCCTGGTCCCGCTCCTGCCCGAACAGGTCCGCCCAGCTCGCGTAGAAGCCGAAGGACTGGTTGGCGGCGAGCCCCACCGCGACGAACAGCGCCACCTGTGTGGCGAGCAGCAGGCCGACCCGCCCGCCCACGGCCCGCCAATTCCGCCGGGCCAGCCGTGGCCAAAGCCAGACCGTTCCGGCGAACAGCAGCACGGCGGACAGCACCGCCAGCACCAGCACCTTGTTGCTCGTGAGACCCAGACCCATCGGTGGTTACCTGTCCGCGCTTCCCGTCCGGGACCTCCCTGAGCGCCCACACCTTCGCGAGGGCTTGTCCCGGACTTTCCTTGGCCTTTGAAACGGCTTTGACGACGGGAGTGAACCTCTCCCCCCGAGACACCGTCCTAGAGGGCGCAATGTCGCCGGATGCCCGAATCGGCACCGGATCCAAGGTCTCTCGCAGAACTACGGGATGCGATGTCTGTCAGGACAGATGAGGAAATGTCGGGCGAGGTTCCCAGTCGTGGAAGCGCCACGGCCAGAACCGGCCCGATGAGCCGCGTGCGCCACCTGCTGCGCGGACCACGCCCCGAGGCGGCCCCCCTCCTCGTCGGCAGAGCCTGTGCCCTGGTGGGCGTACTGGACATCGCCGCGGGCGTCTTCCCACGCTTCCGGCACAGCCGTATGCACGCCATCGCCGAGGTGCTGCCCGGCGCGCTCGGCCCGTTCGCGGCCGCCCTGTCCCTCAGCACCGGCGTGCTGTTGCTGCTGCTCGCCCACGGCCTCAAGCGCGGCAAGCGCCGGGCCTGGCGGGCGGCCGTGGCCCTGCTGCCGGCCGGTGCCGTCGCGCAGTTCACCTACCGGCACTCGATCGTGGGCGTGCTGATCTCACTGGCCCTGCTGGCACCCCTGCTGCGCCACCGCGACCAGTTCAACGCCCTGCCCGACCCGCGCAGCCGCTGGCGGGCGCTCGCCAACTTCGTGCTGATGAGCGCCGGCTCGCTCCTGCTGGGCCTGCTCATCGTCAGCGTCCACACCGAGCGCATGGTCGGCGACCCGAGCCTGGCCGACCGCATCACCCACGTCATCTACGGCCTGTTCGGCTTCGAGGGCCCGGTCGACTACCAGGGCGACGCCTCCTGGACCGTGGCCTTCTCGCTCGGTGCCCTCGGCCTGCTCACCGCCGTCACCACCATCTACCTGGCCTTCCGCCCCGAACACCCGGCCGCGCAGCTCACCGAGGAGGACGAGGCACGCCTGCGCGCCCTGCTGGAGCGGCACGGCGGCCGCGACTCCCTCGGCCACTTCGCGCTCCGCCGCGACAAGGCCGTCGTCTTCTCCCCCAGCGGCAAGGCGGCCGTGACGTACCGCGTGGTCTCCGGCGTGATGCTCGCCAGCGGCGACCCGATCGGCGACGTCGAGGCCTGGCCCGGCGCCATCGAACGGTTCATGGACGAGGCCAGGGCCCACTCCTGGACACCGGCCGTCATGGGCTGCTCCGAGACCGGCGGCGAGGTGTGGACCCGCGAGACCGGGCTCGACGCCCTCGAACTGGGCGACGAGGCGGTGGTGGACGTCGCGGATTTCTCCCTGGCCGGCCGCGCGATGCGCAACGTGCGCCAGATGGTCAAACGCATCGAGCGCGCCGGTTACGAAACCCGGGTACGACGTGTCCGTGACCTCGGCGACGCCGAGCTGGAGCGCATCCGGCGCGCCGCCGACGACTGGCGCGGCACCGACACCGAGCGCGGCTTCTCCATGGCCCTGGGCCGCGTCGGCGACCCCGCCGACGGCGACTGCCTCATCGCCACCGCCCACAAGCAGGACGACCACCCGGGCCCCTACGGCGACCTGAAGGCCGTCCTGCACTTCGTGCCCTGGGGCACCGACGGCGCTTCGCTCGACCTCATGCGCCGCGACCGCTCGGCCGACCCCGGTATGAACGAACTGCTCATCGTGGCCGCCCTCCAGGCCGCCCCGAAGTTCGGCATCGCGCGCGTCTCCCTCAACTTCGCCATGTTCCGCTCGGCGCTGGCCCGCGGCGAGAAGATCGGCGCAGGTCCGGTGCTGCGCGCCTGGCGCGGGCTGCTGGTGTTCCTCTCCCGCTGGTTCCAGATCGAGTCGCTGTACAAGTTCAACGCCAAGTTCCAGCCGCGCTGGGAACCCCGCTTCGTCGTCTACCGGGCCTCCGCCGACCTGCCCCGCATCGGCTTCGCCGCCATGCAGGCCGAGGGCTTCGTCAACCTCGCCCTGCCGCTGCCGCGCTTCCTGCGCCGCCGTCGCCCGGCCGGCCGCCGCCCGTGCGCCCACGGCACGACGACGGAACGGAGCGTCAGAGCGGCGTGACCCGCCCGGACCGACCCGGGCCGCAGCGCCTGGCGGCCGTCCCCTGGGCCTACGCTGACCATATGAGCAACCAGAGCGGACGCGGGCGCGTGGCGGGCCTACCGGAATGGGACCGCTGCGCGGTCATGGGAGTCGTGAACGTCACCCCCGACTCCTTCTCCGACGGCGGCCGCTTCTTCGACACCACGGCCGCCGTCAAGCACGGCCTCGACCTGGTCACCGAGGGCGCGGACCTGGTGGACGTCGGCGGCGAGTCGACCCGCCCCGGCGCCACCCGGGTGGACGAGGCCGAGGAACTCCGCCGTGTCGTCCCCGTCGTCCGCGGCCTGGCCTCCGAGGGCGTCACCGTCTCGGTCGACACCATGCGCGCCTCCGTCGCCGAGCGGGCCCTCGCGGCCGGCGCCGCCCTCGTCAACGACGTCAGCGGCGGCCTCGCCGACCCCCGCATGATCCCGGCCGTCGCCGACGCCGGCGCCCCCTTCGTCGTCATGCACTGGCGGGGCTTCCTCCAGGGCGGCAACGTCCGCGGTGAGTACACCGACGTCGTCACCGAGGTCGTCGACGAGCTGCACGCGCGCGTGGAGGCAGTCCTGGCGGGCGGCATCGCCCCCGACCGGGTCGTCGTCGACCCGGGCCTCGGCTTCTCCAAGGACGCCGAGCACGACCTCGCGCTCCTCGCGGGCCTCGACCGGGTCCTCGCCCTCGGCCACCCGCTGCTCGTCGCCGCCTCCCGCAAACGCTTCCTCGGCCGGGTCCTGGCCGGCCCGGACGGCCCGCCACCGCCCGCACGCGAGCGCGACGCCGCCACCGCGGCCGTCTCCGCGCTCGCGGCGCACGCCGGCGCGTGGGCGGTGCGCGTGCACGAGGTACGCGCCACGGCGGACGCGGTACGCGTCGCCCGCGCCATCGCAGCGGCACGCACCGGCGCGGAAGGAACCCGGTGAGCGCCCCGCACACCGACGTCGAACAGGTCGAGGCCGCCAACACCGCCTTCTACGAGGCACTGGAACGGGGCGACTTCGAGGAACTGGCGTCGCTCTGGCTGACCCCCTCCGACCTGGGCGTCGACGAGACCTACCACGACCCGGCCGACAGCGGCGTGGTCTCCTGCGTGCACCCCGGCTGGCCGGTGCTCACCGGCCGCGGCGAGGTCCTCCGGTCGTACGCGCTGATCATGGCGAACACCGACTACATCCAGTTCTTCCTGACCGACGTGCACGTCTCCGTCACCGGCGACACCGCCCTGGTCACCTGCACGGAGAACATCCTCAGCGGCGGCCCCGCCCCCAAGGGCGACGAGGAGCTCGGCCCGCTCGTCGGCCAGCTCGTGGTCGCCACGAACGTGTTCCGGCGCACGCCCGCGGGGTGGAAACTCTGGTCGCACCACGCTTCCCCGGTTCTGGCCGAAAACGACGAGGACGAGCAGGACGACACCCCCGCCTGAGTGGGTAGGTGCCAGGAAGTGGTTGGAATCACGGACCCGCGGGTATGGGCGGCTACCAACCCGTGAGCCACCGGGTTCCCCAGGGGAAACGCCGGATGAATCCTGCCGGGCCCGGCCCGGGCCCACGCCCCCGAGGCCCGGCCCCGCCCGGGCTCGCAGGTAGATTCGACCGAGGCCGGTGTGCCGCCCGCACACGGCACGGACCGGCCGGGACCGACGATTGCAGGAGTGATTCGCGTGGATCGTGTCGCGCTGCGCGGCCTGAAGGCCCGCGGGCATCACGGGGTGTTCCCGAGGGAACGCGAGGAGGGCCAGACCTTCATCGTGGACCTCGTCCTCGGCCTGGACACCCGGCCGGCCGCGGCCGACGACGACCTGGCGAAGACCGTGCACTACGGCATCGTGGCCGAGGAGGTCGTGGCCGTCGTCCAGGGCGAGCCCGTCAACCTCATCGAGACACTCGCCGAGCGCATCGCCCAGGTATGTCTGAAGCACGACGGGGTCCGGCAGGTCGAGGTCTGCGTCCACAAGCCGGACGCCCCGATCACCGTCCCCTTCGACGACGTGACCGTCACCATCACCCGGAGCCGAGTATGACTGCACCCTTCCTCAAGGGCCCCAGCGACCCGACCGTACAGCCGGTACCCGCCTCCGTCGTCGATAAGGTCGACGCCGCCGACACCACCCTCTCCAACCCCAAACGGGCCGTGGTCGCCCTCGGCTCCAACCTCGGCAACCGCCTGGAGACCCTCCAGGGAGCCATCGACGCGCTGGAGGACACCCCCGGCGTCCGCATCAAGGCCGTCTCCCCCGTCTACGAGACCGAGCCCTGGGGCGTGGAGCCCGGCAGCCAGCCCGCCTACTTCAACGCGGTCGTGGTCCTCAAGACCACCCTCCCGCCCTCCTCGCTCCTGGAGCGCGCCCACGCGGTCGAGGAGGCCTTCCACCGCGTCCGCGACGAGCACTGGGGCCCCCGCACCCTCGACGTCGACATCGTGTCGTACGCCGACGTCGTCTCCGACGACCCGCAGCTCACCCTCCCCCACCCCCGCGCCCACGAGCGCGCCTTCGTCCTGGCCCCCTGGCACGACCTGGACCCCGAGGCGCAGCTGCCCGGCCGCGGCCCCGTCGCCGGTCTGCTGGACTCCGTCACCCGCGAGGGCGTGGCGCCGCGCGCGGACCTGGAACTCCGGCTGCCCGAGTAGCCGTTAAGGTCGAGACGGCTGCACAACCGGGCCGGAGCCGGGGGAACCGAAGGGACACTGTGAAAGAGCTGCGCATCAGGGTGCTGGCCGGCGTCTTCGTCGTGGCGGGGGTGCTGTCCTGGGCGGGCGCCCGCCTGTGGAACTCGGTCGGGACCCTGCCGAGCGTCCCCCTGGCCGCCCCCATCGTCCTGGCCCTGATCGCCGTGGTCCTGCTGGCCACGGCGCTCTCGCTCCGCGCCCGGCTGAAGGCCCAGCGCGAGCGGCAGCCCGACGCCAAGGGCGTCGACCCCATGATGGCGGCCCGCGCGGTCGTCTTCGGCCAGGCCAGCGCCCTGGTCGCCGCCCTCGTCGCCGGCATGTACGGCGGCACCGGCGTCTTCCTGCTGGAGTCCCTAGACATCCCCGCCCGCCGCGACCAGGCCATCTACGCCGGCTTCTCCGTCCTCGCGGGCATCGGCGTCATAGCGGCGGCCATCTTCCTGGAGCGCGTCTGCAAGCTCCCGGACGACGACGAACACGAGGGCACGGGGGCGGCCCCGACCGTGTGACGTACGGCGTCAGCTCGCCATGATGAGGCTCATCGCCTCGTTCCGCGTCGCCGCGTCCCGCAGCTGTCCCCGCACGGCCGACGTCAGCGTCTTCGCGCCGGGCTTGCGGATCCCGCGCATCGACATGCACATGTGCTCGCACTCCACGACCACGATGACTCCGCGCGGCTCCAGTATCTCCATCAGCGAGTCCGCGATCTGCGTGGTGAGTCGTTCCTGCACCTGCGGACGCCGTGCGTAGACATCCACGAGCCGGGCCAGCTTGGACAGTCCGGTGATCTTTCCGCTGTGGGCGGGGATGTACCCGACGTGGGCGACGCCCCGGAACGGCACCAGATGGTGTTCACATGTCGAGTACACCTCAATGTCCTTCACGAGGACCATCTCGTCGTGCCCGATGTCGAACGTCGTCGTCAGCACGTCCTCGGGCTTCTGCCACAGCCCCGCGAATATCTCCTTGTACGCCCGTGCCACCCGTGCCGGCGTCTCCCGGAGCCCCTCGCGGTCAGGGTCCTCGCCGACCGCGATCAGCAGCTCCCGTACGGCGTTCTCGGCCCGCTTCTCGTCGAACTCGCCGATCTGGCCCTCGCCGTCCAGCATCACGGGGTCGGTCATCTGGTGCCTCGTTCCTGTGTCCATCAGGGGGCGGCCCGCACAAATGGCGGAAAGCCGCGCCCCCCAGGCTAAAACCTGGGGGGCGCGGCATCCATTCCGGGCCCGGTGGGGACACCGGGAGAGCGGTGGTCAGCTCTCGGTGCGGTCCTCCGGGGCTCGCTCGGGCGCCGGGGCGGGCTCCGCCGCGGTGTTCTTCGCGGTGGTGATGGCCGGCGTCGCGCCGTTCGCCCCGTTCGTCAGGGCCAGCTCCTTGGGGGAGAGGACCGGCGGGCGGGTGGACGGCGTACGGCGGGAGGAGCCGGTCCAGGCGGGCCTGGGCGGGCGCTTGACGATCGGGGCGAAGATCTCGGCGATCTCCTCCTTGCCCAGCGTCTCCTTCTCCAGCAGCTGCAGCACGAGGTTGTCGAGGACGTCGCGGTTCTCGACCAGGATCTCCCAGGCCTCGTTGTGCGCGGTCTCGATGAGCTTCTTGACCTCTTCGTCGACCAGCGCGGCGACCTCTTCCGAGTAGTCGCGCTGGTGAGACATCTCACGTCCGAGGAAGGGCTCGGTGTTGTCTCCGCCGAACTTGATCGCGCCGAGACGCTCGGTCATGCCGTACTGCGTGACCATCGCCCGGGCCAGGCCCGTGGCCTTCTCGATGTCGTTGGCGGCACCCGTCGTCGGGTCGTGGAAGACGAGCTCCTCGGCCGCGCGGCCGCCCAGCATGTAGGCCAGCTGGTCCAGCATCTCGTTGCGCGTGGTCGAGTACTTGTCCTCGTCCGGCAGCACCATCGTGTAGCCGAGGGCGCGGCCTCTCGACAGGATCGTGATCTTGTGGACGGGATCGGAGTTCGGCGAGGCCGCCGCGACCAGGGCGTGACCGCCCTCGTGGTACGCGGTGATCTTCTTCTCCTTGTCCGACATGATCCGGGTCCGCTTCTGCGGGCCCGCGACCACACGGTCGATCGCCTCGTCCAGCATGTGGTTGTCGATCAGCTTCTGGTCGCTGCGGGCCGTCAGCAGGGCGGCCTCGTTCAGCACGTTGGCCAGGTCGGCACCGGTCATACCGGGCGTACGGCGGGCGACGGCCGACAGGTCGACGTCCGGAGCGACCGGCTTGCCCTTCTGGTGAACCTTAAGGATCTCCAGACGGCCCTGCATGTCCGGGCGGTCGACGGCGATCTGCCGGTCGAAGCGGCCGGGGCGCAGCAGCGCCGGGTCGAGGATGTCGGGCCGGTTCGTCGCGGCGATGAGGATCACGCCGCCCTTGACGTCGAAGCCGTCCATCTCGACGAGCAGCTGGTTCAGCGTCTGCTCACGCTCGTCGTGACCACCGCCGAGGCCGGCGCCGCGGTGGCGGCCGACCGCGTCGATCTCGTCGACGAAGACGATCGCCGGGGCGTTCGCCTTGGCCTGCTCGAACAGGTCACGGACCCGGGAGGCAC
The DNA here is from genome assembly GCF_900236475.1 of Streptomyces chartreusis NRRL 3882. Classification (GTDB taxonomy): domain Bacteria; phylum Actinomycetota; class Actinomycetes; order Streptomycetales; family Streptomycetaceae; genus Streptomyces; species Streptomyces chartreusis_D. The sequence goes on from NZ_LT963352.1 coordinate 3,985,909, forward strand.
CGACACCGACGAACATCTCGACGAAGTCGGAACCGGAGATCGAGTAGAACGGCACCCCGGCCTCACCCGCGACGGCACGCGCGAGCAGCGTCTTGCCGGTACCGGGCGGGCCGTACAGCAGCACGCCCTTGGGGATCTTGGCGCCGACGGCCTGGAACTTGGCCGGCTCCTGGAGGAACTCCTTGATCTCGTGGAGCTCCTCGACTGCCTCGTCCGAGCCGGCGACGTCCGAGAACGTCGTCTTCGGGGTGTCCTTGGTGATGAGCTTCGCCTTGGACTTCCCGAAGTTCATGACCCGGGAGCCGCCGCCCTGCATCTGATTCATCAGGAACAGGAAGACGACCACGATGAGGACGAAGGGGAGCAGCGAGAGCAGGATCCCGACGAACGGGTTCTGCTTGGACGGCGAGACCGTGTAGCCGTCCGGGATCTGCTTGTCCTGGAACTTCGCCTGGAGCGTGTTGGCAATCGTCACGCCCTGGTCGCCGATGTAGCTCGCCTGGATCTTCGAGCTGCCCTCGATCTTTACGCCGTCCTTGAGCGAGGCCTTGATGGTCTGCTCGTCGCCGGTGGTCAGCTTGGCCGACTCGACCTTGTTGTCATTGATCGCCTGGACGACCTGGCCGGTGTCCACCGTCTTGTAGCCGCCGGACGAGCCGACGACCTGCATCAACACGACCACGGCAAGGACGGCCAGCACGATCCACATGACCGGCCCACGGAAGTATCGCTTCACGTCCATCCATACGGAGCGGTGCCGCCCCGTCCCTCCTGCCATAGTGAGTTTGATAAAGGCTGTTCTTCGGACGGTACCCCAGCATTGTCACCTGAAGCCGCGCGGGACGACTGGCGATCCGTCTACGCATGCTCCAACGGCGGGAAGCCCGCTGGGGTTCCCGATCACCGGCACGGCACCCGGCCGGAATTTCAGCCGCCGTACACGTGGGGCGCGAGCGTACCGACGAACGGGAGGTTGCGGTACTTCTCGGCGTAGTCGAGGCCGTAGCCGACGACGAATTCGTTGGGGATGTCGAACCCGACCCATTCCACGTCGATGGCGACCTTCGCGGCCTCGGGCTTGCGCAGCAGCGTGCACACCTTGAGGGAGGCGGGCTCGCGCGAGCCGAGGTTGGAGATCAGCCAGGACAGGGTCAGGCCGGAGTCGATGATGTCCTCGACGATGAGGACGTGCTTGCCCTTGATGTCGGTGTCGAGGTCCTTGAGGATCCGCACCACACCGGAGGACTGGGTGCCCGCCCCGTACGAGGATACGGCCATCCAGTCCATGGTGAGGGGGGTGGACAGCGCCCGGGCGAGATCGGCCATGACCATCACCGCGCCCTTGAGGACGCCGACGATCAGGAGGTCCTTGCCCGCGTACTCCGCGTCGATCTTCGCGGCCAGCTCGGCCAGCTTGGCGTCGATCTCTTCCTTGGTGATGAGTACCTGCTGAAGGTCGGCACCCATGTCTTTCGCGTCCACCCGCATCACTTTCGGTCGTCCCTGACTGAGCGGCCCCTCCACCGACTGCTCGGAGGGGGGACGTGATTCAGCCTTGCCGAATCACCAGTCTGCCACCCTGCCGCCGGGCCACGACCTTGCCGGGGAGGTTGATGGCACCCTGACCGCGCCAGCCGGTGATCAACCGGTCGACTTCCTCGAGGTGCCGGGCGAACAGCGAACCGGCCGGGGCACCGGCTGCGATGGCGGCCCGGCGCAGCACCCGGCGGCGTACGGCGGGCGGCAGGGCGTAGAGCTTCGCGCACTCCAGCTGCCCGGCGGCGTCGCGGACGGTGGCCTCCGCCCGGGCGGCCCAGGAGTCCAGGGCGTCGGCGTCGTCGCGGGAGAGCTGAGCCGTGCGGGCGAGGGCCTCGACGACGCCCTTGCCGAGGGCCTTCTCCAGGGCGGGCAGGCCCTCGTGGCGCAGCCGGGAGCGGGTGTAGGCCGGGTCGGCGTTGTGGGGGTCGTCCCAGACGGGCAGGGACTGGACCATGCAGGCCTTGCGGGCGGTCTGCCGGTCGAGTTCCAGGAAGGGGCGGCGGTAACGGCCGTCGGCCCCCGAGACCGCGGCCATTCCGGACAGCGAGCGGATGCCGGAGCCGCGGGCGAGGCCGAGCAGGACGGTTTCGGCCTGGTCGTCCCGCGTGTGGCCGAGCAGGACCGCGGCGGCGCCGTGGCGTTCGGCGGCGGTGTCGAGTGCGGCGTAGCGGGCGTCGCGGGCGGCGGCTTCGGGGCCGCCCGCGCGGCCGACGGTCACGGCGACGGAGTCGACGGGGTCGAGGCCGAGTTCGCGCAGGCGCTGGACGACTTCCGCGGCCCGTACGTCCGAGCCGGGCTGGAGGCCGTGGTCGACGGTCACGCCGCCGGCTCTGATGCCGAGCTTGGGGGACTCGAAGGCGAGGGCGGAGGCGAGGGCCATGGAGTCGGCGCCGCCGGAGCATGCCACGAGCACGAGCGGCGGGGGCGGCGGCTCGTGCGAGGGGGCGTGCGGGGGTGCGGCGGTGGCGCTGTGGTGTTCGGTGAGCAGGTCGTGGAGGACGCGGCGGACCGCCAGGCGTATCGCCGCGACCGCAGGATGGGGACCCATGTCCGGTTCCCTTCATGAAGTTTTCGGGGGGTGAGCCCGATGCCGGTCACGCAGAGTGTGTAGATGGTGACAGAACCGGGCCGTTCCCCGAGCATTGCACGCCTACCCCTCGCTCACGGTCCCTCGGACGGGTGATTGGAGGGGCGTTCGCCTGCCGTCGGCCCGTTTCCTTTCACGACCCTCCCGCCATGTTCACTACTCGGTCCTGCGATGCACCCGCGCGATCCAGTCCGCCGGTTTGGCGATCTCCGCCTTGGTGGGGAGGGTGTTGGGCGAGGTCCACACGCGGTTGAAGCCGTCCATGCCGACCTCGTCGACGACGGCCCGTACGAAGCGTTCGCCGTCCCGGTACTGGCGGAGCTTGGCGTCCAGGCCGAGCAGCTTGCGCAGGGCCAGGTCCAGCCGGGAGGCGCCCTTGGCGCGGCGCTGCTGGAACTTCTCGCGGATCTCCCCGACGGTCGGTACGACGTCCGGTCCGACGCCGTCCATCACGAAGTCGGCGTGGCCCTCCAGCAGGGACATCACGGCCGTGAGGCGGCCGAGGATCTCGCGCTGGGCGGGCGTCTGCACGATCTCGACGAGGGAGCGGCCGCCGTCGTCCTCCTCGGCCTCGGGGCGGCCCCCGGCGAGGCTCTGTGCGGCCTCCCGTACGCGTTCCAGGACGGTCATGGGGTCGACGTCGGTCTCGCCCAGGAAGGACTGGATCTCTCCCTCGAGGTGGTCGCGCAGCCAGGGCACGGCCGTGAACTGCGTGCGGTGCGTCTCCTCGTGCAGGCACACCCAGAGCCTGAAGTCGTGCGGGTCGACATCGAGTTCGCGCTCCACGTGCACGATGTTCGGGGCGACGAGCAGGAGCCGGCCGCCGCCGTTCTCCCCGGCCGGGAGCTGGCGTGTGGCCGGGGCGAAGGTCTCGTACTGGCCGAGGACGCGGGAGGCCAGGAAGGACAGGAGCATGCCGAGCTCCACGCCGGTGACCTTGCCGCCGACGGCGCTCATCACCGCGCCGCCGGGGGTGTTGCCGCGCCGGTCCTGCATCTTGTCGAGCAGGGGCTTCAGCAGTTCCCGGAAGCCGGCGACGTTCGCCCGGATCCAGCCCGGGCGGTCGACGACCAGGACGGGGGTGTCGTGGCCCTCCTCCGTGCCCAGACGAGTGAAGCCCCGGACGTGTCCCTCCGAGGCCTTGGCATGCCTTCGCAGCTCCGCGACGACGGCCCGGGCCTCGTCGCGGCTGACCTCGGGGCCCGGCCGTACGAGCCGGGTCGCGGTCGCGACCGCGAGATTCCAGTCGACCATGCCGGTTGAAGCACCACCGATGCTCGTCATGCGTCAACCGTACGTGAGCGCCGGCCGCTGGGGCAGGGCGGCGAGGGTTGGGGGACGCCGGGTTCGTTGTCGGGTGCTCGGCGTTGTGGTCGGTGTGCTGGGTCGGGAAGGGCTGGGGTCCGTTTGCCGGTACTCGGCGTTGTCGGCCGTGCCCACCCTCCCCCAAGCTGTCGACTTCGCTCGAGCAGGGGGGACCCCCATCGCCCCAGCGGAACGACTGCCCACGGCGGTACTGCCTACCGGCAGCCGCAGGCCGCCAGGGTCGTCGCCGCCCTGTCCAGGGCCGTCTGGGCCGCTTCTGGGTCGTTCGTGTTGTTGGCCATGAAGGCGAAGGCCAGCAGGCGGCCGTCCTGGTCGACGACCGTGCCCGCGAGGGTGTTCACGCCGGTCAGGGTGCCTGTCTTGGCGCGGACGACGCCGGCTGCGCCGTCCTTGTAGCGGGTGGTCAGGGTGCCCGTGAACCCGGCCACGGGGAGGCCGGTGAGGGCCGGGCGGAGTTCGGGGTGGGCGGGGTCGGCGGCCTTGGCCAGGAGGGCGGTGAGGAGGTCGGCGGTGAGTCGGTCGGCGCGGTCCAGGCCGCTGCCGTCCTTGAAGGCGGCGCCCTCGAGGGGCAGCCCGAGTCTGCGGAGCCGGTCGTTGATCGCCCGGTCGGCGCCGGCGAAGTCGGCCGGGTGGCCCGTGGCGATCGCCGTCTGGCGGGCGAGGGCCTCGGCGATGTCGTTGTCGCTGTTGGTCAGCATCCGTTCGACGAGGGCCGAGAGCGGGGGCGAGTCCACGGTGGCCAGGGTCTTCGCGCGGGCCGTGGCCTTCGAGGGGCCGGGGGCCGTGGTCTTGATGCCGCGGGACTTCAGGAGGTCCCCGAAGCGGCGGCCCGCGTCGGCGGCCGGGTCGGTCACGCGGGTGACCGGGCCGCTGGTCGAGTCGTCCGTGCGGCCCTCGTCAACCATCAGAGGGCTGACGGGGGCGAGGTTGGGGTTGACCCCGATCGGGTGCTTCTGGGTGCCCGCGTAGCGGGTCGTGTCGTAGGAGAGCGTGACGTCGCGGACGCCACGTTGGGCCAGGGCCGCGGCCGTCCGGTCGGCCAGGACCCGCAGACTGGCCGAGCCGTCGGAGGCCTCGCGGGCCGTGAGGGTGGGGTCGCCGCCGCCGACCAGGACGACTTCGTTCGTGTCGGGTTCCAGCGCGGCTCGGGTGGTGAGGCGGTGGTCGGCGCCCATCGCGGACAGCGCGGCGACGGCCGTGGCGATCTTCGTCGTCGAGGCCGGGATGAGCGGGGCGTCCGAGTCCGTGCCGTACAGGCGCCTGCCGGTCGTGACGTCCACGACCGCCGCTGCCGGCCGGGGGCCGAGCGCCGGGTCCTTCAGCAGGGGCGTGAGGGTCTTCGCGAGGGCCTTGCCGCCCGGGGCGGACCTCACGGTGCTGACGCCGCCGAGGCCGGTCAGCACGGGCCCGGCGCTGGGGGCGGGCCGGGGCTGCGCGGGCGCGCCGGGGACCCGGCCGTGATCTGTGCCACCCGTGCGGCCCAGGGCCGCGGCCCGGTCCCGCTCGGCCGTACGCTGACCCGAGGAGTCCCAGGGGCCGGCGGCGGTCACCACACCGGCAGCCAGTGCGAGGCCGGCGGTGGCGGCGCCCGCGGTGTACGGCCAGGTCTTCGGCCGTGTGACCCGCGCGACCTGCGGCTTTCCGGCTCGGACGAGCCGCGCGACCCGTGGTTTCGCGGCCGCGACGGCCCTGGCCAGGCGCGGTCGTACGGCCTCCGCGATCCGCACCACGTGCGGCCTCGCGGCCCGCCAAGGACGCAGCTCCGGCACGACCACCAGCCCCTTTCGCGATCACACACCTGCGTGAGGGACACTTAACCACCAGAACTATGTGTTGATCATGGAGGAGCCACCGGTGGAGTTCGACGTCACGATCGAGATTCCGAAGGGTTCGCGCAACAAGTACGAGGTGGACCACGAGACCGGTCGTATCCGCCTGGACCGGCGACTCTTCACCTCGACCGCCTACCCGACCGACTACGGCTTCGTCGAGAACACCCTCGGCGAGGACGGCGACCCGCTGGACGCGCTGGTCATCCTGGACGAGCCGACGTTCCCGGGCTGCCTCATCAAGTGCCGGGCCATCGGCATGTTCCGGATGACGGACGAGGCCGGCGGCGACGACAAGCTGCTGTGCGTGCCGGCGACGGACCCGCGCGTGGAGCACCTGCGGGACATCCACCACGTGTCGGAGTTCGACCGCCTGGAGATCCAGCACTTCTTCGAGGTCTACAAGGACCTGGAGCCCGGCAAGTCGGTCGAGGGCGCCAACTGGGTGGGCCGTACGGACGCCGAGATCGAGATCGAGCGGTCCTACAAGCGCTTCAAGGAGCAGGGCGGTCACTGACCCCACCCCCCTGACGTCCACGGGCCGCACGCCTGCGCGTGCGGCCCGTTCGTCCGTATGTGCGCATACTGAGGCTGACGGGTACTGAGGGTGACGTGGCAGTGTCGTACAGGGAGCGCCAGGCAGTGACGGACGCGGAGGACCGCAAGCCGAAGTCGGACGAGGCGAGGAGCGCCTTCATGCCTCCGCCCGGGGCCGCCGTCGACGGGGACATGTCGACGACGTCGGAGTTCGCGATCCCGGAGGGGCTGGCCGTGCCCCGAACGACCGGTACGGAGTCGGAGACGACGTCCGAGTTCGTCTTCCCCAAGGGACTCGACGTCCCGCAGGCGCCCGCGGCGGAGCCGGAGGGTTCGGCGTTCAACCCGCCGAGGACCTACAGCGCCAAAAACGCCCCGCCCGCCTTCACGCCGCCGACCGGCATCCCCGTGATCAGTCTGACCAAGGACGTGCCCTGGCAGGACCGGATGCGCACGATGCTGCGGATGCCGGTGGCCGAGCGGCCCGCGCCGGAGCCCGCGCACAAGGCGGAGGAGGACGAGGGTCCGGCTGTTCCGCGTGTGCTCGACCTGACGCTGCGTATCGGTGAACTGCTGCTGGCGGGCGGCGAGGGCGCCGAGGACGTGGAGGCGGCGATGTTCGCCGTCTGCCGGTCCTACGGCCTGGACCGCTGCGAGCCGAACGTCACCTTCACCCTGCTGTCGATCTCCCACCAGCCGTCCCTGGTCGACGACCCCGTGACGGCGTCCCGGACGGTACGCCGCCGGGGCACCGACTACACGCGTCTGGCGGCCGTGTACCAGCTGGTGGACGACCTCAGCGACCCGGAGGCGCAGATCTCCCTGGAGGAGGCCTACGGGCGACTCGCCGAGATCCGCCGCAACCGGCACCCCTATCCCGGCTGGGTACTGACCGCCGCAAGCGGGCTGCTGGCGGGCTCGGCATCGGTGCTGGTCGGTGGTGACCTGATCGTCTTCTTCGCGGCCGTGCTGGGCGCGATGCTCGGCGACCGGCTGGCTTGGCTGTGCGCGGGGCGCGGGCTGCCGGAGTTCTACCAGTTCACGGTCGCCGCGACGCCTCCGGCCGCGATCGGGATCGCGCTGGCGCTGGCGCACGTGGATGTCGAGGCGTCCGCGGTGATCACTGGTGGGCTGTTCGCGCTGCTGCCCGGGCGGGCGTTGGTGGCGGGCGTGCAGGACGGTCTGACCGGCTACTACATCACGGCGTCCGCACGGCTGCTGGAAGTCATGTACTTCTTCGTGGGCATCGTCGTCGGAGTGCTGGTGATGCTCTACGTCGGCGTCCAGTTGGGCGCCCGCCTCACCCCCGAGGCGGCTCTGAGTACCGATCCACGGCCGCTGTTGCAGATCGGCGCGTCGATGCTGTTGTCCCTGGCCTTCGCGATACTGCTTCAGCAGGAACGATCCACCGTGCTGGCGGTGACGTTGAACGGCGGTGTCGCGTGGTCGGTGTACGGCGCGATGCACTACACGGGCGAATTCTCGCCGGTTGCCTCGACGGCGGTTGCGGCGGGGCTGGTGGGGCTGTTCGGGCAGTTGCTGTCCCGGTACCGGTTCGCGTCGGCGCTCCCGTACACGACGGCGGCCATCGGGCCCCTGCTGCCCGGTTCCGCGTCGTACTTCGGGCTGTTGTCGATCTCGCAGAACAATGTCGACGCGGGGCTGGTGTGGCTGTCGAAGGCCGTGGCGCTGGCGATGGCCATCGCGATCGGAGTGAACCTGGGAACGGAAATCTCGCGGCTATTCATGCGGATCGGGTCTGCCGAGAAGCGGCGGGCCGCCAAGCGGACCAGGGGTTTCTAGCGCCTCTGCCTGTGCTCGGGCTTCCTGTCCGTTGGCGGCCGCGAGTCGTCTGTCAGTAACCCCCGTTGTACGGGGGCTGGCCCCCGCCCTGCTGGGTGCCGTAGGGCTGCTGCTGGCCGTAGCCCGGGGCCTGGGGGTACTGGCCGTAGTACTGCTGGTCGTTGTAACCGTTCGGGCTGCCGTACGGGGGCTGCTGCGGCTGCTGGTGGGGCTGGTCATCCGGGGTGATGCGGCGGAGCTGGGTCGTCGCGTCGTCCATGACGGGGGGATGGGGCTGGGCCGCCGGGGCCTCGGACGCGGCGCGCTTCTTCTTGGAGCGGTCGCGGAGGTACTCGACGATGATCGGGACGACCGAGAGCAGGACGATCAGGATGAGGATCGACTCGACGTTCTTCTTGATGAAGTCGATCTGACCGAGCCAGTAGCCCGCCAGGGTGACGCCGGTGCCCCAGGCGATGCCGCCGATGACGTTGTACGTGACGAACGTGCGGTACTTCATGCGGCCGGCGCCGGCCACGATGGGGGCGAAGGTGCGCACGATCGGGACGAAGCGGGCCAGGACGATCGCCTTGGGGCCGTACTTCTCCATGAATTCGTGGGCCTTGTCCAGGTTCTCCTGTTTGAAGAGCTTGGAGTTCGGCCTGTTGAAGAGCTTCGGGCCCAGGAACTTGCCGATCATGTAGCCCACTTGGTCGCCGGCGACGGCGGCGATCACGATGAGCGTGCAGACCAGCCACAGGGGCTGCGTGATGTAGGTGCCCTCGGCGACGAAGAGGCCCGCCGTGAACAGCAGGGAGTCGCCGGGCAGGAACGCGAAGAGACCCGACTCCGCGAAGACGATGAGCAGGATGCCCGGCAGGCTGAACGTCGAGATCAGGTAGTCCGGGCTGAGCCACTCGGGGCCGAGCGCAAGCGTGGTCACGGGGATGTGGCTCCTGCTGCTGGGGGTACGGGCTGGGCACTGACTGCTTCAAAGTATCAACGCAGCCGTCATGGCCCAGGTTCCATGGGCGTACTCAGGATGCACTGTGCGCGGTCCCGGTCAAAGCTGTGAACCATGGGCATCGATGAATACGGCGGCGGACAAGGCCCTCGGCCCGACGTCCTTGTCGTCACCACGAACGACGTACCCGGCCACCGCGTGCAGGAAGTACTCGGCGAGGTCTTCGGACTGACCGTGCGCTCCCGGCACCTGGGGAGCCAGATCGGCGCCGGGCTGAAGTCGATGGTCGGCGGCGAGCTGCGCGGGCTCACCAAGACGCTCGTGCAGACCCGCAACCAGGCCATGGAACGACTCGTCGAACAGGCACGCGCGCGTGGAGCCAACGGCGTGCTCGCGTTCCGCTTCGACGTGACGGAGGCGGCGGACGTGGGCACCGAGGTGTGCGCGTACGGCACGGCGGTGGTCCTGGCCCGGGAGTGAGACCCCCGCGCCCGCGCGTTTCCGGTTTGTGGCGTTTGATCCGTTTATCGTGTGCCCGTGGTCGACACCGAGCAGCAGGCACCTTCCGTCACTCCGTCGACCCCCGCGCGCGTGCTGCTGCCGTCGGTCCTGCCCGCCGTGGCCGTCGGTGTCATGTCCAGCCTGCTCCTGGTGGGGGTGGAGGTCGCCGCCGAGGAACTCCAGGGCGTGCTGTGGAAGACCGTCCCGGACGCCCTCGGCATCGGCCGGTACTCCGTGGCGTGGATGTTCGCGATGCTCGTCGCGACCGGTGTCGCCGTCGGGCTGGTGGTGTGGAAGGTGCCGGGGCACGCGGGACCGGATCCGGCGACCGTGGGGCTGGACGCGCCGGTCCTGCCGCCCGTGGTGCTGCCGGGGTTGCTGCTGGCGACCGCGCTGACGCTGGCCGGCGGGCCGAGCCTGGGCCCCGAGAACCCGATCATCGCCGTGAACGTCGGCCTGGCGGTCTGGCTGGGCAGCCGGGCGATCCCCCGGGCGCCGGGCCGGATCTGGCCGGCCCTGGCGGAGGCGGCGACGATCGGCGCGCTGTTCGGCACGCCCGTGGCGGCCGCCCTGGTGATCTCCGAGGTGCTGTCCCGGCAGGAGACGCGCGGTCTGCTCTGGGACAACCTCTTCGCGCCGCTGACCGCCGCCGCGGCCGGTGCCCTGACCGCCAGACTGATCGACCGCCCGAGCTTCGACCTGGACCTGCCGTCCTTCGGCCGGCCGGGCTGGGCGGACCTGCTGGCGGCCGTCGTGGTCGCCGCGGCGGGCGCGCTGCTCGGCATGTGCGCCGTGCGCGCGTTCCCGCACGTCCACGGTGTCTTCCGCCGGCTGCGGCACCCGATGCTGATGCTCCCGGCGGGCGGGGCCGTACTGGGTGCTCTCGCGGCCCTGGGCGGCCATCTGACGCTGTTCAAGGGGCTCGACGAGGTCGCCGAGCTGGCACACGACCCGGACGGCTGGTCGGCCGGGGAGTTCGCCGTCATGACGGTGGTGAAGCTGGCCGCGCTGCTCGTCGCCGCGTCCTGCGGGTTCCGCGGGGGGCGCATCTTCCCGGCCGTGTTCGCCGGCACGGCCCTCGGGCTGTGCGCGCACGCCCTGGTGTCCGGGGTGCATCCGTCGGTGGGGGTGTCCGCCGGTGTGCTCGGGATGCTGCTGGCCATCACCCGGCAGGGCTGGATCAGCCTGTTCGTCGCCGCGGTGCTGATCGATTCGCCGGAGATCCTCGCCCTGCTGTGCGTCGCCTCGCTGCCGGCCTGGCTGCTGGTGACGGGCCGGCCGCAGATGCAGCTGCACCCGGACGGCACGCCCGTCCGCTGACACCCCGACTCCCCCTGGAGGCTCCCTTGCCGCTCAACGAAGGCCCCCGCCAGACCGGCGAACGCCGTCTGTCCGTCAATCCCTTCTACGGCCCCGCCAACCCGGTCGGCGACATGGCCGAGGCCCCGCCCACGCACCGGCTCCCGGAGCAGCCCATGGCGCCGGCGACCGCCCACCAGCTGGTGCGCGACGAGCTGATGCTCGACGGCAACGCGCGGCTGAACCTCGCCACCTTCGTCACCACCTGGATGGAGCCGGAGGCCGGGGTGCTGATGGCGGAGTGCCGGGACAAGAACATGATCGACAAGGACGAGTACCCGCGCACGGCCGAACTGGAGCGGCGGTGCGTGGCGATGCTCGCCGACCTGTGGCACGCGCCCGATCCGGCGGCGGCCGTGGGCTGTTCGACGACCGGGTCGAGCGAGGCGTGCATGCTCGCCGGGATGGCGCTGAAGCGGCGCTGGGCGCGGCGCAACGCCGACCGGTACCCGGGGGCGCGGCCCAATCTGGTGATGGGCGTGAACGTGCAGGTCTGCTGGGAGAAGTTCTGCACCTTCTGGGAGGTCGAGGCCCGGCTGGTCCCCATGGAGGGCGAGCGCTTCCACCTGGACCCGCAGGCCGCGGCCGAGCTGTGCGACGAGAACACCATCGGGGTCGTCGGCATCCTGGGCTCGACCTTCGACGGGTCCTACGAGCCGGTCGCCGAGCTGTGCGCGGCGCTGGACGCGGTGCAGGAGCGGACGGGGCTCGACATCCCCGTGCATGTCGACGGGGCGTCCGGCGCCATGGTCGCGCCGTTCCTCGACGAGGACCTGGTGTGGGACTTCCGGCTGCCGAGGGTGGCGTCGATCAACACCTCGGGTCACAAGTACGGGCTCGTCTACCCGGGCGTCGGCTGGGCGCTGTGGCGGGACGCCGAGGCGCTGCCGGAGGAGCTGGTGTTCCGGGTGAACTACCTGGGCGGCGACATGCCGACGTTCGCGCTCAACTTCTCCCGGCCGGGCGCGCAGGTCGTGGCGCAGTACTACACGTTCCTGCGGCTGGGCCGGGAGGGCTACCGGGCCGTGCAGCAGGCCGCGCGGGACGTGGCCACGGGGCTCGCCGCGCGGATCGAGGCACTGGGCGACTTCCGGTTGCTGACCCGGGGCGACCAGTTGCCGGTGTTCGCGTTCACGACCGCGCCGGACGTGACGGCGTACGACGTCTTCGACGTCTCGCGGCGGCTGCGGGAGCACGGCTGGCTGGTGCCCGCGTACACCTTCCCGGCCAACCGCGAGGACCTGTCCGTGCTGCGGGTCGTGTGCCGCAACGGCTTCTCGGCCGACCTCGCCGAGCTCCTCACGGAGGACCTGGAGCGCCTCCTGCCGGAGCTGCGCCGGCAGCCGCGCCCCTTCACCCGGGACAAGGACGCGGCCACCAGCTTCCACCACTAGTGATCGGAGGATCAGCGGCTCAGCCGCCCGAACCTCCGTACCGCCAGTGGGAAGAACACCGCCAGCAGGGTCAGCGGCCAGATGATCGCCGGCCACACGTGCCCGGGCTCCGCGCCGGGGGCGCCGAACAGGTCCCGTACGGCCGTGGCCGTGTGGGACATCGGGTTCCACTCGACGACCGTGCCGAGCCAGCCGGGCATGGTGTCGGGGAGGGCCAGGGCGTTGGACAGGAAGCCGACCGGCCAGACCAGGATCTGCACGGCCTGGACCATCTCCGGCCTCCCGGCCACCAGCGCCAGGTGGATGCCGATCCACAGCATGGCGAACCGGAACAGGAGCAGCAGGCCCACGGCTCCCAGGAAGGCCGCCGGACCGCCGTGGGCCCGCCAGCCGAGCGCGGCGCCCACGGCGATGAGCACCACCAGGGCCATCGCCGACTGGAGCATGTCGGCGGCCGAACGGCCCACCAGTACCGCTCCGTTGGTCATCGGCATGGAGCGGAAGCGGTCGATGACGCCCTTGTCGAGGTCCTGCGTGACGGCGATCATCGTGCCCTCCAGGCCGAAGGCCATGGTGAGCGCGAGCATGCCCGGGACCAGGTAGTCGCGGTACTCGCCGCCCACGCCCCGGCCGCCGCCGACCAGGTAGCCGAACATGAGCAGCAGCATCACCGGGAAGACGAGGTTGACGACCAGCTGGACCGGCTGCCGCCCCCAGCGGGCGAGTTCCCGGCGGGTCATGGTCCAGGAGTCGGTCAGGGCGTAGGCGGTCACGCGGTCTCCTTCACTCGGCGGTCGTCTCCGGTGAGGTGCAGGAACACCTCGTCCAGCGTCGGACGGCGCAGCGCGACGTCCTCCGCCTCGATCCCGGCCTCCTGAAGGGCCTCTACGACCCGGGAGAGCGCCTCCATGCGGTCGGTCACCGGGGCGCTCAGCAGGCGGCGGTCGGTGTCGACGGTGACCCCGGTGAGAGGCAACAGGGCGACGGCCGCACCCAGCTGACCCGCGTCGCGCAGGACCACGTCGATGCGGTCGCCGCCGGTCTCCGCCTTCAGCTCGTCCGCCGTGCCCTCGGCGATGACGCGGCCTGCGTCGACGACCGAGATGCGGTCGGCGAGCTGGTCGGCCTCCTCCAGGTACTGCGTGGTGAGCAGGACCGTCGTACCGCCGCCGACCAGGGAGCGGACGGAGTTCCACACCTCGGCGCGGCCGCGGGGGTCGAGGCCGGTGGTCGGCTCGTCCAGGAAGAGCACCTCCGGTTCGGTGATCAGGGAGGCGGCGAGGTCGAGCCGGCGCCGCATGCCGCCGCTGTACTGCCGGACCGCCTTGCGGCCGGTGCCGGCCAGGTCGAAGCGCTCCAGGAGTTCACCGGCACGCGCGCGTGCCCGCTTCGCGCCCAGGTGGTGCAGCCGGCCGAACAGTTCCAGGTTCTGCCGGCCGCCGAGCTCCTCGTCGAGCGCGGCGTGCTGGCCGAGCAGACCGATGCGCAGCCGTACGGCGTACGCCTCGCGCACCACGTCGTGCCCGGCCACCTCGATCCGGCCCGCGTCGGGGCGCAACAGGGTGGACAGGATCCTCACCAGGGTGGTCTTGCCCGCGCCGTTCGGGCCGAGCACCCCGTGCACCGTGCCGCGCGCAACCCGCAGGTCGAGCCCGTCCAGTGCGTGTTTCCCCTCTTTGCCGCCGTACGTCTTGCGTGCGCCTTCGACGGTGATCGCCGTGTCGGCCACAGGGACTCCCTCGCTAGTCAAACTTGACTACAAGCTCGAAAATAACCCCACCTCCTCTATTCGTCAAATTTGATTAGTGATCGTCCCCGGGATGCCGCTCCCCCGTCGCGTACGGGTTCTCCGCGTCCTCGGCCAGGACACCGACGAACGGGTCGCCCTCGTCGGCGAAGGTGTAGGCGCCGCCCTCGATGCGCTCGATGAGACCGCGGGTCCACTCGGCCTCGGAGTCGGCCGTGTGGACCCACATGTTCATGATCTCGCCGATGTGGCCCAGCTGTCCGGGCCCCTCCTCGGGGACGTAGTGCTCCAGGACGGAGGCCCGCCACTGCTCGATCCGCAGGGTGCGCTCCTTCAGCAGCGCGACCGCCTCCGCCCGCGGCAGGTCCACGACGAAGCCGACGGCGGCCGTCTTCACGTCCCCCCGCTGGTCGTACGTGACGAGCGCCTCGCGCAGCAGCCGGAAGTACTCCTCGGTGCCCTGCCCGGTGATCTCGTACTCCGTGCGCGGCGGGCCGCCGGCCGTGGACGGGGCGATCTCGTGCGCGTGCAGCAGTCCCTGCTTCGCCATCTGCTTCAGGGCGTGGTAGATCGAGCCGGGCTTGGCGTTGGACCACTCGTGCGCGCCCCAGTACTCCAGGTCGTTGCGCACCTGGTAGCCGTGGGCCCGCCCGTGCATACGGACCGCGCCGAGCACGAGGAGACGGATCGCTGACATGGGGCCAGCGTAGGACCAGGGAGGTCAGCCCCAGGAGCTGCCCTGCTCCTTCGCCACCAGCTCGAAGGCCGTGGCACCGTCCAGCGACTCACGGATGATGTCGGCGTGGCCGGCGTGCCGGGCCGTCTCGCGGATCAGGTGCAGGCAGAGCCAGCGCATGGAGACCCGGCCGTCCGGCGGGAACCAGGGCTGGGCCGGCAGCGCGAAGGTGTCGTCGAGGCTCGGCACCGAGCGGACGAAGTCCTCCGTCTCGGCGGCGACCTTCTCCCAGTACGCCAGCTGCGACGCGACGGTCTCGCCCTCGACCAGCCGGAAGCACTCGTGCCAGTTGCTCTGGTCCCGCTCGACGGCCGGTGGCTCGCCCTTGGCGAGGGAGACCCACATCTGCTCGACCTCGACGACGTGCTTGAGCAGTCCGGCGAGCGACAGCTCACTGGCGCTGGGACGGGAGCTCGCCTGTTCGTCGGTCAGCCCCAGCACCGCCCGCCGGATGCCGCCGCGCTGCTCCTCGATGAAGGAAAGCAGCGCTCCGCGCTCGTCGCCGTGTGCCTCCGCGGGAACGTGAGTGACCATGACCGCCGCCTTTCGTCGGACCGGGGGCCTCTTCCCCCTGACACCGACGAAGCTACGCACCCTTGCGGTCAGTTTCTGTCCGCAAGGACAGCCGCTCTTAGCGAGAGAGCCCTCCAGTCCGACAGCGGGCCGAGCACCAACCGCCCGGCCCGCCCGTCGTCTGGGATGCCGACGCCGTCCGCGACGACGTGCGCGAATACATCGTCGAGCACCTCCATGACGAGGCAGCGATGCTGGTCGTCGACGAGACCGGCGACGTGAAGAAGGGCGCCGACACGGTCGGGGTCCAGCACCAGCACCAGCACACCGGAACGGCCGGGCGGATCGAGAACTCCCGGGTCGCCGTCCACCTCGTCTACGCCGACGAGCGGGGACACGCGGCGGTGTACCGAGAGCTGTACATCCCGCGCTCCTGGAAGTGCCCATCCGGATTGCTGTCGGGCAGCCCGAAACCGCGCACGGCTCTGGAGGGACTGGGCATCAGAAGCCCCCTAGGTCCTCGCGGTGGCCTGTTCCGCTGGACGCGCCGGAGATAGCGCTGTGGATGACGCCGGATCAAGAAGGACTCCAGCTGATCCATCACAGCGACCGCGGCTCGCAGGCCGAGATCAGGCCGTACCGGCCGCAGTACTCGGAGCCGTCGGCGAGCATCGCCCCGTAGGGGCCGACGGGCGCCGCCCCCCACAGCGGGGCTCTGCCTGGACCCGGTGCGCGCTCTCGCGAACCATGCCCACGCTCGCGGCGATTGCTCGGCCGCCCGCGCACGCCAGCCTCACACCAGGCGAGATGCGCCTCGGCGATCGCCTCGGGCCGCTCGGCGAGCAGCCGCGTCGGCCACAGCTCGTCGCTCAGGTCGTGCCCGGCGGAATCCAACTGGTTGGACATGCCGCCGACGGCAGTCGAAGCGCGGGTGTGAGCGGCCCGCCATGTCCGGTATGTGGGAGGCCTGTGGTGACGGCGCCGTGTACGGCCCCGTGAGGTGACGAACGCGGCCGGCCACCCCGGGCCGGCCCCGCCGGTCCGTCCTCAGCAGGTCAAGCGGCGCTCGGCGCTCTCGTAGGTGGCGAGGTTGGAGTCGACGCCCACGACGGTCTTGTAGGTGTAGGTGCCGGAACCCGTGCACTTCCAATACGCGATCTTGGAGCCGCTCTCGAGCGGGGTCCAGTCCATCTCCTCCCAGCCGTACCAGCGGTGGCGCAGCAGGGATATCGTGGCGTCCCTGCACTTGCTGCTGGTCTTGCTGGCCGCGCCGATGATCTCACTGATGCCCTTGTAGGGGGCCGAGATCTTGTAGCAGCTCCGGTCCCAGTCCTCGGCGGAGGCCGGTGTGGCCGGCATCAGTAGCGTGGCCGCGCAGGCCAGAGCGACGGCGGCGCATGACTTTCCAGCGAACCCGAGAGTTCTCATGACAGAAGCTCCTGTCTGCGGGAATGTGGGGGGATACAGGATGAAAGAATCCTTTCATCGGGGCCAAGACGAGATCAAGTCGGCGCGGCCATGTCTGGCTTTCCGTCAAAGTCCTGTGTCACCCTGCCACTTGGCGTCGGACGGCACGGCACGGCGCGGCACTGTGCGGCGTTTCCGTGCTGCGTCGGGCGGGGCCGGGCCCGGGTCCTGGCTCGCGGCCGCGTTCTGCCTCGCCCGACCCGTCGACCTCCCCGGACCGCACCCTTACCACCCGCTGAACAGCCCCAACCGCCACACCGGTATCCAGGCCCTCGACTGCAACCCCGACGGCGGCGGCGCTCCTTGACAAGCCGTTCGGAGACGTCCTACGCGCACTCCTGCGGCGGGCGCGAACACCCGCCATGGGGGAGCTCACCTTCGGGACCGAGTTGGGCGCGGCTCTCGTCGCCTGGAGCGAGGCGGCTTCAAACCACTGACAAGGTCGGCCCTCATGGCCCGAACACCCTCAGAACGGGAAGCCGCTCCGGCCGTGCTGCACGGAGATCCACTTCAGCGTGGTGAAGGAGTCCAGCATCGTCTCGCCGTTGAGCCGGCCGAGGCCCGAGTGCTTCTCGCCGCCGAACGGGACGATCGGCTCGTCGTGGACGGTGCCGTCGTTCACGTGGAACATGCCCGTGTCGATCTGCTTGGCGAAGGCGACGCCCCGCTCGACGTCCCCGGTGTGCACGGCACCGCTCAGGCCGTAGGGGGTGTCGTTGACGAGGCGTACGGCCTCCTCCTCGCCGTCGAACGGGACGAGGAAGGCGATCGGGCCGAAGACCTCCTGCCTCAGCAGCGCCGAGTCGGCGGGCAGGCCGGTCAGGACGGACGGCTCGACGAGGTTGTCGGTCCGCCCGCCGCGCACCAGGGCCGTGGCGCCCTCGGCGAGGGCCTGCTCGACCACGCCCGCGACGGCGTCCGCCTGCGAGGAGTTGATGACCGGGCCGATGACGGTCTCCGGGTCGCGCGGGTCGCCCGCCTTGAGGGTCTTCACCTTGGCGACGAACTTCTCGGTGAACTCGTCGGCGACGGACCGGTCGACCAGGACGCGGTTGGCGGCCATGCAGACCTGCCCCTGATGGACGTACCGGCTGAAGACGGCCGCGTCGACCGCGTAGTCCACGTCGGCGTCGTCGAGTACCACCAGCGCGCTGTTTCCGCCCAGTTCGAGGACCGAGCGCTTGAACTGCCGCGCGCAGACGGTCGCCACGTGCCGGCCGACCTGGTCGGAGCCGGTGAAGGAGATGACCTTGGGGACCGGGTGCTCGATGAAGGCGTCACCGATCTCCGCGATGTCGGTGATGACGACGTTCAGCAGGCCGCCGGGCAGCCCCGCGTCCTCGAAGATCTTCGCGACCAGGGAGCCGCCGACGACCGGCGTGTTCTGGTGCGGCTTGAGCACCACGGCGTTGCCGAGCGCGAGCGCCGGAGCGACGGACTTGATCGAGAGCAGGAACGGGAAGTTGAAGGGGCTGATCACGCCCACGACACCGACGGGCACGCGGTAGACGCGGTTCTCCTTGCCGTCCACCGGCGAGGGGAGGATCCGGCCCTCGGGGCGCAGCGCCAGCTGGACCGCCTCGCGCAGGAACTCCTTGGCGAGGTGCAGTTCGAAGGCGGCCTTCAGACGCGTACCGCCGAGCTCGGCGATGATCGCCTCGGATATCTCGGCCTCGCGCTCCTCGATGAGCCGCAGGGCCTTCTCGAACACGGCACGGCGGGCGTAGGGGTTGGTCTCGGCCCACTGCTTCTGGGCACGGGCGGCCGCCCGGTACGCCTGGTCGACCTCGTCGACCGTGGCTATCGTGATCGACGCCAGTTTCTCGTCGTCGTACGGATTGAAGTCGATGATGTCCCAGGAACCGGTACCCGGGCGCCACTCACCGTCGATGTACTGCTGTGCAAGGTCGGTGAAGTAGGACGACGACATGTGTGACCCCTCGATCCCTGGCAGACCCTCGATCGCGCCTTCACGATCTGATCACACGTCATCGTACTGACGTTTCGCGAGAGTTGGAGGCTTCAGGAGAGCTGGAGGAGCCCCCGGAGAAGGTCCCGGCTCTCCGAAGGGCCCGGGCTGTCGCTCTGGAGCTCCTTGAGCGCCCTCTCGTACTGGGCGACGTCCTCGGGCTTGTCCAGGTACAGCGCGCTGGTGAGCTGCTCCAGGTAGACGACGTCCGAGAGGTCGGACTCCGGGAAGCTGAGGATCGTGAACGCGCCACTTTCGCCGGAGTGGCCGCCGAGGCTGAACGGCATGACCTGGAGCCGCACATTGGGCCGCTCGGAGATCTCGATGAGGTGCTGGAGCTGGCCGCGCATCACCTCGCGGTCGCCGTACGGGCGGCGCAGGGCGGCCTCGTCCAGGATGATGTGGAAGTCGGGCGCCCTCTCGTCGACGAGGTACTTCTGCCGCTCCAGGCGCAGCGCCACGCGCCGCTCGACATCGGCCTCGCTCGCGCCCTGCATGCCCCGCCGGACCACCGCGTGCGCGTACGCCTCGGTCTGGAGCAGGCCGTGCACGAACTGCACCTCGTACGCCCGGATCAGCGAGGCGGCGCCTTCCAGGCCGACGTAGGTGGGGAACCAGCTGGGCAGCACGTCCGAGTAACTGTGCCACCAGCCCGCCACGTTGGCTTCCTTCGCCAGGGACAGCAGGGAGGCGCGCTCCTGCTCGTCCGTGATGCCGTACAGGGTGAGCAGGTCCTCGACGTCTCTGGTCTTGAAGCTCACCCGGCCCAGCTCCATCCGGCTGATCTTCGACTCGGAGGCGCGGATCGAGTAGCCCGCCGCCTCGCGCGTGATGCCCCGAGCCTCACGCAGTCGCCTGAGTTGTGATCCGAGCAGCATGCGCCGCACCACCGATCCCGGCTCTCCCGCGCTCACGTTCGCCAGCCTCCCCAACGTCTTCAGGGGCCGAAGTCTGCCACTAAAACACTCCGAGCAGTACTCGTCCGGTTACGGAAACGGAATCGAGTCAGGGGACGCACGCGCGCGGATTCAAGAAAGAGGCAAGCGAACGGGCAGACAGGGCCGTGAAGATGACGGAAAAATTGACCAACAAGCGGTACGGGACGACTCATTCCGGTCACGTGCACGTGCATCTGCCCTTGCATCTGCTGTACGCATCCGAAACCATGGTCCCGCACCACCGCCGCATCGCACCGACCGCGAATTCCCGGGAGTGCCTCGCATGGGGACGAATGGATCGACCATGCTCGAGCCGTTAAGGCAGGGCCTTCCGCCGCTGGATCCCGCGGCCGTGTCCGACGCCGCCTCCTGTGCTCTGCCCGCCCGCTACGAAGCGGTGCGCGAAGCACGGCACTTCACTCGCAGAACCCTCGACCAGTGGGACATGGGCGACCGGTTCGACGACGTCTGCCTGGTGGTCTCGGAACTCGTCACCAACGCCCTGCGGCACGGCCTGCCGGCGAGCACCCGGTGCGCCACCGGCCAGGAGCCTCCCGTACGACTGCACCTGATGCGGTGGACCGAGCGGCTGGTGTGCGCGGTGCGCGATCCCAGTCACGACAGTCCCGTCGCCCGGGAGACCGACGACTTCTCGGCCGAGTCGGGCCGGGGGCTGTTCCTCGTCGACTCCTTCAGCGACAGCTGGGGCTGGCACCCGCTCGCGGGCGCGCTCAGCGGCAAGGTGGTCTGGGCGCTGTTCCGGCTGCCGCGGCCCGGTTCAGGGCCGCACGCGGAATGAGAAACCGCGGCGCTTCCGTGCGCCGCGGTTCTACGCGCGTCGCGGCGCGTTGAGTACCGTTTACCCCGTTTCGCGAAGGGATGCCGGGGGTCAGCCCCCCACCAGGTGGTCGAACTCGCCGTCCTTCACGCCCAGCAGCATGGCCTCGATCTCCGCACGGGTGTAGACCAGTGCGGGGCCGTCGGGGAAGCGCGAGTTGCGGACGGCCACGTCACCGCCCGGCAGCCGGGCGAACTCCACGCACGAGCCCTGCGAGTTGCTGTGCCGGCTCTTCTGCCAGGCCACACCACGCAGCCCGGCGGCCGCCATACCGTTGTACACGTCGTGGTCCACAGGTCGCTCCCCGGTGGTGCACTGGCTGGTGTGGCCATTGATGCAGTGGTCAACTGACCCGGATCATAGCTGTGTTCATGTGCAGATGCATGGGCAGATGCACGTGCACGCGGGGTGGTCCTCCGGTTACAGCTTTGACGACCGCTTTACCGAAAGCTCTTGCCTGTTTGACGGCCCTCCGCCGCCGCGCGTTCCCGGCTGCGTGCGCCGAAGTAGGCGGGTCCGGCGGAGGTGTCGTGGAGGCGGAGCATCCACTCGGCGGCGGGGACGGGCACCGAGGGGGTGGCGAGGCCGGAGAAGCAGGAGCTGGGGCGTGGGGTCCGGGGCCTCGGGCAGGACCGTCCGGCCTCCATACGGAAGACGGCCGCGGCATGCGGGGGCGGGGAGAAATGGGCCGTGCGGATGACCGAGTCGTCGTCCTCGGGGCCGGTGCCGGGGTCGGACCATCGCCGGACGGGCGGTCGGCCGCCCGGCCCGGACGGACCGCCCGGCGTGCGCCCCGTGCGGCCTCGCGACAGATGCATGAGGTTCCCCACCCGTCAAGCGTGGGGAACCTCACCCGGGCCGGATGCGCTCAGCGGCTGCGCAGCCGGGGAACGGCGCCTCAGCGACTGGCGTAGGGCAGCAGCGCCATCTCGCGCGCGTTCTTGATCGCCCGGGCCAGCTGCCGCTGCTGCTGGGCCGACACGCGGGTGACCCGGCGGCTGCGGATCTTGCCGCGGTCGGAGATGAACTTCCGCAGCAGGTCGGTGTCCTTGTAGTCGATGTAGGTGATGCCGGCCTGGTCCAGCGGGTTGGGGCGGTTCTTGACGGGCTTGCGGTCGATCTTGCGGGGCATCGGGTCAGACCTCCAGGAGGGTGTCGAAGGCGTGCGGCAGCCGCTGCCAGGCGTCGCGCCCGGCCGCGTACTCGGCGTCGGTCAGCAGGCAGGACTCCAGCAGCCGCTCCAGGCCGTCCCGGTCGAGGCCGGGCGAGGTGAAGACCAGGTGCTGGCCGCGGTCGCCGTGCTCGGGGTGCCAGTCCAGCGCGGCGGCGGCGCGACGCACCGGCGGGACCATCTCCCAGGCCGCGTCCGGCAGGGAGGCGAGCCACGGACCCGCGCTCTCCACGCACAGGGCCCCGCCCGCCGCGTCCCAGTGGAACAGCGTGTCGGGCTTGTCGGCGAGCCAGAACCGGCCCCGGCTGCGGGCTGCCGCGCAGGTCAGGTCCTCCAGGGCGGCGTAGAGCCGCTCCGGGTGGAAGGGGCGGCGCTGCTGCCAGACCAGGGTGGAGACGCCGTGCGCGTCGGCCTCGGCCGGAAGCAGGGCGCAGGCCGGGTGCTGGGCGGCCGCCGCCGACTCCACGTCGAAGCCGGCCAGGGCGGCCTCGGCCAGCGGCGGGAGCGGGCGCCGCCGCGGGGGCGGCACGGTCAGACCGTCGGCCGTGTCCCGCGCGAAGGCGCCGGGCGCGGGTGCGCCCGCCAGGTCACCGTGGCCGATCGGGACCTGGCGGGCCGTCGGGTGCAGTTGCGCGAGCAGCTCGCGGTCCTCGTCGTCGGCCTCGGGGGACTCGGCGATCGCGAGGACGGGGGCGTACTCCAGCTGGCGGGCGAAGGTGTCGGCGACCGTCCGCTGGTCGGTGGCGGCGGCGGCGAGACCGCCGTCGGCCAGGTCGTCGCCGTTGCCGAGGTACGGCAGGACCAGGGCCGGGTCGACGGCGGTGATCACGCCGGTGACGGTGAGCCCGCCGGCGGTGACGACCTCGGCCATGGCCTTGGGCTCGACGGAGTCCCACAGCTCGACGACGGCCAGGGGCGTCCGCCCGGCGTCCGCGAGCCGCTCCAGCTCGGGGACCAGGTCCTCCCGCAGGGCGCAGCAGGCACAGTCGTTGACGAGCGGCGCCTCCCCCGCGTCCAGGACGCCGGTGGCGTCCCGGACGGTCCGTACGACCGTGCCGGCCGCGGCCGTCGCCAGGTCGTGGTGGAGTGCGACGCTGCCGGGCACGTCGGCGAGCAGCCGGGCCACGGCCGCCTTGCGGGCGTCGGCGTGCAGCCCGCCGACGATCACGACGGAGAGCCCAGGAGGGGCAGCCACGGGGTCAGCCCTTCTTTCCGTACCGGCGCTCGAAGCGCTCGACGCGTCCCGCGGTGTCCAGGACGCGGGCGGTGCCGGTGTAGAAGGGGTGGCTGACGTCGGAGATCTCGACGTCCACGACCGGGTAGGTGTTGCCGTCCTCCCACTCGATCGTCTTCTCGCTCGTCATGGTCGAGCGGGTGAGGAAGGCGTAGTTCGCGGCACGGTCGCGGAAGACGACGGGACCGTAGTCCGGGTGGATTCCCTCGCGCATGGTCAGCGCTCCTCTCGGAAGTCGACGTGGCGGCCGACGACCGGATCGAACTTGCGCAGGGTCAGTCGGTCCGGGTCGTTGCGACGGTTCTTGCGGGTCACGTAGGTGTAGCCGGTCCCGGCCGTGGACCGGAGTTTGATGACCGGCCGGAGTTCATTGCGTGCCATGCCGCTATGCTACTGAAAATGAATTCCATTTACATCACCTGAGCCAGAGAGGTACATCACCACCATGTCCGCGCACTGCATGCTGACCGGCACCCAGCCCGGCTTCGGCAACCGCATCTCGCACTCCCACCGGCGCACGTCCCGCCGGTTCGACCCCAACATCCAGTCCAAGCGCTACTGGCTGCCGAGCGAGGCCCGGTACGTACGCCTGCGGCTGAGCGCCAGGGCGATCAAGACCGTCGACACGATCGGGGTCGAGGCGGCCGTCGCCCGGATCCGCGCCCGGGGAGTGAGGGTCTGATGGCGAAGAAGAGCAAGATCGCGAAGAACGACAAGAGGCAGGAGATCGTCGCGCGGTACGCCGCCCGGCGGGCCGAACTGAAGGAGATCATCCGGCGGCCGTCCTCCACGGACGCCGAACGGCTCGCCGCGCAGGCGGAACTGCGCAGGCAGCCGCGCGACGCCAGCGCCACGCGGGTGCGCAACCGGGACTCGGTGGACGGCCGGCCGCGCGGCTACTTCCGGGCGTTCGGGCTGTCCCGGGTGAGTCTGCGGGGCCAGGCGCACGCGGGGTATCTGCCGGGGGTGCGCAAGTCGTCCTGGTAAGAGGCCGTCCCGGAGGCCCTTGACGAGCCCTGGTAGCTTGCTGCGGTCGTTCCGGCCACGGGGCCGGCCGGTTCGCCCGGACCGGCCGGCCGACCGGCTACAGCTTGGGAGCTTGCAGTGACTTCGGTGATCTTCTCGCGCCGCACCGGCGCCGTACGCGTCGCGGCGGCCGCCGCGGGGCTGGCCGGCGCGCTCGCGCTGACCGCGTGCAGCAGCGACAGCGGCTCCGGGGACGACTCGGCGTCCAGCCCGTCCCCGTCGGCCTCGGCGCCCGCCGCCACGGGCCAGGACTCCGGCTCCGGCTCCGGCGGGTCGGCCGGCGGCGCGCTGGCGGGCAGCTGGCTCGCCACGACCGACGGCAAGGCCGTGGCGCTGGTGATCACCGGGAAGCAGGCCGCGCTCTTCGCCACCGGCGGCAGCGTGTGCACCGGCACCGCGGGCGAGGAGTCGGGGATGCGGATGATCCGCCTGAAGTGCACGGACGGCTCCAAGGACCGGGCGACCGGCATGGTCGACTCCGTGAACGGGAGCCGCCTGAAGGTCACCTGGGAGGGCGGCCTCGGCGCCGAGACGTACCAGAAGGCGGAGGGCGGGAAGCTGCCGACCGGGCTGCCGACGGGGGGCCTCGGGTAGCGCGGGGGTCCGGCAAGGGGCTTTCCGGGCGGGGTTTTCGGGAGGGCGCCCCGGCCGGCGGCCTGCCCGGGTGCGTGACGGTCCCCGCGTCCGAGATGATCCCTGCGTCGGAACCGCTCATCGCCATCACGCACCAGAGGACCTCATGCGCACCTTTCCTCCCCTCGCCCTGGCCGCCGCCCTCGCCGCGACGGTCCTGCTGACCGCCTGCGACGACGGCAAGACCGGTGGCGACGACGTCAAGAACGCGGACGGGCCGGGCGGTTCGGCCTGTGCGATCGGGCACATGGGCGTGGAGGTCGGGGCCGGTGCGGCCCCGGCGGCCGGGGACACCGGCACTGTCACCGTCACCCTCACCAACCAGGGCGGCGCGTGCACCCTGAAGGGCTTCCCCGCCGTCGACCTCGTGGCGGAGGACGGCACGACGTCCGTGTCCCCGGAGCAGACCGGGAAGGCCCAGCCGCTCACCCTCGGGAAGGGCGGCACCACGTCCTTCACGATCACCTACGTCCGGGGCGAGGCCGGCTCCCCGAAGAGCCTTCAGGTGCGGAAGGCGTCCTTCACCCTGCCCGGCGCCACCGCGTCCGCACGCGACCTGACCTGGTCCTACGGCGAGGTCGCCCGGAAGGACGGGAGCGGCGCGGCGGAGGCCTCGGTGAGCGGTTTCGAGTCCTCGGGCGACTGACGGCAGGTCAGCGCAACGGCGGCCGGTGCTCGACCTGGGCCCGGTCCGCCGCCTGTGCGCCCTCCGTCCAGCCCGCCGCGTCGCGGACGCCGCGCAGGCGGGTCGTGGTCGTCTCCGGGAACATCCGGTCCAGCCGGCCGGTGACCGCGACGTCGCGGGAGGCGAGGACCGGGAGCAGATCCTCCGTCACCTGGGTCTCGGCGGCGGCCGACAGGCGGGTGCCGATGCGGTGGGCGTAGGCCGCGAGGAAGGCCTGCCGGAACGCCTTGGTGCGCTTGCGGCCACCCGCCCGCTGGACGGCCTCCGCCTTCGTCATCGCGGTCGTGGCCTGTACGAGGAGTGAGGTGTAGAGGAGTTCGACCGCTTCCAGGTCCGTTTCGAAGCCGACGACGGTGGAGAAACCGAGGGGCTCGTTCCACACCGCCCGGCAGTGGTTGGCGGCGGCGACGGCGTCCAGCAGCACCGCCTTGGCCTGCTCGTGCGGCGGTTCGACACCGATCCGGCAGGCCCCGGGTGTCTCGGGCGAGGGTGCCCGGGCCGCGAGCAGCGCCTCGTCGACGCTGTGGCGGGCCATCAGCTCCTGCGCCTTCGCGCTGAGCGCCTCCGCCTCCTCAGGGAACCCGGTGGCCTCCGCCTTGGCGAGCAGGGCGCGGATCCGGCCCAGCATCCGGGACTCGGTCCTCGGCTCCCCGGGCGACTCGTCGAGGGACTCGAGCGCGGGCAGGCGCAGCAGCAGGCGGTACAGCTCCAGCACGGCGGTGGCGTACGAGAAGCGGTCGGTGCGGGGCGGGGCGTCGTCGGGGAGCTCCGCGAGCTGCGCGCTCCAGCGTCGCCCGCGCGGACGGTCGTGCGGCGCCTGCGCGCGGATCAGTGCCGCCACCAGCCGTACGTGTACGTCGTCCAGTTCGCGCCGGACGGTCCGCACGACGTCGGCCGGCTGCCAGCCGCGCCGCCAGGCCGCCGCCACGAACTCCGTGCCGCGCCGGGCGAGTTCGTCGTCCGCCGCCGGGTCGGACGCGAGCAGCGACGCGCCGGTGTCGAGGGCCGTCTCGCCGGTGTCGTACAGGGCGGCCTCGAACGCGCGGTCGACGGTGGTGGGCGTACTCACGGGGCCGATGGTGCCACGCCGGCACGGATGACCCGGCATGCGCGACCTCGGACGTCTCACTCCCCGGAATTGGGTCGTCCGCGCGCGGCAGGGCTTCGAGCATGGGGCGCATGGTGGACATGTCTCTCTACGCTGCGTTCCTCGTCGCCGCCTTCGCGCTCTGCATCACCCCCGGCCCGGACATGATGTTCATCGTGGCGATGGGCGGACGGGGCGGCCCCACCGCCGGGGTGATGGCGGCGTTCGGGGTGGCGTGCGCGATGCTCGTGCACGCGGTCGCGGCGGCGCTCGGCCTGTCGGCCCTGTTCACGGCGCTGCCGACGCTGTACCACGTGCTGCGCTGGGCGGGCGCGGCCTATCTGCTCTACCTGGCGGTGAAGGCGTTCCGCGACCGTTCGGTGCCGGGCGAGGAGGGGACCGGCGCCGTGGGTCCGGGGATGCGGCGGGCGTTCTGGCAGGGCGCGATCACCAACCTGCTCAACCCCAAGGTGATCCTCTTCAACGTGGCGTTCCTGCCGCAGTTCGTGGACCCGTCGCTGGGCCACGTCCAGGGCCAGTTGCTGCTGCTCGGCGTCACGCTCGTGGTGATGGGCTTCCTGTGGGACGGCAGCGTCGGCCTGCTCGCGGGGCGGCTGGCGTCTCTCCTCAGGCGCAGTGCGCGGGTGAACCGTTGGCTGAACATCGTCTCCGGGACGGTGTTCACGGGGCTGGCGGTGCGGCTGGTGGCGACCTCTCCGAAGTAGAGGGTGGTGTCAACTCGCGGTTGACACCTCTCGGGGTGCAACCTACGGTTGACACCATGACGACGAACCCCAACATCACGTCATCCGTGCGCCTCGACGACCTCATCGCGGCGATCAAGAAGGTTCACCAGGAACCCCTCGAACAGCTCCAGGACGCGGTGCTCGCCGCCGACCACCTCGGCGAGGTGGCCGACCACCTGATCGGCCACTTCGTGGACCAGGCCCGGCGTTCGGGCGCCTCCTGGACGGACATCGGCAAGAGCATGGGGGTCACCCGGCAGGCCGCGCAGAAGCGGTTCGTGCCGAAGGAGTCGGCCGACCTCGACCCGAGCCAGGGCTTCAACCGCTACACGCCCCGCGCCCGCAACACGGTGATGGCAGCGCACAACGCCGCCAAGTCCGCGCGCAACGCCGAGGGGACGCCCGAGCATCTCGTCCTCGGTCTGCTGGCCGAGCCCGACGGTCTCGCCGCGAAGGCCCTCGTCGAACAGGGCGTCTCCCTCGACACGGTCCGCGCGGCGGCGACCGCCGCACTGCCGCCCGCCGTCGAGGAGGCCCCGGAGCTCGTGCCGTACGGCCAGGCCGCCAAGAAGGTCCTGGAACTCACCTTCCGCGAGGCCCTGCGCCTCGGCCACAACTACATCGGCACCGAGCACATCCTGCTCGCCCTGCTGGAGCACGAGAACGGCGAGGGCGTCCTCAGTGGCCTCGGCATCGGCAAGGAGCGGACCGAGCGGTACGTGGCCGAGGCGCTGGAGAAGATCACGCAGGCGCAGAAGGAGGTGCTGGACGAATCCTGACAGCAGCCTGTGCAACGGGGACGCGTCGGCGGACTCCCCTGTCGCACGAGCCCGCGCAGCAGGGACGCGTTGTCAGACCCCCCTGTCACACTCACAGCATGGCCGACCGGTGGGCGCTCGCTCCGGCCGAGGACGGTGGCGTGGACGTCGCCCCCCTCGGCCCGGACGGGCTGCCCGCCGGGCCGGTGCGGCGGGAGGCGGATCCCGCCGAGGCCGTGCGGAGCCGTCCCGGCGTCACGCGGTGGGTGTGGCGGTCCACCGCCGAGGTCTACCCGCGTCTGCTCGCCACGGGGGTGCGAGTCGAGCGGTGCTACGACATCGAGGCCGCCGAGACGCTCCTCCTCGGCCACGAGGGGCGGTACGGGGAACCACGCTCGGCCGCGGCCGCCCTGGCCCGGCTGCGCGGCGGCCCCGTACCGCCCGATCCGCCGCAGCGTTCCGCCGAACCCGGCTCCCAGTCCTCCCTGTTCGAACCGCAGGGCGTCCGCCTCCCGCTGCCCGACCTCCTCGCCGTCTACGGCGAGCAGCAGCGGCGGCACGAGCGGGCCGAGCACCCCGATCGCATGCGGCTGCTGACGGCCGCCGAGTCCGCGGGCATGCTGGTGGCCGCCGAGATGAACCGCGCCGGGCTGCCCTGGAGCGCCGACGTGCACCGCGCGGTGCTGCACGACCTGCTGGGCGAGCGGTACGCGGGCGGCGGCGAACCGCGCCGCCTGGCCGAGCTGGCGGACGAGGTGTCCGCCGCGTTCGGCAGACGGGTCCGCCCCGACCTGCCCGCCGACGTGGTCAAGGCCTTCGCCCAGGCCGGCATCAAGGTCGCCTCGACCCGCCGCTGGGAGATCGAGTCCGTCGACCACCCGGCCGTGAAGCCCCTGATCGAGTACAAGAAGCTGTACCGCATCTGGGTCGCCCACGGTTGGTCCTGGCTCCAGGACTGGGTGCGCGACGGGCGCTTCCGGCCCGAGTTCCTCGCGGGCGGGACGGTCACCGGGCGCTGGGTGACCAACGGCGGGGGCGGGCTCCAGATCCCCAAGGTGATCCGGCGGGCCGTGGTCGCCGACCCCGGCTGGCGGCTCGTCGTCGCCGACGCCGACCAGATGGAGCCGCGCGTCCTCGCCGCGATCTCCCGCGACCCCGGCCTGATGGAGGTGGCCGGCCGGGAGAGCGACCTGTACCAGTCCGTCTCCGACCGCGCCTTCTCCGGCGACCGCGCCCAGGCCAAACTCGCCGTGCTCGGCGCCGTCTACGGCCAGACCTCCGGCGACGGCCTGAAGAACCTCGCCGCGCTCAGACGCCGCTTCCCCCGGGCCGTGGCGTACGTCGACGAGGCGGCCCGGGCCGGCGAGGAGGGCCGGCTCGTGCGGACCTGGCTCGGCCGGACCTGCCCGCCGGCGGCCCGGGGGACGGACGACGCGACGGAGGAGGCCGGCATCCCCGCCACCGACGAGGAGCAGCCCGACAGCGGACAGTGGGTGCCCGGGTACGCCTCCACCAACGCCCGCGCCCGTGGCCGCTTCGCCCGTAACTTCGTCGTCCAGGGCAGTGCCGCCGACTGGGCCCTGCTGCTGCTCGCCGCGCTGCGCAGATCCTGCGCGGACCTGGCGGCCGAGCTGGTCTTCTTCCAGCACGACGAGGTGATCGTGCACTGCCCCGAGGAGGAGACGGAGGCGGTCGTCGCGGCGATCCGGGAGGCGGCGGCCCTGGCCGGACGGCTGACCTTCGGGGAGACGCCGGTGCGGTTCCCGTTCACGACGGCGGTGGTGGAGTGTTATGCGGACGCCAAGTAGCCGGTGTCACGGTCAGCCGGTGGGGGCGAGCAGCTCGCGGAGTTCGGTGACCACCGCGTGCGCGTCGGTCCCCTCCAGTGCCGCGAGAGCCGAGCGCCACTCCTCGCGTGCCGCTCCGGCATGCCCGCGTTCCCGCAGCAGCAGCCCCTGCTGGTGGCGGGCGAGACCGCCGGTGTAGCGGTCGGCGCGGGCGTCGGCCCGGTCCAGCAGCTCGGCGCACTCCCGGGCGGCCCGCCCGGTGCGGCCCAGCAGCCGCAGCGCGCGGACCAGGCCGAGCCGGGTCTGGGACTCGCCGTGCCAGTCGCCGTGACCGCCCAGGATGCGCAGGCTCTCCTCGAAGTGCGGGAGGGCGGCGGCCGGTTCGCCGAGCCGCAGATGGGCGTACCCGATGTTGCAGTGCGCGGAGTGCCGCACGATCACGGCGCCGATCCCGTCCCCGATGGCGAGCGAACGCCGGTGCTGCTCGATGGCGGCCCGCGGGTCGGTGTGCTCGTAGAGATTGCCCAGGTGGCTGTGGGTCACGGCCTCGCCGTAGGGGTCGTTCAGCTGCCGTGCGTACTCCAGGCTCCGGGTCAGCGCCTCGCTCGCCTCGGCGGGCCGGCCGAGCCCGTCGAGCAGCAGGCCGCGGTTGTTGAGGCAGCGGCGGATCCAGGACGGTTCGTCGAGCCGTCGCCAGATGGCCAGCGCGCGGTCGTTGAGGTCGAGGGCCTCGCCCTGGCGGCCGGTCAGGAAGTGCAGCCCGGCGAGGTCGACCAGCGCGTACGCCTGAGCTGCCTCGTCCCCGAGCCGCCGCGCCACGCCGAGGCCGGCCCGGCCGAGCACCTCCATCTCGGCGACGCGTCCCCTGCGGTGCGCGTACGGGAGGATTAGCCGCACGAGGGTGGAGACGAGGCCCGCGCGCCGCCGGCACGGGTCGTCCGCGTACCGCTCGACCAGCGTGACGACGTTCGCCAGCTCCCCGTCGCCCCAGGCGAAGGCCTCCTCGGGGCCGCCGAAGGGGGCGACGGTGTCGACGTGCGCCGCATGCCCGGGTGGCTGGGCCGCGGTGGGGCGACGACGGTCGTCCTGGTCGGGGCCGGGCTCGACGATCGCGACGAGCACCCGCTCGGCTACGGCGGCGTACCAGCGGAGGGCGGTTTCGGAGGCGCGGGTGGTCTCGGTGTCGGTGGGGGTCGCGTTCCGTACGCCGCCGTTGTTCGCGTTCCGTACGCTCCCCCCTGCACGGGCGGTGCCGGAGCCGCCGATGCCCTCCACGCCCCGCTCCCCCACCAGCTCACGGGCGAAGTCGCGCACGAGGTCGTGTGGTGCGTAGCGGCCGTATGCCGGCTCCTGGAGCAGGGCCACGTCGACGAGACGGTCCAGGGCGGCCTCGGTGCGGCGTTCACCCGTGCCCGTGAGGCGGGCGAGCAGGGGTGCGCCGTACGTGGGCAGATCGAGCGCGCCGATACGGCGGAGAGTGAGGGCCGCG
Source organism: Streptomyces chartreusis NRRL 3882 (assembly GCF_900236475.1). Lineage (GTDB taxonomy): Bacteria > Actinomycetota > Actinomycetes > Streptomycetales > Streptomycetaceae > Streptomyces > Streptomyces chartreusis_D. The sequence continues at coordinate 4,017,051 of NZ_LT963352.1, forward strand.
TCCCGGTCGGCCTCGCGCTCGGAGCCGGCGAGCGCGTCGTGCGCGACGGCCAGGGAGCGGCGCACGCTCAGGTCGTCGTACTCAAGGTGCTGTAACCGCCCTTCCGTACCGGCCAGTTGCCCGGCGAGGACCTCCGGCGTGAGGGCCTGCCGGGCGGCGAGCCGCGCGGCGACGACGCGCAGGGCCAGGGGCAGGCGGCCGGTGAGCTCGACGAGGCGGCGGGCGGCGTCCGAACCGTCCAGTCCGGCACGGCCCGAGGCCGCGACCAGAAGCGCCGCGCTCTCCTCGTCCGACAGCGGGCCGAGCGGAAAGCGGGCGACGCCGTCGAGGGCGGTGAGCGGCGAACGGCTGGTGACGATCACCGCGCACCCGGCACCTCCCGGCAGCAGCGGCCGTACCTGCGCGGCGCTCGCGGCATCGTCCAGCACCAGGAGCGTGCGGGTCGGCGCGAGCAGCGAGCGCAGCAGAGCGGATGCCGCGTCGGGGCGTTCGGGGATACGGCAGGGCTCGGCCCCGAGGTCACGCAGCAGGGTGGTGAGCGCCTGACCAGGCGTGAGAGGGGTCATGCCCGGGGTCGCACCCTGCAGGTCGAGGTAGAGCTGCCCATCGGGGAAACGTTCCGCCAACTCGTGCGCGACGTGCAGCGCGAGTGCGCTCTTGCCGACGCCGGGCATGCCGCTGATGACGGCGGCGGCGGGGACGGCGGGAGCGGCTGGGGCGGTCGGGCCGGTCGGGGGTGGTGCTCCCGGTGTCGTGAGGGCGCGGCGCAGGGAGGCGCGTACGGCGGCACGCCCCGTGAAATGCGCCGGCGGCGCGGGAAGTTGAGCAGGCGGCGGTTGAGCGGACGAGGGCGACGCGGCGACGGAAGGCGTAGCGGCGTCCACGGAAGGAGCGGCAGACGAGGCAGAAGACGCAGGAGAGGTAGGAGGGGTAGGAGGGGCGCTCCCCTCACCGAAGCCGTCTCCCGAACCACCGCTCCCCACGGCTCCCCGCAACACCTCCACATGCGCCTCCCGCACTCCCGGCCCCGGCTCGACGCCGAGCTGGTCGACCAGCCGGGTGCGCAGATCCCGGTGGACGGCCAGGGCCTCGGCCCGGCGGCCGGTCCGGTGCAGGGCGAGCATGAGCTGGCGGTGGTACACCTCCCGCAGCGGATACTCGGCGGTCAACGCCGCCAGCTCCGGCACGAGCCCGTCGAGACGCGGGCCGCCCAGCGCCAACTCGGCGTCGTATCGCCACTCCAGAAGCAGCAGCCGCGCCTCGCGCAACCGCCGTGCGAAGGCGTACCCGCCCACCTCGGACGGCAGCCCGGCGAGCGGTGCGCCCCGCCACAGTGCGAGCGCGGCGGTGCACTCACGCACGACGCGCTCCCAGTCCTGCCCGGCGTGCGCGGCCCGCGCCGCGGCGACATGGGTCTCGAACACATGGACGTCCAGCTCACCCTCGTCGACCCGCAGCACATACCCGGACGGCACGGTCCGCAGCCGCTCGGGATCGTCGAGCAACCGCCGCAACCGCGCTACGTGGTTGTGCAGCGAGGCCTGGGCGGAAACGGGCGGCGCCCCGCCCCACAGCGCGTCCTTGAGCGACTCGACGGAGACGACCCGCCCGGCGTCGAGCAGCAACGCGGCCAGCAGCACACGGGACTTGGGGCCGGCGACATCCCGGGCCTCGCTCCGGCCGCGCCCGCTGACGTCGTAGTACAGCACCGGTGGCCCGAGCAGCCCGAACCTCAGCCCGCACCACTCATCGGAACCGTGCTCGCTGCCCGAACAGGCAGATGCCCCCATCGCGCCCCTGTCTCCCCGCGCCACCGCCTTGCCCTTGACGAGATTCCACCCTTGACGGGTTTCCGCCCCCGGTGCAGCGGTTTTCCGCCAGCTTCGTCCTCACGTTCTCCGCCGGAACGGCCCGCGCAGGCCGTCGTCCGTCATGGTTCGGCGACTTCACGCCAATCGGCAGACGACGCAACGGAGAACCGTTGGCCACATGTTAGCGATCCGTTGGCAAACCCTGATGTGATCACTACGTCGGATCTGGCCCGGCGGCGCGCGCGTCTGGACGCGCAACTCGGGGGAGTGTCGCCGCCGCGGCCGGGTCCGGGTCCCGGTCGGCGGAGGTGAACGGCCGGGGCCCCACCCATCTTCCGGCGCTGGTGGAGTCCTCGGCGTCAGATGACCGGCGGCCGCCCCAGCCGCGTGAGCCGCCACACCGTCCGCCAGCGCATGGGCCGCCGCTCACCCGCCGACTCCCGTACGCCTTCCACGAACCCGCCGAACCATGCCCGCAGCCCCGCACCCGAACGGTTCCGTACGAGGGTGAGCAGCACCCAGACGCCCAAGTGGACGGGGACGAGCGCGAACGGCAGCCGGCGGCGGGCCAGCCAGACCCGGTTGCGGGCGTTGACGCGGAAGTAGATGGCGTGCCGGGCGGGCGAGGTCTTCGGGTGCTGGAGCAGCAGTTCGGGCGCGTACAGGATGCGCCAGCCCGCATCGGCCGCACGCCAGGCCAGGTCGGTCTCCTCGTGCGCGAAGAAGAACTCGGCGGGCCAGTCGCCGACTTCGTCGAGCATGGCCATCCGCAGCGCGTGTCCGCCGCCGAGGAACCCGGTGACGTACCCGCCCCGCATGGGGTCCGCGTTGCCGATCCGGGGCACGTGCCGCTGCTGCGTCTCGCCCAGCTCGTCGGCGATACGGAAACCGACGATGCCGAGCCGTTCGTCGGCGGCGTACAACTCCCGCACGCGGCGCAGCACATCGGCGTCGACGAGCAGCCCGTCGTCGTCCAGATCCACGACGACGTCGATGTCGCCGAACTCCCGCAGCCGCGCGAGGGCCGCGTTCCGCCCGCCGGGGCAGCCGAGGTTCTCGTCGAGCTCGATCGGGGTGACCTCGCCGGGCAGCGACAACCGCCGGGCGAACTCGGGCAGCGGGCAGCCGTTGCCGACGATCACGATCCGCTCGGGCGGCACGTCCTGCTTGGCCACGGACCGCAGCAGCGCGTCGACCTCCTCGGGCCGATTGCCCATCGTCACCACGGCGACGGCGATCCTGGGCGCCCCCATGTCCTCACCTCGTCCCGGTCGGCAACTGGCGGGTTGCCGGGCGATGCTAGCCGTTCACGGTAAAGACCCTTTAAGTACGCCTGCCGGACGGCGATGCGCCTACGCCGTTCGGCGGAGGCCGCACCCGACCCGATCGGGCACAGGATGTCGGGTGCGGCAGGGTGCGCGCTGCCTAGCGTGGTGATCACCGAAGAGGAAGGAACCGGGCGTGCTGGACCGGCTCAACCAGGCGATGGAGCACATCGAACGCCACCTCGACGGGTCTGTGGACGGCGCCGAACTGGCGCGGATCGCGACCACGTCGGAGTACCACCTGCGTCGGATGTTCTCCGCGCTGGCAGGCATGCCCCTGTCGGAGTACATCCGCCGCCGGCGGCTGACGATCGCGGGCGCGGAGGTGCTCGCGGGCGGCGAGACGCTGCTGGAGATCGCGGTGCGCTACGGCTACGGCTCGGGCGAGGCGTTCGCACGGGCGTTCCGCGCGATGCACGGCGTGGGCCCGGGCGAGGCCCGGCGCACCGGCGCCGCGCTCGTCTCCCAGCCCCGGCTGACCTTCCGCCTCACCATCGAAGGGAGCAGCAGCATGCACTACCGAGTCGTGGACCGCCCGGCCTTCACCGTCGCCGGCTTCAAGACCCGGGTGCCGCTCGTGCACTCGGGCCCGAACCAGGCGATCATCGACTTCGTCCGGGGGCTCGACAAGCAGGCCCGGGAGCAGCTCGGAAAGCTCTCCGACCAGGAGCCGCGCGGCATCGTCGCGGTCTGCGACGACCTGGACCCGAGCCGCGCCGAGGGCACCGAGCTCGACTACTACCAGGCGGTGATCAGCACGGCGCCGGCCCCGGCCGACGCCCCCGCGGGCATCACCACCCTGCCCGTCCAGGCCGGCACGTGGGCGGTCTTCACCACCTCCGGCCCGGCACCGCGGGCCATCCAGGAACTGTGGCGGGACGTGTTCACCGAGTGGTTCCCGTCCAACCCGTACCGCAGCCGCCCCGGCCCCGAGATCCTGCGGACCGACCTCTCCTCGGAGGGGACGAGGGCGGACGCCGAGCTGTGGCTGCCGGTGGAACGGGAGTCCACCCGCTGAGCACCGAGAACCCCGGGTCGGAGTCGATCCGGCCCGGGGTTCCGGTGATCACCTGGTGAGCCCCTCACGGCAGTCCGCGGCGGCTACCGCGGCGCGACCGCCTCCGCGGTGTCCTTCCGGCGGGACCGTTCCCGGACCAACGAGATCACGATCACCACCGCTGCGACGAGCACCGAGAGCAGCACCTGGCTGCGGCCGCCGCCCTCCTTCTCGTCGGTGAGCATGTAGAGGAGCACGAACGCGATCATCGCGATCGTCGCCCACGTCAGATAGGGGAACAACCACATCCGCACGATGAGCTTCTCCGGGTTCTCGCGCAGGATGATCCCCCGCATCCGCAGCTGCGAGAAGCAGATGACCAGCCACACGAAGAGCGCGACGGCGCCCGAGGAGTTCAGCAGGAACTGGAAGACCGTGTCGGGCCACAGGTAGTTGAAGGCGACCGCCACGAAGCCGAAGACGACGGAGGCCAGGATCGCGGCCTGCGGGACACCCCGGGTGTTCGTCCGTACGAAGGACCGCGGGGCGTCGCCGCGCTGCCCGAGGGAGAAGGCCATCCGGGAGGCGGTGTACAGGCCGGAGTTGAGACAGGACAGCACGGCCGTCAGCACGATGAAGTTCATGATCTCGCCGGCGTGCGGGATGCCGATCGAGTCGAGGGCCGCGACGTACGAGCCCTTCTTCACGATCGCGGGGTCGTTCCACGGCAGCAGGGCGACCACGACGAGGATCGAGCCGACGTAGAAGACGCCGACCCGCCAGATCACGCTCCTGGTGGCCTTGGCCACCGCCCGCTGCGCGTCCGAGGACTCACCGGCGGCGAGGGTGACGATCTCGCTGCCCATGAAGGAGAAGACGACCAGCAGGATGCCGGTGAGGATCGCGCCCGGCCCGTTCGGCAGGAAGCCGCCGTGCCCGGTGAGGTTCCCGAACCCTGTCGCGGCGTGGTCGGAGCCGGGCAGCACACCGAAGATCGCCAGCCCGCCGAGAACGATGAAACCCGTGATGGCGACGACCTTGATGCCGGCGAACCAGAACTCGAACTCGCCGAAGGAGCCGACCGAGGCCAGGTTCGTGGCGGTGAGGACCGTCATCACGATCAGGGCCCAGGCCCACTGCGGTACCGCCGGCACCCACCCTTCCAGGATCACCGCACCCGCGGTCGCCTCCACGGCGAGCACGACGACCCAGAAGAACCAGTACAGCCAGCCGATCGAGAACCCGGCCCAGCGGCCGAGCGCCCGGTCCGCGTAGGCCGAGAAGGACCCGGAGGTCGGGTTGGCCGCGGCCATCTCGCCGAGCATCCGCATCACGAAGACGACCAGGGCGCCGACCAGTGCGTAGGACACCAGGATGCCGGGCCCGGCGGCGGCGATACCGGAGGCGGAGCCCACGAAGAGACCGGCACCGATCACCCCGCCGATGGCGATCATGGACAGATGGCGGTTCTTGAGACCGGCCTGCAGACCTGCCTGCTGCTCCGGAGGCCGGCCACTGGTGGGGGGAGCGGTGCCAGAGGTTAGTGAGTCAGGGGGACGTGTAGTCATGTCGACATCCATGGGGTCGTTGGGAGTGCCGTGCCGTGCCGTGTCGTGCTGTGCTGTGCTGTCCTGTGCTGTGGCGTCAGGAGGGACGGTCGGGGCACTGACGATTCCCGGAAGCGTTCACGGTGCGGTTCGCGGAATCCGGATGCCGTGCTGGTGATGTGGTCGTCACCGCACGTCCGCGTTTCGCTCCGTCTCCTCGTGGGAGGTGGGCCGCATCACTTGCGGAAATGGATTTGCGCAAGCGTATGGGGGGCCATGGGGCCAAGTGTTTGTGAAGGCTGAACAAACTCGCCCTCGATGGCTGTACGACCGGCCAATGCGGAACCGGTTCAGCCGCTGGGCGGGAGCCGCAGCTGGAGCATGGCCAGCAGACGCTGGTCGGGACGGCTGAGGTCGAGGCCGGTCAGCTCCTCGGTCCGGCGAAGGCGGTACCGCAGCGTGTTGGGGTGCACATGGAGCTGTGCGGCCGCCGCCCGAATGTCACCGAAGGAGTTCAGGTACGTCAGGAGGGTCTCGGCGAGCCTGCCCTGGTGCCGGCTGTCGTGCGAGACCAGGGCGGTCAGTCGGGGATCCCGTATCTCGGGGCGGGCGGAGAGCAACCTCAGTATCTCGCTGACCAGCACCTCCGCCTGGATGTCCGGCAGCGCGGCGACCGCGACGGTCACTCCGGCACTCGCCATGGCGTCGAGTATGCGGTCGGCCTCCCGGCGGGACTCGGGGACGTCCCCCAGCGTCGGCACCAGGCAACCGACCGAGCCGCTCAGCGGCAGGCCCAGGTGGCGGAGTGCGGCGTCGGTGATCTCCTGGGTCCAGCCGCGCAGCGTGTCCGTGTCGATGCCGCGGGGCAACTGGGGCAGAAGCACATAGACACGGCTGTCGACCTGGGTGACCAGGGCACTGCGGTGCCGGGCCGCGATGTGCACGGAGACCAGGTTGGTGACCTCGGAGTGGGTCAGCTCCGGTACGGCGACGCCCTCGGCGGTCTCGCCCGCCTCTGAAGTCCCGTAAGCCTCTGCGGTCCCGTACGAGAACCCCAGCACGGCGGCCGGGCGGGTGGCGTCGAACCCCAGGTGAGTGGCCAACGGCTGGGGTCCGGTGCTCCCGTCCAGGAGTCCGGCCAGCAGGGTCCGGGTGAGCGTCACCTCGTCCGAGAGCTCCCGGCGACGGCGTACGAGATGGAGCGCTGCGACCCGGGCGGCACCCAGCAGTGCCTGGCGTGAGCGTTCGGACAGCGGAATCGAGCCCTCCTGCACCCAGATGGTGCCCAGCTGCCGGTCCCCGGACCGGATGGCGACCGCGAGCCGACGGCGGATGCCCAGCTCGGGGTGGCTGTCGATACCGATCACCTCGTCGCTGGAGTGCAGATGCTGGAACACACCCCACTCGCGCAGCTTCGCCAGATACCCCTCCGGTCCCTGCCAGCCGAGGATGGAGCGCCGACGCAGGTCGTCCGCCTCGTCGGAGTCGGTGGTGCGGGAGTAGGCGAGCACCCGGTTCGCGGCGTCCTCGATGCTGACGATGCCGCTGGTGAGGATGGCAGTGGTCTGGGCGAGCGAGAACAGGTCGCCCTCCTCGGCCCCCATGCCGGTCTCCCCCGGCGGTGCGTCGTCCAGGGCGGCCCGGGCCAGCGCGTGCACTTGCTCCCAGCGTGCTTCACTGCGCAGCGAGAGCAGGGCGACCCCGGCCTCGGCGGCGGTCTCGCTCAGCGCCGCGGCCTGACCGGGCCCGTCCAGCTTGACCACGACGGCGGCGGCTCCGTCCCGCGCGGCGGCCCGCAGCGCGGGAAGAGCGGCCCGGCCACGGGCCCCGATCACGAGAACCAGCTCGCCCGGCTGTGCGGTCGGCGGGTCCTCGGGATCGAGCAGCGAAACCTCACGGATCTCGACATCCAGCCCGGCGGGAGCAGCCTGCACCTCCACCAGCGAGTCACCCAGCGCCATCAGCAACTGACGCAGACGGATACGCGCTGCGAGGGGAGCCACTGCGGCCGGATCCATGATCGTCGCCTCTGCTGGGAGCCATGGCGGAGCTCCGATGCTATCCGCACGGGCGACGGGGGCAGTTGCACCGTCCACAGGCGTACGCGCTCCCCTCGCGCTCCCCGCACGAGGTCGCACATACGAGAAGGCCGTCATCTGCTCGCAGGCTCCTCGCCCACGCCGGACACGCGATGTGGAGCAGCTTGAGTACATGACCCCAATAACAAAAGTTTTGTTAATCTGGCTCCATGGCCACCACTCCCGAACCCGCTCCCGGCGAAGGCCCTGTCCGCCCGGTCTCCGTCTCCCTCCACGAAGGCACCATCGCCGCCCTCAAGGCACGCACCGGTAAGCGCGGCATGTCCGCCTACGTCGAAGCCCTCATCCAGCGCCAGCTGGAGCGCGACCGCCTGCGCGAACTCATCGAAGACGCAGAAGCCCAACACGGCCCCGTCGACCAGGCAGCGGTCGAGGCCAAGCGAGCCGTCCTGCGTGGTGACACCACGGGCTCGGCGGACGCCGCGTGAGCGGCACCCTCGTCCTGGACTGCGAGGGCCTGTCCAAACTCGTACGCCGCTCACCCGAGCTCACCGAGTGGCTGGCTGCGGCCGAGGCAGAGGACGTCCGCGTCATCACCAGCTCCGTCACCCTCGTCGAAGCCCGCGACCCCAAGATCAACCAGGCCCGCTTCGACTACGCCGTCTCACGCGTCAACATCGTCCCGCCCACCGAAGCCATCGCCCGCCACGCGAGCAAGCTGCTCACGGCAGCCGGCCTACACGGCCACCAATACGCTCTCGACGCGCTCGTGGCCGCCACCGCACTGGCCTCCCCCTCCCCCGTGACCGTCCTGACATCGGATCCCGAGGACCTCCACATGCTGTGCGGTCCCGCCGTCCACATCATCAAGATCTGACGCAGTGCGATGCCGGGTCGTCAAAGGCCTCCGACTCGCTGCCGCTCAGCCCGCGTGCTTCCACGACGAGTGCCCTCTGTCGGCCTACGCGATGTGGTCCTCCTCCAGTTCCGCGGTGAAGCGGTGGGAGAAGCGGTTGACCATGCGCATCGCCTCCAGGTCGGGCAGGGAGATGCCGTACATGGCCTCCACGCTGTCGCCGAACTCTCGGGGGGTCGGGTAGCTGCCGTTGATCGACTGCCTGAAGGCCCGGTAGTAGTCCTCCTCGCGCAGCCGGAGCTCCTCCGCGGACGCCCGGACGGTGATCCTCTCGATCTCGGTGTCCATGTCCTCGGTGCGCCGGACGAGGGCCCCCAGCTCACGCCTGAGCACCTCGACCGCGCGCTTGGCCTCGCGGATCGCCTCCGCTTTGCGCTCCTCGGCCTCCGCGACGATCATCTCGGCCTCCTCCCGGAGCTCCCAGGCCCGTTTCAGGATCAGCCCTGACACGGAGTGACTGTGTCCCAGTTGCGTGAACTCCAGGATGCTGCCGCCGGGCTCGGTGACGGCATGGTCGACGAGGAGTGTGCTCAGCGTTTCGTAAACGGTGGACGCGTCCGCCGGGCGGTTCTCCGGGCGCTTGGCGAGGAGGCTCAGGATGAGGTCGTTGAGCGGGACGGGAAGGCCTTCGACGTGGTCGGCCGGTGGTTCCGGGACGGCCTCCATCTGCTTGCGGAGCACGGCCAACGGATTGGTGCCGGTGAACGGCGGCCGGCCGGTCACCGCGTGGTAGAGGAGACAGCCCAGTGAGTACAGGTCGCTGCGGTGGTCGATCGCCCGGTCGCCCTCGGCCTGTTCCGGAGACATGTACGACGGTGAGCCGAGTGGGGCGCCCGTGACGGTGAGTTCGCGGGCACCGAGGGTGTCACCCATGAACTTCGCGACCCCGAAGTCGACAACCTTCACCGTCCCGTCCGGCATCAGCAACGCGTTGGCGGGCTTGATGTCCCGATGGAGGATGCTCTGGGAGTGCGCGGCGTGCAGTGCCTCCGCGATCTGCGCGGCCCATCCGGCGGCGAACGGCCATGATGGTGTGGACTCCTTGAGCCGCCGGTGGAGGGGCACTCCGTGCACGAGCTCCATGACGAGGAAGAGAGTGGGACGCCCGTCGACCGACACCTCACCCCAGTCGTGCACAGTGACGATGTTCCGGTGGGAGAGCCGTCCCGCCAGTTGCACCTCGCGCTGGAAACGGGCCTGCGTCTCTGCCTCATCCATGCCGTACTGCGGATGGACGACCTTCACGGCGACCTCCCGCCTCATCCGCTCGTCCTGAGCCGCCCAGACCTGCCCCATGCCACCAGCGCCCAGCCGGTCACCGATCCGAAACCGCTCGGCGAGCAGTACGCCCTGCACCGGTCTCCTCCCCCGTCGGCGGATGGCCACCGCCGCATGACGGTCGGCTCAGAACTCCCTTACGAGTATGACGCTTTCACGCGCCCGTCGAGCCCTTGAACTCTCGTGCGATCCACCCGCTTCCGCTCAGGTGGGGCTCATGGGGGCTTTCCGTCGACAGGTGTTCCGCCGGCTCGGATTGCTCGCTGTGCCGCTGCCTGCTGAAGCGGGGGACGCGTGGGAGGAACACAGGTTGGTCTTCACCAGCTGGAGGCGTTCAAGGAGCTGCTGACGGAAGCCGGGCTCGACGACCGGCGCCTGTACGACGGCAGCCGACACACCGCCGGCACGATCCTGAACGGAAACTGAGACCGTGGACCGGCACGCAGCCCGAGCTCGCCGCCGTCGCCGCTTCCGCTGAACGAAAAAGCCCAGCTCAGACACTGTCTGAGCTGGGCTTCCGGTGGAGCCGCCTTCGGGATTCGAACCCGAGACCTACGCATTACGAGTGCGTTGCTCTGGCCATCTGAGCTAAGGCGGCGCGCTGTCCGCACTATGGTGCGATCAGCAACGACGGTAAGTCTACACAGTTTCCGAGGGTGCTCCGTACCAGCCCCGGAGGCAGGGCTCCGGGGCCGGACGCAGGGGTCACGAGCAGCGCTTGCCGTCCGCGGGAGGGGTGCCGCGGAGCAGGTACGCGTTGATCGTCCGGTCGATGCAGGAGCTGCCGCGGCCGTACGCCGTGTGGCCGTCGCCGTCGTAGGTGAGGAGGCGGGCCGAGGAGAGCTGGCCGGCCAGGGCCTGCGCCCAGCGGTACGGGGTCGCGGGGTCACGCGTGGTCCCGACCACGACGATGGGGGCGGCACCCTTCGCCTCGATGCGCTGCGGCTCGCCCGTGGCGTGCACGGGCCAGTAGGCGCAGTTCAGGGAGGCCCACGCCAGGCCCTCGCCGAAGACCGGGGACGCCTTCTCGAACGTGGGCAGCGCCCTGCGCACCTCGTCGGGGGTGTCGAAGGCGGGCGGCAGGTCGAGGCAGTTCACGGCCGCGTTGGCGAACATCAGGTTGCTGTAGCCGCCGTCGGCGTCCCGCTCGTAGTAGCCGTCGGAGAGGACGAGGAGCCCGGAGCCGTCGTTCTTCTTCATCGCGGACGTCAGCGCCTCGCGCAGCTGCTGCCAGGCGCCCTCGTCGTACATGGCCGCGATCACGCCCGTCGTGGCGAGCGACTCGGTGAGGCGGCGGCCGTCGGGGGCGCCGGTGGCGGCCGGCCGCGCGTCCAGCTTCTCGAAGAACGCCTTGAGGTTCTCGCCGACCCGCTCGGGCGAGGTGCCCGCGCCGCCCAGCGGGCAGTTCGCGTGCCGTACGCAGTCCCGCGCGAACGACCGGAACGCCGTCTCGAAGCCCGCCGTCTGTTCGAGGTTCAGCCGCCGCGCGGGCAGCGACGGGTCCATCGCGCCGTCCAGCACCAGCCGCCCCGCCCGGTCCGGGAAGAGCCCGGCGTACGTGGCCCCGAGGAAGGTCCCGTAGGAGGCGCCGACGTAGTTCAGCTTCTCGTCGCCGAGCACCGCCCGCACGATGTCCATGTCCCGGGCCGCCTCCACGGTGGACACATGGCGCAGCAGCCGGGGCGAGTCCGCGCCGCAGCCCTCGGCGAACGTCCGGTACGCCTTGACCAGTCCGTCGGTCTCGTCGGCGTCGTCGGGCGTGGTGTCGGTCTGCGTGTACGTGTCCATCCCCGGCCCGTCCAGACACTTGATGGGCTCGCTGCGGGCCACGCCGCGCGGGTCGACCGCCACCATGTCGTAGCGGGCACGGACCTCGGCCGGGTAGCCGATGCCGGCGTACGCCTGGACGTAGCGGATCGCCGAGCCGCCCGGACCGCCGGGGTTCACCAGCAGCGAGCCCAGCCGCTCGCCCGGGCCCGTGGCCTTCTTGCGGGCGACGGCGAGCCGGATGTCCCCGGCTGCGGGCTTGGCGTAGTCGAGCGGCGCCATGATGGTGGCGCACTCGAAGCCGGAGACGCCGCAGCCGCGCCAGGTCGGCTTCTGGGCGTAGTACGGAGTGAGCGCCGCGGGGGTGGCCCGTGGCAGCGCGACCAGTGCCGCCGCCTGCGCCGCAGCCGTGGCGGACGTCGTCGAGCTCCCGGAGGAGCACGCGGAGACGAGCAGCGCGGCGGTGGCGAGGAGGCCGGCCGCGGTCCTGGCTCCGCTACGGGCCCTGCGGTGGAGGCCGCCGGATCGGTGAGTGCGCCTTGTGTGCATCCAGCGAGCGTAACTCTGGGCGACGGGATGGATGCCCTGCGTGCGTGTCGCGCCTCGTACGAGTTACGGCGTCAACCGCGCTTCCCCTCGTGTGAGGCCGCTCGCCTGTCGTCCCGGTCGGCTCTCCTCAGCCCGCTCTGAGTGCCATCGTCATGGCCTCCACCGCGAGCAGCGGGGCCACGTTGCGGTCGAGGGCGTCGCGGCAGGCGGCGATCGCCTCGATGCGGCGGAGCGTGGACTCCGGGGAGCTGCCGCGGGCGAGACGCTCCAGGGCGTCCTCGGCGTCGGCGTTGGCGATGGCCACGCGGGAGCCGAGCTGGAGGGCGAGGACGTCGCGGTAGAAGGCCGTGAGGTCGGTCAGCGCGAGGTCGAGGCTGTCGCGCTGCGTGCGCGTTCTGCGGCGCTTCTGCTTGTCCTCCAGGTCCTTGATCACGCCCGCCGTGCCGCGCGGCATCCGGCCGCCCTGGGCCGCGCCGAGGGCGGCCCTCAGCTCCTCGGTCTCCTTGGCGTCCGTCTCCTCGGCGAGCTGTTTGGCGTCCTCGGCGGCCGCGTCGACGAGCTCCTGCGCGGCCTTGAGCGCGCCGCCGATGTCCTCGACCCGCAGCGGCAGTCTCAGCACGGCGGCACGGCGCTCACGCGCGGCCGGGTCGGTGGCCAGGCGGCGGGCCCGGTCGACATGGCCCTGGGTCGCGCGGGCCGCCGCGGCGGCGACGCCGGGCTCGATGCCCTCGCGGCGTACGAGCATGTCGGCGACGGCGTCCACCGACGGCGTGCTCAGGTTCAGGTGGCGGCAGCGGGAGCGGATGGTCGGCAGGACGTCCTCGATGGAGGGGGCGCACAGCAGCCAGACCGTGCGCGGGGCGGGCTCCTCCACGGCCTTGAGGACGGCGTTGGCCGACTTCTCGTTCAGCCGCTCGGCGTCCTCGACGAGGATGACCTGCCAGCGGCCGTTGGCCGGCGACGTGAACGACTTGCGGACGGTGTCGCGCATGTCGTCGGCCAGGATCTGGGTGCCGACCGCGGCGACGGTGGTGACGTCTGCGTGCGTGCCGATCAGGCCCGTGTGACATCCGTCGCAGAAGCCACAGCCCGGGGAGCCGCCGAGGGCCCGGTCCGGGCTGACGCACTGCAGGGCCGCCGCGAACGCCCGCGCCGCCTGGTTCCGCCCGGCCCCGGGCGGGCCCGTGAACAGCCACGCGTGCGTCATCTTCGAGGTCTCGGGCGGCGGAGCGTCGGCCGCGGCCGCGGTGACCAGGGCGTCGGCGTCCCGGGCGGCGGCGTCCAGCTGCTCGCTCACCCTCTCCTGCCCGACGAGGTCGTCCCACACGGTCATGGGTCACGCCGCCCTTTCGTCACGTTCCACGCTGCGAGATCCATTGTGGGGGCGACCACTGACAACGCCTGCCGCCGCCTGATCCCGCGGGCCCGGCCGAAGCCCCCCGGGTCCGTCTCCCTGCTTCGGCCCGGGCTCCCCTGGGGGACCACCGGAGTCCTCAGCGGCCCCGGCCGCCCTTCCCCCGGCGCCCCCGCCCCTCGTCCGGCTCGTCCTCGTGCGGTCCGAGCAGCTCGTCGGCCAGCGAGGGGAGATCGTCCAGCGGCGTCTCCTCGGCCCAGTCGGACCGCGGGCGGCGGGGCCGGCCCTCGGCGTCGAGCTGGGGCATCTCCCGCGTACGGTCCTCGGTCCCGTCGGGCCGGACGGCCGGAGCGTCCTCCCGGAAGTACCCGGGCGGAACCCGGTCCGCGGGTTCGTCCCCGCGTACGGGCGGCAGCACGGCCGTCTCCTCGGCGTCCCCCGGCCGGACGGGCGGCAGCACGGCCGTCTCGTCCGCGTCCGCCGGCCGGACCGGAGGCAGCACGGCCGTCTCGTCGGCCGCCCCGGAGGGCACCGGGGGCAGCACCTCGGTCTCATCGCCGGATCCGGACCCGGAGCTCGAGCCGGAGCTGGGGCGAACCGGCGGCAGTACCTCCGTCTCCTCCCCCGCCCCCGGCGGAACCGGCGGCTTGGGCAGCTCGGCCGTCACCTCCGCGTCGGACGCCTCGGAGGTCCGGCCCCGGCCCTGCTCCTCGTCCCGCACCGGGCGCAGCACGGTCGTGTCGTCCGCGGAGCGGCCCGGTGTCACCACGGGCGTCGGCACCGTCGCCGCGTCCTGAGCGGCCGTCGACCCGGAGGCCCCCCGCGGGGCAGAGCTCTTCGGCCCGGCCTCCGCGGCGGCGGCCGCCGCTTCCGCCAGGCGCCGCGCCTCCTCGGCCCGCAGCAGGGCCTCCTCGGCCTTGCGCTGCTTCTCCAGGCGGAGCGCCTCGGCCTCGGCACGCAGCCGGGCCTCTTCCTCGGCCTGCTTGCGGCGGCGCTCCTCCTCGGCCTTGCGGCGGGCCTCCTCCTCGGCGCGGGCCTTCTCCTCCGCGAGGAGCCGTGCCCGCTCCTCCTCGGCCTTCTTCCGGGCTTCCTCGGCCCGCCGCCGGGCCTCCTCCGCCTGCCGTTCGGCCTCGCGCCGCTGCGCCTCTTCCAGCTCGCGCCGCTTGCGCTCCTCCTCCTCGGCACGCAGGCGGGCGAGCTGCTCCTGCCGCTCACGCTCCAGGCGCTCCTCCTCCGCCTTGCGGGCGGCCTCTTCCTCGGCCTTCCGGCGGGCCTCCTCCTCGGCCTTCTTCCGCGCCTCCTCCCGGGCCTTGATCTCGGCCTCGGACAGCGGCAGCACCTGGTCGAGCCGGTGCCGGATGACGGTCGTGACGGCCTCGGGCTCCTGGCCGGCGTCCACCACCAGGTACCGCCCGGCGTCGGCCGCGGCCAGGGTCAGGAAACCGGCCCGCACGCGCGCGTGGAACTCGGCCGGCTCCGACTCCAGCCGGTCCGGCGCCTCGGTGAACCGCTCGCGCGCGGTCTCCGGCGCGACGTCCAGCAGGACGGTCAGATGCGGCACCAGTCCGTTCGTCGCCCAGCGGTTGATCCGGGCGATCTCGGTCGGCGACAGGTCACGGCCCGCCCCCTGGTAGGCCACGGACGAGTCGATGTACCGGTCGGAGATGACGACAGCGCCGCGCTCCAGGGCGGGCCGTACGACGGTGTCGATGTGCTCGGCCCGGTCGGCCGCGTACAACAGCGCCTCCGCACGGTGCGACAGCCCCTCGCTCGACACGTCCAGCAGGATCGACCGCAGCCGCTTGCCCACCGGCGTCGCTCCCGGCTCGCGGGTCAGCACGACCTCGTGGCCCTTGCCGCGGATCCACTCGGCGAGCGCCTCGGCCTGCGTGGACTTCCCGGCCCCGTCGCCGCCCTCCAGGGCGATGAAGAAACCGGAGGCCGCGGGCGCCTGCTCGGGGTCGTCGCCGCGGAGCAGCGCGTCGCGCAGGTCCTGCCGCAGCGGCACTCCGGAACGGTCGTCGACCTTGGCCAGCACCAGCGCGGCCACCGGCAGCAGCAGGGCGCCGGCCAGCATCAGCGTGAAGGCCGCGCCGCCGTGCGCGAAGACGAACTTGCCGCTCTCCAGCCGGTGCGGCCCGATCCCCGCCGCCACCACCGGGGCGATCACCGCGCCGAGGGCGACGCAGACCCGGACGACAGCGTGCAGGTGCTCCGTCGTACGGGACCGCCTGTACTCCTCGGTCTCCTGGTCGAGCAGCGTGTGCCCGGTGTTGGCGGCCATGCCCGCGCCGACGCCGGCCAGAGCGAGGATCAGCAGCACGCTGGTGACGTCCGGGACCAGCCCGGCGGCCAGCAGCGCGACACCCGTGAAGGCGATGGCCAGCGCGAGCAGCCGGCGGCGCGACAGGGCGGGCAGCAGCGAGGGCGCCGTACGGATGCCGACGACGACACCGCCGGTCAGCGCGCCCACGAACAGCCCGTACAGCACCGGGCCGCCGCCCAGGTCCTTGGCGTGCAGCACGGCCACGGCGACCGCGGCGGACACCGCGGCGGCGACGGCCGCGCAGGCCAGCACCAGCAGCGGCATCACGCCGGTGCGTCCCTTGTCGGCGCCGGTGCCGGTCTTCGGGCGGCGCAGCCCCTCGAGCGGCGACCGCGCGCGCGGGGTGCGCGTGGCGGGCAGCTCCAGGAAGGTCAGCACGGACAGGGACGCGGCGAACAGCCCTGCCGCCACGTAGGAGGCGAGGGCCGCCTGGTGCTGGCCGAACCAGTCGATGCCGGCGCCCAGCAGGTTGTTGAACAGGGACGCGACGACGAGCGCGACGGCCGCGAGCGGGATCGCGACGAAGCCGGTGCGCAGCGACAGGCGGCGCAGGGCGTCCATGTGGTCCGGCAGCGGCCGGACCGTCGCGCCTTCCGGCGGCGGGGGCGGCAGCAGCGCGGGGGCCGCGCTCTCGCGGCACACCGTCCAGAACCGCTCGGCGACTCCGGTCACGAATGCCGTGACGAGGAGGACGGCCAGCGCGTCGTCGGGCGTCCAGTCGATCCACAGCGGCGCGACGATGAGCAGCGCCGCGCGCAGCCCGTCCGCGCCCACCATGGTCCAGCGGCGGTCCAGCGGGCCGTCCTGGGAGGTGAGCGCCGTGAGCGGGCCGAGCAGCACGGCGCCGAACAGGAGCGTCGCCAGGATGCGCACCCCGAAAACGGTCGCCACTGCGAACGCCACGCCGCGGTAGCCGCCCCCGAACGAACCTTCGGCGACGGCCGCTTGGAGGGCGAGGACGACCAGCACGAGAAGGGCGAGGGTGTCGCCCACGCCGCCCACGAGCTGCGCGCTCCACAACCGCTTCAACTGCGGACGGCGCAGCAGGGCGCGGACGGCACGCTCGCGGGAGTCCGCGACGAGGGCGTCGTCAGGGGCCGGCTGAGAGGCCGTTGGATGCTCGGCTCGCGTCATGCGTTCAGCCTATCGGGAGCCACCGACACCCTGGGATGCCCGGCCTGGCATGCGCACGCCCCGACACCGAAGTGTTGCCGGGGCGTTCGCTTTCCGAACCCTGGGCGAAGATCCGGACCTTGAAGGTCCGGACTCCGAACAGGCTTCGAACGGGCCTCAGTCCTCAGCAGGCTCCGACGCGGTCGCCGTCTTGGCGGCCGTCTTCTTCGCGGTGGTGGTCTTCTTGGCCGTCGTCTTCTTCGCGGTCGTGGTCTTCTTCGCCGCTGTCTTCTTGGCCGCCGTCGTCTTCTTCGCCGGAGCCTTCTTGGCCGCCTTCTTCGCGGTCTTCTTCGCCGGCCCCTTCGCACGCTTCTCGGCGAGCAGCTCGAAACCGCGCTCCGGGGTGATCGTCTCGACGCTGTCGCCGGAGCGCAGGGTCGCGTTGGTCTCGCCGTCGGTGACGTACGGCCCGAAGCGGCCGTCCTTGACGACGACCGGCTTCTCGCTGACCGGGTCGGTGCCCAGCTCCTTCAGCGGCGGCTTGGCGGCCGCCCGGCCACGCTGCTTCGGCTGGGCGTAGATCGCCAGCGCCTCCTCCAGCGTGATCGTGAAGAGCTGCTCCTCGGACTGCAGCGAGCGCGAGTCCGTGCCCTTCTTCAGGTACGGGCCGTAGCGGCCGTTCTGCGCGGTGATCTCCTGGCCCTCGGCGTCGGTGCCGACGACACGCGGCAGCGACATCAGCCTCAGGGCGTCGTCGAGGGTCACCGTGTCCAGGGACATCGTCTTGAACAGGGACGCCGTACGCGGCTTGACCGCGTTCTTGCCCGTCTTCGGGGTGCCCTCGGGGAGGATCTCCGTCACGTACGGGCCGTAGCGGCCGTCCTTGGCGACGATCGTGTGGCCGGTGGCCGGGTCCGTGCCCAGCTCGTAGTCACCGCTCGGCTTGGCGAGCAGCTCCTCCGCGAGGTCGACGGTCAGCTCGTCCGGCGCCAGGTCGTCCGGGATGTCGGCGCGCTGGTGCTGCTCGGTGTCCTTCTCGCCGCGCTCGATGTACGGCCCGTAGCGGCCGACCCGCAGCACGATGTCGTTGCCCACGGGGAACGACGACACCTCGCGGGCGTCGATCGCGCCCAGGTCGGTCACCAGCTCCTTGAGGCCCCCGAGGTGGTCACCGTCGCCGTTGCCGGCCTCGGCCGCGCCGCCGTTGTGCGTGCCCTCGCCGAAGTAGAACCGCTTCAGCCACGGCACGGCCTGCGCCTCGCCGCGGGCGATGCGGTCGAGGTCGTCCTCCATCTTGGCGGTGAAGTCGTAGTCGACGAGCCGCCCGAAGTGCTTCTCCAGGAGGTTGACCACGGCGAAGGACAGGAAGGACGGGACGAGCGCCGTGCCCTTCTTGAACACGTAGCCGCGGTCCAGGATCGTGCCGATGATCGACGCGTACGTCGAAGGGCGGCCGATCTCGCGCTCTTCCAGCTCCTTGACCAGGGAGGCCTCGGTATAGCGGGCCGGAGGCTTGGTGGCGTGCCCGTCGACCGTGATCTCCTCGGCGCTCAGGGCGTCGCCCTCGGAGACCTGGGGGAGCCGGCGCTCGCGGTCGTCCAGCTCGGCGTTCGGGTCGTCGGCACCCTCGACGTAGGCCTTCAGGAAGCCGTGGAAGGTGATCGTCTTGCCGGACGCGCTGAACTCGACGTCCCGGCCGTCGGCCGCCGTGCCACCGATCTTCACCGTGACGCTGTTGCCGGTCGCGTCCTTCATCTGGGAGGCGACGGTCCGCTTCCAGATCAGCTCGTACAGCTTGAACTGGTCACCGGTCAGTCCGGTCTCGGCGGGAGTGCGGAAACGATCACCCGAGGGGCGGATCGCCTCGTGGGCCTCCTGCGCGTTCTTGACCTTCCCGGCGTACGTCCTCGGCTGCGGCGGCAGGTAGTCGGCGCCGTACAGCTGCGTGACCTGGGCGCGGGCGGCGGAGACCGCCGTGTCGCTCAGCGTCGTGGAGTCCGTACGCATATAGGTGATGTAGCCGTTCTCGTACAGCTTCTGCGCGATCTGCATCGTGGCCTTCGCGCCGAAGCCGAGCTTGCGGCTGGCTTCCTGCTGCAGCGTCGTCGTACGGAACGGGGCGTACGGCGAGCGGCGGTAGGGCTTGGACTCGACGGAGCGGACGGCGAACCGCGTCTGCTCCAGGGCGGCGGCCAGGGCGCGGGCGTTCGCCTCGTCGAGGTGGAGGGTGTTCGCGCTCTTCAGTTGTCCCAGGGAGTCGAAGTCACGGCCCTGCGCGACCCGCCTGCCGTCGACGGACTGGAGGCGCGCGACCAGCGACGACGGGTCCGACGAGTCTCCCGCGCGGCCGGTCGCGAAGGTACCCGTCAGGTCCCAGTACTCAGCCGAACGAAAGGCGATGCGCTCGCGTTCCCGCTCCACGACGAGTCGTGTGGCGACCGACTGGACACGGCCCGCGGACAGCCGCGGCATGACCTTCTTCCACAGGACCGGCGAGACCTCGTAGCCGTAGAGACGGTCGAGGATGCGGCGGGTCTCCTGGGCGTCGACGAGCTTCTGGTTGAGCTGGCGCGGGTTGGCCACGGCGGCCTGGATCGCGGCCTTGGTGATCTCGTGGAAGACCATCCGCTTGACCGGGACCTTGGGCTTGAGCACCTCCTGGAGGTGCCAGGCGATGGCCTCGCCCTCGCGGTCCTCATCGGTGGCGAGGAAGAGCTCGTCGGAGTCCTTGAGCAGGTCCTTGAGCTTCTTGACCTGCGCCTTCTTATCGGCGTTGACCACATAGATCGGCTGGAAGTCGTGTTCGACGTCCACACCGAGGCGGCGGACCTCGCCGGTGTACTTCTCGGGCACCTCGGCAGCGCCGTTGGGAAGGTCGCGGATGTGCCCGACGCTCGCCTCGACTACGTAGCCGGGGCCCAGGTAGCCCTTGATCGTCTTCGCCTTGGCAGGCGACTCGACGATGACGAGTCGGCGGCCGCCCTGTGCGGTCTCGCTGGTCGGGGACAACTTCGCTCTTCTCTCCGGTCGACGCTGGGGCCTCCCCAGGGTTCGTCTCCCGGGGTCGGGTCGTGGTGACGCTGCGGAGTGTGACGGTACATCCCGCCCCCGTGTCAAACGGGAAAAGCCCGCAACGGCCACTCGAACGGTAACCCGACTACCACCATTCCTGCCGCCCGGAGTGCCCGGACCCGGCCCGGCCCCATGCGGAGTGCAACCTCACGGTCACCCACAGGCGCGTTGCCGACACGGAATTCAGAGGCGGCCGAAGCACCAGATTCCGGCCGCCAGAGCGAGCACGGCGGCGACGCTCGCGAGGGTCGCCGACGCGACGGGGCTCACGCCCTGGGCGACCGGCCGGTGCTGACGGACGCGTGTCACGGTCCACACCAGCAGTCCGCCTCCGAACAGGGAGAACACCGCTCCCGCGAAGATCGCCGGTTCGCTCTCCATGGCTCGCCGTGCCCCTTTTCTCCGGTCCGCGTCTCCCCAGCCCCGGGAGGCTGACACGCGTGGGCGGCGGACAGGCGAACCGGAGGTGAACGCCGGGGCGACACGGCCGCGGATCGGGGACGTCCGGCCCCTCACGGACCGTTTCGGGCGAGGTGTTCAAATCGACTCGAATTTGTTGGCGAGTCTCCTCGACGAGCGCCCCCTTGGGTGTGTGCGTGGTGTGGGACGTGCGCACCGGGGGAGGTGAGGTGGGAAGCGCAGGGTGTGCGCCATGGGGCTCGGGTGGTCCTTGGGGCAGGCACCCCGGCCGAGGGACCGCGGCATGAGTGCCTGCCGCACCCCTCAGCCGACCGGCTCCAGGAACCCCTGCTCCACGAGCAGCCGGATCTGCGCCGGAGTACGGTCGCGCAGCAGCACCGGGTCCTCGCCGATCAGCTGGGCGATGGCGTCGAGGATGCGACCGGCGCTCATCGTGCCGTCGCACACACCCGCGAAGCCCGCGCCGACCGTGTCCACCCGGGTCGCCCTCCGCATGCCGCGGTTCTGGCGCAGTACGACATGCTCGGGGTCCTCCGCACCGGGCAGCCCGACCTGTTCCTGCACGACCTCCGCGCCGAGCCGGAAGTGCCCTTCGAGCAGGGCGGCGTCGTCGTGGTCGCGCAGGTAGTCGAGCCGGTCGAAGTGGGCCCGGATGGTGTCCCCGAGCGGCTGCTCGACCGGATGCGGCCACTCCTCCACCGTGACGGAGGGCACGGCGGCGCCCGTCCTGCGCAGGGTGATCCAGCCGAAGCCGACGGCCTTCACCTTGCGGGCCTCGAACTCGTCGAGCCATGCGTCGTACCGCGCCTGGTACTCCGCCGCGTCCTCGCGGTGGTCGCCCGCGTCCCGCAGCCACAGCTCGGCGTACTGATTGACGTCCTGCACCTCGCGCTGCACGATCCACGCGTCGCAGCCCCGAGGCACCCATGACCTGAGCCGGTCCTGCCAGTCCTCCCCTTCCACGTGCTGCCAGTTGGCGAGGAACTGCGCGAACCCGCCCTCGTTCAGCCGCTCCCCTGCCTCCTGAACGAGCGTGCGGCACAGATCGTCCCCGCCCATCCCGCCGTCGCGGTAGGTGAGCCGGGCGCCGGGAGAGATCACGAACGGCGGGTTCGAGACGATCAGGTCGTACTTCTCGTCGTCCCGCACCGGCTCGAAGAGCGAGCCCTCGCGCAGATCGGCGGCCGGGGTGCCGGACAGCGCCAGCGTGAGGGCGGTGATGTGCAGCGCCCGCGGGTTGAGGTCGGTGGCCGTCACGCGTGTGGCGTGGTGGGCGGCGTGCAGCGCCTGGATGCCGGAGCCGGTGCCGAGGTCGAGCGCGGCGGCGACGGGCGTACGGACGGTGATGCCGGCGAGTGTCGTGGAGGCGCCGCCGACGCCCAGGACGACTCCCTCGTCACGCCTGCCGATCCCGCCGGCGCCACCGACCGCGCAGCCCAGGTCCGACACGATGAACCAGTCCTCGCCGCCGGGCCCGCCGTACGGCCGTACGTCCACGGTGGCGGCGAGCTCGTCGCCACCGACGCGCGTCAGCCAGCCGCTCTCCAGGCAGGCGTCGACGGGCAGGACGTCCGCCAGGCGCGCGTGCGGCACGGGCTGCTGAAGGAGGAACAGCCGGACGAGCAACTCCAGCGGGGTGTCCCCGCGGGTCGCCCGGAGCGCGGGCACGGTCTCGCTCCGGGCCAGGGCGGCGTACGCGGGGGCGCCGAGCAGTTCGAGCAGCCCGTCGGCGGTGAAGGAGGCTCCGAGCAGGGCGTCCCGGAGCCGGGCGGCGACATCGGGACGGTCGGAGGAGGGCAGCGGGGACAGGGGTGACTGGCTGGCGTTACTCACGCCCCCATTGTGGCCGCCGGCACCCGTATCGCACGTGCCCGTGCGGAGTATCGCGCGTGGCTCCCCGGACCGGCTCGGCATCGCGCGCGGCCCCGCTGACCGGCTCGGGCACCACGCGGCTCCGCTACCCGGCACGGGCATCACACACGGCTCCGCCCACCGGCTCGGGCACCACGCGGCTGCGCGCCCCGGCTCGACAGTCACTTATGCCTCGGCGGTCCCACCCGCCCCGGAATCGCTCCTTGGTCAGCTCTGGGTCGCCGGTGCCGTGGCCGCCTTGCAGCTGGACTGCCGTGCCATCGCCTGGCCGACCTCGCCCTCCTCCAGGGTCCGGAGCGCGTCGTTCCCGCTCTTGCCCAGCTTGTCGAGCTCCGTGGCGATGTCCTTGAGGCCGTCCGCGAACTTGCCCTGGTCCTTGGTGTCGAGCGCGTCGACCTGCTTCTTCAGGGAGGCGTACGAGGAGGAGATCGTGTTGAGCTCCTTGACGGCGTCCTGCTGCTTCTTCTCGCCGTTCTCGACGTCCGGCGCCCCGGCCTTGGTCACCGCGGCCCCGATGGCCTTGTAGGCGTCGGACATGTCCTGGAAGGCCTGCGCGTCGGTCTTCTGGACGTCCTCCGGCTTGCTGTTGTCCGAGGTTTCCTTCTGGATCGAGGCATTGGCCGACTCGATCTTCTTGGCCTGCGGCTGCACGGCGTCGCAGACCTCCTTGGCCCAGGAGTTCAGCTTCTCGTTGTCGTCGCCGCCGCACCCCGACAGCGCCAGTACCAGTACCGCACCGCCGGACAGTGCGGCCGCGAGCTTCTTGTTCACCGGTTTGGTCCCTTCCATGGCTCTCGGCCCCGGAACATACACGCCAGATGCACGGCAACCGCACGCCGAGCGTCCATTAAGACCCTTTTGTAACCTTTTGCACCAAGCGAGAGAAGCCTCACGGCGTGGTGGTGTGCACACGCAGAGCGGGCGGGCGACGCGTCAACGCGCGCCGCCCGCCCGCACCTTGAGCTGGGGCTTGGACGACCTCCCTACGAAACCACCGCCGGATCCGCCGACTTGGGCGTCGAATCGGCGTTGCCTTCGTCACCCATGGCGATCCCGCGCCGCTTTGACACGTACACCGCGCCGACGATCACCAGGAACGCGACGGCCGCGACCAGGATCCGCACCCCGATGCTCTTGTCGGCACCGTAGGAGAACTTGATCACCGCGGGCGCGATGAGCAGCGACACCAGGTTCATGACCTTCAGCAGCGGGTTGATCGCGGGACCGGCGGTGTCCTTGAAGGGGTCGCCGACGGTGTCGCCGATCACGGTCGCCGCGTGGGCCTCACTGCCCTTGCCCCCGTGGTGGCCGTCCTCGACGAGCTTCTTGGCGTTGTCCCAGGCGCCACCGGAGTTGGCCAGGAACACCGCCATCAGCGTGCCCGCGCCGATCGCGCCCGCCAGGAACGCGCCGAGCGGGCCGACACCGAGCGTGAACCCGATGAAGATGGGCGCCATCACGGCGAGCAGCCCGGGCGTGGCCAGCTCGCGCAACGCGTCCTTGGTGCAGATGTCGACGACCTTGCCGTACTCCGGTGTCTCGCTGTAGTCCATGATCCCGGGCTTCTCACGGAACTGCCGCCGCACCTCGAAGACCACGGAACCCGCCGACCGCGACACGGCGTTGATCGCCAGCCCCGAGAAGAGGAAGACGACCGCCGCGCCCGCGACGAGCCCCACGAGGTTGTTGGGCTGCGAGATGTCCATCATCAGGCTCATCGGGGCCCCTTCCCCGCTGAGCTTCTCGCCCACGTCCCGCGCGCCGGTGAAGATCGCGTCGCGGTACGACCCGAACAGCGCCGCCGCCGCGAGCACGGCCGTGGCGATCGCGATGCCCTTGGTGATCGCCTTGGTGGTGTTGCCGACCGCGTCCAGGTTCGTGAGCACCTGCGCGCCCGCGCCCTCGACGTCGCCGGACATCTCCGCGATGCCCTGCGCGTTGTCGGAGACCGGCCCGAAGGTGTCCATCGCGACGATCACGCCGACCGTGGTGAGCAGGCCGGTGCCCGCCAGCGCCACCGCGAACAGCGCCAGCATGATCGACGTGCCGCCGAGCAGGAACGCCCCGTACACGCCGAGACCTATCAACAGGGCGGTGTACACGGCCGATTCGAGACCCACGGAGATACCGGCGAGGACGACGGTGGCCGGGCCGGTGAGCGAGGTCTTGCCGATGTCCCGGACGGGTCGCCGGGTGGTCTCGGTGAAGTAGCCGGTCAGTTGCTGGATCAGCGCGGCGAGCACGATGCCGATGGCCACCGCGACGAGCGCGAGGACCCGCGGGTCGCCGTCCTTGCCCGTGATCGCGGCGTCCGTCACGCCGTCGAGGTCCGAGTACTTCCCGGGCAGGTAGACGAAGACGGCCACGGCGACCAGCACGAGCGAGATCACCGCGGAGATGAAGAACCCGCGGTTGATGGCGCTCATGCCGCTGCGGTCGGCCCGCCTGGGCGCCACCGCGAAGATGCCGATCATCGCGGTGATCACACCGATCGCCGGCACGAGCAGCGGGAATCCGAGCCCGGCGTCGCCGAAGGCCGCCGAGCCCAGGATCAGCGCGGCGACGAGGGTGACGGCGTACGACTCGAAGAGGTCGGCCGCCATGCCCGCGCAGTCGCCGACGTTGTCGCCCACGTTGTCGGCGATGGTCGCGGCATTGCGCGGATCGTCCTCCGGAATGCCCTGCTCGACCTTGCCGACCAGGTCGGCGCCGACGTCGGCGGCCTTGGTGAAGATGCCGCCGCCGACACGCATGAACATCGCGATCAGCGCGGCCCCGAGGCCGAAGCCCTCGAGCACCTTCGGCGCGTCGGCCGCGTACACCAGCACCACGCAGGAGGCGCCCAGCAGGCCGAGGCCCACGGTGAACATGCCGACGACGCCGCCCGTGCGAAATGCGATCTTCATCGCTTTGTGCGAGACGGTGGTGAGATCTTTTTCCGGCTCGCCTGCCGCCGGAGTTGCTTCACGCGCCGCCGCGGCGACACGCACATTGCTGCGCACGGCGAGCCACATGCCGATATAGCCGGTGGCTGCCGAGAACGCCGCTCCGATCAGGAAGAACACCGACCGTCCGGCACGCTGATTCCAGTCGTCCGCGGGCAGCAGCATGAGCAGGAAGAACACGACCACTGCGAATACGGCGAGCGTGCGCAGCTGACGTGCCAGATAGGCGTTCGCGCCTTCCTGGACCGCAGCCGCGATCTTCTTCATGCTGTCGGTGCCCTCGCCGGCCGCGAGTACCTGGCGCACCAGGACGCCCGCGACCACGAGTGCCGCCAGCGCGACGACTGCGATGACCACGACGAGAACGCGGTTGTCATCGGTCAGTACGGCGGCTGCGAGGTCTGTGGGATGGCCCGACTGTGGTGAGATGGAAAGCCCCGCCATTCGTCCTCCTTGACGCTTGGGCTGAGCTCAAGATGTGGACGGGATTGTAGGTACCGGAACCTGATCAAAACAGAGCGCGATAACCGGAATTGGCCTTCTGAGGTAATGCCCTGAAAGCATTCTCGGACTGCCGGGGAGCATGCGAATGATCGTGAACGAATTCACGCGATGAACGGCACAGGAACTACTGTAAAGGCGGTCACTGACAACCGCACATGACGAAGGGCCCCACGGGTGGGGCCCTTCGGAAGAACGGTGTGCGCGGTGGCTTGTCAGGCCAGGATGGTCGGCGGCGGGGTGGTCGGCCACGTCATCTTGATCGACCCACCGTGCTCCCCCGCGCTGACCTCGACATCGTCGACGAGTCCGCTGATGACCGCGAGGCCCATCTCGTCCTCGTCGGCCTCACCGTCGGGGTCGCCGGGTCCGGCGCCGGGTCCGCGCTCGCCGGGGACCGCGTGCGGGGCCTCGTCGCCGACCTCGATGGAGAACTGTTTCTCCTCCTCGATCAGCAGCACCTTCACCGGTGCCGAGATCCCGCCGGTCTGATGCAGCCCGACGGCCCGCGTGCAGGCCTCGCCGACGGCGAGCCTGACCTCGTCGAGGACGGCCTCGTCCACTCCGGCCCTGCGCGCCACCGCGGCCGCCACCAGCCGGGCGGTCCTGACGTGCTCGGGCAGCGCGCTGAAGCGGAGCTCAACGGTGGCCATGCATCCCCCTCGCAACTACGGGCGTGCTGTCGAGAGGCTCCGGGCCGCCGAAAGCCCGGGCCCCCTCGGTCTTCACTTCTGCCGAACTCTTGCCGCGACGTCGGCCGGCCCGGGCGCGAGGCCCGGGCCCGGCGGTCAGTCGGTCGCCGCCACCGCTTCCTCGACCGAGGTGTGAATCGGGAACACCTTGGTGAGGCCGGTAATGCGGAAGATCTTCAGAATGCGCTCCTGGTTGCAGACCAGGCGCAGGGAGCCCTCATGGGCCCGCACGCGCTTCAGGCCGCCGACCAGCACGCCGAGCCCGGTGGAGTCGAGGAAGTCCACGCCCTCCATGTCGACGACAAGGTGGAAACTGCCGTCGTTCACCAGCTCGACCAACTGCTCGCGCAGCTTGGGCGCGGTATATACGTCGATTTCGCCACCGACCCTGACGATCGTGCGATCGCCCATGGTCTCGGTCGACAGGGACAGGTCCACGGATCCTCCAGCACCTTGCTATCGAGCGGTCGCCCTTGGGGCACCTCGGCTTCGTCCCCTGGACGGTTCGCCAGCCGCGATGGCATTCAATCACTTACGGGCAGGCGTGCACGACGCCTTGGCTCCATTGTCCGTCACGCCAGTGACACACTCGGTGCCGATGGCCAAGAATCACCGATCCGATGGACCCCCGACGGACCCCGCCTCCCGACCCGCGCCGGGCGCGGTCCTGGACCGGCTCGCGTCCGGTCCGAGCAGGGCTTCGCGCATTACTCATACGGAGCACTTGCCCCCGCGCGCGGGTCGGCATGCCGTCTGGCCGGACCGGATCCGCGCGGAGGTCGTGGCGGCCGTGCAGGCCGCGGGCATCGAGCATCCCTGGGCCCATCAGGCGCGCGCGGCGGAGCACGCGCTGGACGGCGAATCGGTCGTCGTCGCCACCGGCACGGCCTCCGGCAAGTCCCTGGCCTACCTCGTGCCGGTGCTGTCCACCCTCCTGGACGGCGCCGAGGCCCCGAACGGCCGCGGCGCGACCGCCCTCTACCTGGCCCCCACCAAGGCCCTTGCGGCGGATCAGTGCCGCTCCGTGAAGGAACTTTCACATCCATTGGGCCATTCGGTACGCACAGCCGTGTACGACGGCGACACTCCGTTCGAGGAGCGCGAGTGGATCCGTCAGTACGCCAACTACGTCCTGACCAACCCGGACATGCTGCACCGCGGCATCCTGCCGTCCCACCCCCGCTGGTCCTCCTTCCTGAAGTCGCTGAAGTACGTCGTCGTCGACGAGTGCCACACCTACCGCGGCGTCTTCGGCTCCCACGTCGCCCAGGTGCTGCGCCGGCTGCGCCGCCTGTGCGCCCGCTACGGCGCCTCACCCGTGTTCCTGCTGGCCTCCGCGACCGCCGCCGAGCCCGCGGTGGCCGCCGGCCGCCTCACCGGTCTGCCGGTACTGGAGGTCGCCGACGACGCCTCACCACGCGGTGAACTGGTGTTCGCCCTCTGGGAGCCGCCGCTGACCGAGCTGCACGGCGAGAAGGGCGCCCCCGTCCGCCGCACGGCCACCGCCGAGGCCGCCGACCTGCTCACCGACCTCACCGTGCAGGGCGTGCGCTCGGTCGCCTTCGTACGGTCCCGGCGCGGCGCCGAGCTGATCTCCGTCATCTCCCAGGAGCGACTGGCCGAGGTCGACCGGTCGCTGGCCCGGCGTGTCGCGGCGTACCGGGGCGGCTATCTCCCGGAGGAGCGCCGTGCACTCGAGCGCGCCCTCCATTCGGGTGAACTGCTGGGCCTCGCCGCGACGAACGCCCTCGAACTCGGCATCGACATCTCCGGCCTGGACGCGGTCGTCATCGCCGGCTACCCGGGCACACGCGCCTCCCTGTGGCAGCAGGCGGGCCGGGCCGGACGGTCCGGGCAAGGGGCACTGGCCGTCCTGGTCGCGCGTGACGACCCGCTGGACACCTTCCTCGTCCACCACCCGGAGGCCCTGTTCGACCAGCCCGTCGAGTCGACGGTCCTCGACCCGGACAACCCGTACGTGCTGGCCCCGCACCTGTGTGCGGCCGCCGAGGAACTGCCCCTGACGGACGAGGACCTCGATCTGTTCGGCCCGGCCTGCGAGGACCTCCTCCCCCAGCTCGAAGCCGCCAAGCTGCTGCGCCGCCGCACCAGGGCCTGGCACTGGACCCGCCGCGAACGGGCCGCCGACCTCACCGACATCCGCGGCGAGGGCGGGCGCCCGGTCCAGGTCGTCGAGGACGGCACGGGCCGGCTGCTCGGCACGGTCGACGCGGGCGCCGCGCACTCGACCGTCCACGAGGGGGCGGTCCACCTCCACCAGGGCCGTACGTACCTGGTGCGGTCTCTGGACCTGGAGGACTCCGTCGCCCTCGTCGAGGAGGCCGCCCCGCCGTACTCCACGGTCGCCCGCGACACGACGTCGATCTCCGTCCTGGAGACGGACGTGGAGGTCCCCTGGGGCGACGGCCGCCTGTGCTACGGCTCCGTCGAGGTCACCAACCAGGTCGTCTCCTTCCTCCGCAGACGGCTCATCACCGGTGAGGTACTGGGCGAGACGAAACTCGACCTCCCTCCTCGTACGCTGCGCACCCGGGCCGTGTGGTGGACCGTCACCGAGGACCAGCTCGACCGCGCCCGGATCAATCCGGAGATCCTCGGCGGCTCCCTGCACGCCGCCGAGCACGCGTCGATCGGCCTGCTGCCCCTCTTCGCCACCTGCGACCGCTGGGACATCGGCGGCGTGTCGATCCCGCTCCATCCCGACACACTCCTGCCCACGGTCTTCGTCTACGACGGCCACCCCGGCGGCGCGGGCTTCGCGGAGCGCGCCTTCCACACCGCCCGCACCTGGCTGACCGCCACCCGCCAGGCCATCGCCTCCTGCGAGTGCGACGCCGGCTGCCCGTCCTGCATCCAGTCCCCCAAGTGCGGCAACGGCAACGACCCGCTGCACAAGAGGGGCGCGGTGCGGCTGCTCACGGTGCTGCTGGAGGGTGCTCCTGATGAGAAGGAGGCGGAGGTGCAGCGGACGGAAGGTCAGGGAGGGGCGCCCGAGGACCCGCCCGGGCCCT
Organism: Streptomyces chartreusis NRRL 3882; assembly: GCF_900236475.1. Classification (GTDB taxonomy): domain Bacteria; phylum Actinomycetota; class Actinomycetes; order Streptomycetales; family Streptomycetaceae; genus Streptomyces; species Streptomyces chartreusis_D. Next base: position 4,046,607 of record NZ_LT963352.1, read on the forward strand.
GACGGCCCTCGCCGCCGGGAGTATCGGAAGAGGCAACACCCACCCCCGCCGGGGGAAGACCCGAGGGGGCCGTCGGAGGACCCGCCCGCGCCCTGACCTCCGCCGTGAACGGCCCCCGGCCCGACGCCGCCGTCACGTCCGAGATCTCCCCGGCGACCTCACACCGCACGAGCCGGACACCCTGCGCCCGGGCCACCCGGCCGGCCCGGGCGCAGGCCGCCGTACCGCCCTCGGCCCAGTGGTCCGCCGCCGCGAGCGCCGCGAGATCCGCACCGCCCGCCGCACGGTGCCGGATCACGACGGCCTGCCCCAGCGCGAGGACCACGCCGAACACCACGCACAGGACAGCGATCGCCCCGACACTCCAGACGGTGGCGGACCCCCGGTCCGAGGCGGCACCTCGCATCCGCCGGCTCCCCCTGTCCCAGCGCCCCGGGCCCCGGCACCGCAGCCTCGGCACCCGTCTCACGTACCCACCCCCACCGTCTCCTCCACCGACGCCACGGCCTCCTCCCGCACAGCGAAGGACAGGCCACGCAGCACCGGGGGCTCGGCCACGACGACCACTCGGACGTGTTCCGCGCCCCGGTCGACGGTCACCTTCGCGCCGGGCGGTGCCGCCTCGCGGGTCAGTCGCACGACCGTGGCGGGAGGGTCCTGGCGGGCCGCCGCGCGGGCGCCCGTCCGCGCCGCGTCCACGCACTGGATCTGCGCGGCCACGACCAGCAGCCCCCACACCAGCGCCATCGCGAACATCACCAGCACGGGCAGCACCACGGCCGACTCCGCCGTGACGAACCCCCGGTCCGCGCCCCGCTCACATCCGCGCATTGAGGGCGTCCTTCACGATGTTCTGGAGCTCCGCGCTGACCGCGCCGCTCGTGATGACCTTGTAGAGCACCACCGCGAAGGCCACCGCCGCGACGATTCCCATCGCGTACTCGGAAGTGACCATTCCCGCGTCCCTCCCGTCGCTCCGCGCCGCACGCGCCCTGTGCACCAGGGCACCCAGCCGTGCCCGTACCGCCTGATACATCTCAACCCCCGTGGGAAAGTCCGAACTTCTCTTGATTCCGCTGACTTCTCGCGCCGCCGCTCCAGGTCTCCGCCGCCTCACGCACCACCCCCTTCGAGCACACCGCCCCCTGCGAGCACCCCGCCCGCGAGCCCGATCACCACGGGCAGCACCCCGATCGCGATGAACGCGGGCAGGAAGCACAGCCCGACCGGCGCACTGACCATGACGCCCGCCCGGCGTGCCCTGGCCGTCGCGGCGCGTCCCCAGTCGGCACGGGCCTCGGCGGCGAGTCGTGCGACCGGCGTGGCGGCGGGCAGTCCGGACACGTCGGCTCGTTCGAGCAGCCGGGCCAGGCCTCCGGCGCCCGGGACGGCGGCCAACCTCCGCCAGGCAGTGCCCGGTTCGCCGCCCAGCCGTACCTCCGCCGCGCCATGGGCGAGGGCCTCGCCCACCGGGCCGCCCAGGGCCTCGCCCACCGCCTGCGCGGCGATCACCGGGCCGGCTCCTGCCGCGATGCAGGCCGCCAGCAGGTCGGCGGCCAGGGGCAGTTGCCGCGCCGCCTCGGCGAGGTCGGGTGCCCGCGTGTCCGTACCGGCCGCCTCCTGCCGCAGCCGCCAACGCCAGATCCCCACCGCGCCGGCCAGTCCGACGGCGACACCGACCAGGTCGCCGATCAGCGCCCACCCGGCGAACGCCACGCCGACGGGGGCCAGCCATCTCCGCGCGGCCCGACTCCAGGCAAGGCGCGGGGCCGGAGAGAGACCGGTCGCTTCGCGAGGCGACAGCTCGGCCAGCCGGCGCCGCATCCTCCGGCGGCGCCCCGCCTCCTTCAGCCGGCGCACCGACCACGAGAGAGCCAGCAGAATCCCCACCGTCACCCCCAGCCTGTGGACAACTTCCCCGCTCATGACGCCTCCTCCGCTCCCCGCACGATGCGCTGCACCCACCACAGCCCCAGTCCCTCCAGCACACCGCCGGCCACCAGACAGCCCAGGCCCGGCGCGGTGTGCAGCAGGACATGGAGGGGGTCCGCGCCGAGAGCGGTGCCGATGAGGAGCCCCAGGGCCGGCAGCCCGGCGAGCAGCACCGCCGTGGCCCGGGCACCGGCCAACTGGGCGCGCAGGTCCGAGCGTTGGTCCCGTTCGGCGCGCAGGGCGGCGGCGAGCCGGTCCAGTCCCGCCGCGAGCCCCGCGCCCTGGTCCACGGCGACCCGCCAGCACGCGGCGAGTCCCCGCAGCCCCTCGGCACCCGGCTGCCTGGCGGCGGTCGCGAGCGCGTCCGGCACGTCGCCGCCGAACCGTGCCGCCGCCAGTACCGTCCCGTGCGCGTCCGCGAGTCCGCCGCAGTCCCGCGCGGCCCGCAGCAGCGCCTCGCCCGGCTGACGCCCGGCCCGCACCTCCCCGGCGAGCGCCCCGCACAGCGCGATCACCGCGTCGGCCCGGCGCTCCCGGTCCCGCCGCACCCGGCCGGCCAGCCGGACCCGCCGCAGCAGCGGCACGCCGGCCGCTCCCAGGACGACCGGCAGCACCGACGCCCCGAGCACCGCCAGCACCAGCCCGGCCGCCGGCGCCCACCACTCGGCCCGCAGCCGCCCGCCGACCCGCCGCACCTCACCGGCCATCCGCCGCCACCCGGGCGGCCCGCTCCCGACGGTCCCGCCGCCCGCGAGCAGCAACCGCGCCCGCCGTGCCGCCGAGTGACGCTCACCCAGCAGCCAGACCGCCGCCCCCATGCACGCCACGGCCGCACCCATGGGCATCTCAGCCGCTCCCGTCATCCCTCGCCCCCTTCATCGCGGCCTCACCCGGCCCGCCCTCACTTCCCCCGCTCCGCAGCAGCCCCCGCAGCCGCTCCCACCCGAGCTCCCGCACGAAGGCCGCCGCTCCCCACCGCAGCGCCGGCACCGTCCGCACCAGCCCCGACGGGTCCCGCTCCAGCACGTGCACCTCGGCGATCCGCCGCCGCCCGGCCCGGTCACGCACGAGGTGCAGCACCACGGAGAGGGCGGCCGCCACCTGGCTGTGCAGCGCGGCCCGGTCGAGCCCGGCGGCCGTACCGAGCGCCTCCAGCCGGGCCGGTACGTCGGCGGCGGCATTGGCGTGCACGGTTCCTTCTCTGAACTAGAGCCAACTGGCACATATGCTCGGTGTCGGTCATCTGCATCTCTGCGAATCCATTTCCGAGACGCTGGGCCAAGTGCGGACGCATAATGCGGTCATGACACCTGGGCAGCGCACTGCGGCATGGTCATGCGCCATTCTGTTCGGCTTGACGCTCCTCGGCCTCGGCGCCTACTTCCTGATCGTCGGCCTAGACGAGGCAGACAAAACGGCAAGCGTCGTGGGATCGTTGACGGGGCTGGCGGGTCTGGGAGTCTCGATCGTGAGCCTCATCCAGGCTCGAGGTAGCAGCGCGAGCCGCAACGCCCCTAGCGTCCGCCAGAGCCAACAAAGCGGCACGAGGTCAACGAACATCCAATCGGCCGGGGACCTGACCATCGGCGACATGAACCGCCTGGGTGGAGAGAAGTGACGCTGTGGCAGAGGCAGAAGTCCGGCGATAGTTCGCAAAACATACAGGCGCAAGTGGCCAATTTCGGCGTCAGCTACTCCGACGCCCGAGATATTGCCATGGATGTATTCAGGCAGAATTTCTTGCAGCTCTCCCAAGAGGCCATGCAGGTGGCTCACGAGCGCGTCGAGAGGTTCACCGTAAATTACCTGCAAGAGCTGCACGGTAGGGACAGCAAGGCCATTGCATACTTCCAGGATCCAGGCGTGCAGTATTCACTGCTAGAAGGCCAGTCCTGTTATGCACGGTCAGGCGATGACCACTTGGGTCAGCTTCTGGTTGACCTCCTCGTCGAGCGAACCCTGAGGCCGCAGAGAAGCACTGAGCAGCTTGCTCTTGATGAGGCAATAGCAACCTCCGGACGACTTTCGCGTGACCATTTCAGGATGCTCAGCCTCCTCACGATCCGCGACGTCGTTCCACTTCCGTCGAAAGTCACACATTTCAAGCAACTCATTCTGCACTACATAAGCCACGCTGGGCCTTTCCTGGACGGGCTGCACTTCTCCCGGACTGATGCGAGATATCTGGCCGCAACCGGATGCGTTAGCCTTGGTCAATTCGAGGAGTCCATGGTCGACTCCTGGAGACGCGCCTATCCATACTTGCTTTTCAAGGGTGGCCCTAGTTTCTCTCAACCTCCCAGTGACGAATATCGAAAACTCGAAAAATACTTCATGTCGCGTTGGGTTCAGGAGTGTTTGAAGAACCCCGATGGAGGCCCAGCGAGTGACGAATTTTTTGACAACGACGAGTTCGATCGACACCTAGATGAGCTTGGCAGTGAAAAAGAGTTCAGAGACCTTTACCATGAGCTCGCAATGACCGCCAAGGAGATCTATCAAGTGTCGCTTGAGATCGATCCGCGCTTGGCGCAGATGACATCCCTCATCAATGAATCATTCCCGCATGGAGTAGGGCTCACCACGGTCGGAAGCGTCATCGGGAACGCCTATATGCGAATACCTCCCGGTGAAACTGAGGAACGAGGCAACTCACTGGGCTAGCGAACCGAAGGCTGTAGGCGGCACCGCGCCCGAGCTTCGTGGCCCAGGGCGCGGTGGTGCAGCCGTCAGGTGGCGTTGGTAGCGGAGCTGGTGCGAACGGCGATCTGGCTGAAACTGGGGACGCCCAAGAAGATCGGAGAGTCCTTCTTTTTCTGTCGTGCATCCAGCTGCGCGATTTTCTCTTCCGCGGCGTCGCGGCTCACCGAGAGACCTTCAACTTCGCCGAGCCAGCCCTCCCTTTCGGCTTCCGCGATCCGGTCGTTCAGGTTGTCGCGGATCTCGACCAGTCGCCCTCTCTCGTAGGGGTCCACGATCAGGACCGGGCAGCGGACACAGGCGTGTTCATGAACGCAGTCGGTCCCGTAGGCTCGCCCGCATGATCCGAGTGCCAGCTTGCGGCGCTCGAACTGGGTAAGGAACTCCTGCCATTCTTCAGAGGTGACCGCGCGGTATTCTTCGCGGGGGCGAAGACTGCGCCGGCGGGCGATGAAGGCTCGGTGAGCTTCGATGGCTTTCGCCGGGTAGACAGCGTTGTAGCCCATAGTCGTGTTGATGTTGCTGTGACCTGCAATGACCTGGGCGATGTGTGGAGGCAGCCCGTTCAAGATCGCGTCCGTGATGAAGATCCGTCGAAAGTCGTGAGGTTGGAACTTCAATGGATTTCCGGTGGCGTCGGTCAGGCCGGTCGCTAGAAGTACGTCGTTGAGGGCGTCACGGACCGTGTTGTGCGAGATGGGCCGCCTTTCTCCTGAGATGCTCCACTGGTAGAGAAGCGGCATGGGATCGTTCCAGACCTTCTCGTGAAGGTCGTAGCTGGGAACCGAAGGGATAGCTCCGTTTTTGCCGCGTACTCGCGTGACAACGGCGCTGAGGACATCTGCCAGTTCGGGAGTGACCAGCAGCAGACGCTCTTGATCGGTTTTCGACGGTGCGATCTGCAGGAGTGGGACGAACTCGCCGGTGCTGGGGAGCTTGTAGCGGATGATGCTGTGGTGGCCGAGTTCGAGCAGCTCTTCGATGCGGATGCCTGTGTGGCGGAGGATTTCGATAGTGGCCCAGCCCCAGAAGGCCCGCTTTTCCTCGGCCTCAAGGTCCCGGCGACGCCCCGAGGTGTCGTAGGCCTGTCCGGTAAGACCGGCCCGGGAAGTGCTCTTTGGCGCTGTGTAGGTTTCCCCCAACACGGTGAACCGGCTTCCGAGAGGGGCGGTATGCAGCGCGTCCAGGCGGGCCCGGGCCTCCTTGAGCCGGCGGTCGGCGACTCGGATGAGCGCGGGCAGGACAGGGAGTCTTTCCCGAGTCCGCTGGTCTGAAGTGGTCTTCTGCCGCTGCTTGGTCTTCTTGTCGGAGCAGTCGGCCTCGGTGATAGGACAGGGCGCTGCCCATGGCCCCCAGCGGGCGGGTTCGTCCAGCGCCCACTGAGCGATGTCCAGGTAGAAGGCGCGGACGAGGGTCTTGACCGCTGGAGCGCTGGAACGCGGGGTAGTGGTCTCGACGACCTGGCCGTCCGGCATCCGCCGACGGCGGGTAACCACGTTGACGCGGGCTTTCCAGGCTGCCGCGACCTCCGCGGGCAGGTGGAGTGAGCTGATGCCTTCGTTGTGGCGTTCGAGGTCGGCCCAGAAGTTGTTGGCCAGGGCTGACGACAGGGTGATCAAGGAGTTGTGGTCGAGCGAGGGCTGGCGTTCAGTGAGGTAGTCGACGAGGAGATCACGAACCGGGCGGCAGCGCAGTTCGTAGCGGTCGACAAGAGCTGCGGGCGTCACCTGGCCGGCGCGGGTCTGCAGCCGGAGGAGGGTTGCCGGGGCGTCCGGCGGGAACTGGCCGAGATCGCGCAGTGCGGTGTAAGCGATGCGAACGCCTCGGGCAGCGTCGTAGTCGGTCGCCTGCAACAGAGCGAGGAGGTCACCGACGACGATGTCCTTGACGAGGCCGCCGAAGGCAGCGATCAGGCGTGAGACGCCCTGGAGGCCTGCGGAGGCATGGCGGGTGGACCGGATGTCCTCAGGGAACTGGGCTTCCAGGCGGGCGAACCCGTCTGGGTCGCGGGTCGCTGCAATGGCCGGCCGTAGGGCGCCCGAGGTGCTGGCCGCCAGCCAGGCCAGGGTGGGACGGATTGCGTCCACGCAGATCAAGGCCAGTGTCCCGGAGGCGAGGCACGCCGTTGTCGGCTTTCGGCCGACGTTGGCGGCCCAGTCAATGACGTCCCTGTGCCAGCCACTTGGAGAGTGTGCCGCCGGACTGGCGTCCCAACATGCCTGCCAGGTAGATCCGGGGAACGTCTGAAGCCAGGACAGGATGATCCTGGCGCCGACCATGCGGGTGACCTGGGCATTCCTCTTCACTCGGAATGGCGGCTGCTGGAGCGTGTCAAGGATGTACTCGCTGTCGGCCTCGGTCATGGGCCAGGACGCGGCTCTCTCGCGCGGAGGGAACTTCTCCAAGAGGGCGGCCGCCTCGGCGCCGGCGAGCTTGCGAGGAGCCTTAGCCGGAGCCGTGAGCACGGTCGTGGTCATGGGAGCAGGCCTCCGAAGAGGGTGTTGAGCGAGTCCTCGTTGTAGGCGGGGGCCGGCGGTGCCGGAGGCGGGGCGGCCTTCTTCGCCTCCTGGCGGGCGTGGTGGGCCAGACCTGCGGAGATGACCTCGTCGCGGCTCGGGCGGAGGTACTTCTGCAGCGTGCTTTGGTCCTTGTGGCCGAGGATGTGCTGGACGTAGACCAGCGACATCGAGGGATCTTCCGTCATGCGATAGGTGGCGGTGTGTCGCAGGTCGTGGAGCGTCCAGTTGGCGCCGAGAAGCTCAACGGCCCGCGTGAACATGGCGCGTGCCGCGTGGTACTTCAGTGGCCGCCATGGGAGGCGCAGGGTCCACCACAGAGGCTGGTTGCGGCCCCGCGGGACGCCCTTGCGCCAGGCTTCCTCCTGGTAGAGCCGGAGCCAGACGAACGCGTCCGGAGATGCGGGTAGTTGCTGGTAGTCCTGGGTTCCCTTGCGGATCACGCCGATCACCTGCTGGCCGGGCAGGGCGTCACGTTGGGTCGAGGTCAGCAGTTCGCTGGCGCGGGCGCCGGTGGAGACCCAGAAGGCCAGCAGAGCACGGTCTCGGTGGGAGCGGAGGCCGGCGAAGACCTCGGTGTACTTGTCGTCCGGGATGCGTCGGGGGATCCGCTCAGGGACCTTCGGGCGATAGCGCCCGGTCCGCTCATGCCTGAACTCGTCCGCCGGGTTGTGGTGAGCGTTCGGACGCCCGTTGCGGCGCCTGCGGTCCAGGGGAAACGGGTTCACCAGCAACTGGCCGCTGCCGCGGTCGAGATGGAAGTCATAGAACGTCCGCAGGACGCTCTCGAAGTGAGCCCGGGTGGAGGGCGCGTACTTCTTCCCAATCGTCGGCTTCCCGGTCACAGGGTTCGGTGACCCGGGCGCAAGTCGGCCAACTCGAGGCTTGGGCGTAGGTATCTCCGAAGGGTCCTTGCCACGGTGCCTCCAGTGCACGCGAACCGGCTTGTCCGCCAACTGCATCCACAGCGTGAAGTCCCGCGCGTCCTCCCGTAATGCGCGGTCCCACTCAAGACCCTGTGCCCACAAGAACCGCCACCACCGCAACAGGTCGTTGCCGTACGAGTACAACGTGGTGGCAGGGCTGGCAGCAGCGAGGAGGTCCTTGAAGTAGATCGCGACCGGCTCAACACACTGCCCTACAGGGTCGACCAGCCGGTACGGCTCCCACACGTCCCCCGTCGCCTCCAGGCGTCCGATCTCGGGCAGCACAAAGTTCTTCAGATCCCGTTCACGGGTCCTTGCTCCACTCACCGCCGGAACGTAACAGAAAGCCCTCTGACCTGCGAAAACGTGAGACTTAGTTCAGTCAATACACCGCAGCCGCCCTCGTGGCCGGTGTTCAACGCGGCCAGCAGATGCACCACTTCTGGTCCGCGGACCTCGCCCACGACCAGCCGGTCTGGCCGCATCCGCAGCGCCTGGCGCACCAGGTCCTCGAGCGTGACGAGGCGCGAATTAGGAACAGTTCACCTGTCTCACTTGTGGATCTGTCTCATCGGCACCGTTCAACACCTGAGCGGATGACGCTCGGGACAGCTCACTGAGGTGTCTCACAAGCTTTACCGTTTCTTGATCAGAGCTTCCAGCATCGCAGGCGGCCAGGTGCAGGCCGATCGTGACCTTCAAGTCGACGCTCTCCCCCCAAAGCCCCGCCGTTCGCAGAGCCGCAGCTGTCCCTGCCGCCGCTGGCGTACAACTGCCGCGATACGGGACAGCCGGGGCGGTCGCGAGAGCGGCCGCATGGACGGGCACGACGCTGCTTCGTGCGCTGCAGGTCACGAGAAGCGAGGGACCCGGCTCGAGTATTCGCTGTGGACGGTGGATGCATACCCCGCGGCCGACTGAGCTGCCCGGGCATACAGTCCGGATCCGATCGGTGCCCATTATTCACTCAGTACATAATGCTCGCCATGAGCACCCGCCACGTCCTGCTGGGCCTGCTGGCCGACGGGCCGAGCCATGGCTACAACCTCAAGCGACGCCACGACGAACGGTTCCCCCAGGCCCGCTCGCTGGCGTACGGGCAGGTCTACACGACCCTCCAGCGCCTCGTCCGGGACGGCCTCGCCGAGATCGAGGGGACCGACTCGGACGGCGGCCCGGAGCGGACGAAGTACCGCGCCACGGACGAGGGGACACGTGAACTGTCCCGCTGGGCCGGGGAGATCACGCCGCCAGCGCCCGTCGTGGCGAACGAGATCTTAGCCAAGGTCGTCGTGGCGATCCTCTCGGGCGGCGACCCGGCCGCGTACCTGAGCGCCCAGCGCGCCGCCCACATGGAGCGGATGCGGGAGCTCACCGCAGTCAAGGCCGCCAAGGGCGCGGACCTGGCGACCGTGCTCTCCGCGGACTACGCCCTCAACCACCTCGACGCCGACCTCCGATGGGTGAACACCACAACGGCCTGGCTCACCGCCCTGACCGCGGAGGTCGACACAGCAGGAGCTTGGAACAATCGAGCACCGGCTCTTCTCGCACATCGCCATGAGCTGGCTTGGTCGCCGCTGACCAACCATGAAGCCATCGTCCATTCGAGCGTCACCGGAGCAACCATCGACCACCCGGAGATGGCAGCCCTGCCACTGACCTGTTATGCCTTCCAGGGCGACTGGACTATGCCCTGCACTCCCAGCCAGCCTGGCCTATCCCGGCGCGAATCCCGCAGACACCGACGCCGGCGATAGGACCGGACTCTGCTGTCCGGGCCCGTACTGACTGGGATGTCCACTGAGCTGGACGACCTGACCCAGACCCTGGCACCGGACGGCGACAGCGGACGCAGCACCTACAGCTCGCCTTCCCGGACCAGGTCCTAGCCCACTCACCTGCGCTACAACCTGGCCGCGTCCTCGGCGAGACCAACACTTCCGAAGCCGCGACGGCGGTACCAAACCAGGGCACTTCCTCCTCCGGGCAGCGGCTCCTACGAAAACCCAGGCAAGAACTACAACGCGCCGGCTCTGCTGCCCTCGTGGGACCACCTGAGTGCGAAACCCTGTCCGACAGCCTCATCGCCCACGCACTACACCGCGAAGACGCAGTCATACAAGCCGCTTCCCCGGACTTATGTCCTCAACAGTGGCCGTTCACGCTCGGCGACATTTGAGGGTATTCGCCATGTGATGCATGCTCGCCCGCCCACTTCCTTGCGCATCCTCACGGCGAAGCTCTAACTCGACGACCCACCGACGCCGTGCGCCTCAGCTCAATCCCCAGACCGGTTGCCTTGCTACGGCCTCACGTCTCTCCGTCAGCCGAGTAGGCCCTGAGATGGCTCAATTTCAGCCAGATCGGTAGCGAGCTGCAAGGTCCACCGACAGGGACGCCTGCACATTGGATGTCGACATCCAAGCGGGCGGATAAATCGGACACCGAAAGCGTTATCTGTACGAAACAAGGAACGGGAAGGCTTGCTTCCGGCTCATTCTCCCAGGGTCGACACGATGATGACACCGTGAGGTTGACACAAAATCGTCACTACTCGGTTGAGGTTCATTGACATCTTTTACACGTCTCACATAACCTCCTGAGCGCTCAATGCCTTGGACTGGAGTTCGAAGCAAAGAGTGAGGAGCCACACAAGAGGGGGAACGGCCTCCGGCAAAATTGCGCCATCCCCTCATTCCCGCGACCAGAGAAAGGTTAGGATGAAACAGAAGGCATTCAGAACCAATGTGGCCAAGGCCGTCAGTATCGGCATTCTCGGACTCGCTGCCATCGGTTTGAACGCACCGACTGCCACAGCAAGCGGAAGCAGCGGCAAGGTGAACAACTGCTGGTCCGGTTGGGGCAGCACCAGCTTCTGGGGAAAGTGTGAAAGGGCCGCTGTGGCCGGCGACTACCAGGTCCACGCTGACTGCAATAACGAGCCGGACATCTGGACCGGCTGGTACTACCTGTACAAGGGTTACATCGGGCAATGGACCACCGGCGCCTGCATATTCAAGGTGAACAGCGGCAAGGTGCTCTACACCAACTAGGCAAAAAGGCGCAACCCGCAATTCAGGAACCGCTGACTATAGGCGGGTGCCACTGCCAAGGGTTCACTGGCACCCGCCCTAGTTGAACAGAACATGATATCTCCGGCAGCAGTAGGGATTATGAAGGTCTACTGGATTGAGGTAAGACGCTCTCCACTGGTCTGGTGCCTTCCTTTATTGCTTCTCGTTGAGTTCGCATCTGTCTTCGGACGTAGCCAGTGGTGGATCGGCGTCTGGCCTCAAGCCAGCGCGGCGGCTCAGATACCAGCCATATTCTTCGCTCCAGCCTTTTCAGCCGCAGCCGCATGGTCCGTAAACAGGAGCCTTAGAACTGGCATGCTAGAGCAGAGAAGAAACTCAGCTCAGCCCTTGTGGAAGTTGGACCTGATCCACTTCCTCGCCACGTTGACTCATGGTATAGCCGTATATACTATCGGAATAGTAGCGGCAGCCCTAGTCACCTTTCCTGACGCCGGCCGCGGATTCCTGTGGCCAAGCTACCTACTGTTGGGGGCCGCCACGATAACGGCCTGTGCTGCCGTCGGACACATAGTAGGACGGCTGACTAATTCACCTTTTGCGGCACCTGTTATTTGTGGCTTGGCCACCTTTGTTGGGCTCGGAAGCCTGGGAAAATCACTGGGCCTATTCGTCCTTTCAGGCTCTCCGGCTTACGAAGTACCCTCAAAGGCCCTGGCGCCACGCATTGTGTTGGCTGCCGTTCTCGTCGCGATCGCCGTGTTAGCGCCCTCCTTGTTCAAGCCCACGACGCTTTGGTCACCCAAAGGGGATCAACGCCTAGTAATCGGCATGGGGTTTGTCGGAGCCGTAATAACAACTATGGTGCTCATTTCGATGTCAGGCCCCATCCAAGCCCCAAGATCGGCGTCCGTCGACCCACTCTGCTCGCAAGGGGCACCAAAGGTCTGCGTATGGCCGGAAGATAAAAAGTACTTAAACGAGCTGGCCGCAATGGCACAAAGGTTAGACGAAATCCCCCAAGACTGGATAACCGTTCCCCGCGCCATGTATGAGCGCGGGCTACGCAAACCTTCAGAAAAGACAGCGAACGACTTTGAGGTCCTCGAAGGGAATTTCTGGTTCGTCTCGCCCAATATGGCCGGATCTGTCATGGAGTTGTCACTCCACGTCCAGTGCCCTGAGGACGAAGCAGTAGGCTTGGCTATACGAGAGCTTGAGGCATGGCTTGAGGTTCGGGCCAACAACAACCAGCCAAGGCGCGGCATATACGGTGGCCCACCGGGCGTAGACTACAACATGCTCTCCCGGGTTGCGGCTGCCACTGAAGCAGAGCAAAAGACCTGGGTGGATAACAGGCTCCGAGCCACCCGAAAGACTTCTTGTGACTAGTGCAATTAGCCCCGAAAAGGCATATCTGGCCACTCATAGAGTACGCGCCCTAGGGCTGGCTATTGCCCTGGCGGTCGTAGCTAATTCTCTATTTGGCGCTGCACAGATGAGCCTTCCATCAGCGTGGGGCGTCGTCGACATCCCCTTTCGCCGTGTCGTGCCAGTGATCTACGCGTCACTTATCGTGGGGAGCCTGCACAGCGCCATGGCTATGTTCGAGGCTATGGGCGGCGATTCACTTCATCGCATGACTAAACGGTACTTGGCAGTGACGGCAATACTAGTAACCGCTGTCGTTGGCGCTTCTGAGCTTATCTTCTACAGTCAAGAGTCAGCCATGCGGTCAGTCCGGTCGCTACTTGTCTGGATTGGCATTGCCCTCATATCGGGCCGGCTCCTAGGTTGGAAGCTGTCCTGGGTTCTTCCAGTTTCTACGATCTTTCCCCTCATCTATTATGGATCTGGTCCTTTGGGTCACGTCTACTGGTGGGACTGGACTTCTCGCCCTCCTGGAGATATGCCTAGTTGGGGATTGGTCCCACTTAGCCTGGGGATAGGCATCTCTGCTCTGCAGTACACACGTTGGCACGGCTACCGACTTCGCCACTTCGCTAGGCCACGCACCTCGACTAAATTCCCTGTTTCTCGCAATCGTTAAGAGATCCTCTGTCTTAAGTCACTGAAAAATTTTCGATGAGGTTGTAGCTGAATGCGCCTCATGTGAATTAAGCTCTTCGGTGGGGGGACTCAATTACGCACCAAGCGCTGGTTCGCATGAAATAGAATGCGTGAACGGCCTAGATGTGCACCTCCCATTCTCCGGTCGAATCCCAGAAGGAAGGTTAACAGTGGAGAACATCAAGACTCCGGTACTGAGGCGCATCTCCTCAAAAATCGGAGGGGCCGTGGCCATCGGAGCCCTGGCCTCGATGGCAGTACTTACGGCGTCTCCCATGGCGAACGCGGCTAACGAGCCGAACTGGACGAATGGATGCAGAGGGTACTGGTACACCACATCCTTCCATGGCTACTGCTCGTCCGTGACCCGAGCTGGTGACTTCCAGCTGTTTGGCGGCTGCAACAACGAGCCTAACTACTACGGCAAGTGGATAGAGCTCTCCAGAGGGTACAGTGGAAAGTTCGATGCGGACGAATGCACCTTCAAGGTAAATTCCGCCTCGGTCTTCTACTCCAACTAGCTCGGATGGTGTAGAAAGAGCGGTAGTCAGCGGCGTCCTCGGCCCGAAGGTCGGGGGCGCCTACTCTCTGTTGGATGGAGACGGTAGTGGAGATCGTTGCCCGGGCGTCTGGTCTGGTTCAGGGCTATGGTCAGCGCCCTGTCATCGACGGGCTTGATATCGAAATCTCCACGGGGGTTCTGGGATTACTGGGGCCCAATGGAGCGGGCAAGACCACGTTGCTTCGAACCCTGGCTTCAGTGGCACCCCCCGTCGCCGGCAGAATTGAAGTACTCGGCCAATCCGTGGAGTCCGAGTCCACTGCACGACGCGTGCGCCGTGATATTGGCTACCTTCCTCAGGACTTCGGTTACTACCCCAACTTCTCGGTGTATGACTTCGTCCGCTACTGTGCATGGCTTCGCGAGGTACCTAAGAAAGAAGCAGACGCAGCAACTCGCCATGCCGTAGCTTCGGTAGGCCTTGAGAAGCAATCAAAGGCAAAGATGAAGTCCCTTTCTGGCGGGATGCTCAGGCGTGCAGGAATCGCCACTGCAATCGTGGGATCGCCGAAGCTGGTATTGCTCGATGAGCCCACGGTGGGCCTCGACCCGGCACAGCGCCTTGAATTCAGAGGACTCATCCGCTCTCTGCAGGACACGGCTATCGTACTCAGTACTCACCTGGTAGAGGACGTAGCAGCGATCTGCGACGACACCGCGGTAATGAGTGATGGCCGTTTCCTGTTTCGCGGTGTTCCTGACGAACTCGTCGCACTAGCCAATCCCGACGCTCCTGGCGACAGCGCATTGGAACGCGGGTACATGACCGTTCTGAACTCGAACGGGATGCCGGTAGCGTGAAAATCTATCTCATTGAACTTCGCCGCTCGCCATTGCTCCTCTGCCTCCCCCTTTTGGTCCTAGTTGACCTAGCAGCCGTCTTTGGGAGGAGCCATTATTGGATCGGAGTGTGGCCACAGGCCAGTGCAGCCGCTCAGATTCCCGCAATCTTCTTCGCTCCAGCCTTTGCTGGAGCAGCAGCATGGGCCGTTAGTAGGTCACTGCAGCGGGGCGTGTGGGAGCAGCGTTATGCCGCAGCTCGTACAAGCTGGCATATGGAGGCTGTGCAGTTCGCAGCGACGCTCACATATGGGTTGCTGGCCTACACCCTTGGTGCGGTTGCCGCTGCGATTGTGAGCGTACCAACGGCCGGCCCTGGGTTTCTGTGGCCTAGTTATCTTCTTCTAGGATTTTCTGTCATTACGCTTTGTGCCGCATTAGGCCATCTGGTGGGACGTTGGTCGCGCTCGATCTTTATGGCTCCCGTGATCTGCGCCCTCGGTTGTTTCGTCGCTATCGGGGCAATTGGCAGCCCGAGAGGTTTGGGTCTGTTTGTTCTTTCGGGTGAACCTAATGTCGTA
Organism: Streptomyces chartreusis NRRL 3882; assembly: GCF_900236475.1. Lineage (GTDB taxonomy): Bacteria > Actinomycetota > Actinomycetes > Streptomycetales > Streptomycetaceae > Streptomyces > Streptomyces chartreusis_D. The sequence continues at coordinate 4,061,709 of NZ_LT963352.1, forward strand.
GTCAATACCTGGCCACTGGTAGCTCGCATTTCTCTGGCCACCGCTTTGCTGTTTGCGGCAATCGTTCTCCCTGATCGCCAGAAGCGTCAGCGGTTTCGCTGGCCACAGACGTTCGGCGCCAGAGTTGCCGCGAGTTGCGCAGGTTTTGCAGTTTTGGTTGCCTTCAGTTCTCTGATCTTTGCTGGGCCCATCCGCGTGGACCGGGCGGCTACAGATAGTCCTCTCTGCTCGACGAGTAGTCCACGCGTGTGTATCTGGCCCGAAGATCGAAAGTATCTTCCAGAACTCACGGCTATGGCCGAGCGACTGGATGCTGTTCCTCAGAAGTGGCTGAACTTGCCGGACACCTTCTATCAAAGCGGGTTGCGCCCTGACCCCCGCTATATCCCTATCGATTTTTCATTCTCCGAAGGGCAACTGTGGTTTGCTGCACCGAACTTCGCCGGTGTTGTGATTCAGCGTTCGATCACAGACAAGTGTGAAGAGCGGTCGCGGGTATCTGCGCAGAAGTACAGCGACGCCATCCTGCAACTTGACTTGTGGCTAGAGTTCCGCCTAATGGGGTCAAGCAAGTTGAGCATCAACAGTACTCTGAGTGACGCTCAACTCTCTGAACCGCAGCGGATTGTTCAAGCTTCGGAAGGCGAACAAGCGAGTTGGGTTGATAAGCAGCTGAAGGTCATTCATAACCTTCCATGCCAGTAGGCTCAGGCCGCCTTCCCGATGCGACGGTTTGCGTTCCCGCAACTTCCATTGCCTGATCTTCACTTGTAAGGTTTCGAAGGGTTAGCCACCCTCAACAGGAGGCAATCTCCTTGTCTGACGTCTCCAACAAGCAGGTGCGACTTAGTTATAGTAAGTGGCTGATGATAGCTGCCTGTCTTACGGTCGCAGCTATCATGCAGCAGATCTTGCTAATTGTGGGGCTTGGAGGGTGGCTTCCCGGCTGGCAACCGTGGCCCTTCCTGTTGCCTGCGGCCATTGCTTGGGCACTCGCGTGGCGCGACTTAGCGACCCCGGACATCCATATTCGACCATGGGTTCGTATCCGTGCCAGTATCCTTCGCGTTCCACCACCACTCTACGCCTTCGGTGTATTGGTGGTAGCAACGTGCGTTTGGTGGGCTCTTCAAGATAAAGAGCCGTACATGGGGCATGAAGAAGCCGTCTATGCAAATAAGGCTCGCTCTTGGCTTGATGGAAGCCCTGATGCCGGATGGGGGATATATCGCCCTGTCGGTCTTCCCTTTCTGGGAGCGATAGCGCTTGCCATTCACCATGATGTTGGGGCGCTGCGAGCAGTTGCGTTGCTACTCAGCCTCTTCACCCTTCTGACTATCTACGTGGTGTGTAGTTGCTGGTCCACTCCTCGGCGGGCTGTAGTAACGACCGTAGTCATATTGAGTGGACTTGGTTTCCTGCGCCGCATGCCAGAATTCCTGAATGACATCGGCGCTACGGGATTGCTTCTGATATTCGTTTTCCTGCTTGCGAGGGCACAGGAAAAGCCGAAATCTCGCGCACTGCTTGCGGCTCCATTCATTGCTCTCGCTGCATTCTACTTGCGATATGGGATCGTTGGAAATCTTCTTGCCATATCTGTAGCTGCAGCATTTTCATATGGCATTCGGTCCTGGATAGCGCAAGGATGGCGGATGGCCATTGCGGTCGTCGTGCTACTGGCAGGACTGGTCCCTCATTTTGTTTACGCGGCGAAAGTTTCCGGGTGGCCTTTAGGTATAGTACTTTCGGCGACTTCTCAAGCTAACCGTTCATACGTCGGGGACGGATTGGTTTACTACCTCGCCATATTTCCGTACCGTTTGGCTGGCGACCTTGGAGCGGTCATCATGATCTGTGGCCTCTTCACTGCAGGCGCCGCTACGAAGTTGCTCATACGGAAACGAGCTAGTTCCTCTAATGGGCCTTCCATTGAGGATCGCCGGCGAGTATTCCTTGGCGCTACTGCTGTACTGATTTTTGTGATACTCGGCCTTGCCACGGATGGGGAGCCCAGGTTTGTCTTTCTATCGGTTGTTTTGCTCTCATTTCTAGGCGTGCAGCGGCTCGCTGACATTTCCAAACAGCTGGCTGACATTCCTCTTACTTTCACAGCTGCCGTTTCGCTGCTCACGATTCTTGGGACTTCACAGGTTGTGGCCTACGGGGCAATACCTGGCCCGACAAAATTGAGTGAGTCCACCGTTCCGGTCGCCCAGCAGATGTCCAGCGCTGATCCATGCTTGCTGGTCTCGGGATATGAGCCTGAAATGGGCTGGTATTCCGGTTGCGATGCCGTCACCTATGCACAGTACAGGGAAATGGCATCTAGATCCGACGTGAGGGTGAGTCTGGTGCTATTCGAGCGCGGACGACTTCAACCAGGACCGGCGAGCCTTAGCGCATTGATAGATGGTCGAGACACTACGATTGTTCGCATCCCGACCAAGGGGTCTCTGGGTACAGCCACTGTGATTACCTTGTCTGAGTGAGGCCGCCGCACTTCTCCCTCAGCTTGTTTATTTATGGTCTGACTGGCCACGTTCGGCGATGGACTCAGGTCGCCTGGCCGTTTTGCCCATGTCGTTGCGGGCGGCGGGACGCCAGTTCTTCGAGGGAGTGGCCTGCCGGGGCCGGACGGTTGAGTTTCGGCGCACGGGCCGGACAGGCCAGGTCCGGTCGCAGGTTTCTGAACCCCCGGCGAATCGTGCGGGGGTGAGCGGCTGGACTCGACCGGCTTCTCACATGGACGGCGCAGATCCGCGACCAGCGGCCGGGCGGGACGGAGTTGATGGACCGCAGATGATCAGATAGGTCCACCGATCAGCCGCCTGGGGCTTTGCAAAGGCGGACAGGCGGCAGGGCCCGCCAGCCTCCGCAGTCGGCGGCCTTACCCGGGCGAGGCCGGCACGCATCAGGCGCAAACGGCAGGTCGGCCGTACCAGAGTATGCCGCCTGGTCGGGGCGGCCATATACGGAACTGCGACTTCCGGAGAGCATGCGGTACTGCACGGAGAGCTCGCCGCGTCACAGCTATGCCGATACCAGTGATGCGTCACTTGCAGGAACACCGAAGCCGAACCGCATCATGCGGGTCGGCTTCGGCTGTGCGCGCTGGCCATCGGTGTCAGAACGGCGGCTCGTCGGCGTAGCTTCCGCCGCCCCACCCTTCGGTTGTAGTGGGCGGAAGAAGTGGAGTGTCCAGCGCGTCATTTCACCGGTTACGCAGGTTGCCGGTGTGTGTTCGGGTCCTCACTGAACCCGCCTGTCCACCGCCCGGCGTCCGGCGCATGCCCCATCACCGGGTTCTATCGCCTCTCATCGACCCAACGACGGACTTGACCTCTCCCGCGAACTCACCAGCATCACACCCACGGTCCGTAAGACGCCCCCCGCGAGTGCCCCGACGCAAGCCTCCAGCGCACGTCCCCTGAGTTCGGACAGATCCGCCACTCCTCTACGATGCCGGTCGCCGTCAGACGCGTCAGCGCGCTGTGGAACCCCTGATCGTGCAGACCACAGTCGCGGATGATCCGGTCGCATTCACTCAGCCCTTCTCCCGAAGACGGATGACTGTGCGCCGCGAGGTACACGCGCAGCAGCCACAGCCGGTGCTCGGCCTCCCCCGTGCGGGCAGGGCGTCCGGTGCGCAGTGCCCAGTCGGCGGCGCGCCGTCGGTCGGGGCGGGCGGGTGACTGGGCGAGCAGCGCGGCATCCCGAAGCTTCGCAGCGACCCCGCCGGCTCCGGGGCCGTTCACCACGTTCAGCCACCGTGCCCGCTCCAACTCGTAGCAGGTCTCCCTGGCGTCGATACGTAGACCGCGCAGCAACCCTGCGGGGAGTTGGACCTGCATATACACGTTCATGCGCAGCGCGCACTGCAGGGCGAGGAGCCTCGCCCCGGCCGAGACTTCAGCGGGCAGGGCCGCGGCCAGATAGCTGAGGATCTCGCTCACGCGGACGCGTTCTCCCGGTCCCCTGGGTCGCCGGGAGTGACGCGGTCGCGCGGAGGGCGGGTGCGCCGGTACGGCAAGCATGGTGTCGGGCACGATGGCGGCCTGGGCGGTGGCCGCGGCGCAGGCGCCGCAGGCGTCAGCGAGGCGCCAGATGCGTCCGCCGCGTTCGCAGGCTAGGAGCAGGCGGATGGGGCCGGCGCACCCGCGGTGGCGGCGGTGCCAGCGGCATCCGCGTTCATGGCACTGGCAGATGCGCAGGTGGTGCGCCCGGAGATCGCCGCGGGCGTGCCGGGCGAGGTGGGCGAGGGCCGCCGAGCGGGCGGACTCCGCGGTGACCCGCTGGCCGTCCTGGGGACAGTGCTGGCAGACGAGGACGATCCCGCCGGTCTGGCATCTCAATTCCACCGTCCAGGTCCGCGGCGCCTGTGGACACACGGTGCGCAGCTTCATGAGCGTATGTCCTTCCCTTCCTTGTCCGGCGCCAGCCCTCCCGCGTCGTACGGCGGGGACGGCCGACACCGTAGTGCAGACCCCTGCCCTGCTGTCGGTGGAGCCACTGAGGCAAATAGGGCAGAGGTCTGCACTGACAGGGCAGGGGTCTGCACCGTCGGATGGTCGGGTGACGATCTTGCCGCCCGATCCGGACCTCAACGCGCTCCGGCTGGAGCTGGGGCGCCTGCGGGCTGAACGCGGGTGGAGTTACGACGAGCTCGCCGCCCGCAGCGGCCTGGCCAGGCGCACCGTGATCGAGATCGAGCAGGGCCGCACCATCGGCACCCTCAAGACGTGGCACGCCCTCGCACACGCCCTGGACACACCGTTCGACGACCTCTTCGCCACCCTTTGCCACGAGCACGACCTGCCCGGGGCGGACGCCAGCTCCGACATCTGATCCGGGCCGCCAGCACCGGCGGCGATTCACCCCATCCGGCAACGCCATATCGAATGCGCGAGCAGTCGTTCGCACTCCTGTCGCCCCGTTCTGCTCTACCTGGGGGACCATCCGGGCCGGGTACCGCCGGTGCGGCGTGTCGGCTGGCAGGTTCGCCCGCATGTGCTCCTCACCTTCTCCTTCTCCATGGTGCTGGGACGGCAGTCGAGCGAGCGCGCGTCGGCGGCGGTCCCTGCGTATCAATCCCGACAGCGCCAGCCGGCTGCTGCGTTGCGGCCAGGCTGCCTCCTGCCGCGCGTGCGGCAATCCGGTCGAGTGGTACCTGCGCGCCGACGACCGCCCGGTGCAGCTGCATCCGCACGAAGTGCCTGCGGCCCGGGTGCCAGAGTCCTGCCGCTGGCACGTCAGCCGCGGTATCGCCCATCCCGCAGGTGACGGGAGCGGCTGGTGCCGGCTTGCGCACGCGCTGCTGTGCCCCGGCCGCCCGGCGCCGCCTGCCGCGCCACAGCTGTCCGGGCTACGCCGGTCTCTCGCCCTGCGCACACGCCGTCTGATCGACGCCGGAGGCCTCGCTCCGCCAGGCGCGCCAGCCAGCAGTCCGCAGCCGGGCCAGGCCGTCTGCCAACCGGCTCGGCCTGTCGCGCAGCTGCTGTTCGTCCGTTACCTGGCCTCCCGCCCCGTCGACGAAATCCAGTGCGTCGCCCAGACGCTGCGCCGTGGCCGCTGCACCGCCAAGGTTCTCGGCCCCAGCTCTCTGCACGGTGTGTGGGCCCTGGTGCCAGTGAGCGCCCCCCAAGGCCAGCTCGCCCTGCCGTCGGATGTCATGGCCGTCTACAGCCTGTCCGCATTGCCCTACCAGGAACAGCTGCGGTGGCGTGCCCAGCGGTGTGACCAGCATGCCGCCGCCCCTGCGGCGGGTGACCTCGCCGTTGCGGACTGGGAGCCCTTCGATCCGCTTCGGCACCACGAACACATCCGCACCCGCCTGCCCTCACACGGACGTCGTCCCGGCGGCCCCGCTCCACGGCAGGCCCAGTCGTGACGCATCAGTACGCCGTCGAGGTCGTCCTGACCCGGCCCGCCTCCGCGCGGGAGCTTCACCGCGCCCGCTGCTGCGTGACGTTCGCCGCAAACGCGGACCGCACCCGGTTGATGACGGTGCAGAGCGGCAAGAGCGCGGGCCGCGCCTTGCACCGGCTGCGGCGTCGGCTGGACTCGGCCCTGCCGATCGACGTGCTCAGCACGCACTACCCCGACCGCCACGGCCGGGTCCTGCTCAACGTCGTCCTCAGCCGCCGCGCCAACGCACAGATTCGCCAGGAGGCGGCCACCAGCGGTGCGCGCGCCGGGGAAGTCCTGAGCGAGCGGATCACCGTCGGCCTTGCGCGAGAGCAGCGCGAGCGGCACCAGCGTCTCGAGTCGCGGCTGCGCAGCCTGCTCACCCACCACACCCCGGAAGAAGTCCTAGCCTGCGCCGCAGCCCGTCTTTTCCAGGCGCGCCCGCCCGGGTGAACCATCCGTCGTTTCCCGGCATCCCCATCATCAGATGCCCTGGGTCTGGCCGTTTCCATCCCACGGAGTCCAGTTGCACACTCCCACCCCCGAACAGGTCCACGCGGCGGACTCCTTCCGCTCCGGCCAGCACCTCGCGCTGCAGGCCGGAGCCGGAACAGGGAAGACCAGCACGCTGTGCCTGCTCGCCGCCAGCACTAAACGCCGAGGCCGTTACCTGGCCTTCAACAAGGACATCGCGCGCGACGCCGCGGCCCGCTTCCCGTCCACGGTGCAGTGCCGCACCGCCCACGCTACCGCCTTCGCCGCACTCGGCCACCGCTACGCCGACCGGCTCAACAGCCCCCGCCAGCCGGCTTGGAAGATCGGCCAGGCCCTCGGCATCCTGCGCTCCCTGCGGATCGCCGATTACGAGATCAGTCAGAGAACCCTGTCCCACAACGTGCTGCGCACCATCACCCGCTTCTGCCACTCAGCCGACGCCACTCTGACGCACCACCACGTGCCGCGTGTGCGGGGCCTCGACAGACCCGCAGACCACCGGCAGTTCGCCGAGCTCGTGCTCCCCTTCGCGGCCAAGGCGTGGGCAGACCTGCAACGCCCCGACCACGGCATCGTCCGCTTCGAGCACGACCACTACCTCAAGATGTGGGCGCTGACCGGCCCGAAGATCGAAGCCGACTTCCTCTTCCTCGACGAGGCCCAGGACACCAATCCAGTTCTGGAGCGAGTGTTCATCGCCCAGCGAGACCACGCTCAGCTCGTCATGGTCGGCGACTCGGCACAGGCCATCTACGGCTGGCGGGGCGCAACCGACGTGATGACCGGCTTTGACGCCGAGCAGCTGACCCTCACCCGCTCGTTCCGGTTCGGGCCGCAGATCGCCGACGAGGCCAACCGGTGGCTCGCACTCGCCGACGCCCCCATCCGCCTGACGGGGACCACCAGCATTCCCGCTGAGGTGAGCAGCGTCGAGCACCCCGACGCGGTGCTGTGCCGAACCAACATCGGCGCGATGACGGAGGTCATGCACTTGCTCGGCGAAGGACACCGCGTCGCCCTCACACGCGGAGGCCAGCAGTTGGCACAACTCGCTCTCGCTGCCCGTGATCTGAAGGAAGGACGCCGCACTCACCACCCCGAACTCGTGCTGTTCGCGTCCTGGGGCGACCTGCAGGACTACACCGCCTACGATCCGGCCGGCCGCGACCTACAGCCCTTCGTCGACCTCGTCGACACCCACGGCCCCGACGCCATCCTCGCCGCTGTGTCGCAACTCGCCGAGGAGACGCACGCCGACGTCACCGTCTCCACCGCCCACAAGGCCAAAGGCCGCGAATGGCCGGCGGTGAGGATCGGCAAGGACTTTCCCAAGCCGAAGGACACCGATCCCGGCGCTCCGGCAGCCAGCCAGCCCCCTGAAGTGAGCGATTTGGACGCCCGTCTCGCCTACGTCGCCATCACTCGTGCCCGCAATCGACTCGACCTCGGCGGCCTGGCATGGACTGCATCCGCCCAGCAGGTAGAAGGCGGATGATCCCGCATAGAGACCGACTGGCAGCGCGGTGCCTCAGGCCGCCTGCCGGGCTCAGCCTGCCCAGCCGATATCGATCACTTCGATGCCACCGAGGAAGGCGGTGATCCACACCCACGAGCGAGGACCGAAGATCAGCGTGGCGCGCCAGCCGCCGGGCTGCGGCCATTCACCCGGTCGCAGAAGCGCGGCGGCGATTGTCTCCATCACCTCCTTGCGCCCCTCCGGTGGCAGCTCATCTAGGGCGTCCTCCACCCGGACCGCCAGGTCGACCTCGTACGGCACTGCGCACCCCCGTGCTCGTGATCAGGGAGGTCCATACCGTACGAGCCGGGGGGCTTGGTCACGTGCAGTCCTGTGGATAACCACTCCGCGTACAGGTCAGAGCGCTCTCACAGCTTGTCGGGCCCCGAAGACGGAACCCCGTGCCACCGCCCGGTCCGCAATCGCAACGGTCAGAAGGAGCGGGGCTTGACGCTGAATCGTTCGACGAGGCCCTGGGCGAGGAGCCGGTGGGCGGTGAACTGTTCGGCCACCGCTTTAGGATCACTCCAGTTATCCGCGTCAGCGAGCGCGAGCGTCGCCTTGCGCAGCGCCTCACCCAGCTTCGTCATCATGTCCTCGGTGACGATGCGGGTGCCGGGCGGGGCGACGGCGTTGTTCTCCGGGGTGTTGACGCGGTGCAGCAGTACCGGGGTGGCAGTGCAGGTCTGGTCATAGGTTTGCTGGAACCAGCTCATGGAGTGAGCCAGCTGCGCGACGTCACTACGCCAGATCTTGTCAGAGGTGGCCCCTGACTTGGCTTCCAGAACCAAGTACCTCAACTCCCCGATCGCCCACAGGACGTCCGGCCCGTTGCCGGTCGTGCGCTCCGGTCGCTGGGCCTCGAATCCGAGGTGATACCCAAGGCGTTCCAGGGCCCGCTCGAAGATGGGGACTCGCTTCGGGTTCGGGTGGTACGTGAGTTCGTCGAGTAGGACGTCGATGCCCACCAGGAGCTCGTTGCGGTCGCTGTACTTCTCGGCCAGGTAGGCGGCTGCGAGTGCCGCCTGGGTGTCGGTGGCCTTGATCCGGGTGGCCTTGACGCCGTCGATCGGTCGCAGCAGCTCAGGATTGTGCACCAGCGCCTTGACCAGGGTCTGCTGGGCCCTGGGCTCGTCAGTGAAATGCTGATAGGCAGCGAGTTGTTCCTGGAGGAACCCGCGCTCGGCCGGGTCAGTGGCCGCGGCAACCGCCTCGCTCATATGGGTAACGGCCTGCGAATACTGGCCGAGCGCGGCTTGGTCGAAGGCCCTACGCGCGGGCGCGGCGACCTTGGAGATGGTGCTCTGAGGGTAGGTGACCTCGGCCAGGGCGGTGCGGGCGGCGGAGACCCAGCCCGGGTCACGGCCCAAGACCTGCGCGATCACGCCTTCGATCTGCTCGAGCTGCTGTCCGGCCAGATGCGAGGCGATCTTGCGGGAGAACTCGATCTGGGCGACGGTGGCAGGGCTGAACCGGGCCCGGTACCGGGGTGAGGCGATCAGCTGCGACAGGTGCGGTCCCATAAGCAGGACGACGCAGTGGTCATTGACGGAACGCACTCCGCGGCCCATACCCTGCTCGATGCGCTGCAACTGCCGGTTCACCATCGCATCGGAATCGCCGACGACGATCGCCTCGCGGCGGGTGAGGCCGCCATAAGCCTGCGGCAGACCGTCCAGGACCAGTACTTCGCATGCTGTGCGGGGCAGGTCGATCCCGTCGTACTTGTTGATCAGCACGACCAAACCGACATGCCGACTGCGCAGTTCCTTGACCGCGGACCCGATCTGCTCGGAGTCCGCAGCGGTGATCTTCGCGTACGGCCCCCATGCGGCGGCCTTGCGGTGGGAGGGCACCAGGACTACGACGTTGACCCGCTCGGCGAGCTTCGCGGCCATCGCCCGCACAGCCGCGTCGGTGACCGACGGGTTGATGTCCTGGGGGGCGAGGATGAGGCGATCCCCGAGATAGCCGGCGCTCGCCGGGGTGATCGGAGTCCCCACGGTGGCCGGGTCGGCCGCGAAGTCGGTGACCAAGATGCTGTCGTCGGCCAGAGTCGCGGTCAGGTGGACCCGGCGCCTCGCCCGCGCGAAGCTGGCAATCTTGCCGATCGGCGGGTACGGCGGTTGGACTTCCAGCCCCTCTCCGGTGAAGACGGCTCGGCAGACAGGCAGTACATCCTTGACCAGGGGCCAGGACCACTGAAGGTCCTCATCGTCCCGCAAACCGTTCAGAATCGCGCTGACGTCACTGATGCGGCGGGTCCAGGCCCAGAACGGTACCTGCGCGACCGCCGAGGGGTCCTGCGTTGTCAGGCCCAGGTAGGTGATCTCCGACTGCTGGAGCAGGTCATCGGTGAACAGCTCCAACAGTGCGGTGAACGCCTCGGCATGCCGGGCTCTCGACAGCGACAGGGTGAACTTCTCTCGCACGGTCGCCAGCGCCGCGTGCGCGTCGTCGACGACGATCGTGCCGACGTCGGTGACAGGGCGTCCGTCCCCCTGGAGCCCGAAGACGCTCTTGCCGTTGACGAACCGGTGTAGGCTGAGCACGCAGATCGCCTCACCGCTCGCGAAGCGGGTGGACTTGGGATCCGAGGTCACCTCCAGCCCGAGGTCCACGGCCTGCTCCATCGCCTGCGAGGCGAGATAGGGGTCCGGGGCCAGATACAGCACCGGGCCGGCGCTCTCGTTCAGACTCGACTGACAGATCAGAAGCCCCACCAGAGTCTTGCCGCCGCCCGTATTGAGCTTGACGACCAGGTCCTTCTCCGAGCGCCGGTCGTACCACGCCTGGAGTACCTGTCCCTGCGGGTCACGCAGGAACTCGTACTGGGCAGCACGCCCGGGCAGCGCGTCAAAAAGCACCCGGGGGTCGGTGGGCGTCGGGGCGGAACCCGATCCGAAGGAAGAGAAGTCGATCACCATATGAGCCCCCTGAGGAATCCGGCGCTAACGGGGCCTCCCACCCCCGGGGCGCCACCGCGACAGACAGTAGCGAAGAGAACAGCGTGTTCACATCTGGGTTGCACCAGGTCCCTGGCTGCGATACGTGGGATCCGATCCAGCGGGCCGCCGACCAGTTCGGCCCAGCTCCGGCCGGGCTGCGGCACCGGCGGCCCCCAGCCCGGCGCCCATGCATCCGGCGGCGTAGCAGCTGCGCGTCATCCTGATGCATTCCTTCTGCCTGGTCGCTGGCACTCACAGCCAGGATCAGTTGGCGGCGGATCGTTCCATGGTTCACCCACCCGCCGGTAGTCCGGCGATTATCGTGTCGGACCGGCTCACCGTCGATCCGCAGCACGCCCCGGCTGCGAACGCCAACGTCTACCTCGCCTCGACCGAGACCATCGAACAGGTCGCCGGTGACGTCTCCATCGTTTGGCGCGATCTACTTACCAGCGCGGCAGGAATCCAGGCAGAGCAGACACTGCGACAGCACGTTCGATCGGTGATGACGGAACACGGGTGTCTTCCCACTCAGGTCATTGACCGTCTCACCCAGAACAGGATTCGTCCGGGCGCCTGAGAGGAAGCCACGGCCGTCCCCGCGAGACGGAGGACCAGATCACGGGGCGGCCGACTGAGAGGCGTGTCCTGAGCCGGCGCGGCCTCCCCGAAGCGGGACGAGTTCCTGGCAGCGAACTCCTCCCGGCGGACGCTGACGCGGTCTGGAGGGCCCTCGTGGTGGGGGGTGACGAGATGGCCCTGTACGAGCACCTCCAAGCTTAAAAGGCCGAGGCGGGCCCGGTCCCGGCCACCCCCGAAGACCCTCGTCGAGAAAACGGTGGAGCGACGGCCAGCTCAGGATGCCTCGGCGTCCGCAGTCGTCTCACTTGAGATGCTCGCGGAGATGCGGCGGCGCATCGTGGCAAGGTCGTCGCGAGTGGCGCTGGGGGCCATGGCGCGGCGCGGACCGACCAGCCTGGTGGATGATGACCCATCAGCGCACCAACAAGGGGGGGCAAGGCGATGAGAAATTTCGACGGCGCGATGCAGTTCCTCAAGGCCCGGCTTCGCGAGGACGAGAAGGCTGCTCGCGCAGTGAAGCCCGGCAAGAGCCAGGACCTGAAAACGTTGCAGGCCCGCGTCCTCGCCGACGTCGAGGCCAAGCGCCAGCTCGTGGCGTGGGTGGAGGGCAACTTTGGGACGGCATTGAAGGCGGAAGCGGATGCCAGGAGCCTACCCGTCTTGAAGAAGGGGGCCGTGCACTTGATCGCTGCTGTTCCCGAGTTTCTCCGTAGTCCGGTGATCGAGAGACTCGTTTGGGCATACGCCGACCACCCCGATTACGACCCTGAGTGGGGATTGATCGAGTACGTGCACGAGAACGAGCGCGGTGGGGACAAGCTCAGCACCCGCTGACTAGGAGACATCGCTTTGACTTTGGGGAGCGCCAGAAGGCGTACCGCGGGCCCACATGCTCGGCGGGCAGGGGGCCTAGAGTGCGCCGAGATCCTTAACCTGAGGCTCTGCTGATGCTCCGCCGTGTGAAGACAGACCTCGCGCAGGCGGCTCAGCGCGGATAAAGACGTTGTCGTAAAAGGTCATGACGCTGTCAGGATCCGCTCGTATCTTCAGTCCATGACCGTCACTGCCCGCCGGGAGCTGGTGAGTCCCGCGACCCGCAACGCCTTCCGCGCTCTGGCCACGGACCTCACGCTCCGGATCGTGGCCGAGCTGTGGGAGGATCACGGATTCGCGCCCATCCCGCCTGAACAGTTGAAGTACCAGGACTCAGGTCAGCGGCGGACCGAGTTCATGCTCTATGCCGAAGGCGTGGACTGGTCTGACCCCGACCACGTCCGGCGGGCTCTTCTCGTCTTCGAGGACTTCATCCGTGCCTACCGGGACCCCGGGCAGCAGGACACCCCTACGTGGCTGGAGAACATCCGCGTTCGCCTGGAGAGGGACGGCTTCTCGCTTGACCAGAGCGGCAAGATCTCGTGGGCGGCGCCGCCTGTTCTGGCCCGTGACCTCAGCAACCTGAGCGACCCCTCCGGCATCACGATCGAGTTGGAGCGCATCCGGCGAGACCTGACAACGGACCCGTCAGGTGCGATCGGGGCGGCCAAGCAGCTCATCGAGGCGACTGCGAAAACCGCCCTCCGGGAGTTGGCCATCGAGATCGACAGCAACGCGGCCCTGCCCTCCCTCATCAACACCGTGCAGAAGTCGCTGAAACTCGATGCCGCCTCGGCGCCGGCAGGCCCCGACGGAAGCAAAGCGATCAGGAAGGTCCTGTCCGGCGCGATCAACATCGCCGTCGGCGTGGCCGAGCTGCGCAACCAGGGCTTCGGCAGCGGACACGGCCAGGCGAGCGCCCCGAGCGGCCTAGGGGTCCGCCACGCCCGCCTGACGGTCAACGCCGCCGTGACCTGGTGCGAGCTGATTCTCGACACGCTGGCGGACCCGGCCGCTCCGTGGCGCAAGGTCACCACCTGATCTACGTCCAGATCACCTCGGCCCGCCTCGGCCCGGACATGCCGATCAGGAGCCCCGGGGGGAAACTGGACCTTAGCGTTGCTTCCTTATCCCGCCGTCAGGCCAAGTGTGACCCGATCACTGACCCCTTGGAATAAATCATCTAGCGGGGAGCCTGAGCGATCCGGTCGCGGAGGTGCTGCGCTGCCGTTTGCATTTGCTCGTCAGGACCGCCCTCGGCCAGTTGGGCCAAGATGTCGACGAAGATCTCAGTCCGAAGCCGCACGGCCTCCTTTGAGTTGTCGAGGATCGCGCGGTGGAGGACTTCCCAGAGTTCACTCCTCACCGTGGCTGGGTCGGAGGTGTGGCTAACTGATCGTTTCAAAATGAGATGCGCAGGCTGCGGTGGCACATCGGGCTGCCAGCAAGGTCGAGCAGATATGGACTAGCGTGTCGGCCATGTGGACGGACGACTGGTTGGCCGACACCCGAACCTCCTACGACACGGCCGCGGTTGGCTACGCCGACTACGTGCGCGATGCCATCGACCGGCTTCAGTACCTGCGTGCGGCTCTGGCGTTGTTCGCCGAAAGTGTGCGTGCCGCGGGCGGCGGACCGGTGGCAGACATCGGCTGCGGCCCCGGTCACGTCACTGGCCACCTTCACACTCTCGGCGTCGACGCCTTCGGCATCGACCTTTCTCCCGGAATGGTCGCGGTTGCCCGGCGCGACCATCCCGGCCTGCGGTTCGAGGTGGGCTCGATGACGGACCTGGACCTCCCTGACGCCTCGGTCGCCGGATTGCTGGCCTGGCAGTCGTTGATCCACATCCCCGATGATGAGGTGCCGTCTGTGATCGGGCACTTCCATCGGGCACTGCGGCCGGGCGGACCGCTGCAGCTCCTGTTCCACGTCGGCGACGAATCACGACTGAAGACCGAGGGCTACGGCGGCCACCCGATGAAGGTCCATGTCCACCGTCGTCAGCCGAGCCAGGTGGCCGCGTGGCTGCGCGACGCTGGATTTGAGGTCGAGGCCCAGATGCTGCTTGCCCCCGAAGAGAAAGCATCGCAAGCGATTCTTTTCGCACGGCGTAGCTGATCGTTGAACAGCACGTTGCGCTGCGGGTCTTGTGTCAGGCGACCTTGGTCGACAGGCTGTCCGCGTGCGTGCTGATCTTGTTCCTGACGACCTGTGGGAGCGGGTGGCTCCGATGTTGCCGCCCGCTCCCGAGCGGCGGCACCGCTACCCGGGCAGACTGCGTGTTCCCGATCGGGCGGCCCTCGCCGGTGTCATGTACGTGTTGCGGACGGGCGTCGCCTGGCGCGACGTCCCCGCGGAGACCGTTGGCTGTTCCGGGGTGACGGCCTGGCGCCGGCTGCGGGACTGGACGGAGGCCGGCGTGTGGCCCCGTCTGCACGCCACCTTGTTGACCGAGCTGCGTCGCGCCGACCTGCTGGACTTGGACGACTGCGCTGTAGACGGTTCGCATGTCCGGGCGCTCAAAGGGGGGATCACGTCGGGCCGTCGCCTGTTGACCGCGCCCGTCCCGGTTCCAAACATCACCTGATCGTCGACCGTCACGGCACACCGCTTGCCGTCAGGCTGACCGGCGGGAACCGGCACGACGCCACCCAGCTCCTGCCGCTGCTGGAGGCAGTCCCATCGATTCGTGGCCTCCGGGGACGACCTCGCCGTAGACCCCACCGCCTGTATGCCGACCGGGGCTACGATTTCGACAAGTACCGCCGCCTGCTATGGAAGCGTGGCATCAAGCCGATGATCGCCCGCCGCGGCGTCGCCCACGGTTCCGGGCTGGGTAAAGTGCGCTGGGTGGTCGAACGCGCCTTCGCCTGGCTGCACCAGTTCAAACGACTTCGCATCCGCTATGAACGACGGGCCGATCTCCACCTGGGTCTGCTCGAACTGGCCTGCAGCATCATCTGCCTCCGTCGCCTGCGAACCTCATTCTGAAACGATCAGTAAGCCCCTCGCGGAGTACCTTCTGGACGATCTGTTCCTCGAGGATCCGCGTTGCGGCAACGTAGTCGTATGCGTGCGGCCGGCCCTCAACTGGCGTGAGCGGGTAGTCCGGCAGGTAGCCCAGTTTGCGAGCCCGCGCGAGCCAACGGCTGGCGGTGATCCCGCTGACTCCCCACGTGTCCTGGATGACCTGCCGAGGAGCCCGACCCGTCAATTCCGCATCGACGGCGAACCATGCGACCTGGACGAAGTGTCCCGCGGGCCAGGACCGACCGACCTTTACCGACTGAATGCGGGCTTGGGCGTAGACGTCGCCGACCTTGTTGTTCCACTTGGTCCGTAGAGCGCTCTTGACCCTCCCCAGAATGGTTCCTGTCGGCGCGCGACGGACGGTCTCCCGGGTGATCGCCTCAGGCTTCTCTGGGTCTCGGGGCACGATCGACAGCCTCGTGATGGCCGGCTTCCCGGCCACCATCCGTCCTTCGACGGAGTAGACCCAGGGGCCTGGGATGTCGGAGTAGGTGACATCGACAGCCTCTGAGCCGTTGGCGAAGGCGTAAACCCATCCCCAGGTTCCGTCCCCGGCAATGGACATCGCTTCAGTGGGCTCGTCGTCCACGATAGTGATAACCCCCCCTCCGTGTTGTCGCCGTCAAAGCCTAGTGTTTGGCGGCCGCAGCCGGAAGGCTTGGAAGCACAAGGGCACCTCCTGAACAGGTAGTTCGAGGGATAGGCCGATGGCATTCCAGGGAAGGACAGCAGCGTGAGTGCAGGGGAAGGCGGCTCCGGCAGCGAAGGACTGCCGCTGCGGTGGGTGGTCATCCTGCTGGCGAGCTTGATCGGCGGGGTGGCAGTCGGCCGCGTGGAGGGGCTGGGGGCCGGCGTAACGGTCGCGATTGGGCTGGCAGGGTTCCTTCATCTGGTCATGCGCTCATAGACCGTCCGCGCCGGCTGAAGTCGGCTGCGCAGCACCGTGGGCCCTCTGATGAGTCTCAGAGGGCCCACGGTGCTGGAAGTAGAAGACTCGCTCCGGTCCAGTCCCTCACTCGCCCGTGAGAGACCAGGGGTTGGCGAGGGGGAGCTGGCCGTTCATCGCGGCGTCGCTGTCGGCGTTGACGAGGGCATCGGCGATGTGTCGTCGCAGGATCGGGTCGCTGATGCTGTCGAGCTCGCGCCAGGCGGCGTCGGAAACCTCTTTGGTCTGGAGGTTGCCGGTGTCGGCGGTGGTGCGGAAGAGGAAGCGGAAGTCGAAGTGCTGATGGGTGGGCTCGTCCTGCTGAGGTTTCCCGGTGCCCGCTGGGGCCTGCCCGCCCACTCGCCGAGCGGGGGCCTCGGAACAGCAGCAGCCGGGCGCCGGAGGTGGTCCGGTAACTGGTGTCACTGGTCAGCCTGGCCTGACCCCTGCCGGGCCGCATCGTGACCGCCGGCGGGCTGTCCGCCCGGACCGAGCGATCCGAGCGGCTCGCCGACCTCACCGCCGCAGCTGGCGCTGGCACGTATCTGTGCGGGACCGGCGGGATGACGTATCTCGACCCGGCCCCGTTCACCGCCCGCGGCATCGCCGTCGCCCCGTTCCTGCCCCCGGCCGCCGGGATCTGGGCCTCCGCCCGGCGCGTCACCGCCTTGTGGGCCCTGGCCCACCTCGGCCCGGCCTCGCTGCCCGGCTCCGGGCCCTCGCCGGAGCCCTGGACTCCCTCAAAGCTGCGGCCTGAGCACCTATTGCTGTACTTCCCCCCTTCTCGAGGGGGGAAGTACAGATGAAGGTCGTGCACCATCGCGCACGGACCTATGTGCTCAGCCGTCCGTTCGAACGGGACCGTGTTCTGTGGCGGGAGCAGGGATCGAGGCCAGGCGCCGGTTGCTGCCGAGCTTCTTCTTCAGCGCAATGTTCTCGTGGTAGAGGTTCGCGGTCACCGCGGCCAGCGCGTCGAGCTTGCCCTGGGCCTCGGTGACTTGGGCCTTAGCCTCCCGCAGCTGCTTACGCAGGTCGGTAATCGTCTCGTCGCGCTGCACTTCGCCGGGGGTGCGAAGCACCGGCCGGGCGACTTTGGCGTCCCACTCGGCCAGGATCACCTCGGCCCGGTGGACGGTCGCGTGGCTAACCTGGGCCTCGCGGGCAAGGTTCTCCTTGGTCAGGGCACCGTTGGTGTGCAAGGGCTCACCGGCCAGCAGCCGGGCCATGGCTTCACGGAGTTTCGTTGCGGTCGCGGCGGATACCGGCATCAGTGGGCACCTTGCAGGTTGGCGAATTGTGCGGTGACCGACTGCACCTCGGTGAGACGGATCTCTATGGACTCGCGCCGCGGCGGGGAGAGCCGTTCGCGTCGCAGGGTGTCTTGCAGGTCGCCCTCTTCGGCGATCCAGTAGGGGGCGTTCTCCAAGGTCAACACCGAGTTGCGGCATTTGCCGGGCTGACACGCGCCGAGCAACGGCTGCTTGCCCCGCTGCTCGGGCGGGAGCTGGTTTTGGCACTCGGCGGTCGACGCCTGCCACAGACAGTGGTTGATCGTGCCGAAGTGTAGCTGGGCGAACTCGTCCCGCAGCAAGCTCACCTGCATCCGTTCGTCCGCGATCTGTGCTTGGAGGTGCGGGTCGCTGTCCATGGCCTTGATGACCTTGTCCAGGCCGGCATGGAGCCTGGCGGCGCCGGGGCCGACGGCGACCGGATCGCCCTGTCGGCGAGCCTTGAGGAGTTCGACGAGCCTGCGGGCGGCGGCCAGTTCGAGCTGGTTGTCGAACTCCTTGCTCCAGTTCGCATCCATCCTTCCGTAGCCGCCGGTGACCCGGTTGGCCAGGGCCCGGCGGGCGGCGTGCTTGAGCTGGATTCCGAGCGCGATCTCCCCATCGGGCTGCTGGGCGGTGATGATCGCCATGGTCTTGCGGAACATGTGCGGTCGCACCAGCCCTTCGGGGATGGGCTCCAGTCCGGTCCGGTCCAGCGTCTTGTTGATGTTCTCGATGAAGAAGTCGATGTCGCGGAAGGCATCGAAGCCCGCGCGGCCGCGTGTTCCCTCCGGCAGGAACCCGCTGGGCGGGGCCAGGGTGGCGAAGATGTGGCTGTCGTGCCAGGACAGGCGTTCGGCGACTGCCACGGCCTGTGCGACCGGTTCGGTGATCCACCACTTGAGGCGGGGCCGGGATTCGTCGTGCTTGACCTTCCTCGAGGCGATCGCGGGAGATCCGTAGTGCTCGACGATGGAGTTCCGTTCGATCTCCTGCAGTTCACTGTCGCGCATCAGCGTGAGGGCGGCGATGAAGACGTAGCAGGCGGCTCTGACCATTCGCAGGGCGTGCTCGAGGTCGCCGTCCTCGATGTAGTCGGTACGGTCCTCGGTGATCGCCTCACGCACCCACTGCTGTCGCTGCCGGGTGCGGGCAGTGCCGCTGGTGAAGACGTTCGCCCGGGTCACCGTGCCGAATACGCGGCTTTCCAGGGTCAGCCAGACCGGCTCTCCGGCCGGCCCGTGGACGCTGGACTCCCGGCGGACCGGTATGCGGTTGGCCGGGTCGGCCAGCCATTTCTTGACCTGGGCATCAAGGTCATCGGGCCGCCGGTTGCGGCCGCGGACGGGCTGGTCAACGACGCCCAGAGCGGCCCGGCCTTCCTTGGCCGTGACGGGCCGGACCCGGCCTGCATCGGCCAGCTGCTGCACCATCCTCCGCCTCATCTGGTGCCGGCCCGAGTCCCGGCCGGTTTTGAACACGCCCTGGCTGACACCGCCCGTCAGCCACAGGCTCAGCGTTGACCACATCACCGTGCCCGCCGGGTATCCACGGAAGTCCCTCGCGTGAACGGGCACCAGGGAAGCAGGGTCCTGCACCCAGGCGGCGAGCTTCACGTCGATGTCCCGAGCCCGATGGGTCTGGTGCCGTATCCCGGCAGAGGCCGCCACGGCGGCGGCCTGCTGGTCGCGGCGTTCAAGGATCTGCGGAGCCATGTCATCGATGTAGAACCAGGCGGCCCGCAGGAGCGGCCACCAGATGGCCGGGGGAATCGACGGGGTGGACAGCTCACCGGTGTATGTCCGCTCGGCCACCTCCGCAGCCGACTTCCCCGGCCACGGGTCCTCACTCAGGCCGCCTCCGGTCAGCAGCGGGGCGAAGTCCAGCAGGCGGCGAATGGTGAGAACATCGTTGGCCAGGGTCGACGTTCCAGACGTCAGCGCGTGATGGTCGAGGTAGTCCTGCCAGTCCTCCGCCGCCCACGCGGCCAGATCGTGGGGCATCTGCTGTTCGACCGCCCATGTCGCGATGAGCCGCATCTTGTCGCACATCTGCCTGACCGAAGGCAGGCTCCAGTTCTCGGCCCGGAAGAACAGGCCGGCATCCCGGAGGATCTTGTGGCTGGAGTTGAGCATCCCGAAGGCGATCTCGCGCGTCCGCAGGTTCCAGAGCGGGTCCGTGGGAAACGACGCCCGCCAGGCGCTCTTCACCCGGTTCGCCGGCCGTCGAAGGCAGTCGCCGGGCCAGTACCCGCTCTGCCCGAAGAGCGGGACCTCCGCTCCGGGGATGAGGTTGCGGCGGCCGCCGAGGACGGGTGTGTCGTCGGGGATGGTCTGCGAGGGCAGAACCTGGAAGGCGGCGGCAGTTGTCATCGCTCGTACTCCGTTCGCATTCCGAGCGGCAGGTCGAGGCGGAACTTGCCCTCCTCGATCTGCCGGCGGGCCTCTGGAAGCTGTTCCGCGCACTCGGCGAACACTTCCTTCAGTGCGGCTGCCTGAACGGCCCAGGTGGCCTGCCAGACCGGTGGGGCCAGCACCTTGCGCATGTGGGCGATGTGGTCGTCGAGCATCAGCAGCCGGGGCAGCTGCGAGGTGAACACGATCGCGTTCGGGCAGATCATGCACATTGCCGGCGCGACGTGGCAGAGCTTGCCCTTGGGTGTGTGCGGGGAGTCGTGGGGATCGCGGCAGTTGACGACACCCATGTCGAGTTCTCCGTGCTGCAAGGCTTTCCCCTGCTCAGGCGAGATACCCAGCTCAGCGGCCGTCTCCGGCTCCGTAAGCATGGCCTCGACCCCCTCGGTGACCAGCACGGGCTTGCCAGGCTTGATCTTGTTGAAAACTCCGCGCTGGGCCCGGTTGACCGCCCGGCCTGCCAGGACGTGCGCGGTCGTGCCGTGCGCGTAGTGGCCCCGGAACACTTCTATGTGGTGGTCGTCCCCTGCCAGGTCGCTCAGGCTGCCGCCCAGAGCGGCGACGCGCGTGGTCTTCGACGTCTTCCGCAGCCGCCGCACGTCGTGCGGCTCGGAGATCTTCGCCGGGTCGCCTTCCATATCCGGATGGGTGGCGATCCAGTCGGTGAACCGGCGCCCCGGGCGCTTGAAGATCGCCCGCCCCGCGGCCATGCGACGCCGGTAGTCGGTGGACTCGACGGCAGTGAACAGCCACGGATCGGTCTCGAATACCTCCCGGGTCAGGGTGTTCACCGCGATCAGGCGCCGCAGCAGTCCGGGGACGTCCCAGTTGCCGGTGCCGGGGTAGACGGACTCTCCAGGTGCCTCGTCCTCGTCCAGAGGCCGCTCGCTCTCCCGCGGCCCGTCGTTGCCGTGCAGATGCGGACGGACCCGCTGGGCCCGCAGTTTGGTCTGCAGCACCCGGACCCCTTCATCGCTGAACTCCAGGTCGTCCAGACAAAGATCGTGCACCTCCTCGGAGGTGGCATCGCCCATGGCCAGCAGGAGCAGGACCCGGAACGGCTGCAGGTCGAGTTCGTTGGGGAACAGCAGGCCGCTGACGGTGGTCATCACGCCGTACTTTCCGCCGAAGCGGGCCATGTAGAGGGGGTCGGCCGCTATGGCCCTTACCGGCTTCGGCCACCACTTGAAGTGCGCCGGGAGATGCGACAGCAGGGCGGGCATGTCGAGCACGCCGTGCCGGGCCGCCCAGACCAGATTGGGCAGCGACCGCCAGCCTCCACTGCGCGGGTCCTGGCCCTCAGCCAGCAGAGCCCGGCCCACGGCGAGCCGCTTCTCCAGGGCCCGGACATCAGCCTTGGCACCGTCCAGCAGAAGCAGACGCTCGTGATTGGCGAACTCGTCCAACGGCTCGCTCGAGCCACCCCGGAACGTCGGCGGCCCTTCCGCCCGCCGCCGCAGGCGCTCGGGCACCTTCGCGTCCCGGACCGCCCTGTGCTCCACTAGAGTCAGCAACAAACCGGCCAACACGTTCGGCTGTCTCGAAGTCGGCTCGTAGCGGGTGACGAGATCTTCCTCCCACTGGTAGATCACCTCGGCCAAGTCGATGGGACCGCCATCCAGCCGGGCTTCATCCGGATCGAGGCCGATGGCCGCAAGATGCGTGCCAGCGAACGTCAGAAAACTGCGGATTGCGGCGACGTAGTTGCCACTGAAGGCCAGACCCGCCTTGCGGTGATAGTCCAGCCAGGCATCAGCCAACTGGCCCGCCAGCAGCGAACACCCGAACTCCGCCGGATCGATCCGGTGGGCCATCCGCTGGTGCCGGTAAACGTAGACGAGTTCCCGGACCCCGATCCGTCCAGGCGGCGCCAGCGGCGCGACGGCAGCGGCCGGACGCTGTCGGCTCCTGCGTTCTCCCCGGCGGGGCATCAGGCAGCCCTCCCCTGCGTCAGCCGGGCCGCGTAGTCGGCGTAGGTGGTGTCCTGGGCATTCCAGTCCGCGATCGCCCGGGCGACCAGCAGGTTCGTCTTGCGGATGTAACGCAGGTAACGCATGGTCGACGTCGCCTGGCGATGGCCGAGCAAACGCTGAACCGTCAACTGCGGCGACCTGCTGATGTGATCGGCCAGGTACGCGGTGTGCCCGCCCAGCCGCCGCAGCTCCGCCTCCTGCTCCGCCACCAGCTCGGTCAGCAACTGGAGCATGAAGATCGCGAACGTGTGACGCAAGTCGTGGATCTTGAATGCCCGCGGCACCACCGTCTCGAGCTTGTGTTCCTTGCTGATCCGCAGGGCCCGCACGTGGGCGTCCTCGAAGATCTGATGCCAGCGCTGTGCGGAGAGCATGCGCCCGCCGCGGCCGACGAACAGCGCCATCGGTTCCAGACCCCGGTCGCCCTCGATGACCGCGATCCGGCGCGTAGCCACGTCCATATCCTTGATCGTGAAGGTCCGCCGGCGACCGTGCAGGACTCCGCTGAGTTTGCCCTGACGGGAGTTGATGTCGTCGACGACGAAGAGCTCTGCCCGGTGACGGTGCAGTGTGCGCGCGGCCTCGTGCACGATCTTCGCCCGCTCTGTGCGCCGGTAGAAGTCGATCTCCCGCAAGGTGGCGTGCTGGATCTCCACCGTGCGAGGCAGCTTGTATTTGGCCATCTCCCTCAGGTCCACCAGCGCAGCCGAGCCGTCCGGGCGCGGCGTCCCGACCTCAATGTCGAGCAGGGTGCTGAACTCCCGCAGGCGCATCCCGGTCGTCACCGCCAGCTCTGCCGCCGCGCTGTTGCGCAACGGTGCCGCCCCACGGAAAGACCGGTCCGCCCGCTCGTCCGGCAACAGGCCGCGAAGCCCCACCTGCTTCAGGAACCGCCACTGCGAATAGGTCAGATGGCGGACGTCGAGATCGTTGACGACGGACACGGACAGAACGTCCTTGCCGTCCTTGCGTCGGTGATACGGGCGCCGGTCCAGCAGCCTCGCGTCCTCGACAGCCCACTCGTAGAAGTTGTTGATCGCGGCCCGCCGCCGCATCCACGTGGCCGCCGACACCGGCTCGTCCTGGTACTCCATGAGCTCGTCCCGGTAGGCGACGAGGTCATCCTCCGTGGCCGACAACAGATCCGTCGGCGGGTCCAACTGCCCAAGGAAGTCGGCCAGATCCATGAGGTCGTACGTGTAGTCCTGGAGCGACCCCGCATCCAGGCGCTTGGCCATATCGAAGAAGCACGAGGTCAACGGCTCCAGCGGACGCATATCCGACCCCAGGAAGAACGGCGTGCCCTCCTTGAGCGCCCCCTTGCGGGTCACGTACTCGACCCAGTCCAGATCCACACCGTCCACGGCACCCGCGTACCGGCGCACTTTGGCGTGCGACACGAAGAAGTACTCCACGAAGCCCCCCACCCCTGAGACATCAATAATCACTTGAACCTAACAGCCATCCGTGGTGTACCACTGAGACATTGAGATATCTACCAACCCTTGAGCTAACCCGCGCCCTCCTGATTGGCGGGTCTGGTCTCCAGCCGCACCACGTGCGGATGGTCCGGCCGCAGTTCCGCCGAGTCCTCGGCGAGGACGATCCGCTCGTCCGGTCCCACCAGCCCCAGAAGGGCGCTCAGCAGCGTCGTCTTGCCGCTGCCCGTGCCGCCGCTGACGAGGAAGGACAGCCGGGCGTCGAGCAGCGCGCGCAGCACGCGGTCACCGCCCGGCGGCACCGTGCCCGCCGCGACCAGCTCGCCGAGCGTGAAGGCACGCGGCCGCACGACTCGCAGCGACAGGCAGGTGCAGCCCACGGCGACCGGCGGCAGCACCGCGTGCAGCCGGGTCCCGTCGGGCAGCCGGGCGTCGGCCCAGGGCCGGGCGTCGTCCAGCCGGCGCCCGGCCACGGCGGCGAGGCGCTGGGCGAGCCGTCGTACGGCCGCCGCGTCCGGGAAGCGCACCGGCGTGAGCTCCAGTCCGCCGCCCCGGTCCACCCAGACCCGGTCCGGGGCCGACACCAGCACGTCGGTCACCGACGGGTCGGCGAGCAGCGGCTCCAGCGGCCCGCTGCCGACCAGCTCGGACCGCAACTGCGTGGCGGCCCCCAGGACTTCCGCGTCCCCGAGCACCCGGCCCTGCTCCCGCAGGGCCTGTGCCACGCGCGCGGGGGTCGGCTCGGCCCCGCTCTCGGCCAGCCACCGCCGCACCCCGTCGAGCAGTTCCGCGCCCTCCAGTCCGGCCAGGGTGCTCACGCCGCACCCGCCTCGACGAGCGCCCGCTCCCAGAACTCCTTGCAGAACCGGGCGAGCGGTCCGCGCGGGGCGGCGCCCGGGGGTGCCGTGCCCTCGTCCGGGCGCAGCAGCTCCGGCTCGACCGGCACCTCGCCGACCAGGGGCAGTCCGAGCAGCCGGGCCACTTCCCGGTCGTCGAGCCCCGGCGGGTACGGCCCGCGGACCGCCACCCGCAGATCGCGCAGGACCATGCCGACCGCGGACGCCACCCGCCCGGCGGCCGCGACGGCACGCAGCTCGGCGGGCACCACCAGCACGCCGACGTCGAGCTGGGTGAGGGCCTCGGCGACGCCGTCGTCGATGCGGCGCGGCAGGTCGACCACGACCGTGCCGCCCCGGCGCCGGGCCGCGGCGAGCACCGCGCGCACCGCCTGGGGCGGGACGGCGATCCGGTCGCCGCGGTCCCAGCTGAGCACTCGCAGCGAGTGCAGTTCGGGCAGCGACTCCTCCAGAGCGCCCCCGCCGACCCGCCCGCGCGAGGAGGCGAACGCGGGCCAGCGCAGCCCGTCGGCCGTCTCGCCGCCGAGGAGTACGTCGAGTCCGCCGCCCAGCGGATCGGCGTCCACGAGGAGCGTGCGCAGCCCCTCGCGCGCGGAGGTGACGGCGAGCGCGCACGCGAGCGTGGACGCTCCGGCCCCGCCCCGGCCGCCGATGACGCCCACGGTGAGGGCGGGCCGGCCGACGCCCTCGGCCACGTCGGCGATGCGGTCGACGAGCCACTGCTCGCCGTCGGGCAGCATCAGGACGTGCTCGGCGCCGATCTCGACGGCCCGCCGCCACACCCCGGAGTCGTCCTGGTCCCGGCCGACGAGGACGACTCCCCTTCTGCGCGCGGCGCCGCGCACCCGCCGCGCGGCGTCGTCGCCCACGAGGACGAGCGGCGCGCTCTCCCAGCTGCCTCTGCGGTCGGGCACGCCGTGGTGCACCTCGGGTGTGGCGCCCGCCGCCGCGCACAGGCGCAGCAGGTCGTCGAGGAGTTCGGTGTCCTCGGTGACGATCAGTGGTCCGCCCTGCCGCCCTCCGGCGGCCGGCGGCGGATCGTGTGTGACGGCTCCGGCCACGGTCTCCATCCCCCTTCGCTGCGTGACTCGCACGGCCCCTGCGGCCCCGCGATTCCCAAACGTGGGAAGAACCGGCAAGGCGGCCTCCCTTTGAGCGGCCGACACAAACCGGCCGAACGCCGCCCGGCAATCGGAGCCGGGCCATGAACCCGCCGCGAGCGGGGTGCGCTGGAATCACGGTGCAGCGATCCCGGAAATCGTGTGGATCTTGGTGGATAACTGTGGACGCCTCGACGGTTGTGAATATCGCCGTCACCCATACCGGTGACGCCCGCAGGTCCTCTGTACGACTGCCACAGAGCAGTCCGACGACTACGCACCGTAATAAGTCATGAGCATGCCAAACATGCCGCCAACGCGGCAGCAGGGTGGCACTCCGGCCGCGCGAAGAAGGAGAAAACCCACCCGGACATGCGACGACCCCCGCCGGGGGGGAGAGCGGGGGTCGTCCCCACGGCCGACTCGGGGGGGGAGGAGTCGGGCCGGGTTAGCACGGTCGCGAACGATCCGTGACTTCCATGGTGTACCCGAGAGCCCTCTCAGGCAAACCCACGCGCCCCACCTTACGCCGAATGGGCTGCCCCTATGCTCAAGGGCGTGGAAAACCACTCGTTGCCCCGCACAGCCGCCTTCTTTGACCTGGACAAGACGGTCATTGCGAAGTCGAGCACGCTCACGTTCAGCAAGTCGTTCTACCAAGGCGGTCTGATCAACCGCAGGGCCGTCTTGCGAACCGCATATGCCCAGTTCGTCTTCCTGGCCGGCGGCGCCGACCACGAACAGATGGAGCGCATGCGCTCCTACCTGTCCGCGTTGTGCCGCGGCTGGAACGTGCAGCAGGTCAAGGAGATCGTCGCCGAGACGCTGCACGATCTGATCGACCCGATCATCTACGACGAGGCCGCCTCCCTCATCGAGGAGCACCACACCGCCGGCCGCGACGTCGTGATCGTGTCCACGTCGGGCACGGAGGTGGTCGAGCCGATCGGCGAGCTGCTCGGCGCGGACCGGGTGGTGGCGACCCGCATGGTCGTGGGCGACGACGGCTGCTTCACCGGCGAGGTGGAGTACTACGCGTACGGCCCGACCAAGGCCGAGGCCATCAGGGAGCTGGCCGCGTCCGAGGGGTACGACCTCAGCCGCTGCTACGCCTACAGCGACTCGGCGACCGACGTACCGATGCTGGAGTCCGTCGGCCGCCCCCATGCCGTGAACCCGGACCGCGCGCTGCGCCGCGAGGCCCTCGCGCGCGGGTGGCCGATTCTGGACTTCCACCGCCCGGTCCGGCTCAAGCAGCGCATCCCCGCGTTCTCCGTACCGCCGCGTCCGGCGCTCGTCGCGGTCGCCGCGATAGGTGCCGCGGCGGCCACCGCCGGCCTCGTCTGGTACGCGAACCGGCGCCGGGCGACCGTCGCCTGACCGGGGCGAACCGAAGCCCTATTTGAACCCAAAAGTAAAGAAGTGCAGCCTGGACTTCCGCTTACTCCGGGGCAGGAGTACAAAGGAGTCAACGGCCCGCGAGACCAAGGACATCCGAGAGGATCACCTTAATTACGCATTTGGCCCCACGGACCGAGCATGAACACCGGGCACCCACGCGACGTCGACCCGTCGATTACGGGCCAGCCGCACCAGGTGACGGGCAAAGTTCCCGACCTGATGGGCATATATCGAGGACGCTTGGTACCCCGGTGCTCATGCCAGCGGCGGTACGAGTTTCTCGTACCGCCGCATCTCTTTGCCGGCCGGTGTCACGCCGCTCCGCGCTGCAACGCCTCGCACACCGCCATCGACTCGCGCGCCCCCAGTTCGACCGCCCTGCCGCAGTGGGCGATCCAGGCGGCCATGCCCTCCGCGGTGCCGGAGAGGTACCCGTCGAGGGCATCCAGGTAGGCCTCGCGGCCCAGCTCGGCGTGGCCCACCTCGGCCGCGCAGACCGACTTCGGGTCCAGGCCGCTGCCGATCAGGACGATGCGTTCGGCCGTGCGCGCGACCAGGCCGTTGTGGGACGTGAAGGGACGCAGCGCGAGGAGCTCGCCGTGCACGACGGCGGCCGTCACCAGCGCCGGCGCGGAGCCGCCCGCGATGATCAGCCCGGCCAGGCCCTCCAGCCGGCCGTGCGCCTCTGCCGCGCTCGGCAGCGGCAGCCCGACGAGCGGCTCGTCGACCGGCTCGCCCTCCTGCCGGGGCCGTCCCACCTGGTCGGCCTGGTCGGCCGCCGCCACCAGGTGCAGCCGGGCCAGCACCCGCAGCGGTGACTGCCGCCAGATGGACAGCAGCTGGCCCGCCTCGGCGGTGAGCCGTAGAGCGGCGCCCACGGTGCGCGCCTCGTCGTCGCCGCTGAAGTCCGTACGCCGACGCACCTCCTCCAGGGCCCAGTCCGCACCGGCCAGCGCCGCCGAGCCACGGGCGCCGCGCAGAGCCGCCTCCGAGGTGATCGCGTTGCTGCGCCGGCGCATGATGCGGTGCCCGTAGACCCGGTCCACGGACTTGCGCACGGACTCCACGGAATCGGCCACCCCGGGCAGCGCCCCCAGGGCCGCGAGAGGGTCGGCGGTCGCGCCTGCTGTACTCATGAGTACGACCCTACGCACCCCGGGGGCCCGCCCCACGGCGGAGTGGCCATCTTCACTCGGGGCCGCTACTTCGCTGCCGGAGCCCCGGGCACGCCCTTCGGGGCCGGGACGGGCCGGCCCGCGAGGAACGACGCCCAGCCCTGCTTCGGCGCCTCGCCGACCTTCAGCGTGCGCAGCTTCTCCAGCGTCGTCGGATCCTGGGCGTCCAGCCAGTCCACGAGCTGCCGGAACGAGACGCAGCGCACCTCCTTCTTGGTGCACACCGTCTCGATGACCTCCTCGACGGCCCGCATGTAGGCGCCGCCGTTCCAGGACTCGAAGTGGTTCCCGATGATCAGGGGCGCGCGGTTGCCGTTGTAGGCCCGGTAGAAGCCCTTGAGCAGGCCGTCGCGCATCTGGTCGCCCCAGAAGTCGTGCTTGGCGGGGTTGCCCTGGGTGTCGGTGCCCGACTGGTTGATCATGAAGTTGTAGTCCATGGTCAGCTGCTCGTAGGAGTGCCCGGGGAACGGCACGAGCTGCATGGACACGTCCCACAGGCCGTGCTTCTTCTTCGGCCAGACCTGGTCGTTGACGCCGCTGCTGTCATAGCGGAAGCCCAGGTCGCGGGCCGCCTTCAGGAAGTTCCGCTGGCCCTCCAGGCAGGGTGTGCGGGCGCCGATGAGCTCCTTGTCGTAGTCGAAGGGCAGCGGGGACGCCTCCTTCATGCCGCTGTTGGTCTTCCACGTCTTCACGAACTGCTTGGCCTGGGCGATCTCGTCCTTCCAGTCCCGCACGGACCACTCACCGACCCCGCCGCCGCTGCCGCAGAAGTGGCCGTTGAAGTGGGTGCCGATCTCGTTGCCCTCCAGCCACGCCAGCCGCAGCTGCTTCACGGTGGCGGCGATGCCGCGGCGGTCGTTGAAGCCGATGTCGGAGCGCCCCGGGGAGTGCTGCGGCGGCCGGTACCGGTCGCGCTTCTCGTCCGGCAGCAGGTACACGCCGCTCAGGAAGTAGGTCATGGTCGCGTTGTTCGCCTTGGCGACCTTGCGGAAGTGGGAGAACAGCTTCTGTTTGTCCTCGCCCGCGCCGTCCCAGGAGAAGACGACGAACTGCGGGGGCTTCTGGCCGGGCCGCAGCCGCTCGGGCCTGGGCAGGTGGGGCTGGGCGCCGGTGTGGGCGGTGGAGCCGTCTCCGATCAGCCGGACCGCGTTCTTCGGCGCCGGAGCCGGCTTCACCTTCCGCGGGGCAGGAGTCTCGTGCCGCGTTGTGCCGCTCCCGCAACCGGCGAGCGATACGGCGCAGACCGCGGCGATCACGGAGCCCGCGGCGATCCTGTGGCTTGCGGCCATGTTCCGCCACCTTCTTCCTTCTCTCGGGTGCGGACAGCGCCGCCAAATTGACACGAGACCGAGAAGGAATTAGTACGACAAGCCGATCAAATAGCCACTTCACCCTTGAGAGTGATTTATGCGCCCATTTGCCCGTAAAGTCTATGCCCGCCCTTTACCCTGCATTACGATCCGTTTACCGAGCGTTGATTCATCCCGCCGATTTACACCGTGACCACGGCCACGACCGGTTCCCGCCCGAGCGGGAGCCCGTTACGCGACCGCGCAGCCCCGGAGGAGACGGGAAACACATGTCAGCCTGCGTCCCCACCCGTGCCGCCGATCCGAACCGGACCGAGCGCACCCATCCACCCCACAGCCCGCCGTCCCATGGCCCCCGCCGTTTCCGGATCGCGGGTGCCGACGTGTCGGCCTCGATCGCGGTCTTCCTGATCGCCCTGCCCCTGTCCCTGGGCATCGCCCTCGCCACCGGCGCCCCGCTCCAGGCCGGCCTCGTCGCCGCCGCCGTGGGCGGACTCGTCGCCGGACGGCTCGGCGGCTCCCCGCTCCAGGTGAGCGGACCGGCCGCCGGACTCACCGTCGTCACCGCCGATCTCATCCAGCGCTACGGCTGGCGGACGACCTGCGCCATCACCGTCCTCGCCGGCCTCGCCCAACTCGGCCTGGGCTGTCTGCGCGTGGCCCGTGGCGCCCTCGCCGTCAGCCCCGCCATCGTGCACGGCATGCTCGCCGGGATCGGCGTCACCATCGCCGTCGCCCAGCTGCACATCGTGCTCGGCGGCACACCGCAGAGTTCCGTCCCGGACAACCTCCGCGCCCTGCCCGCCCAGTTGGCGGACATGCGCCCCGCGGCCGTGTCGGTGAGCGCGCTGACCCTGGCGCTGCTGCTGCTCTGGCCGAGACTGCCCGGCCGGGCCGGACGCCTGCTGCGCAAGGTCCCGGCCGCGCTCGTCGCCGTCGCCGGAGCCAGCGTCGCCGCCGCCCTCGTCGGCCTCCGCCTGCCCAAGGTCGACCTGCCGTCCTGGAGCAACCACGCCCTGGCCGGACTGCCCGAGGGGCCCGTGCTCGGCATCGTCGCCGCGGTGCTCACCACCACGCTGGTGTGCAGTGTGCAGTCACTGCTCGGCGCGGTCGCCGTGGACAAGCTGGTGGCCGGCCGACAGGGCCTGCCCGCCCGCGTCCGGCGCTCCGACCTCGACCGCGAGCTGCTCGGGCAGGGTGCCGCCAACATCGTCTCCGGCTCCCTCGGCGGACTGCCCATCGCGGGTGTGGCCGTGCGGACTTCGGCGAATGTGCACGCGGGCGCGGTGAGCCGGAACTCCACGATGCTGCACGGCGTTCTCGTAGTGATCGCCGCGCTGCTGATGGTCCCGATCCTGGAGCTCATCCCGCTCGCCTCGCTCGCCGCCCTGGTGATGGCCGTCGGCATCCAGATGGTGTCCCTGCACCACATCCGCACGGTGACGCGCCACCGAGAAGTGTGGGTGTACGCCGTCACGACCCTCGGCGTCGTGTCCCTCGGCGTCCTGGAGGGCGTCGCCCTGGGCATCGCCACGGCCGTCGGCGTCGCCCTGCACCGTCTCACCCGCACCCGCATCACGCACGAAGAGACGGAAGGAGTCCATCACGTACACGTCAGAGGACAGTTGACGTTCCTCGCGGTGCCACGGCTCAGCCGGGCCCTGCATCTCGTGCCCCACGGTGCCGACACCGTCGTCGAGCTGGACGGGTCGTTCATGGACCACGCGGCGTACGAGACGTTGCAGGACTGGCAGAAGACGCACACCGCGCAGGGCGGCACCGTCGAGATCACCGGCCGGCACCCCGGCATCCGCATCTCCGAGCCCCAGGCCTTCACCGGCTGCCGTTGCCGGCCCTGGACGCCCTGGCGCAACCACCAGTGCGACCGCCCCCAGTACGCTCCCCCTTCCCCGAGCGACCCGGGCGGGACGGACCGAACCGCCCCGGACACGAAGGGCACCGGCGGAGCCAGTGGGCACGAACTGGCGCGTGGCATCAGCGCGTTCCAGCGCAACACCGCGCCCCTGGTGCGCAGCGAGCTGGCCCGGCTGGCGCGTGAGGGGCAGCGGCCGTCGCAGCTCTTCCTGACCTGCGCCGACTCCCGACTGGTCACGTCGATGATCACCTCCAGTGGCCCGGGCGACCTGTTCGTCGTGCGCAACGTGGGCAACCTCGTCCCACGCCCGGGCGAGGAGAGCGGCGACGACTCGGTCGCGGCCGCGATCGAGTACGCCGTGGACGTGCTCAAGGTGCGCTCCATCACGGTGTGCGGGCACTCGGGCTGCGGCGCCATGCAGGCGCTGCTCAACTCCGACCCCGGCGGCGCCCGGACACCGCTGAAGCGGTGGCTGCGGCACGGGCTGCCGAGCCTGGAGCGCATGGCCGACGACAGTCTGCCGTGGGGCAGGCTGGCCGGGCGGGCTCCCGAGGACGCGGTCGAGCAGCTCTGCCTGACCAACGTGGTCCAGCAGCTGGAGCACCTGCGCGCCCACGACTCGGTGGCCCGGGCCCTCGACGAGGGCTCCCTGGAGCTGCACGGGATGTACTTCCACGTGGGCGAGGCCGAGGCCTACCTGCTCACCGAGACGGACGGCGGCGGCGTCTTCGACCGCGTACGCGAGGCGGACCTGACGGCGTGAGCCCGGCCCCTGCGCGGGTGTGCCGCCCGGACGGCCCAAAGCCCCGACGGCCCCGACGGCCTCCGGGCCGCACACCCCGCCGCCAACACCCGCTCCCAACCGCCGGCACACCCCAACCGTCCGCACGCCACGCCCCGCTGCCATGGGTGATGCGCGTTACACAGGCTGAACTTTCCCTGGTCGGCGTCCGTGGGTACGGATGACCCCGGTCCCGGAGAGCACCGCGCGACAGGTCTAAACCAATCGGCGGTCGGCCCTTGTCATCGCACCCCCGGGTCTGATGAGCTGTGGCCTGGGACACAACGGACACCCTGGGAAAGGCAGATGCCGTGAGCAACGAAAGCCTGGCCAACCTGCTCAAGGAAGAGCGCAGGTTCGCACCCCCCGCCGACCTGGCCGCGAACGCCAACGTCACCGCGGAGGCGTATGAACAGGCCAAGGCTGACAGGCTCGGCTTCTGGGCCGAGCAGGCCCGTCGGCTGACCTGGGCCAAGGAGCCCACCGAGACCCTCGACTGGTCGAACCCGCCGTTCGCCAAGTGGTTCAAGGACGGCGAGCTCAACGTCGCCTACAACTGCGTCGACCGGCATGTGGAGGCCGGGCACGGCGACCGGGTCGCGATCCACTTCGAGGGCGAGCCCGGCGACAGCCGCGCGATCACCTACGCCGAGCTCAAGGACGAGGTCTCCAAGGCGGCCAATGCCCTGCTGGAACTGGGAGTTCAGGCCGGCGACCGGGTCGCCGTCTACATGCCGATGATCCCCGAGACCGCGATCGCGATGCTGGCCTGCGCCCGCATCGGCGCCGCCCACTCGGTCGTCTTCGGCGGTTTCTCCTCGGACGCGCTCGCCACCCGCATCCAGGACGCCGACGCGCGCGTGGTCATCACCTCCGACGGCGGATACCGGCGCGGCAAGCCGTCCGCGCTCAAGCCGGCCGTGGACGAGGCCGTGGAGAAGGCGGGCAACGTCGAGCACGTCCTGGTCGTGCGCCGCACGGGCCAGGAGGTCGCCTTCACCGAGGGCCGCGACGTGTGGTGGCACGACCTCGTCGAGCGGCAGAGCGCCGAGCACACCCCGCAGGCGTTCAACGCCGAGCACCCGCTGTTCATCCTCTACACCTCGGGCACCACGGGTAAGCCGAAGGGCATCCTGCACACCTCCGGCGGCTACCTCACGCAGACCGCCTACACCCACCACGCCGTCTTCGACCTCAAGCCGGAGACCGACGTCTACTGGTGCACCGCCGACGTCGGCTGGGTCACTGGCCACTCGTACATCGTCTACGGGCCGCTCGCCAACGGCGCGACGCAGGTCATGTACGAGGGCACGCCCGACACCCCGCACCAGGGCCGCTTCTGGGAGATCGTGCAGAAGTACGGCGTGACGATCCTCTACACCGCGCCGACCGCGATCCGCACGTTCATGAAGTGGGGCGACGACATCCCCGCCAAGTTCGACCTGTCCAGCCTGCGGGTGCTGGGCTCGGTGGGCGAGCCGATCAACCCCGAGGCGTGGATCTGGTACCGCAAGAACATCGGCGGTGACCGCACCCCGGTCGTCGACACCTGGTGGCAGACGGAGACCGGCTCGATGATGATCACCCCGCTGCCCGGTGTGACCGCGACCAAGCCCGGGTCCGCGCAGACGCCGCTGCCCGGCATCTCGGCGACGGTCGTCGACGACGAGGCCAACGAGGTGCCCAACGGCGGTGGCGGCTACCTGGTGCTGACCGAGCCGTGGCCGTCGATGCTGCGCACCATCTGGGGCGACGACCAGCGGTTCATCGACACGTACTGGTCGCGCTTCGAGGGCAAGTACTTCGCCGGTGACGGTGCCAAGAAGGACGACGACGGCGACATCTGGCTGCTCGGCCGCGTCGACGACGTCATGCTCGTCTCCGGGCACAACATCTCCACCACGGAGGTCGAGTCCGCGCTCGTCTCCCACCCCTCCGTCGCCGAGGCGGCCGTGGTCGGCGCGGCGGACGAGACGACCGGGCAGGCGATCGTCGCCTTCGTGATCCTGCGGGGCACGGCCGCCGAGACCGAGACCCTGGTCGACGAGCTGCGCGCCCACGTGGGCAACACCCTCGGCCCGATCGCCAAGCCCAAGCGGATCCTGCCGGTGGCCGAGCTGCCCAAGACCCGCTCCGGCAAGATCATGCGCCGTCTGCTGCGGGACGTCGCCGAGAACCGCCAGCTCGGTGACGTCACCACGCTGACCGACTCCACGGTCATGGACCTGATCCAGGCCAAGCTGCCGGCCGCGCCCAGCGAGGACTGATCACGGCACAGGCATGGCGCAGCGCGCGAAGGGGCACCCGGCGATCGGTACGCCGGGTGCCCCTCGGCACCCCCGAGTGCTGATCGCCGAGGGCGCCCCTCGGCACCGCCAGTGATGATCACCGGATGCGCTCGGCCATATGCTTACCTAGGCTAAGAAAAACAACTGCTTGACGGTGCGCCGGGAAGTCTGGTCGGCATGTGTTCAGCCCTGCCCACCGACCGGAGGTCTCCCCCGTGACCGCGCCTCGCCCCAGCACCCCCCGCAAGGTCCTCGACCGGCTTTCCCTCCCCGAGCGGACCTACGTCGCGGACGCGCTGCGCACGGAGACCGTCGGCGGGGTGCTGCTGCTCGCCGCCGCCGTCACCGCGCTGCTGTGGGCGAACATCCCCGGGATGCACGACAGCTACGAGAGCGTCGCCCACTTCCACCTGGGCCCCGCCTCCCTCGGCCTGGACCTGTCGGTCGCGCACTGGGCCGCCGACGGGCTGCTGGCGGTCTTCTTCTTCGTCGCCGGGATCGAGCTCAAGCGCGAGCTCGTCGCGGGTGACCTGCGCGACCCCAAGGCCGCCGCGCTCCCGGTCGTCGCCGCGCTGTGCGGGATGGCCGTACCGGCGCTCGTCTACGTCCTCACCAACGTCACCGGCGGCGGTTCGCTGGCCGGCTGGGCCGTGCCCACCGCCACGGACATCGCCTTCGCGCTCGCCGTGCTGGCGGTCATCGGCACGTCCCTGCCGAGCGCGCTGCGGGCCTTCCTGCTCACGCTCGCCGTCGTCGACGACCTCTTCGCGATCCTGATCATCGCGGTGTTCTTCACCGACGGCCTGAACTTCGCCGCGCTCGGCGGCGCCGTCGCGGGCCTGGCCGTCTTCTGGCTGCTGCTGCGCAAGGGCGTACGCGGCTGGTACGTGTACGTGCCGCTGGCGCTCGTCATCTGGGCGCTGATGTACAACAGCGGCGTCCACGCCACCATCGCCGGCGTCGCCATGGGCCTGATGCTGCGCTGCCACCGGCACGAGGGCGAGGCCCACTCCCCCGGCGAGCACATCGAGCACCTCGTACGGCCCCTGTCGGCAGGGCTCGCCGTACCGCTGTTCGCGCTCTTCAGCGCCGGTGTCACCGTCTCCGGCGGCGCGGTCGCCGATGTGTTCACCAAGCCCGAGACCCTCGGCGTCGTCCTCGGCCTGGTCGTCGGCAAGGCGCTCGGCATCTTCGGCGGGACGTGGCTGACGGCCCGTTTCACCCGGGCGTCGCTCAGCGACGACCTCGCCTGGGCGGACGTGTTCGCGGTGGCGAGCCTCGCCGGCATCGGCTTCACCGTGTCCCTGCTCATCGGAGAACTCGCCTTCGAGGGCGACCAGGCGATGACCGACGAGGTCAAGGCCTCTGTGCTGCTGGGCTCGCTCATCGCCGCGACACTCGCGACCGTCCTGCTGAAGATGCGCAACGCCAAGTACCGCCGCCTGTGGGAGAACGAGGAGCGCGACGAGGACGCCGACGGCATCCCGGACATCTACGAGGAGGACGACCCGGCCTACCACCAGCGGCTGGCCGACCTCTACGAGCGCAAGGCCGCCGAACACCGCCGGATCGCCCGGGAGAAGGCAGCCGCGCGCCACGGGCTTGCCGAAGTACCGGGCGGGGCAGGCGATGACCACCACCGTCCGGCATGATCTGACGAGACGGTACAAAAGACGGGACCGTACGCAGTCAGGCCGTACGCAGTGGGACGACTGCGGCGAGTCAGACACAAGACGCGGAAAACGGACCGTACGCAGAAGAGGGAGACCGCGATGAGCGCACCCGACGGCAGCCCGGTCGGCGCCGAACGCAGCATCGGCCAGCTGTTCGCCTCGGCGACGGCGGAAATGTCGGCGCTGGTGCACGACGAGATCGCGCTGGCGAAGGCGCAGCTCAAGCAGGACGTCAAGCGGGGCGCGACCAGCGGCGGCGCCTTCTCGATGGCCGGCGCCGTGCTGCTGTTCTCCCTGCCGATGCTGAACTTCGCGCTGGCCTACGGCATCCACACCTGGTCCGACTGGAACCTGGCGATCTGCTTCCTGCTGTCCTTCGCGGCGAACGTACTGGTCGCGGTCGTGCTCGCGCTGATCGGCGTGGCCTTCGCGAAGAAGGCCAAGAAGAGCAAGGGCCCGCAGAAGGTCGCCGCCTCGATGAAGGAGACCGCGGGCGTCCTCCAGAAGGCCAAGCCGCACCCGCGGCCGGAGCTCCCGCAGGACCGGGTCCCCGAGGCCGTCGAGGCTGTGGCACGCTCGTCGTCATGACCGATCCCGCCACACCTTCGGCGCAACCGGCTTCGGCCGTGCGGCTGGACGGCCCCTGGAGCCACCGCGACGTCGCCGCCAACGGCGCCCGCTTCCACATCGCCGAGCTGGGCGACGGGCCGCTGGTCCTGCTGCTGCACGGCTTCCCGCAGTTCTGGTGGACCTGGCGGCACCAACTGGTGGCGCTCGCCGACGCGGGCTTCCGAGCCGTCGCCATGGACCTGCGGGGCGTCGGGGGCAGCGACCGCACGCCGCGCGGCTACGACCCCGCCAACCTCGCGCTCGACGTCACCGGCGTCATCCGCTCGCTCGGTGAGCCCGACGCCGCGCTGGTCGGCCACGACCTGGGCGGATACCTGGCGTGGACGGCGGCCGCGATGCGCCCCAAGCTCGTGCGGCGGCTGGCGGTCGCGTCCATGCCACATCCGCGGCGCTGGCGGGCGGCCATGCTGCGGGACGTCAAGCAGACCCGCGCCGGTTCACACATCTGGGGGTTCCAGCGGCCCTGGATCCCGGAGCGGCAGCTCACCGCCGACGACGGGGCGCTCGTGGCCGAACTGATCCAGGACTGGTCCGGGCCGCGCCCGCCGGAGGAGGAGGCGCTTCGGACGTACCGCCGCGCCATGTGCATCCCCTCCGCGGCGCACTGCGCGGTCGAGCCGTACCGCTGGATGGTGCGCTCCCTGGCCCGCCCGGACGGCATCCAGTTCAACCGCCGGATGAAGCGGCCCGTGCGCGTGCCGACGCTCCATCTGCACGGCTCGCTCGACCCCGTGATGCGCACGCGCAGCGCGGCCGGCTCCGGCGAGTACGTCGAAGCCCCGTACCGCTGGCGCCTGTTCGACGGCCTCGGCCACTTCCCGCACGAGGAGGACCCGGTCGCGTTCTCCTCGGAGCTCATCAACTGGCTGAAGGATCCCGAACCCGATCGGTGACCGGCTGACCGCGGCCGGTGTCCGCGCGTGAACGCTTGTCCGACGAACGGCCAATTGCCTGGCGCATAGGCCAATTGGGCGCTCCGGGGGCGGTTATCGACCATGGGGCAGGGGCACACGTCGGGGTATGGGCTGGACGCACGACTACAGTGACGCAAGCCGCAATCGCCGCTCGGCGGGCGGTGCGAACCCCCACCAGCGGAGCGGTGCACCGCAGATGGCGACCGCGGACCCCAGGGTGGGGATCCCGCGTATCCTCCGCCGCCGGGCCCGCTGGGTCTCCGTACGTCTGCGCCACACACGCGACTGAGGCGTCACCCGCGCGGGTGACGCCCCGACCACCTCACCTCAGGGCCGCTCCTAGAGCGCGCAGCTGTCGCTGCCCACCTGCTGGTTGGCGGTGCGCCCCTTGGTGATGTCCTCCTGGATCTCGTCCACGGTCAGCGCGTACCCCGTCTTGGCGTCGTCGAGGGACTTGGCGAACACCACGCCGTAGACCCTGCCGTCGGGCGTGAGCAGCGGGCCGCCGGAGTTGCCCTGGCGGACGGTCGCGAAGAGGGAGTAGACGTCGCGGCGGACCGTGCCGCGGTGGTAGATGTCCGGGCCGTTGGCCGTGATGCGTCCCCGCACGCGCGCGGCCCGCACGTCGTACGCCCCGTTCTCCGGGAAGCCCGCGACGATCGCTCCGTCGCCGCTGCCCGCGTCCTTGGTGGTGAACCGCAGCGCGGGTGCCTTGAGGTCCGGCACGTCGAGTACGGCGATGTCGCGCCGCCAGTCGTACAGCACGACCGTGGCGTCGTACTTCCTGCCCTCGCCGCCTATCTGCACGGTCGGCTCGTCGACTCCACCCACCACGTGCGCGTTGGTCATGACGCGGCGGTCGTCGAAGACGAAGCCGGTGCCTTCGAGGACCTTGCCGCAGCTCGGGGCCGTGCCCATGACCTTGACGATGGAGCGCTGGGCGCGGGTCGCCACCGGGCTGTCGGCCAGGGCCGGGTCCGGCGGCTGGACGTCGGTGATCGGCTCGTTCGAGAACGGGCTGAAGACCTGCGGGAAGCCGTTCTGCGCGAGGACCGAGGAGAAGTCCGCGAACCAGGTGGCGGCCTGGTCCGGCAGCGCCTGGGAGACGCCGAGCAGCACCTTGGAGTTGCGGACCTCCTTGCCGAGCGTCGGCAGTGTGGTGCCCGCGAGGGCCGAGCCGATCAGCCAGGCGACCAGGAGCATCGCCACGACGTTGACCAGGGCGCCGCCGGTGGCGTCCAGGGCCCGGGCCGGGGACCAGGTGATGTGCCGGCGCAGCTTGTTGCCGAGGTGGGTGGTGAGGGCCTGGCCGACGGAGGCGCAGACGATGACGACGACGACCGCGACGACGGCCGCGGTCGTGTTCACCTCCGCGTTGTCCGTGATCGCGTCCCAGATGACGGGCAGCGCGTAGACCGCGACGAGACCGCCGCCCAGAAAGCCGATCACCGACAGGATGCCGACGACGAACCCCTGGCGGTACCCCACGACCGCGAACCACACGGCGGCGACCAGCAACAAGATGTCCAGCACGTTCACGGAGGCCACCCTGTCATGCGCGCCAGTCGAGCGGGACCTGCTTCTCACGGTCCCAGGGCCGCTCCCAGCCCGCGTAGTGCAGCAGCCGGTCGATGATTCCGGCCGTGAAACCCCAGACAAGTGCCGATTCGACCAGAAATGCCGGACCTCGGTGGCCGCTGGGGTGGACGGTGGTGGCGCGGTTCGCGGGATCCGTGAGATCCGCCACGGGGACGGTGAAGACCCTGGCGGTCTCGTTCGGATCGACGACCCCGACCGGGCTGGGCTCTCGCCACCAGCCCAGCACCGGGGTGACGACGAAGCCGCTGACCGGGATGTACAGCCGGGGCAGCACTCCGAAGAGCTGGACGCCCGAGGGGTCGAGACCCGTCTCCTCCTCCGCCTCGCGCAGGGCGGCCCGCAGCGGGCCGTCGCCCCGCGGGTCGCCGTCCTCCGGGTCGAGGGCGCCGCCGGGGAAGGAGGGCTGGCCGGCGTGCGAACGCAGGGAGCTCGCACGCTCCATGAGCAGCAGCTCCGGCCCGCGCTCGCCCTCCCCGAACAGGATCAGCACGGCGGACTGGCGCCCGGCGCCGTCCTCCGGCGGCAGGAATCGGCTCAGCTGCCGCGGCCGGACCGTCTCCACGGCGTGCACCACCGGGTCCAGCCAGGCGGGCAGCCCCTCCTTGCTGACTGTCACTCGGCCGCCCTGTGTGTTGCTCGCCCGCGTCATCGCCACCCCCGTCGTCCTGCCGCTTCCAACGCGCGGCGCCCCCGAGATCGTTCCGCGAACGGCCACGGTCCCCCGGGCGGGGGGCTCGTGGGGCTGCTCATCCGGCCCCCAGCGGCGGCGCCGGTTTGCCGCCCGCGTCCAGGTAGGCCTGCGGGGGGTTCAGACGCTGGCCGGGGAAGCCGCCCTTCTCGTACTTGAGCAGCTTCTTCGCCTTCTCCGGGTCGGTCTCGCCCTCGCCGTACGCCGGGCAGAGCGGGGCGATCGGGCAGGCTCCGCAGGCGGGCTTGCGGGCGTGGCAGATACGGCGGCCGTGCCAGATCACGTGGTGCGAGAGGTCCGTCCAGTCGCTCTTCGGGAAGAGCGCGCCGATCGCCGCCTCGATCTTGTCCGGGTCGCTCTCGCCGGTCCACTGCCAGCGGCGCACCAGGCGCTGGAAGTGCGTGTCCACGGTGATGCCGGGCCGGCCGAACGCGTTCCCGAGCACGACGAATGCCGTCTTGCGGCCGACGCCGGGCAGCTTGACCAGGTCCTCCAGCCGGCCGGGGACCTCGCCGCCGAAGTCCTCCACCAGGGCCTTGGACAGCCCTATGACCGACTTCGTCTTGGCCCGGAAGAAGCCGCACGGGCGGAGGATCTCCTCCACCTCCTCCGGGTTGGCGGCGGCCAGGTCCTCGGGGGCGGGGTACCTGGCGAAGAGGGCGGGGGTCGTCTGGTTGACGCGCAGGTCGGTGGTCTGGGCGGACAGGACCGTGGCGACCACGAGCTGGAAGGGGTTGGCGAAGTCCAGCTCGGGGTGGGCGTACGGGTAGACCTCGGCGAGCTCGCGGTTGATGCGGCGGGCGCGGCGGACCAGGGCGGTACGCGACTCGCCACTCGGTGGGTGGACGACCGTCCGGGCCGGGGCGGCGCCCTTGAGGCGGGCCGTGGCCTTCTTGGGCGCGACGGTGACCTTCTTGGCGGCGGGGGCCTTTCTCACAGGCGCCGCCTTCTTCGCAGGCGCCGCCTTCTTCGCAGGCGCGGTTTTCTTCGCAGACGCGGTTTTCTTCGCAGACGCGGTTTTCTTCGCAGACGCGGCCTTCTTCGCAGACGCAGCCTGCATCGCAGATGCCTGCTTACTCGCGGCCCCGGCCTTCCCGGCAAGCGCCTTCCTCGCCGACGTCGGCTTCCCGGAAGGCTCCGCCTCCCCTGTCGCTTTCGCCGTTTTCCTACCGCCATCGGGGCTCTGTTCGCCCACAGCGGAATCGCGACGTACAACCACCCGCGCAGCCCCCTCGGCCTGTGCTCTCACCGGCGATTTGGACACCCGGCCAGCCTAAGGCCCGGCACCGACATCCGCCCCGGACCCCGAAGATCGGCGCCCAATTGGACCCCTGCCGCGTACCCCGGGACACGTGTGCGGCATCCTTGTGACAGATCACACTGTTTGGACCGTCCGGCAAAATGGGCACCACGGTGCCTTGGTACGCGGGGGCAACAGCCCCTGAGCAGGTCGACAAGGAGAGAACTCGTGGACGACGTTCTGCGGCGCAATCCGCTCTTCGCGGCGCTCGACGACGAGCAGGCCGCGGAGCTCCGCGCCTCCATGAGTGAGGTGACCCTCGCGCGCGGCGACTCGCTGTTCCACGAGGGTGACCCCGGCGACCGCCTGTACGTGGTCACGGAGGGCAAGGTCAAGCTCCACCGCACGTCCCCCGACGGCCGCGAGAACATGCTGGCCGTGGTCGGCCCCGGCGAGCTCATCGGCGAGCTGTCGCTGTTCGACCCGGGCCCGCGCACCGCGACCGCCACGGCGCTGACCGAGGTCAAGCTGCTCGGCCTCGGCCACGGCGACCTCCAGCCCTGGCTGAACGCCCGCCCCGAGGTGGCCACGGCGCTCCTGCGCGCCGTCGCGCGCCGGCTGCGCAAGACCAACGACGCGATGTCCGACCTCGTCTTCTCGGACGTCCCGGGCCGTGTCGCCCGGGCGCTGCTGGACCTCTCCCGCCGGTTCGGCGTGCAGTCCGAGGAGGGCATCCACGTCGTCCACGACCTCACGCAGGAGGAGCTGGCCCAGCTGGTCGGCGCGTCCCGCGAGACGGTCAACAAGGCACTGGCGGACTTCGCCCAGCGCGGCTGGCTGCGCCTGGAGGCCCGCGCGGTGATCCTCCTGGACGTGGAACGCCTCGCCAAGCGCTCGCGCTGACGCGCACGCACCCTGGCCGTACGTCGTCGGGCCCTGTCTCCTCGCGGGACGGGGCCCGACGTCGTACCGGGCACGGTCAGATGAGCCCGTGCTCCTCCAGGTAGTCCAACTGCGCGCGCACCGAGAGTTCCGCGGCCGGCCACAGGGAGCGGTCGACGTCGGCGTAGACGTGGGCGACCACTTCCGCGGGGGTGCGGTAGCCGTCCTCGACGGCCGTCTCCACCTGGGCGAGGCGGTGGGCGCGGTGGGCGAGGTAGTACTCGACGGCCCCCTGGGCGTCCTCCAGGACCGGTCCGTGGCCCGGCAGCACCGTGTGGACGCCGTCGTCGACCGTGAGGGACCTGAGGCGCCTCAGGGAGTCCAGGTAGTCGCCGAGACGGCCGTCGGGGTGGGCCACGACCGTCGTCCCGCGGCCCAGGATCGTGTCGCCGGTCAGGACCGCACGGTCGGCCGGGAGATGGAAGGAGAGGGAGTCGGCGGTGTGGCCGGGGGTCGGGACGATCCTCAGTTCGAGGCCGCCGGTGGTGATCACGTCTCCGGCGGCCAGGCCCTCGTCGCCCAGCCGCAGTGCCGGATCGAGCGCACGCACGCGCGTGCCGGTCAGTTCGGCGAACCGGGCGGCGCCCGCCGCGTGGTCGGGATGACCGTGGGTCAGCAGGGTCAGGGCGACGCGCTTGCCGGCCTGCTCGGCCGTGGCGACGACATGGCGCAGGTGACCGTCGTCGAGGGGACCCGGGTCGACCACCACCGCCAGGTCCGAGTCGGGCTCGGAGAGGATCCAGGTGTTCGTGCCGTCCAGGGTCATCGCCGACGGGTTGGGGGCCAGGACGTTGACGGCCCGCGCGGTGGCGGGCCCCGAGAGGACCCCGCCGCGGGGCTGGCCGGGAAGGGCTGCTGCGTCCGTCATGCGCTGGCTCCACCGGTCGGGGCGGTCGGGATGTGCTTGGTGAACTCGTCGTGGCCCGGCCAGGAGAGCACGATCTCGCCGTCCACCAGGCGGGCGGTGGCCAGGACGGGCGTGAGGTCCCGCGCGGGGGCGGCGGCGAGGGCCTGGGCCGCGCTCTCGTACGCCGTCAGCTGACGCAGGGTCGCGATGGTCGGCGGCATCATCAGCAGCTCGCCCTTGTCGTACCCGGCCGCAGCCTCGCCCGGGGCGATCCACACCGTGCGGTCGGCCTCCGTGGAGGCGTTGCGGGTGCGCTGCCCCTCGGGGAGGACGGCCACGAAGAACCAGGTGTCGTAGCGGCGGGCCTCGAACTCCGGGGTGATCCAGCGGGTCCAGGCGCCGAGCAGGTCGGAGCGCAGGACCAGGCCGCGGCGGTCCAGGAACTCCGCGAAGGACAGGTCCCGGGCGACCAGGGCGGCGCGGTCGGCCTCCCAGTCGGCGCCGGTGGTGTCGCCGACGACCGAGTCGGGCGTCTCGCCGGCGAGCAGCACGCCCGCCTCCTCGTACGTCTCCCGTACGGCCGCGCAGACGATGGCCTGGGCCGTCGTCTCGTCGACGCCGAGCCGGTGCGCCCACCACGCGCGCGTGGGGCCCGCCCAGCGGACCTGGTGGTCGTCGTCCCGGGGGTCGACGCCGCCGCCCGGATACGCGTACGCGCCTCCGGCGAAGGCCATGGAGGCGCGTCTGCGCAGCATGTGGACGGCGGGGCCGCTGTGGGTGTCCTTCAGGAGCATGACGGTGGCCGCGCGCTTGGGGGTCACCGGAGTGAGGGTGCCGGCCGCGAGTGCGCGGATGCGGTCCGGCCACTCCGGGGGGTACCACTGACCGTTCGCCATGGGCGCGAGGCTATCCCGTGACGGGCGGATGTTCGAGTGGCCCTCGGGGCGATGCCGCAGCTAGGGGTGTCGAAAGGGTGCTACGCGAGCTCCACCTGGATCTCGACCTCCACCGGCGCGTCCAGCGGCAGCACCGCCACGCCCACCGCGCTGCGCGCGTGCACGCCCTTGTCGCCGAGGACCTCGCCGAGCAGCTCGCTGGCGCCGTTCAGCACCGCGGGCTGGCCGGTGAAGTCCGAGGCCGAGGCCACGAAGCCCACGACCTTCACCACGCGCGCGATGCGGTCCAGG
Organism: Streptomyces chartreusis NRRL 3882; assembly: GCF_900236475.1. Taxonomy (GTDB): domain Bacteria; phylum Actinomycetota; class Actinomycetes; order Streptomycetales; family Streptomycetaceae; genus Streptomyces; species Streptomyces chartreusis_D. The sequence goes on from NZ_LT963352.1 coordinate 4,105,590, forward strand.
TCACCGGCGACGGACTTGACGGCGGCCAGGGCGTTCAGCGCACACGTGCGTGCCAGCTCCTTGGCCTCCTCCGGGGTGACCTCCGCACCGACCTTGCCGGTGACCGGAAGCTTGCCCTCCACCATCGGGAGCTGCCCGGCGGTGTAGACGTACGGCCCGGACTGCACGGCCGGCTGGTACGCGGCGAGCGGCGGGACGACGTCGGGCAGGGTCAGGCCCAGCTCGGCCAGCTTCGCCTCGACGGCACCCATTACTGCTTCTCCCGCTTCAGGTAGGCCACGAGCTGCTCGGGGTTGTTCGGCCCGGGCACGACCTGGACGAGCTCCCAGCCGTCCTCGCCCCAGGTGTCCAGAATCTGCTTCGTGGCGTGGACGAGCAGCGGCACGGTTGCGTATTCCCACTTGGTCATGCGGCCGACTCTAGCCGCTGCCGGAGAGGGGTCACGCGGCCGACCGTGCCCCGGTCCTCAGCCGTCCGCGGCGACGGTTGTCCACAGCCTCCCGCGTAGCCCTGGCACGGACTGGTTAGGCTCGAATACGTGAGCAGGCTCCAGGTCGTCAGCGGCAAGGGCGGTACCGGCAAGACCACGGTGGCCGCGGCCCTAGCGCTGGCCCTGGCCACGGAGGGGAAGCGGACGCTTCTCGTCGAGGTCGAGGGCCGCCAGGGAATCGCGCAGCTCTTCGAAACGGAGGCGCTGCCCTATGAGGAACGGAAGATCGCAGTCGCGCCCGGTGGCGGCGAGGTGTACGCGCTTGCCATCGACCCCGAACTGGCCCTTCTGGACTACCTCCAGATGTTCTACAAGCTGGGGGGCGCCGGACGGGCCCTGAAGAAGCTCGGCGCGATCGACTTCGCCACCACCATCGCGCCCGGCCTGAGGGACGTACTCCTCACCGGCAAGGCGTGCGAGGCGGTACGGCGCAAGGACAAGAGCGGGCGGTTCGCGTACGACTACGTCGTCATGGACGCCCCGCCCACCGGTCGCATCACGCGCTTCCTCAACGTCAACGACGAGGTCGCCGGCCTCGCCAAGATCGGCCCGATACACAATCAGGCCCAGGCCGTGATGCGGGTGCTGAAGTCGCCGGAGACGGCCGTGCACCTGGTGACACTGCTGGAGGAGATGCCCGTCCAGGAGACGGTGGACGGCATCTCCGAGCTGCGGTCGGCGCGGCTGCCGGTGGGGCGGATCATCGTGAACATGGTGCGGCCGGAGGTGTTGGACGCGGCCGACCTGGAACTCGTCAGGACGGTCCCGCGTTCCACGGTTGCGCGGTCGTTGTCGTCCGCCGGGCTCGGCGGGGCGCGGCGCGGCGGGCGCGCGGAGCGGCTGGTGGATCCGCTGCTCACGCAGGCCGAGGAGTACGCCGAGCGGTACGCGCTGGAGCACGAGCAGCGTGCGGTGCTCACCGAGCTGGGCCTGCCGCTGCACGAACTGCCGCTGTTCGCCGAAGGCGTGGACCTGGCGGGGCTGTACGAGCTGGCCCGCGAGCTGCGCGAGCAGGGCGTGTCATGAGCCGGGCAGGCCGCGGCCCGAGGAACAGCACACAGGCAAGGCCCGTCATGAGTCGGAAGCAGGGGATGTCATGAGTCGTCCGGACCCGGCCCACACCCACGCCCCGGCCCGCCGCCTGTCCCCCGCGCGCGTCCTCGACGTCGATCCGCTGCTGGCGGACCCGAAGACCCGGATCGTGGTCTGCTGCGGCTCGGGCGGGGTCGGCAAGACCACGACCGCGGCGGCCCTGGGCCTGCGCGCGGCCGAGCGGGGCCGCAAGGTCGTCGTCCTCACCATCGACCCGGCCCGCCGGCTCGCCCAGTCCATGGGCATCGACTCCCTCGACAACACCCCGCGCCGGGTGAAGGGCATCGACGACTCCGCAGGCGGCGAGCTGCACGCGATGATGCTCGACATGAAGCGCACCTTCGACGAGATCGTCGAGGCGCACGCGGACCCCGAGCGGGCGGCCGCGATCCTGGGCAATCCCTTCTACCAGTCGCTCTCGGCGGGCTTCGCGGGCACGCAGGAGTACATGGCGATGGAGAAGCTCGGGCAGCTGCGGGCCAGGGACGAGTGGGACCTGATCGTCGTCGACACCCCGCCGTCCCGCTCGGCGCTGGACTTCCTGGACGCGCCCAAGCGGCTCGGGTCGTTCCTGGACGGGCGGCTGATCCGGCTGCTGACGGCGCCGGCGAAGCTGGGCGGGCGCGCCGGGATGAAGTTCCTGAACGTCGGGATGTCGATGATGACCGGCACCCTCGGCAAGCTGCTCGGCGGTCAGCTCCTCAAGGACGTCCAGACGTTCGTGTCCGCGATGGACACGACCTTCGGCGGGTTCCGCACGCGTGCGGACGCGACGTACAAGCTGCTCCAGGCGCCGGGTACGGCGTTCCTCGTGGTCGCGGCTCCGGAGCGGGACGCGCTGCGCGAGGCCGCGTACTTCGTGGAGCGGCTGGCCGCGGAGGACATGCCGCTCGCCGGGCTGGTGCTCAACCGGGTCCACGGCAGCGGTGCCGGCCGGCTGTCGGCCGAGCGGGCGCTCGCCGCCGCGGAAAATCTTGAAGAGCCCCGCATTGTGGATCAGGAGGGCGGGAAAGCAGTACTTCGTAACTCCCCCGACACGTATGACAGTTCAGTCTCTCCCACATCCGAAACACCAGCTCCGGCTGCTGCTCCGGCTTCTGACGGTGGCTCCCCCGCCGAGGACGCCGAGAACACCGAGAACACCGAGCGGTCCGTCGACCAGCTCACGGCAGGTCTGCTGAGGCTGCACGCCGAACGTATGCAGTTGCTCTCCCGTGAGCAGCGCACGCGTGACCGCTTCACCGCGCTCCACCCCGAGGTGGCCGTGACGGAAGTGGGCGCGCTGCCCGGCGATGTGCACGACCTCGCGGGACTGCGCGACATCGGCGACCGGCTCGCGGCGAACGAGCGCGAGCTTCCCGACCCCGCCGACGACTCCGAGCCGCCCCACACGGGCACCCGGCCTGAGGCGAGTGCCTGAGCGAACGCCTGAAGCGTGCCTCAGGGCAACCCGGCGATGGCGAAGGGCCCGTCAAGGGCCCTCGAACCTTCGGAACCCCCGGAAGGAACCCCCCGGAGGGAACCCCTCAGCTCACCGCCGCGTAGTTCTCGTAGACCTCGTCGTCGTCGAGGGGCACGATGCCGGTGCCGCGCTCGTACTCCGTACGCGCCGTCTCCAGCAGCCGGCGCCAGGAGGTCACCGTGGGCCGCCTGCGCAGCAGTGCGCGGCGCTCCCGCTCCGTCATGCCTCCCCACACGCCGAACTCGACGCGGTTGTCCAGCGCGTCGGCCAGGCACTCCGTACGCACCGGGCATCCGGTGCACACCGCCTTGGCCCTGTTCTGCGCTGCTCCCTGAACGAACAGTTCATCCGGATCGGTAGTGCGGCAGGCCGCCTGCGCACTCCAGTCGACTACCCAGCCCATACCGGCGCCGTCCTCTCCCGAATCGAGGCTCCCCCACGGCGGCAGCGGCATATTCACCGCCGCCAGTTGAGGACGTTACGGAAGGTGGGCACAGTGCAACACCCCCAGCGGGCCCAATCTTGAATGGTCCGAACGGACTATGGGTAAGCGGCAGATCACCCGGGGGAGTGAGCTGGCGACATACGTAACCTTCCCGGCAAACCGGGACAGTTCAGTTGCGTCACAACGGACGCCGTATGACACACAAGGCGGATTCGGACACGACCCCACCAAAAAAGTTGGGGAACACCCGGAACGATTCGGGGTCGCCGGACGTATTGATACGTGGCCTCACTGCTGTGACAGTTGAGAGCAGCTTAGGCCAAGGCCTATACGCCTGTCCGGCGAATGAGAACGTAGGCTGCCCTCATGCCAAAGAAGCGCTCGGGCGGTGGTCTGTCACCCACACAGCAGGCCGCCAAGCTCCTCGGTGTCAGTGTTCTCGCGGGAGCCGTGCTGGCCGGTATCGCGCTGCCCGCGGTGGGCGCGCTGGGGCTGGCGGCGAAGGGATCGGTCGAGAGCTTCGACGAACTCCCGGCCAACATGAAGACCCCGCCCCTGAGTCAGCGCACCACGATCCTCGACGCCGACGGCGGCCAGATCGCCACGGTCTACTCGCGCGACCGCACGGTGGTCCCCCTCAAGGACGTCTCGCCGTACATGCAGAAGGCGATCGTCGCGATCGAGGACTCGCGCTTCTACCAGCACGGCGCGGTCGACCTGAAGGGCGTCCTGCGCGCCCTCAACAAGAACGCGCGCAGCGGTGAGGTCGCCCAGGGAGCGTCGACCCTGACGCAGCAGTACGTGAAGAACGTCTTCGTCGAGGAGGCCGGCGACGACCCGACGAAGGTCGCGCAGGCCACCCAGCAGACCATCGGCCGCAAGATCCGCGAACTGAAGTACGCGATCCAGGTCGAGGAGGAGCTCGGGAAGAAGAAGATCCTCGAGAACTACCTGAACATCACGTTCTTCGGCCAGCAGGCCTACGGCGTCGAGGCCGCGGCCCAGCGCTACTTCTCCAAGTCCGCCAAGGACCTGAACCTCCAGGAGGCGGCCCTCCTCGCCGGCATCGTCCAGTCGCCCAGCCGGTACGACCCGGTCAACGACGAGGCGGAGGCCACCAAACGCCGCAACACCGTGCTCCGGCGCATGGCCGAGGTCGGCGACATCTCCCGGGCGCAGGCCGCCGAGGCGATGAAGGCGCCGCTGGGCCTGAAGGTCAGCAAGCCCAAGAACGGCTGCATCACGGCGACCAAGGGCGCGGGCTTCTTCTGCGACTACGTGCGCGAGGTCTTCCTGAACGACCCGGTCTTCGGCAAGACCAAGGAGGAGCGGGCGAAGGTCTGGAACCAGGGCGGCCTCACCATCCGCACCACCATGGACCCGCAGGCCCAGAACGCGGCACAGCGGTCCATCAAGGACCACGTCTACAAGAGCGACGAGGTGGCCACCGCCGCCACCATCGTCCAGCCGGGCACCGGCAAGGTCCTCGCCATGGGCCAGTCGCGCCCGTACGGCTTCGGCAAGAACGAGACGCAGATCAACCTCTCCGTCGACCAGTCGATGGGCGGCGGCATGGGCTACCAGCCCGGTTCGACGTTCAAGCCGATCGTGGCCGCCGCGGCCCTCGAGGACGGCATGCCGGCGAACAAGGTGTACCCCTCGCCGTACGAGATGCGGTACCCGAGCCCGGTCGCGGCCTGCGACGGCAGGACCTGGAAGAACGATCCGGCCGCCCCCGCCGAGGTGGCAAACGAGAACAGGTCCGAGGTCGGTCCGTACGACATGAAGGAGGCGACCGCCAAGTCGGTCAACACCTACTACGTGCAGATGATCAGTGACATCGGCATCTGCCCGGTGACGACGATGGCGAAGAAGATGGGCGTCGAGCGGGCCGACGGCGACAAGATGCCCCAGGTGCCCTCCATCGCCCTCGGCACCCAGGAGATGTCGCCGCTGACCATGGCGAACGCGTACGCCACGTTCGCCTCGCGCGGCATGTACTGCACGCCGGTCGCCATCGAGTCGATCAGCCAGCGCGTCGGCGACAGCACGAAGTCGCTCGAGGTCCCGAAGTCGACCTGCTCGCGCGCGATGTCGGAGAAGACCGCCGACACCATCAACGCGCTGCTGCGGGGCGTCGTCGAGGACGGTACGGGTAAGAAGGCCGGCCTCGGCAGCCGCCCCAGCGCCGGTAAGACCGGTACGACGGACGAGCGCTACGCGGCCTGGTTCGTGGGCTACACGCCCAACATGGCCGGTGCCGTGTGGGTCGGCGACCCCGCACACAAGCGGAAGATGGTCGGCATCACCATCGGCGGCGTCCCGTACGGCAAGGTGTTCGGTGGCGAGGTCCCCGGACCGATCTGGGGCGACATGATGTCCGGCGCGCTGGAGGGCAAGCCCGTCGAGAACTTCAACACCGTCCACATCCCCGACGGCATCGACCGGGACCGCGGCGACGGGAACGGCGACGACGAGGGCCGCGACAACGGGGACAACGGCGGCAACGGAGACGGCGGCTTCATCGGCGGCCTGGTCGGCGGCAACAACGGCGGCGGCGGGGACGGCGGCGCCTTCCCGACACCGTCGTTCAGCATTCCGGAGGGATTCTTCCGAGGCCAGGGCAACGGGGGCAACGGGGGCAACGGGAACGGGGGACGCGGCTGACGCCGCGTCCTGAACGCGGACGGCCCCTTCCCGCCGTACGAAGATCTTCGTACGGCGGGAAGGGGCCGCGTGTTCCTGTCAGCGCGTTGACCTGCGGCCTCAGCCGCAGTGCTGCCAGCCGATCGAGTCGTACGCGACGGTCCGGCCGTTGTACACGATCGACCCCTCCCACCTCACGCACTTGCCGGCGGCGGCGACCGTGACCGGGCCCGCGTACTGCGCGAAGCTCCCGGAGTCGGTGTCGCTCCGCTCCGGAGACGTACTGGCCATGAGCTTGATGCTCATCGACGTGGTCACGCCGTAGAGCGGTCCTCCGGACTTGGTGAAGATCGCGCAGTTGTTCGTGCCGTCCCAGTAGAGCCGGACCTGGCCGACGTACTGCCCGGTGTACGGGCTGTAGTCCCCCGTGACGTTGTACGTGTCGATGAGGCTTCCCGAGCAGCTGCCCGCCGCGTCCGCCGTCCCCGCGAAGCTCAACGTCGCGGCGACCACGGCCGCTGCGGTCACGGACGCCTTGAGAACACGTCTCGACCCAGTCATCCCACCCTCAATTCGAACGAAAGTTCAGAGTCGGCTGACGCTAACACCCGCCCCGGGCCGGTGCCTCAGAAATCACACATTCGCGTCCGCGTGACCGCAGCCCCAGCTCCCTGGCTTCGCCAAGAGGCTCCCTGGGTCCCTAGGGCGTGTCCGCGAGGATCTTCTTCACAGCCGCGGCGACGCGGCCGCCCTCGGCCTGGCCCGCGACCTTCGGGTTCACGATCTTCATGACCGCGCCCATGGCCCGCGGCCCCTCCGCCCCGGCCGCCTTCGCCTCCTCGACGGCCTGGGCGACGATCTGGTTCAGCTCGTCGTCGCTCAGCTGCTTCGGCAGGTACGCGGCGAGCACCTCGCCCTCCGCCCTCTCCCGCTCCGCGCTCTCGGCGCGACCACCCTGCGCGAAGGCCTCGGCCGCCTCACGGCGCTTCTTCGCCTCCCGGGTGATCACCTTCTGTACCTCGTCGTCGGAGAGCTCGCGCTTCTCCTTGCCCGCGACCTCCTCCTTGGTGATCGCGGCGAGCGTCAGCCGGAGCGTCGAGGAGCGGAGCTCGTCGCGCTCCTTGATCGCGGCGTTGAGGTCGTCCTGCAGCTTCGACTTGAGCGTGGTCATGGGGTTGATTGTCGCAGGTGCGGGCGGACAGGCGCCCGTTGATTTGTGGGTGATGGTCCAAGGGATGGTCTAAGGACCGTGGGCGTCAGGGGATTTCGGGCACCGCCGGGCGGAGGTGACCCGTCCGGTCTGACACGATGGTCGTATGCGCGCGCGATACGGAGTCCCCCTGGGAATCGCGGCGGCTGGTGCCGCCGGTCTGTTGTACGCCGCGGGCTTCGAGGCCCGCTCCTTCCGCCTGCGCCGGGTCACGGTCCCGGTCCTGCCCTCGGGCATGCGCCCCCTGCGCGTGCTGCAGGTCTCCGACATCCACATGGTCAGCGGTCAGCGCAAGAAGCAGCGCTGGCTGCGGTCCCTGGCGGGCCTGCGCCCCGACTTCGTGATCAACACGGGTGACAACCTCTCCGACCCGGAGGGCATCCCGGAGGTCCTGGACGCGCTCGGCCCCCTGATGGAGTTCCCGGGCGCGTACGTCTTCGGCTCCAACGACTACTACGGCCCCGTTCCCCGCAACCCCGCCCGCTACCTGCGCGAGAAGGCCCAGGGCCGCCACGGCCTGAACGGCAACCCGCCGGCCGTCGGCGTGGTGCACATCCCGTGGGAGGACATGCGGGACGCCTTCGACGCGGCGGGCTGGCTGAACCTCACGAACACGCGCGGCACGCTCAAGATCGAGGGCGTCTCGCTGGAGCTGACGGGCCTGGACGACCCGCACATCAAGCGGGACCGCTACGAGCAGGTGGCCGGCGGTCCGTCGGATTCGGCCGACTTCTCCATGGGCGTGGTCCACGCGCCGTACCTGCGCACGCTGGACGCCTTCGCAGCCGACGGCTACCCCTTGATCCTGGCCGGCCACACCCACGGCGGCCAGCTGTGCATCCCCTTCTACGGCGCCCTGGTCACCAACTGCGACCTGGACACGGACCGTGTGAAGGGCCTGTCCACGCACACCGCGGAGGGCCGTACGTCGTATCTGCACGTCTCGGCGGGCTGCGGCACGAACCGCTACACACCGGTACGGTTCGCGTGCCCGCCGGAGGCGACGTTGCTGACGTTGGTGGGGCGGGAGTAGCGGGGAACCTCTCCCACCCGCAGGGGCCGGTCGCGGTCGGCCGGGTCTGGTCGGGGTCGGCCGGGGCACACGGCCAGGGACCCGCAGCCAGGGCCCCCGGCCAGGGACCCCCGGGCCAGGGACCCCCGGCCAGGGCCCCATTAACCCACACAGCCCGCCCACATCGCCCCCTATGTCCGCTTCTGTCAGCGTGGGGGCATGACCGCCCCGATACCCCGGGACATACCGGATCTCCCCGCGATTCCGGGCAAGCCCGCGCTGAAGCCCTCCCCCGTCCCCGCCACGGCCGTCGTCACCCCGGTCCGCCGCCCGGCGGCCGCGGCCTTCCGCCTGCTGGTCGCCCTCGCGGCGACCGCGGGCGTGACGCTCGACGTACTCCTGGGCGACCCGTCCCGGACCCTCGGCTACTTCGCGATCCAGAGCAACATCCTCCTCGCGCTGGTCATGGCCCTCTCGGCCCGCCGCGCATGGACGGCCAGCCGCCCGCTCCCAGGAGCCGTACTGGGCGCGACGCTGCTCTACGTCGTCATCGCGGCCCTGGTGCAGCACCTGCTCCTGGCGAACGAGGCGAGCCCCTTCTCCCTCGCGGGCGAAGCAGCCGCCCCGACGGGCTGGCAGGCCCTCGCCCACCACACGCTCCACACGGTGACCCCGATCGCGGCCGTACTGGACTGGCTCCTGCTCACGTCCCCCGGCCGCCTGCACCTGCGCCAGGCCAGCACGTGGCTGCTCTACCCCCTGGCCTACCTGGCCTTCTCCCTCATCCGAGGCGAGCTGCTCCTCCCGGGCACCACCGACCGCTACCTCTACCCCTTCCTGGACGTCGACCAGGACGGCTACAAGAAGGTCCTCGGCAACGCCCTCCTCCTCGGCCTCTCCTTCTACGCCCTCGCGATCCTCCTCGTGGCCCTCGACCACGCCCGCCCGAACCCCCTCCGGCACCCCTGGAAAACCGGATTTCGTCTCTAGCCACCAGTGGGCTAAAGTAAACGTCGTCGCCGCGACAGCAGCGACATCGGGGTGTAGCGCAGCTTGGCAGCGCGCTTCGTTCGGGACGAAGAGGTCGTGGGTTCAAATCCCGCCACCCCGACAGTGAAGTACCAGGTCAGGGGCCTGATCCAGTGAGTGGATCAGGCCCCTGACGGGTTTCTGGAGATCGGCTTTGGTCAGTGCCACGGCTGAGGGCATCGGGCCTGCCCGTTCGCGAATCCAGCTCCGTGGCTGACCAAGAACACGATGTCCAGCCGCCTCAACGGCCGTTGGATCACGGCACATGGCGGGCCATTACTCAGCGCGTCCCGCGACCACGCCCGTGTCCTCGCCCAGCGGGTGCGTGCGTTGCGGGAGGTCCGTGGGTGGACGCGGGAGCGGCTCGCTAAGGAAGCGGGCATCGCCGTCGGGACGCCGGCCCGTCTGGAGAGCGAGGGAGCAGTCCAGCCAGGTTTCTTCACCGTCGGCGCAGTCGCTGAGGCTCTGGAGGTCTCCCGCATGTTCCTTCGCCAGTACGGGACACACGCCGTGGAGGAGAAGCTCCGCGAGCGCTGGTTCGACCGGATGATCTCCCCGGAGAAGGCCGTGCACTGCTTCATCGGAAACGTCGCGGCCCGCCCCAAGACGTTTCTGCTGTTGGGCCTCTTCTACTCACGACGGGATGTCGTCCAGAGCTTCCAAGAAAGTCTGTTCGACCTGTAAGGGTGAGTACGCAGGGCAGGTCGAGGCTGCTGGCCGCGTCGGGAACCCCGCCGCCGTTCCTAGTGCTTCGTCCGGTTCTTGAGCACCGCTGCCCGGGACAGCCCTTGGGCCGTCCCGGGCAGAGCCGGGTACAGGGGGTTACGGGATGGTGAGGTAGGCGCGTTCGATCGTCTGGACGAGCGTGTTGCCGTCACGGTCCGTAAGCTCGGCGCGCAGGGAGACCGAGCCCGGCTTCGCCGGGTGCTTCAGCGAGAGGTGCGTGCCGCCGACGGCTCTGGCGGGCTGCCAGGTGGCGCCGTCGTCGTACGACACCTGGAAGGTGAGCTTCGCGGGTCGCTGCCCGGCCGCCGCGCCCTCGACGGTGAAGGGAACCTCGAAGCGCTTGCCCGCCTTCGCCGTGCTGGCCAGGGTCAGGTCGGGGCTGAAGCGGACCGCCGACAGCGGAAGCGCGGCGAAGGCGCCCTCGGGGGTCCTGGCGGAGCGGAAGGTCCACTCCGCGTGGACGCGCGTGCTGACGGCGTACACGGCCGGGTCGCGGGAGTTGTCCACGGTCAGCTTGTACGCGGTGTCCTCGGCGGGAACCGTGTACTCGGTGACGCCGTCGGTCGGCGGGATGCCGTACTCGTCGGAGATCTCCTTGCCGTCCGCCTCCAGCCTGGTCGTCACGGAGGTCGTGTCGCTGGTGCCCCAGTGCCCGCCGCCGTCACCGAACAGCGGGACGTACGCCCGGAGGGTGTTGCCCTCGCGGGCGGCGCCGGGAAAGCCCCTGCCCGGTCCGGGGGCGTCGGGACCGTGGAGGACCGGGCCGAAGACGCCGACACCGAACCGCTCCCGGTAGCCGCGGCCGGCCTTCCAGGTCTGCGGCATCCTCATGAGGAAGTTCTCGAATACCGACTCCCGGCCCTCGCCCGAGACCTGCCAGGTGCGCACCGACCACTTCACGCCGTTGTCGAGGATGTACTCGGTGCTCCGGAACGGGAGATCACCCCGCATGTCGGTGAAACCGCTCACCAGGTCGCCGTCGGGCAGGTGCGGGGTCACCTCCGCCTGGACGCGCCGGCCGTCGACCGCCTCGCCCACCTGGAGGTCGACCTTCGCCAACTGCCTGCGCTCGACCCGCGCCGTGAAGCCGTCCAGGCTGCCCTTCCGGTACCAGGCGGCGTGGTAGTTGACCGGCCTGCCGTCCCCGTCCTTCGCGGTCCAGTTGCCGGAGTACAGGGCGGTCAGCCTCTCCACGGCCTCCCCGCCGCCGAGCCGCCCGAACCGCGAGCCCTCGAAGGTGGGCATCAGGTACTGGAGGGAGCCGTCGCTGAGCCCCTCGCCCCGCCCGAAGCCGATCGCGACCGTGGCGTCGGTGTTCTCGGCCGCCGGGTCCGGCACGGTGATGTCCACCGGCTTCGCCTGCCGAGCGTCGACGGTGACCGTCTTGTCACCGTCCAGCCGGAACTTCGGCTCCAGCAGGACGGCGTGGGTCGGGGACGAGGTCTGCGGGTGGATCACACCGCTGAGGATGTAGTCGCCCTTGGGCAGTCGTATCGTCAGTTCGCCGTCCTTCTCGTCGGCGTACTCGGCGTAGAAGTCGCTGTAGAGGCCCGCGACGGAGGTGGCGGCGTCGCCGGTCGGATCGCCGTTCTCGTCGATGTGCTTGAGCGTCAGGCTGTACGACTCCACCTCGCGCGCCACGCCGACGGCGGACCGCACCTGGACCTTGCCGTCGGCGGAGGTCGCCTGCACCGAGCCGCCGAAGCTGCCGTCGGCGCTGCCCGCGCGGGTGTCCGCCGTGACCTCGGCGCTCGCCGTGCCGCCCGCCGGAACCGTGATCCGCTGCGGTGAGACGCTGAACATGCCTTCGGTGGCGGGCTTTCCGTCAACCGCGTAGGCGTCGACGGACAGGTCCAGGGTGACCGGCTCGGTGCCGAGGTTGCGGTAGGTGAGCTGCTTGGTGGACGGCTTGTCGTCGCCGTGCGGCCACTGCTGCTCACCGAAGTCGAGCGGGCCCTGCTCTGTGACGACGCTCTGTTGCAGCGCCCGGACCACATCCGTACGGCCGGTGCCCTGCTGAAAGGAGCTGTACGTCCCCGGCTTGGCGGAACCGGTGAGGACCGCCTTGAGGCGCTCGCCGCTCCAGTCGGGGTGCTGCTGGGCGAGGACGGCGGCGGCGCCCGCGACATGCGGGGTCGCCATGGACGTACCGTCGAGGGTGGCGTAGCCGGGGACGCCGGAGGGGTACTCGCTCTCGACGAGACTGCCGGCCGCTGCCGCGGCGGTGATCTCGACACCGGGCGCGGTCAGGTCGGGCTTGACCCCGCTGTCCCCGACGCGCGGACCGCGGCTGGAGAAGCCGGCGAGGGAGTCGGACTTGTCGACCGCGCCGACGGTGAGCGCGGAATCCGCGCTGCCGGGCGAGCCGACCGTGCCCTCACCGAACTCGCCCTCGTTGCCCGCCGCGACGACGAAGAGCGTGTCGGACTCGGCGGAGAGCCGGTCGACCGCCTCCTCCATCGGGTCGGTGCCGGGCAGGTCGGTGCCGCCGAGGCTGAGGTTGACGACGTCCGCGCCCTGGGCCACCGCCCACTCCATGCCGGCGATGATCCCGGAGTCCGAGCCGGAGCCGGTGTCGTCCAGGACCTTGCCGTTGAGGATCTTCGCGCCCGGCGCCACGCCCTTGAACCTGCCGTCCGACTTGGCGCCGGTGCCGACCACGGTGGACGCCACGTGCGTGCCGTGGCCGAACTTGTCGCCGGTGCCGTCGGAGCCCGAGAAGTCCTTCTCCTCGACCACCTGCTGCGCCAGGTCGGGGTGGGAGGAGTCGACTCCGGTGTCCAGGACGGCGACCTTCACCCCGGTGCCGTCGTACCCGGCGGCCCACGCGGTCGGCGCGCCGATCTGCGGGACGCTCTTGTCGAGGGAGGCCTTGCGCCGTCCGTCCAGCCAGACCTTCTCGACGGCGCCGGACTCCTCAGTGGTGACGGTGTCCCAGAAGTCGGCCGCCCGCTTCTTGACGGACCGCATCGACTTGCCGTTGACCACGGGCAGCGCACGGCCCATCCGGGCCCCGGCCTCGGTGAACGGGCTCATCGAGGGCGCCTTCTTGCCCTTGAACGTGACGATCAGCGGGACGTCGGACCTGCCCGCGTCGTCGTAGCCGTCCTTGATCAGCTGCGTCACGTCGAACAACCGCGCGTCCAACTTGCCCTGGGCCAGCAGTAGTTCGGCGTCACCGGGGACGACCCGGGTGTGTCCCGCGACCTCTCGGATCGAGAAGGGCACGGCCCCCCGGCCCGGGGCCCGCTCCACCCCGGAGACCCGGCCGTCGCCGCCGACCAGGACACGGTCGCCGGTGACCAGCGTGACCGTCTTCACCGCGGCCGCCGTACGGCCGCCTCCGGTGTCGACGGCCCCGGCGCCGGCCGGGAGACCGGCCATCACCATGGCCGCGGTAGCCACTCCCGCGGCCATGGCCGCAGGTCTGTGGCGTGCGCGTAACCTCATCTGAGAGCTCCTGTTCGTCGGGTCGGTGGAAGTTGTCACGGGACGGCGGGGCCCGTGATCTGGCGGCCGTCGCTGTCGTACGGCCAGACATTGGGGACGCAGCCGGACATGCCCTTGATCTGCTGCATCATCGCGGGGGCCGGTTTGCCCGGCCCGGGGCAGGTGACATGGCCGTGGCCGAGGAAGTGGCCCACCTCGTGGTTGATGATCAGGGCGCGGTAGGCGGTGACGTCCTTGGCGTAGACGGGAGTCGCCAGCACCCAGCGCCTGAGGTTCACCATCACGTTGCGGTCCACGCTGCAGTTGACCTTGCCGCCTGTGTCGAGGCCGCCCTCGGCGCAGAACTTGTCGACGGTCGTCGGGGTGGCGAGGCGGACCACGAAGTCGGCGGGGCCGGTGGACACCCGCTGGAACGCCGAGTGTCCGTCGGCCGTCCAGCCGCGCGGGTCGGCCAGGATGTGTTCCACCTCTTCGGCGGTGTCGGCGGCGGACAGCATGATGCCGTCCTCCACCTCGACGCGGTAGCGAAGTGCCGTTCCCTCGCCGGCCTTCGCGCTGTCGCCGGGCGCGGTGACGAAGGTTCCCGGACCGCTGTGAGGAAGAGGCGCACTGGAAGGGTGCGGCTCCGATTCCGGTGGCTCGGTGGTCCGGCGTGCCGCCGGGCTTCCGGCGGGGGCGTCCCGTTCGGTCGCCGGACTTCCGGCGGGGGCGTCCGGCCCAGTCGCCGGCGGGGGCCCGTCGGCGCCGCTTCGTCCGGCCACCGCCGATGTCCCGGAACCTGCCTCCGGCCGCGCCGCCGCCGGCGCATGCCCCGCGTCGGACGACAGCCACACGGCCACCGAGCCGCCCACGGCCCCGAAGACGGCCAACGCGGCCAGTCCCCCCGCCCGTTGCCTCTTCGCACTCCGCGCGGAGTGCTTAGGACGACGGCGGGAGAGCTCTCGTTTGTGCGCTGTCACGGTCGTTCACGATGTGATCACCATGTGACCGGAGCAGGCTTGAAAGGTAACGAAACGATAACCCCCCTCCTGGTCATGCTCATGTAGATACTGACCCCATGCCACGTGTACTGCTGATCGAAGACGACCGCGCCGTCCGCGAGGGCGTCGCCCTGGCCCTCAGACGCCAGAACCACGACGTCGCCGCCTCCGCGACCGGGGAGGAGGGGATGGACCGGCTGCGGTCCTTCCGACCGGACATCGTGGTCCTCGATCTGATGCTGCCCGGCATGACCGGGCTGGACGTGTGCCGGAGCATACGGGCCGTCGACCAGACACTGCCGATCATCATGGCGACCGCACGGGGGGACGAAGTGGACATCGTTGTCGGTCTGGAGACGGGAGCCGACGACTACGTGGTCAAGCCTGTACAGGCCCGCGCGCTCGACGCGCGCATCCGCGCCGTCCTGCGCCGCGCGGGCGCAGCCCCCACCGGGGAAGGGCTTCCGAAGATCGACACCTACGGCGAACTGGCCGTCGACCGGGCCGGGTTCACCGTCACGATGAACGGCGCGCCCATCGCCCTCGCCCCCTCCGAGATGCGGCTCCTGCTCACCCTCTCCGCCTCGCCGGGCCAGGTCTTCAGCCGCCAGCAACTACTGGAGGCCGTCTGGGAGCACGACTACCACGGCGACGCCCGCCTGGTGGACGCCTGCGTCAAACGACTGCGAACCAAGATGTCCGAGCCGCCCCGCGCACCCCGCTACATCCACACTGTGCGCGGTTTCGGCTACCGCTTCGCGGCCCCGTGAGGGGCGGTCCGCGGTTCCGTCTCAGGGGCGGTCTGCGGGCCCGGCTGGTGGTGGCCTTCGGACTCGTCGCCGCCGTTGCCGCCGCCACAACCGGCGCGCTCACCTTCCGCGAGGCGCGTACCGGGGTGCTCCAGCAGAGCCAGGACGCCGTCATACGACAGCTGCGAACCCAGCTCAACGAGCGTGCCCCCGAGATCGGTTATCCTCCGGACCAGTCGGTGCTGCAGGACCTCGCGACCGAGGTGGCGGCCACCGAGGCGGCGGGAAGCCGGCGCGTGCTGGTCACGTACGGCGAGCTCAGCGCGACCTCCGTGCCCGGTGACTCCTTCCCGGAACTGACGCCCGCGCTGCGCGAGGCCGTCGCGTCCAGCCGGGCCACCGTCTTCCAACGGGTACGGGACGGCGAGCGCACCTCGCTCGCCGTCGGCATGTCGGTCACCTTCGGCGGCCCCGACCGGTCACGGCTGGCCTCCGGGGTCCGGGTGTTCCTGGTCGTTCCGCAGACCGCGGAACAGGCCTACGTCGACGCCCTGGTCACCGCCGTCGAACGGGCCATGATCGCGGCCCTGTTGCTCGCCGTCGTGCTCGCCCTGTTCGCCGCGCGGGGCGTGTTGCTGCCGGTGCGGGCCCTCCGGCACGCCACGCGCCGTATCGCCGAAGGGCGTCTGGACACCCGGCTCGCGGTCAACGGTTCCGACGAACTCGCCGATCTCTCCCACACGTTCAACGAGACGGCGGCCGCCCTGGAGGCGTCGGTGGCCGAGCTGCGCGACATGGAGGCCCGGGCCCGCCGCTTCGCCGCGGACGTCTCGCACGAACTGCGCACCCCGCTGGCCGCCATGTCCGCCGTCACCGACGTTCTCGACGAGGACGCCGCCCGGCTGGACCCGGACACCGCCACCGCGGTCCGGCTGATCAGCGAGGAGACCGTCAAACTGGCCCGCCTCGTCGACGACTTGATGGAGATATCCCGGTTCGACGCGGGCGCGGCGGTGCTGCACCTCGACGAGATCGACCTGGCCGAGTCGATCCGGCGCACGCTCGCCTCCCGCGGCTGGTCGGGGGCGGTCCAGACGCACCTGCCACCGCCCGACCAGGTGCGCGGACGCGTCGACCCGCGCCGCCTCGACGTGGTCGTCGCCAACCTAATCGGCAACGCCCTGAAGCACGGGGAACGTCCTGTGTCCGTGCGCCTGAGCCGGGCCCCCGCCGAGGTGACGGTGATCGAGGCGGCTGTCATCGAGGTGCGGGACAGCGGGCCCGGCATCCCGGACGACGTCCTGCCGTACGTCTTCGAACGGTTCTACAAGTCGGACACCGCCCGGACCCGCTCCGAGGGCAGCGGCCTCGGCCTGTCGATCACCGTCGAGAACGTCCGGATCCATGGCGGCAGCGTCCGCGCGGCCAACCATCCGGCGGGCGGCGCCGTCTTCACCGTGGAACTCCCGCTGCGGCGGGACGAGTCGTCCGAGGAGGGCAGGTCATGAAGGCCGTCCGCGCTCTCGCACTGCTGACCTCCCTCTTCGCGCTCTCCTCCTGCGGGATCCCCACGACCGGAGTGGTGGAGGCCGGTGGCCCCGCGAGCGGGATCCCCCCGATCACACGGGTCTACTTCGTCCACGGCGACACCGTCGTCGCGGTCCCGCGCTCGATCGCCTACCCCTCGGACCCGGGGGCGGCCTTGCGGTTGCTGATGCTCGGACCGACGTCCGCCGAAGCCCGCAAAGGCCTCACCACCGAGGTACCCGGGCTGCCGACCTCCGCACCGCTCCCGCCGCCCACCGCCGGCGAGTGGAGGGACCTCTCGTCGGACGCCCCGGCCGTGACCGTCAACGGCGATACCCTCTCAGTCGAACTTCCCTCCGGAATAGGCGCGTTGAGACGCTTGGCTACCCGGCAGCTGATCTGCACGGCCGCCGCCGCGCACCACCTCGGCAAGCCCTCGGCCGGCCCGGTGACGGTCCGGGTCGCGAGCGACAGCGGGTGGCACGCCATGGGATCCGACGAGGACTGCCCCGTACCGTGAGTGCCCGCCCTGCCGGTCGAGTACCCGACAGGCAGGGGTCGCTGTGTTCGCTCCTCAACGGTCGCCGCAGATTCAGCGGCTCAGCGTGTGAACGGCCCGCCCAGACGCGTGTACGACAGTTTCAGCGACGTCACGGAGTACGCCTTCGAGCCCGTCGTCGTGATGCCCGAGCCGGAGCCCTTCAGAAGGTGGACGAGGCCCCAGCGGTCCTCGTAGCCCAGCTGTTCGTTGGTGTCGATCACGAGGTCGGCCCGGCCGTCGCGGGTGTAGTCGGTGAGCTTGAGGTAGGCGCCGAACTGGTCCTCGGTCTCGGTCGTACCGGTGATGCCGGAGGTGTCCTGGGTGTAGGACTTGGCACCGGTCCCGGACAGGCCGCCCGCGCGGCCGAGGAGGACGCTGACCGTACCGGCGTTGCGCTTGGTGCCGAGGTCCTCGCCCCGGGCGCCGACGGCGAGGTCCGCGTAGCCGTCGCCGTTGACGTCGCCGGCCGCAATGGCTGAGCCGAAGAAGTCCTCGTTCTCGGACGTGCCGGGCACGCCCGTGGTGTTCTGGGTGAACTTCACGGGCTTGCGGGCGATGTCGGGGCCACCCGAGCCGCCGTACTGGACGGTCACGTAGCCGCGTTCGCCGTCGCCCGTCTCGTAGCCGCGGCCGATGGCCAGGTCACCGTAGCGGTCCTTGTCGAAGTCGCCGATGGCCAGAATGTCGCCGCTCTGGTGGCCCCCGTCGTCGGGCACCCGCAGCTCGCCCGCCCGCTGGGTGAACGTGCTGCCGCCGCGGTGGAAGTAGGCCCGCAGGTCCAGGTCGCTGGTGCCGTCCTGGAGGTCGTTGCCGAGGATGTACAGGTCAGTGGCGGCGTCGGCGGTGACCCGGCCGGCGACGAGGTTGGGGGCCCACAGGTAGCCGTAGGAGCCGCCGAGGGAGTCCCAGCCGCTCTTGCCGCCGGCACGGGTGAAGGGACCCTTGAGAACGACCACGCCGGAGCGGCTGTGGCTGGTGACGGCCAGGTCCTGGTCGCCGTCACCGTCGAAGTCGCCAGACACCACCTCCTCGCCGAAGTGGTCGCCCTGGCCCTCGTACTCCTGCGGGACCGGGGAGTTGAAGACGGTGCCCGAGCCAAGGCCCTTGGCGCTGCCCCAGACGACGGTCAGCCCGCCACGGGACTGGATGGTGCCGACGTCCTCGCCGGGCGAGGAGACGACCAGATCGGCGAAGCCGTCGCGGTCGAGGTCGGCCGTGGTGGAGGCGGACCCCCACCCGTCCTCCGCTTCCACCGCACCCGGGATGCCCGCCGAGTCCTGGTGGATGATCTGGACGCGGGTGCCGGGACCGGACGGCGTGCCGTAGACGACGGTGACCCGGCCGTCCTTGGCGTGCGAGCCGCCCAGCATGACGAAGTCGCGGTAGCCGTCGCCGTTGAAGTCGTCGGACAGCTTGGCGGGGGCCGCCGACGCCGCGGGGGCCGTCATGAACGGTGTGCAGACCGCTGCCACGAGGGCCACGGCAGCAGCGGGGAGGGCGGTACGTCTGGCCATGGGTCTCCGTTGTCGAGAGCGTGCTGTGAGCGACCTGTTGATCTGATCGACTGCGCTCTACGACGTAGGCGGCGGCCGAATGGTTGTACGAACGCTCAGGGACAGCCCGCTCCGTCCTCGTCCCCCTGTTGTGGAGGGGAAGCGAGTGCCACTCCTTGGCGTCACGTGGGAAGCAGTAAATGTTGCGGTCGGTGACCCACGGGGGTGAGCTGAGCTTGATGCACCGGATCCCAGCGAGCGCGGACGGAACCGCGCAGGTCACGGTGCGCGAGGAGAGCGTGCGATGCGGATGATGATGAAGGCCCGCATGGACACCCAGATGTCGAATCAGGTGACGAAGGGTGGAGCGATGCCCGACTCAGTGAAAGCGGCCATCGAGCGGCTGAAGCCGGAGGCCGCCTACTTCACTCCTGAGGGCGGGCGCTCCATGATTCTGGTATTCGACATGCAGGACAGCTCGGAGTTGCCCTCCATCGCCGACCCGTTCTTCCAGGAGATGGGCGCGGAAGTCACATTCGAGCCGGTCATGAACCTCGACGAATTGCAGAGGGGCCTTGCTGCCCTGAAGTAGCAGCGCTGACCTCAGCGTCCGGGGGCAGGTGGGACCGGCGTCGTGACGGACTCGATGGCGGCCAGGGCCATGGAGAGGGCCGCTCGCGCGTCCTCGCCTGTGGGGGTGGGGGTGCCGGCGGTGCGGACCGTGTGTGTGAAGGCGGCGAGTTCGGCTACGTACGCGTCGTGGTCCCTTCCGCTATGGCGGCCTTGAGGGCCTCCAGGGCCATCCGAGACCACCCTGGGTCGGTGACGGTCGGCCGGGCGCGATGGATCAGTGACGTGAGCCAGGTGGGCTGTCAGGACAACGCCCCGGCCAGCGTTCCCGCCAGTGTGAGTGTGAGGAAGGCCGCGCCCCAGACCATCGCCCGGCGTATGCAGCGGTACTTGAGCCAGGCCGTGCGGGACAGGACCTCCAACTGCGTCGCGTCTCCGGAGGAGGAGGCCTGGGAGGCGCGTCGGGGTGATGCGGCCAGACCGAGCAGGACGAGGGACGGGGCGCAGGCGGCGCAGCCGGCCCAGACCAGGAGTTGTGGGATCACGGCGTACTGGCCCGGCACGATGAGGCCGCCGGTGATCGCACCGAGCAGGGCGGTCAGGGCCGCGCCCAGGGTCGCCAGCGTCAGTCCGGCCTTGCTGTCGGCCTTCGCGAGTTGCTCGCGGGCCTCGGCCAGGAGGTCCCGGGTGGGTTCCGCCGCGCGGCCGGTCTGCGTCCCGGTCCTGGTCCTGGTCTCGCCGCTCGGTGTGGTCATACCTCCCCCTCGCTGATCAGCGGCTTTCCCGAGTACCCCGAAGTGGCCCTTCCAGTACGGGTGGTGACGCCCGGCACGCGGGGCTCAGGTGTTCCACGTCTCGTCGTACGGGTCGGCCGGTGCCGGTACCGGTCTGGAGCTGGTGACTTCGAGGTACGGGATCGGGCCGTCGTTGACCGGGTCCTCGGTCCGGCGGGGGGTGTAACGGCCGGTGATCTCCAGCCAGGTGTCCGGGCTCAGGACCGGGGGGATGTTGCCGGTCAGGGCGATCTTGACCGGCTGGGCGTCGGCCGCGCAGCAGTTGAGGCCCATGCGGACCAGGTAGGGGGTGCCCGCCCGGTCCAGCGTGACGAAGCCGGTGATCTTCAGCTCGCGGTCGCGCAGGGATCGGCCGTCGTCGTAGACCGCCCGGCCCGCGTAGTCGGCCACGCCGAGCCGGAGGGGGTCGCCGGCGGGGAGGTCCGGGAAGCCGAAGGGCTTCGTCAGGGCCGTGCCCGTGTGGGCCGCGCTGTAGGAGCCCAGGGCCGGCGGGGAGACCAGGATCAGGGCGAGGACGGGGAGGGTGAGGAGCCAGGAGACACGGGGCTCGTGATGGTGGCGCTGTTGCCCGCGTGCGTGGCGGCGTTCGTACCAGAGCGTCGCCGCCGCCGTCGCGATCAGCACCACGCCCGCCAGCAGCACCAGCGGGCGCAGGCCCGCCTTGACGTAGCGCAGGTACAGGTCGGTGAGACCGGCGTGCAGGAGCGTCGCGCCGAGCAGGAAGAGGAGGGCCGTCTGGGCCAGGCGGTTCACAGCAGGACCGTTCCGGTCAGGGCCGACACGACGACGGCCAGGGCGAACGTGGCGGGGGCGAAGCGCAGGGCGAAGGCCCGGCCGAAGGTGCCCGCCTGCATCGCGAAGAGCTTCAGGTCGATCATCGGCCCCACGACCAGGAACGTCAGACGGGCCGTCAGCGAGAACTGGGTCAGGGACGCCGCCACGAACGCGTCCGCCTCCGAGCAGATGGACAGCAGGACGGCGAGCACCGCGAGGGCCAGCACCGAGAACACCGGATTCCCGGCCGCCGCGCGCAGCCACTCCTCCGGCACCACCGCCTTCAGCGTCGCCGCGGCCATCGCACCGATCACCAGGAAGCCGCCCGCGTGCGTCACGTCATGGCGCACCGAGCCCCAGAAGGCCGCCCCCCTGCCCTGCCCCTCGTACGAGGGTCTGTCCGGCGGGCGCAGCCAGTCCGTGCGGCCGACGCGGTGCCAGAGCCAGCCCATCGCGCAGGCCACCAGCAGGCTGGCGACGAAACGGGCCAGGACCATCTCCGGGTTGCCCGGGAAGGCCACGGCCGTCGCCGTCAGCACGATCGGGTTGATGGCGGGCGCCGAGAGGAGGAACGCCAGGGCCGCCGCCGGTGTGACCCCTCGGCGGACCAGTGCCCCGGCCACCGGCACCGACGCGCACTCGCAGCCGGGCAGCACCGCGCCCGCCACGCCCGCGACCGGGACCGCCAGGGCCGGGCGCTTCGGCAGGGCGCGGGCGAAGAAGGACGGCGGCACGAACACCGCGATCGCCGCCGACAGCAGCACGCCGAGCACCAGGAACGGCAGCGCCTGGACCATGACCGCGACGAACACCGTCATCCAGCTCTGCATCACCGGTGCGGACAGGGCTCCGCGGATCGGGCCCTGGAGCATGACCGCCGTGAGCAGGAGGAGGGTGAGCAGGAGAGGGGAGTTGAGGTGGCGGGCGTCGTCGGAGTCCGAGTTCGGGCCCGCGCCCGTGCCCGTGTCCTTACCGGGTGCCGACTCCGTGGTCTCGTCGGTGCTGCCGGTCTCGTCGGTCTCCTGCGGGGCGGGGTTCGTGGTGGCCACGGGCCCGGTACCTCCGGTCGTGCGCACGGGCATTGCCTCCCCTTCTGTACGGCCGCGCCAGGCCGGGCGTTCAGCCACCGCAGTTCCCTTCTGGAACCAGCCGTCCCGGTGAGGCAGTCTTCTCCCTTGTGGGGAGCGTTCCGAACCAAGGTCTGCCAGGTGATCCGGCCACACACATGATCGTGTGCGGGGACGACGGGCTCGCGCACCGCCTGGCCGCCGAACTGCGCGGTGTGTACGGCGAACAGGTCACGCTCGTGGTGCCGCCCTCGGGGCGCCGGGTGCGGCAGCCGGTCGTCGGACGGGCCCGGGCCGCCTCTGCGGCCCTGCTCGACCGGGTCAGCGCGGCCGTCAACCGGACGGGCACGGGTGGCGCCGAACCGGCCGCGAACGAGCAGATCGTGGAGGCCCCCGACGTCACGGAGGCCGTGCTCACCGACGTGGGCGCCGACCGGGCGGCCGCCTTGGCGCTGGTGTACGACGACGACGAGACCAACATCCGCGCCGCGCTCACCGCCCGCAGGCTCAACCCCCGCATCAGGCTCGTACTCCGGCTGTACAACCGGCGGTTGGGCCAGCACATCGAGGAACTGCTCGACCAGACGGCGGCGGTGGCCTCCGGCACGGGGCCCGGCACGGGAGGCGGACTGGACGCGTCGACGACCGTGCTGTCCGACGCCGACACGGCCGCTCCGGCGCTGGCCGCCACCGCCCTCGTGGGCACCAGCAAGGTCGTCCAGACCGAAGGGCTCGTCCTGCGTGCCGTGGAGCGGCAGCCGCCGCGGCCGGGCGAGGTGGCCGACCCCGGCCTGTGCACCCTGGCGCTGCTGTCCGCGACGAGCAACGACCCGGCCGGGGCGGACGGTTCCGAGGGTAGCGGGGAGCAGGGGCCGCGACTGCTGCCGGACGAGGCGGCGGTGGCGTCGGCGACCGGGCGCGGGACCGTTGTCCTGGAGCAGGTGTCGTACTCCGGGCCGTCCCTGCCGACCGGGCGGGGCGGTGTACCGCCGTTCGCCTCGCTGTTCTCACGCCGGCTGCGGTGGTCACTGGCCGGGCTGGTGGGGTGTGTGCTCGCGCTCGCCGTCGCGTTGATGTTCGTGACCGGGGAGCATCCGCTGTACGCCACGTACGTCACGCTCCTCGACCTGTTCGGCATCAACGATCCCGCGTACCACGAGTCGACCGGGCGGCAGGTGCTGCAACTGCTCTCCGGGCTGGTCGGGTTGCTGCTGCTGCCGGTGCTGCTGGCCGCGGTGCTGGAGGCACTGGGCACGTTCCGCAGCGCGTCGGCGCTGCGGAAGCCGCCTCGGGGGCTCGGCGGACATGTGGTGCTGCTCGGGCTCGGCAAGATCGGCACGCGGGTGCTGACGCGGCTGCGGGAGCTGCACATTCCGGTGGTGTGCGTCGAGTCCGACCCGGAGGCCAGGGGGATGGCCACGGCGCGGCGGCTGCGGGTGCCGGTGGTGCTCGGGGATGTCACGCAGGAAGGGGTACTGGAGGCCGCGAAGATCCATCGCGCGCATGCCTTGCTGGCGTTGACCAGCGCGGATACGACGAATCTGGAGGCCGCGTTGTACGCGCGGTCCGTGCGGCCCGATCTGCGGGTCGTGCTGCGGCTGTACGACGACGACTTCGCGACCGCGGTGTACCGGACACTGCGGGCCGCGCATCCGTTCGCCCTCACGCGGAGCCGGAGTGTGTCCCATCTGGCTGCGCCCGCGTTCGCCGGGGCGATGATGGGGCGGCAGATTCTGGGGGCGATTCCGGTCGAGCGGCGCGTGTTGCTGTTCGCGGAGGTGGATGTGGCCGGGCATCCGCAGTTGGAGGGGCGGACGGTGGGGCAGGCGTTCCGGGCGGGGGCCTGGCGGGTGCTGGCGCTCAACACGGCACCTCCTGGGGGGCGGCGGGGCGAAGGGGAAAGTCCGGAGGAGGAAGGAGCGCCGGCTTCGGGGCTGGTGTGGGATCTGCCTCCTACGTATGTGCTGGGGGCGGATGATCGGGTGGTGCTGGCGGCTACGCGGCGGGGGTTGGCGGAGTTGCTGGGGCGGAGGCGGCGGGAGCGGGCGGGGGCGTAGTCGCGGTTCGTTGTACTGCTCGGCGTTGCGAGGTGCCCGGCGTCGGGGCCGAGGCACGGGGGTTGCGCCACCCGGCGTTACGAGGTGCTCGGCGTCGGAGCTGGGGCCGGGCGTGGCGCGACCCGGCGCAGCGGGGTGCCGCCCGCGCCCACCCGTGCCGCCCCAGGCGGCACGACTGCCCGCGGACTGGGCACGACCGCCCGGGACTGGGCACGGGGCTGCCCGCGGACCAGCCACGACCGCCCGCGGGCCGGGGCGACCGACCGGGGCTGGGCGCGGCGGCCCGGGGTGCGTGGCTACTTCTTCAGGTGCCTCTCCGCGAACTCCAGTTCCAGTCTCACCTGCTTGATCCGTTCGTCCACCACCAGTGAGCCGTGCCCGGCGTCGTAGCGGTACACCTCGTGGACCGCGCCTCTCGCCTCCAGGCGCTTGACGTAGTTCTCGATCTGGCGGATCGGGCAGCGCGGGTCGTTGACGCCGGCCGAGATGTAGACCGGTGCCTTGACCCGGTCGACGTATGTGAGGGGGGACGAGGCCTCGAAGCGGTCGGGGACCTCCTCGGGGGTGCCGCCGAGAAGCGTGCGGTCCATGGCCTTCAGCGCTTCCATCTCGTCGTGGTAGGCCGTGACGTAGTCGGCGACGGGCACCGCCGCGATGCCCAGCGTCCACGCGTCGGGCTGGACGCCGAGGCCGAGCAGGGTGAGGTAGCCGCCCCAGGAGCCGCCGGTGAGGATCAGGCGGTCGGGATCGGCGAGGCCCGAGGTGACGGCCCATTCGCGGACCGCGGCGATGTCCTCCAGCTCGATGAGGCCCACGCGGTGCTTCAGGGCGTCCGTCCAGGCACGGCCGTAGCCCGTGGAGCCGCGGTAGTTGACACGGATCACCGCGTAGCCGTGGTCGATCCACGCCGCCGGGCCCGCCGCGAAGGAGTCGCTGTCGTGCCAGGTCGGGCCGCCGTGGATGTCGAAGACCGTGGGGAGCGGGCCGGTGGTGCCCGTCGGCTTCTGGACGAGGGCGTGGATGCGGCCGCCCGGCCCCTCCACCCACACGTCCTCCACCGGCACCGAGCCGGGTGACTTCATGCCGGGCGGGTCGAGCACGACACCGCCGGACGTGGAGCGGACCGCCGAGGGCTCGGCGGCCGAGGACCACATGTACTCCACGCTGCCGTCGGGCCGGGCCGTGGCACCGGACACCGTGCCGGGCGGGGTCGGGATCTCGGTCAGGGCGCGGCTCGCCAGGTCGTAGCGGAACAGCTCGCTGCGGGCCTCGAAGCTGTGCGCGATGAGCAGGCCGGTGCCGTCCGGGTACCACTCGGCGCTGACGTCGCCCGGCAGTTCCAGCGCCAGGTCCGTCTCCTCGCCGGAGGCGACGTCCCAGACCAGGGGCTCCCAGCGGCCCCGGCGCTGGTGGCCGATGAGGAGACGGGTGTCGCCGTCCACGGGGGCGAAGCCGAGGACCTCCAGGCCCAGCTCGCGCGTACCGCCCTCGGTGTCGTCGAGGTCGGCGACCGGGGTGCCGTCGGTGCGCAGGACGCGCAGGGCGGAGTGCATGGCGTCGCCGTGCTCGGTGTGCTCGATGGCGATGAGCGAGCCGTCGTGGGAGAGGTCGCCGACGCCCGCCGATTCGCGGTGGCGGTAGATCTCCACCGGCGCCTCGCCGGTGCGGACGAGGTGGATCGTCGTACCGTCCTCGTCGGTCGATCGGCCGACGACCGCCGTGCGCCCGTCACGGCCGAGGGCGAGGCCCGCCGGGTAGGAGGCGTCCAGGCCCTCGGCGGCGAGCTCGTCCGCGCCGCCCGTGAAGGGCTGGCGGCGCCAGACGCCGAACTCGTCGCCGTCCTTGTCGTCGAACCACCAGATCCAGGCGCCGTCCGGTGACAGCACACCGTCCGTCGTGCCGTTCGGCCGGTCCGTCACCTGGCGCTGCTCGCCCGTCTTCCGGTCCCAGGCGTACAGCTCGTACGTCCCCGTCGCGTTCGACACGAACAGGGAGCGGTCCGGCGCGTCCTCCGCCCAGTCGGGCAGGGACACCCGGGGCGCCCGGAAGCGCTTCTCCCAGTCCGGCATCCGCTCCTGCTGTGCCGCCTGTACCTCTTGCTCGTGCTGGTCCCGCTGATCCCGCGCGTCGGATCCGTTGCTCTCAGTCATGGCCCCATACTGCCCGCCCCTCGCCGACAATTCGCTGGCGAGGTCCTCAGCCTGTGGATAACCTCCACCGGTCCCCCTTCCCAGCAGGTCAGGAGTCACCCCATGTACTCCCCCACCCCGGCCGACTGGCACGAGGCCAACCGCGCCCACTGGGACGAACGCGTTCCCCTGCACGCCGCGGGCGATTTCTACGACCTCGACGCCTTCCGGGCCGGCCAGGACCCCTTGCGCGACTTCGAGCTGGCCGAGGTCGGCGACGTCTCCGGCCGCTCGCTGCTGCACCTCCAGTGCCACATCGGCCTCGACACCCTGTCCTGGGCCCGGCACGGCGCCTCCCGTGTCGTCGGCCTCGACTTCTCCGAACCGGCGGTGGGCATCGCCCGCGATCTCGCCCGCGATCTCGGTCTCGGCCAGGACCGGGCGGCCTTCGTCGCGGCGGACGTGTACGACGCGGCCACCGCGGTTCCGGACCCGTCGTACGACATCGTCTACACCGGCGTCGGTGCGCTGTGCTGGCTGCCCGACATCGGCCGCTGGGCCGAGACGGCGGCCTCGCTGGTGGCGCCCGGCGGGTTCCTGTACCTCTGCGAGTTCCATCCGCTCACCGACGTCCTCGACGACGAGACCGGCTCGCGGATCACGTACGACTACTTCGCCCGTGACGCCTGGATCGAGGAGAGTCCGGGTTCGTACGCGGCCGAGGGTGCCGAGTTCGTCCACAACCGGCGCGTGGAGTGGCAGCACCCGGTCGGCGAGGTCGTCTCTGCGCTGGCGGCGGCCGGGCTGCGCATCGAGTTCCTGCACGAGCACGACGTCTCGCTGTTCCGGCGGTTCGGGTGCTTCGAGCGGCGGGACGGCTACTTCCGCTATCCGGCGGACCGGCCGCGGATCCCGCTGATGTACTCGGTCCGGGCCCGCAGGGACTGACCGGGGCCATGGCCGGGAGCGGCGTTCGCGCGGGCGAGTCGAACCGACCCCGCAGGCCGGGCCCGCCCGGCTGCCCCGTACCGTAAGGGTGTGTACCGGTTTCTGCTGACGCCCCGATGGTGGGGGATCAACGTCTTCGTGCTGTTGTCCATCCCCTTCTGCATCTTCATGGGGTCCTGGCAGCTGGGCCGGTTCGAGGACCGCGTGCAGGACCACCGGACAGCGACCGAGCAGGTCTCCGAGGCACGGCACGAGGCGCCCCGGCCGCTCGGCGAGATGCTGCCGGTGACCAAGGCGACGTCCGGCAAGCTCGTCACCGCGACCGGCCGCTACGGCAAGCAGCTGCTGGTGCCCGGCCGGGAGCTCGACGGCAAGCAGGGCTTCTACGTCCTGACGCTGCTGCGCACCGACTCGGGCGAGGCGCTGCCGGTGGTCCGTGGCTGGCTGCCCGGGACCGCCGACGCGGCGAAGGCGCCCGCCGCGCCCGAGGGTGAGGTCACGGTCACCGGGGCGCTCCAGGCGTCCGAGACTCCTGGGGACAACGGCGTCAGTGCGCAAGGCGGCCTGCCGGCCGGGCAGACCGGGGCGATCAGCGCGGCGTCTCTGGTGAATCTGGTGCCGTACGACGTGTACGACGCGTGGGTCACGCTGGCGAAGGGTGACTCGGGGATGAAGGCGGTGCCGGCGAGTGCGCCGCCGGACACCGGGCTGGATCTGAAGGCGTTCCAGAACCTCGGTTACACCGCCGAGTGGTTCGCCTTCGTCGGGTTCGTGATCTTCATGTGGTTCCGGTTGCTGCGGCGTGAGGTGGAGTTCGCGCGGGACGCGGAGCTGGGGCTGGTGGCGGAGGAGGAGCCTGTCGCCGTGGACGCCGGCAGCAAGTGACGCGCCGTCGCTGCTGAGGGCGGGTGGGTCCGCAGCCCGGCGGAGCGGGGTGCCGCCCCCGCCCACCCTCCCCCGAGCTCTCGGCTTCGCTCGAGCAGGGAGATCCCCATCGCCCCAGGCGGCACGCATGCCCGCGGGCCATGCGATTACGACGCCGCCAGCACGCCCGTCCAGTAGACCGTCCCCGCGCACGCGTTGGACACGGTCACCGAGGCCGCGCCCGAGCCGGTTGCCGGGGTGTACGTCACCGCCACGCTGCCTTCGGCCGTGCCGTCCTCGCCAACCAGCTGAGGGGCCGTGCCCGTGTCGCCGCCGGTGGAGGTGCCGCCCGTGGCGCCGCTGTCCTGCGTCGGTGTGGGGTCGGGAGTGGGGTCGCCCGGGTCGCCCGGGTCACCGCCGGGGGTGGGACAGGTCTCCGTGGGGACCCAGGCGAACTTCACGTCGTAGGCGGCGCCCGGCTGGAGCACCAGCTGAGCGGCCTCCAGGGACGGGTCGGGCAGGCCGGCCGCCGGGTCCCCGGCCGTGTGCCGGGCCGAACCGACCTTGCTCGTGTCGGCCGAGCCCTGCGCCAGGGCGCTCACGCCGCCGGGGCCCGTGACCGTACAGCTCGCCCCGGAGACGTTGGTGACGCGGAAGGAGCCGTAGACCGCGCCGGTGGAGTCGGGGGCGACGCTGCTGCCGGCGGCGGGGCCGAGCTGGGCGGCGGTGCACGCCGGGACCCCTGCGGTGGTCGGGGAGGACGGGCCGGCACCCTGGGACGCGCCGGTCGAGGCGCCGGTGCCCTTGCCTTCCTTGTCCTTCTCCTTCTTGTCGCCCTTGCCCTTGCCCTCGGTCTTGCCGGGGGAGCCGCCCGCGGTGCTCTCGCCGCCGTCCGGGCCCTTGCCCTGGCTCGCGCCGCCCTGCGTCTGGGAGGCGTGGCCGGCGACGGACGGATGGGCCTCGGAGCCGGTGGAGTTGGAGACGTGCACCAGGGCGGGGACGGCCGTGCCGATGAACAGCGCGGCGGCGGCCATGCCGACGACGGCCTGCCGCTTGCGGGTCCGCCGCTGCGGCACCGCCTTCCGCAGATAGTCCAGCGTGCCGTCGCGCGGTTCCACCTCCTGCACCACTTGGTGCAGCATCCTGCGCAGATCCAGCTCGTCCGAGTCGAGCCCCTGGGGGCTCGGGTCGTCCAGGCCGTGGTTCACAGTTCCGTTCCCAGCGTGCGATTGCTTCGGATCTTGCCCGTGCAGCCTTGTCGGCTCGTGCCACTCGAAGGGTTCGTGCCGGTCGCGCCCGTCGCGGGGCGCGCCGTTGCCGTCGCTCATGCCGGCGCCTCCATGGCCAGCCGGAGCGCCGCGATGCCGCGCGAACCGTAGGCCTTGACCGAGCCCAGGGATATGCCGAGGGTCTCGGCGACCTGGGCCTCGGTCATGTCCGCGAAGTAGCGCAGCACCAGCACCTCGCGCTGGCGGCGCTGGAGGCCCTTCATCGCCTTGATGAGGGAGTCGCGCTCCAGCTGGTCGTAGGCGCCTTCCTCGGCGCTCGCCATGTCGGGCATGGGCTTCGACAGCAGCTTGAGGCCGAGGATGCGGCGGCGCAGCGCGGAGCGCGACAGGTTGACGACCGTCTGACGCAGGTACGCCAGGGTCTTCTCGGGGTCGCGGACGCGCTTGCGGGCCGAGTGGACACGGATGAAGGCCTCCTGGACGACGTCC
This sequence comes from Streptomyces chartreusis NRRL 3882, assembly GCF_900236475.1. GTDB lineage: Bacteria > Actinomycetota > Actinomycetes > Streptomycetales > Streptomycetaceae > Streptomyces > Streptomyces chartreusis_D. The sequence goes on from NZ_LT963352.1 coordinate 4,135,363, forward strand.
TCGCAGGAGGCCGTGTCGTCGAGGAGGAGGGCGGCGAGACCGAGCAGCGAGCGGTAGTGCGCCCGGTAGGTCTCGGTGAGGTGGTCGACGGTGGTCCCGGCCGCGACACCGTCCTCGGCGCCGTCACGCTGGTTCGGGATGCGGGCCGGCCGCGCTGCGGGCACGGGCGCGATCACCGGCATGCCACCGGCAGTACCGGGCATGCGGGGTCGTAGAGCCGCCGGACGGGGCGGTCGAAGGACCGTGCCGCGTGCCGCGCTGAAGTCGAGTACCTCTGCCACGTCTGTTGGACACGCTCACCCCTGTGAGGGTTGTACGTGCCGGGCATCACTTTCACGCCGACCTTCGTCGTCGACGGTCTACCCGCCTCAGGCAGCACAACCGGTGGTGCATCAAATGCCCTCATGCGTCCCGCTCTTCCCCTATGTCCATATGTGATCGGGCGTCCCCACGCCCGGTTCCAGGCGTCCCCACGCCTGAATGCACGTCCCGCGGCCCGGAAGGGCGACCGCAAAGACGCTCCCCGCCTTCCGCGCGGTTGCGGAGGGCGGGGAGGTAAATCCTCGGATGCCGATGGGGTCCGGGACAAGTGGTCCGGACCATCGACCGGCTCACATGTCGTACACAGATCCTACAAACCCCCTATGACACATGGCGGGGGATTTCGGCGTGGCGAAACTTCACGAAAGCCCGGCGACCACCGGCTCGGCACGTCACGAAGGCCGGCGGCCGTCACTTCGTCAGGTCAGGGAAGCTCGGCGGAGAGCGGGTCCGGCACGTCACGAAGGCTCGGCGGGGAGCGGGGCCGGCGCCTCACGAAAGCCCGGCGAAGCACCAGCCCGGCACCTCATGAAATCGCGATGGCCGTCAGTCCGGCACGCCGGGAGAGCTCTGCGACCGTCACTTCGGCACGTCGAGGAAGCCCGGCGGCCACCACCCGGCGCCTCACGAAAACCCGGCAGCCACCACCCGGCGCCTCACGAAAACCCGGCAGCCACCACCCGGCGCCTCACGAAAACCCGGCAGCCACCACCCGGCGCCTCACGAAAGCTCGGCGGCCACCAGTTCGGCGATCTGCGCGGTGTTGAGCGCGGAGCCCTTGCGCAGGTTGTCGCCGCACACGAAGAGTTCGAGCGCCGTCGGGTCGTCCAGCGCCCGCCGTACCCGCCCGACCCAGGTCGGGTCGGTGCCGACCACGTCGGCGGGGGTCGGGAACTCCCCCGCGGCCGGGTTGTCGAACAGCACGACACCGGGCGCTGTGGCAAGGATCTCGCGGGCCTTGTCGACGGTGACCTCGCCCTCGAAGCGGGCGTGCACGGTCAGCGAATGCGTGGTGATCACCGGCACCCGCACGCAGGTGACGGCCACGGGGAGGTCGGGCAGTCCGAGGATCTTGCGGGACTCGTCCCGGACCTTCAGCTCCTCCGACGACCAGCCGTCCTCGCGCGGCGACCCGGCCCACGGCACGACGTTCAGCGCGACCGGCTCCGGGAACGGCCCGGTGCTGTCCCCCACGGCCCGCCGTACGTCACCGGGGCTGGTCCCCAGCTCCGTGCCGGCGACCAGGGACAACTGCTGCCGCAGCGTCGCCACGCCCGCGCGGCCGGCGCCGCTGACCGCCTGGTAGGAGGAGACCACCAGCTCGCGCAGCCCGAACTCGGCGTGCAGCGCGCCCAGGGCCACGATCATGGAGAGCGTCGTGCAGCTGGGGTTGGCGATGATCCCGCGCGGGCGCATCCGCACGGCGTGCGGGTTGACCTCGGGCACCACGAGGGGCACCTCCGGGTCCATCCGGAACGTGCCGGAGTTGTCGACCACCACCGCGCCCTTGGCGGCGGCCAGCGGCGCCCACCGCTCGGCGACCTCGTCGGGGACGTCGAACATGGCGACGTCGACCCCGTCGAAGGCCTCCTCGGTGAGCGCCACGACCTCGGTCTCCTCGCCGCGCACGGCCAGCTTGCGGCCGGCCGAGCGCGGGGAGGCGATCAGTCGGATCTCGCCCCAGATGTCCGCCCGCTGGGACAGGATCCGGAGCATGACCGTGCCGACGGCCCCGGTCGCTCCCACGACGGCGAGCGTCGGCCGCCCGGACCGGCCGGGCCCGTCGGCCCGTCGGAGGTCGGCCATCAGCGGCCGGTGCCTCCGTAGACGACGGCCTCGTCGCTGTCGGAGTCGAGCCCGAACGCGGTGTGCACGGCACGGACGGCCTCGGGCACGTCGTCGGCGCGCGTGACGACCGAGATGCGGATCTCGGAGGTCGAGATCAGCTCGATGTTCACACCGGCGTCGGACAGCGCCTTGAAGAAGTCGGCCGTGACACCCGGGTTGGTCTTCATCCCGGCGCCGACCAGGGAGATCTTCCCGATCTGGTCGTCGTAGCGCAGGGAGTCGAAGCCGATGGCGCCCTTGTTCTTCTCCAGGGCGTCGATGGCCTTGCGGCCCTCGGCCTTGGGGAGCGTGAAGGAGATGTCCGTCAGACCCGTGGAGGCGGCGGACACGTTCTGCACGATCATGTCGATGTTGATCTCGGCGTCCGAGATCGTACGGAAGATCGCGGCCGCCTCGCCCGGCTTGTCCGGCACGCCGACGACCGTGACCTTGGCCTCGGAGGTGTCGTGCGCGACACCGGAGATGATGGCCTGCTCCACCTGCTTGTCCCCTTGCTGAATCGGCTCACTGCTGACCCACGTGCCCTGAAGTCCGCTGAAGCTGGACCGGACGTGGATCGGGATGTCGTACCGGCGGGCGTACTCCACGCAGCGGTGGAGCAGCACCTTCGACCCGGATGCCGCCAGCTCGAGCATGTCCTCGAGGGAGATCCAGTCGATCTTCCGGGCCTTCTTCACCACGCGCGGGTCGGCGGTGAACACGCCGTCGACGTCGGTGTAGATCTCGCAGACGTCGGCGTCGAGGGCGGCGGCGAGGGCCACCGCGGTGGTGTCGGAGCCGCCGCGGCCGAGCGTGGTGATGTCCTTGGTGTCCTGGCTGACACCCTGGAAACCCGCCACGATCGCGATGTTGCCCTCGTCCACCGAGGTCTTGATCCGGCCCGGCGTGACGTCGATGATCCGGGCTTTGTTGTGGACCGAGTCGGTGATGACACCTGCCTGGCTGCCGGTGAACGACTGGGCCTCGTGGCCCAGCTTTTTGATCGCCATGGCCAGCAGTGCCATGGAGATCCGCTCTCCGGCGGTCAGCAGCATGTCGAGCTCGCGCCCGGCAGGCATCGGGGAAACCTGCTCGGCGAGATCGATCAGCTCGTCCGTCGTGTCGCCCATCGCGGAAACGACGGCAACCACCTGGTTGCCGTTCTGCTTCGCTTCCACGATCCGCTTGGCGACGCGCTTGATGCCCTCGGCATCGGCTACGGAGGAGCCTCCGTACTTCTGCACGACAAGGCCCACGTGCGCTCCTCGCTCAATCCGTCTCTATCCGCTCATACGCATTCGTACTGCGGTCGGCTCAGTCTAACGAGCGTCCGAAAAACCCTTCCGCGATATCGCATGCTGAGATTTCCGGGCCACTCGTCCAGAGCTGCTCATGCCCATCTGGGCACAGGCCACGCGAGAAAGTGCCCGGCGTCACAATCGCACGTGGGCTCGGCATGGTGACTCAACTTTCAAGCATTATGGTTCGCCTGTGCGCGTACTTCTGGTGGAAGACGATGAACCGGTCGCCGAGTCCCTCAGACGCGGCCTGAAGCGCTACGGCTTCGAGGTCGAGTGGGTCACCACGGGCCAGGCGGCCCTGGACCACACGGGCCCCTACGACGTCGTCCTGCTGGACCTCGGCCTGCCCGACACCGACGGCCTGGACGTCTGCAAGGTACTGCGCGAACGCGGCGACGTCCCGATCATCGTGATCAGCGCGCGCAGCGACGAGACGGACCGGGTGGTGGGCCTGGAGATCGGCGCGGACGACTACGTCTCCAAGCCGTTCGGCGTCCGCGAGGTCATCGCCCGCATCCGGGCGGTCATGCGCCGCGCGCAGCCGCGCACCCCCGCCGCCGACGCGCCCGAGAACGGCCCCGACCGCTACGGCCCCCGCCTGACCGTCGACCGCAAGGCGGCCCGGGTACGGCTCGACGGCCAGGAGGTGGCCCTCGCACCCAAGGAGTACGACCTCCTGGCCTTCCTCACCGAGGAGCCCGGGGCGCTGATGTCGCGCGAGCAGATCATGGAAGCGGTCTGGGACGCGAACTGGTTCGGTCCGACGAAGACGCTGGACGTGCACGTGGCGGCGCTGCGGCGGAAGCTCGCGGGCGCGATCACGATCGAGGCGGTGCGCGGGGTCGGCTTCCGGCTGGAGATCGTCAAGGACGGCGGCGGCGACGCGAGCACGGACAGCGGCGCCTCATGATCCGCCAGCTCGTCCGCAGTTACATCTTCCTCGTCGCGATCGCCATCGCCCTGTTCACGGTGCCGGTGGCCTTCTCGCTCACCGCCCAGTTGCGGGGCGACACCGAGGGGTCCGTGCTGCGCGAGGCCAAGACCATGGCGCTGCTGCTGGCCAACGGCGACTCCACCTCGTGCGAGGCGCTCCAGAAGATGGCCACCGCGTACGCCGCCGAGACGCCCGGCGACGTCCAGGTGACCGGGGCACCGGGCTGCGCGACGGGCCTGCTCCGCCCGAGGGAGGACGCGGCCCTGACCGCGGCCCTCGACCGGAACCACGTGACGACCGACTGGGGCTCCTCCTTCATCTGGGGTCCCGAGCTGGTGATCACGGTCCCCGCCAAGACGGCCGCCGAGGACCGGGTCGTCGGTGCCGTGCGCATCGTCTACTCGACGGACGAGATGACCGACCGCCTGTGGACGATCTGGGGCTTCCGGGCGATCCTCGCGGTGCTGGTCCTCGTGGTGGCCGCCCTGCTCGGCGCGGGGGTGGCGCGCCGCCTCACCCGCCCGCTGCGCCAGCTCAACGACATGGCGAGCAAGTTCAGCGACGGCGACCTGACCGCCCGCTCTCCCGTGACGGGTCCGCCGGAGACCCAGACGCTGGCGCGCACGCTCAACCAGGGCGCGGAACGCCTGGACACGCTGATCGCGGCCCAGCGCATCTTCGTGGCGGACGCCTCGCACCAGCTGCGCACCCCGCTCACGGCCCTGCGGTTGTCCCTGGACAACATCGCGGACGGTGTGGACGACGAGTTCGTACGGGAGGACGTGGAGCAGGCCACCGCCGAGGTGGTCCGGATGAACCGCCTGGTCAACGGCCTGCTGGTGCTGGCCCGGGCCGAGGCGAAGGTGACGGTCGCCGAGCCGCTCCCGCTGCTGGACATCGTGCGGGAGCGGCTCGCCGTGTGGAGGCCGGCCGCCGACGAGCGCGGAGTCACCGTCGCGCTCAGGGGGAGTGTCGACGGCCGGCCGGCTGTGCTGTCCAGCTCCGGTCATCTGGACCAGATGCTGGACAACGTGTTCTCCAACGCCCTGGAGGTCTCACCGGACGGCGGGACGATCACCGTGCGGGTGGACCCCCGGGGCGATGTGGTGGGGGTATCGGTCCTGGACGAGGGACCCGGGATGACGGACGCCGAGAAGTCCCGCGCCTTCGACCGCTTCTGGCGCGGCCAGGGGCTGACCGGGAAGGGCGGTTCCGGTCTCGGTCTCGCCGTCGTCAAGCAACTGGCGACGGACGACGGCGGGACCGTGGCCCTGACGGACGCGCCCGGGGGCGGTCTGTGCGTGACGATCACCCTCCGGGCGGCCCACCGGGGTGCCGGCTGACCCCGACTCACCCCTCCGGCATCTTCGAGGAGTGGTGGTTCACGATCAGCCACGTGCCGTTCGGCTGCTTCTCGTAGGCGTACGTGTAGCGGGCCTTGACGGTGCTCTTCGCGCCCGTCTCGTGGTCGGTGAGCGCGAACTCGTACACACCGGCGTCGATGGCGGTGTTGTGGTCGAGAACGTTGACGACCGACTCGACCTTCGTGCCGACCGGCTTGTTCTGGAGGAAGTGCTCGAAGTAGTCGACGATCTCGGCTCTGTCCGTACGGACGTTGTTCGAGACGGTCGGCAGCAGGACGGCGTCCTTCGCGTACAGGTCGGCGACCTTCTGCGGGTCGCCGGTCTGCAGCGCCGCGTTCCACTGGTCGAACAGCCCGAGCACCTGCGCCTTGGTGGCCGTCTTGGCGGACTTCTTCGCGGAACTGCCGCGCGAGTCGGCTCCGGCGACTCCGGCGCCGGCCACGAAGGTGCCGGCGGCGAGGACGGCCACCGCGGTGGTGACGGCGACGCGCTTGCGTATGGACGTGGCTGCGGGGCGACGGGTCATCATCATCTCCGGTGAGATCGAGGGGAGTTGACTTACTCCGCTTCTTCTGCGGTGGAAGTGACTCCAGGTTCGCTTTTCACCGGTTAGGGGCCGTGCAGGTGTCGTACAGGGGACGTCCAGGATGTGGCCAACTCACTCGGGGTGAGGCATCCGTTACGTCCGGCAGGGCGAAAGGCCACCGCCGACGTGCTCAGGTGTCTCCCGTCGAGGCGGAGCCGATGTCACCGCCCGCGGCGATGGAACGCTCGCCGGAGGCGGTGACGTTCCGGGGCTGCGGAGGGGCGGGGGCGGGAGAGGGGTTCGCCGGCGGGGCGGACGCGGGGGCTCCCGGGCCGTCACCGGTCGAGACCGTTCCGATGTTCCCGCCCGCGGCGACGGACCTCGTACCGCTCGCGTTCACCGTCGTACCACCGGACGTACCGTCCTGGCCCTGGAATCCGGCGTACACCGCGAGCGCCAGCCCGATCAGCGCGGCGACGCCGCCGGCCACACTGGCCCAGGGATCCGCCGCCTCGACGTCCAGGACAGCTCCGACGACAAGCCCCGCGGCACCGGCGGCACAGAGCCCGATGCCCGTCCACATCAACACCTTCGACTGACCGGTCATACGGCCATCATCGCGCTCGGGGACCGGCTGTGGTGAGGAAAGCCGTTGCGGCGGAGGGCGGTTACTTGGCCGGGCCGAGGCCCAGCGGGCCCGCGATCTCCTCCGCCATCACCCTGCCCGCCTCGATCTCCAGGGTGTCGTCGCCCATGTCCTGGTCCGTGTCGAGGCCGTCGAGTTCGGCCAGGGGCTGGTTGAGGCGGACGTGGGCGAGGACCGACTGGAGGGCCCGGAGGGTCGCGGAGGCGGTGGAGCCCCAGTTGGAGAAGTAGGAGAACTGCCACCACCACAGGGCCTCCGTGGTGCGGCCCGCCCGGTAGTGGGCCATGCCGTGGCGCAGGTCGGTGATGACGTCGGTGAGGTCGTCGGAGATACGGGCCGGGACCGGAGCCTTGCGGGGCTCGTAGGGGTCGAAGACCTCCGAGTAGACGTCGATCGGGTCGAGGAGGCGGGCCAGGTTCTCGCGCAGTTCGTCGACGTCCGGCTCGGGGCCCGAGTCGGGCTCGTAGCGCTCGTCGGGCACGATGTCCTCGTGCGCGCCGAGACGGCCGCCGGCCAGGAGGAGTTGGGAGACCTCCAGGAGCAGGAAGGGGACGGCCGACTCCGGCTCGTCGCCCTTCGCGATCTCCGTGACGGCGACCAGGAAGCTCTCGACCTGGTCCGCGATCTGGACGGCGAAGTCGTCCGGGTTCTGGTCGGTCGCGTGCAGCGTGGCGTCAGACATCTAGGAGTCGTCTCCCCTCGAAGGCGCGACCGAGGGTCACCTCGTCCGCGTATTCCAGGTCGCCACCCACCGGGAGGCCGCTGGCCAGGCGGGTGACCTTCAGGCCCATGGGCTTGATCATGCGGGCGAGGTACGTGGCGGTCGCCTCGCCTTCGAGATTCGGGTCCGTGGCGAGGATGAGCTCCGTGACCGTGCCGTCGGCCAGGCGGGCCAGGAGTTCCCTGATCCGCAGGTCGTCCGGCCCCACCCCGTCGATCGGGCTGATCGCGCCGCCCAGGACGTGGTACCGGCCCCGGAACTCACGCGTGCGCTCGATCGCCACGACGTCCTTCGGCTCCTCGACCACGCAGATGACCGCCGGGTCGCGGCGCGTGTCGCGGCAGATGTTGCACAGCTCCTCCTGCGCGACGTTGCCGCAGGTCGCGCAGAAGCGGACCTTCGCCTTGACCTCCATGAGGGCCTGGGCGAGCCGCCGTACGTCCGTGGGCTCGGCCTGCAGGATGTGGAAGGCGATCCGCTGCGCGCTCTTCGGACCGACGCCGGGCAGCCGCCCCAGCTCGTCGATCAGGTCCTGGACCACGCCTTCGTACAACGGACTGCCTTTCCTGGCTCATCGAGGTCGTTCACGCCGTACGGCCTTCCCGTACGTACCGTAGTTGTCAGCCGCCTGTCCGAGGAAGGCGGTACGCGTCTCAGAACGGCAGACCCGGGAAGCCGCCGCCGCCCAGACCCTGCGCCAGCGGGCCCAGCTTCTGCTGCTGGAGCGCCTGCGCGTTCTCGTTGGCCGCCTGCACGGCCGCCACGACCAGGTCGGCGAGGGTCTCGGTGTCTTCCGGATCGACCGCCTTCGGGTCGATCTTCAGGTTGCGCAGCTCGCCGGCGCCGGTGACGGTCGCGGTCACGAGTCCGCCGCCGGCCTGGCCGTCGACCTCCGTCTGCGCCAGTTCCTCCTGCGCCTGTGCCAGGTCCTGTTGCATCTTCTGGGCCTGCTGGAGCAGCTGCTGCATGTTGGGCTGGCCACCACCGGGGATCACGATCAGCTCCTTGCTCGGTACGGGTTTTCCCGTTCGGCACGAGCCTACGTGGTCGGACCTGCCGTCGCCCCAGCACTCTTTCGAGTGAGTTTGCCTCGCGCCCTATAACCGATCAAGGAATACTTCCGGGCGGAAAAGCGGTGAAAGCTACATCTTCGCCACCCGTTGGGGGGTAGGAAGGGTCCGGCGCATGCGCGTCGTGTGTGTCGCTTGTCACGCAGCGTGGTCAGTAGGGAGTGCCGGGTGGGTCAGCCGGAGATGCAGCCCGAGGGGCCGCCTCAGGACGGACGGGGAGAGGGGGCGGCCCGGCTGCGGCCGGGCGACCTGACCGGGCGGGCCTTTCCGCTCGGGGACTGGGGCGAGCCGGCGGTCCGGCTGGACGAGCTGTACCGGTGGGTGGAGCGCGGGGCGCTGCAGACGGCGGCCTGGTATCTCCTGGACCGGGTGTGGAAGCGGCGGTGCGCGCGGGTGCTGCGCTGTGGGGCCGCGCTGGGGGCCGTCACCGGGGTCGCGCTGCCCCTGCTGGATCTGACCGGGCTCGCGGGCGGGATCGCGCCCTGGGGGTGTCTGGCGCTGCTGCTGGGGGTGGCGTGTGTCGCCGTCGACCGGTACTTCGGGGTGACGTCGGGGTGGATGCGGGATGTGGCCACCGCGCAGGCCGTGCAGCGGCGGTTGCAGGCGCTTCAGTTCGACTGGGCGGCGGAGTGCGTGCGGGAGGTTCTCGGCCCGGCGGAGGGGACGGCGGCTGAGGCGGCGGAGCGGTGCCTCGGGGTGCTGCGGAGGTTCTCCGAGGATGTGAGTGAGCTGGTGCGCGGAGAGACCGCGGAGTGGGTGGGGGAGTTCCGGAGCGGTGGTGCGCCGGTGGGTTTGCAGGCGGTGGTGTTCTCCGGGAGTGGGCGCGGGGCCGAGGCGGGCGGTTTCAACGGGCGGTTCTCCGTGCCGCCGGCGGGGGGCGCGAGGCCGAACATGCCTCGGCAGCGGCCTCCGGAGCCCAGGTGACCGGGAGATCGACGTTCAGTCCTGCGCGCACAGGGTCAGGCCCTCGGGGGTCCAGCACGGCAGGTGGCCGTGCGTGCGGATGACGTCCTGGCCGTTGCCGCGGGCCAGGTAGGTGAGGAAGCTCGACGCCAGGGAGTCGGCCGGGGGGCGGCCGTAGGTGTAGGCGTACTGGATCTCGCGGTAGGGGTAGTCGCTCGTGCCGTGTTCGATGGCGTCGGCGGAGGCGGGGTCGCCGTCCAGGCGCAGGGAGTGCAGGCCCTTGGCGCGGGCGGCCAGGTTCAGTTCGCTGTAGCCGATGGCGCCCGGCAGGTCGGCGACCGTGGCCAGCACCTGGTCCGTCGAGTCGAGTTCGCAGCGGATGACGGCCGCCGTCGGGTCGTCCTTGTGGACGCAGTCGACGGAGGAGTTGGCGATCTCGCCCCGCCCCAGCACCCGGCGCTGGAACACCTGTCTCGTCCCGGAGTTGGCGTCCCGGCTGACCAGGTGCACGGGCAGGTCGGGGCCGCCGAGCTGCCGCCAGTTGCGGATCTCGCCCCGGTAGAGGCGCCGCACGTCGTTCGTGGACAGGTTCGTCAGGCGTACGTCGTCGTTGACCACGAGCGCGAAGACCGACACCGCCACCCGGTTCTCGCGCAGTTCGGGCAGGCCGGCCGGCTTGGGGCCGTCCGACAGGGCGACCACCGGCGGGGAGCCCTGCCCGTCCCGCGACCCCTGCGCGCCGGCCGCCGCCAGCTCCCGTATCCCGGCCGTCGAGCCGTGCGTGTCCACGTCGATGACCGGGTCACCGCCGCAGTCCCGCTCGTACTTCCCGGCCACCTCGCGCAGCACGGGCGCGAACGCGGTCGAACCGGTGAGGGTGAGCCTGCCGCCCGCGCAGCCGATCGGGGGCGGGGTGTCGTCCTGGGCGACGACGATCGCCGCCAGGGTGACGACGCTCGCCGTGAGCGCGATGGTGATCAGCCGCGCCGCCCGGCTGAACAGCGGCGGTTTGTCGTCCGGCGTGGCGCTGCGGTTGGGGTGCACCTCGCCGTCGCGCAGACCGCCGACCAGCCGGATCTCGTCGCCGACGTCGCCGCCGGCCAGCAGCACGAGCAGCTTGAAGTGGTCGCCGCGGTTGAGCGGGACGCGCGGGATGCGCAGGGCGTTGCCGTCGTAGGCGAAGCCGCCCGCCGCGGTGAAGTGGTCCATGAGGTGGTCGGTGTCCGACGGCTGGGTGACCGAGACGCCGCGGACGGTGCGGCCCGCGAACACCGCGGTCAGGCCGTGGAGTTCGGGACCGGTGTAGTCGTCGCGGTCGATGCCCTGCGAGCCGTCGTTCTCGATGCGCAGCAGGACCAGGGTCGCGTCGGCCATGCCGGGCGCCTCGTCGAACAGGCCGAGGCGGCGGTTGGCGCGGCCCGAGCGCACGTCGTCGCCGATGGGGTTGTCCATCTGCACGCGGTAGCCGATGCGTTTGCGGCGCGGCACCCGGCGCTCGTACCAGACCATGACGCCCGAGGCGATGATGCCGAGGACGGCCGTCGCCACGGCCACCAGGTTCTCCGCGCTCAGCCACTCCATCGTCGGTGCCCCCGCTGCCGGACGAATGCGCTCGTCCGGTCACCGTACGGCTGTACGAGCGGGTATCCGGGATTCGTCGGCTTGAATTCGCCGGACGTTCAACGGCTCCCCCGCCACCGGGAGTCGGTCACTGCCTCGTGTACGTCAGCCGCTCCCCGCTGCTCGTGTTGACGCGCTGGAGCGTGCCGTCCGACAGGAGGGTGACCTCGGTGGCCGCGCCCGGGGTGCACGCGGTGCGCGGCTGCCCGACCTTCACGGTGGACGGGCCGATCTCCAGCGCGCCGTCGGCGCCGGGTGCCGTGGTCAGCCGCCCCTCGAACACGCAGTGGTAGGTGCCGCCGCCCTTGGTCGGGCCGTCGGCCACGAGGGACAGGACCGTGTCGCCCGGTTCGCCCTGCCGGATGGTGAGCGAACGGCTGTGCCCGCCGTCGGCGTTGTCGATGGTCGTGGTCCAGGTGCCCAGGTACGCCGTCGGAATCGAACCGTCCGCCGGAGAGGCGGAGGTGTCCGGTTCCGAGGTCGTCGGGGACGGGCCCGGCGTGGTCGGGGGCGCGCCGGTGCTCTGCGTCGGGGTGGGGTCGCCCCCGGCCTGGCCGCCGGCGCCGCCCTGCATCAGCGCGTACACCGAGCCTCCCGCGGCCAGCGCGACGACCAGGGCGATCACGACGAGCAGCGCGGTGGAACGGCCGTTTCCGCGCCCCGGCTCCTGCGGCGGACCGTAGGGCGGGGTGGGGCCGTAGGGCGGAGTCGTGCCGTACGGCGGCGGGCCGTAGGGCGGGGTGGAGCCGAGGCCGCCGTAGGCCGGGTGGTACGGCGGGGCGGCGCCCGGGGTGCCGGGGGCGCCGGGCTGGGGGTGCTGCTGGGGGTAGCCGTACGCCGGGTACGGGGGCGGGGGCGTCTGCATCTGCGGCTGCGGCTGCGGGTGGGACGGGGCGCCCGTGCCCGGGAGTTGGGGCGGCGGGGGCGCGCTCTGACCGGCGACCATGGTGGGCAGATGGTTCACCGGCGGACCCTCGCCCGGCAGGCCGGGCGGGGGCGGCCCGGGGGCCGCGGCGGGCGCCGTCGCGGGGGCCGGGGGCAGCGCGGGGCGCGACGACTCGTCGGCGGCGGGGGCGTGTTCGGGGGTGGGGCCGGGGCCGGGGTTCTCGTCGGGGCCGGAACCCCGCTGCTCGGCAGGCGGCTCGGCAGCGCCCGCTCCCTCAGCGGAGCCGGCCCCCTCCGGATGCTCCGCGTCCAGCAACCGCACCGCGTGCCGCCCGAGTTGGGCGACCAGGCCGCTCGGGAGCCAGGGGTCGAGGGCGCGGCCGTCGGAGACGGTGTCGTCCGCGCCGGTGCGTTCCAGGACGCGGTCGAGGGACGGGCGGGTGGCCGGGTCCTTGCGCAGGCAGTCGCGGACCAGGTCGGCGATGCCCTCGGGGACGCCCTCCAGGTCCGGTTCCTCCTGGGCGATGCGGAACATCAGGGCGTGCACGCCGCTGTTGGCGGTGCCGAAGGGCAGGGCGCCGGTGGCGGCGTAGGCGAGGACGGAGCCGAGGCAGAAGACGTCGCACGCCGGGGTGATGCGGTCGCCGCGCACCTGCTCGGGCGCCATGAAACCGGGCGATCCGACGAGCGCGCCGGTGCGGGTGAGCCCACCGTCCGTCACGGTCTGCAGAGCCCGGGCGATACCGAAGTCGATGACGCGCGGGCCGTCGATGGTGACCAGGACGTTGGACGGCTTGAGGTCGCGGTGGACGATGCCGGCCGCGTGGATGTCCTTGAGCGCGTGGGCGAGCCCGGCCGCGAGGATGCGGACCGTCCGCTCGGGCAGGGCCCCGTGGTCGTACCCGACGACCTGCTGGAGGCTCGGCCCGGCGACGTACCCGGTGGCGACCCACGGCACGGCGGCCTCGGTGTCCGCGTCCAGCACCGGCGCGGTCCAGTACCCGCCGACCCGCCGCGCGGCCCGCACCTCCTGCCGGAAGCGCTCGCGGAACTCCTCCTGCGCGGCCAGTTCCTCGCGCACGAGCTTCACGGCGACCGTACGGCCCCGCTCCGAGCGGGCCAGATACACGTGCCCCATGCCCCCCGCACCGAGCCGCGCCAGCAGCCGGTAGGCACCGATGCCCGGAGGGTCCCCGGGCCCCAGCTTCTCCATCGCTCAGCCGCCTTCCCCCCACACGTGAGCAACAGATCGAGAATAGTGCGAGGCCCGGGCGAGGCAGGCCCGAACGATGTCTACGGTTCCGTAACAGGCGGTCCCACCTCGTCGAGCACCTTCGACAGCCGTTCCAGCACCTGCACCGCCTCCGCCAGCTCCGCCTCCCCGAACGCCTCCGCCAGCCGGTCGGCGAAGGCCGCGTGCCCGGGATTGATGCGGGCGATCGCCGCACGCCCCTGCCCGGTCGGTGCGAGGAGCTTGGCGCGGCGGTGCGCGGGGTTCGGCCGGTACTCGGCGAGCCCGCGGTCCACCAGCAGATCGGCGATGCGCTGCACGCTCTGCCGCGTGATGCCCATGGCGCGGGCGATGCCGGAGACGGGCAGCGGCTCCCCCAGGACCGCACCGAGCACCTGCCACCAGGCGGCGGTCAGCCCGGCGGGCCGGGCCAGTTCCTCCGCCACGGCGAGGAACTGGCCGTTGAGCCGGAACACCCCGAGGGCGCTGCGGCTGAGCAGGTCCTGACGCTCCCGGCTCATGCCGCCCCGGCCTTCTCCAGCACGGCGTACGCCGCCGCGTCGGAGTCGTGGAACAGCCGGTACCAGGCGTCGAGCACCTCGCCCTCGTACACCCCGAGCAGCCGGAAGATCTCCCGGGCGAACGCGACAGGCTCGGTCGGGCCCGCGGTGACGAGGTTTCCGTCGGTGACGGCGTCGGTCTCGACGTAGCGCTCGCCGCCCGCGTAGCCGGTCGCGGCCAGGTAGAAGGAGACCGCGCTGGTGTGGTCGCGGTGGTCGAGCAGGCCCTCGCGGGCGAGCCCGGCGGTGGCCCCGCAGATCGCGGCGACCGGCACGCCCGCGTCGAGGAACGCCCGGGCCTTGCGGGCGAAGGGTGCCAGGTCGTCGGACGTGTCCCAGAGGTCGGCGCCCGGGAGGATCAGCAGGGAGCTGTCCTCGGGCCGTACGTCGTCCAGGGCCGTGTCGGGCTGGATGCGCAGTCCGCCGATGCTGGTGACCGGGGCCGTGGACGGGCCGACGGTCCGGATCCGGAATCCGGCGCGGGCGAGATGGGCCGTGGCGTGGCCCGTCTCCCAGTCGGCGAGGGTGTCGTAGACGGCGAGATGGACGGGCTTGCGGTCTGCGATGGCGTTCATGGCTCCTCCTGAAACCCGAAGCTCGACCCCCGAAGGGTTATGACAGCATCCTGACATTTAGACAGCACGCTGTCAAGCAACGTCCGACAGAACTCTGTCAACGCTTGCGCCCCGTCTGGACAACCTGTCGCGGAATGCCGCCGACGGCAGACAGGCCGCCGATATCACCGCCCTCTCCCCCGCACCTACGCTCGCCCGCATGACCCCTCAGCCGAACCCCGAAGCCGGTGCCGCCGTCAAGGCCGCCGACCGTGACCATGTGTTCCACTCCTGGTCCGCTCAGGACCTCATCGACCCGCTCGCCGTCGCCGGGGCGGAAGGGGCGTACTTCTGGGACTACGACGGCCGGCGCTACCTCGACTTCTCCAGCGGACTCGTCTACACGAACGTCGGCTACCAGCACCCCAAGGTCGTCGCCGCGATCCAGGAGCAGGCGGCGAGGATGACGACGTTCGCCCCCGCGTTCGCGATCGAGGCCCGGTCGGAGGCGGCCCGGCTGATCGCCGAGCGGACGCCGGGCGACCTGGACAAGATCTTCTTCACCAACGGCGGCGCCGACGCCGTCGAGCACGCGATCCGGATGGCCCGGCTGCACACGGGCCGCCCGAAGGTGCTCTCGGCCTACCGCTCGTACCACGGCGGTACGCAGCAGGCCGTGAACATCACCGGCGACCCGCGCCGCTGGGCCTCCGACAGCGGCACGGCCGGGGTGGTGCACTTCTGGGCGCCCTACCTCTACCGCTCCCGCTTCTACGCCGAGACCGAGGAGCAGGAGTGCGCGCGGGCGCTGGAGCACCTGGAGACGACGATCGCCTTCGAGGGGCCCTCGACCATAGCGGCGATCATCCTGGAGACGATCCCGGGGACGGCCGGGATCATGGTCCCGCCGCCCGGCTACCTCGCCGGGGTGCGGGAGCTGTGCGACAAGTACGGGATCGTCTTCGTCCTGGACGAGGTCATGGCCGGGTTCGGGCGGACCGGTGAGTGGTTCGCTGCGGACCTGTTCGACGTCACGCCCGACCTGCTGACCTTCGCCAAGGGCGTGAACAGCGGGTACGTGCCGCTGGGCGGTGTCGCGATCTCCGGCGCGATCGCGGAGACCTTCGGGAAGCGGCCGTACCCCGGTGGTCTGACCTACTCCGGGCATCCGCTGGCGTGTGCCGCCGCCGTCGCGACGATCGACGTCATGGCGGAGGAGGGCGTCGTCGAGAACGCGGCCCGGCTGGGCGCCTCCGTCGTCGGTCCGGAGCTGCGGGAGCTGGCCGCGCGGCACCCCAGCGTGGGCGAGGTGCGCGGTGTCGGCATGTTCTGGGCGCTGGAGCTGGTCCGGAACCGTCAGACGCGGGAGCCGCTCGTGCCCTACAACGCGGCCGGGGAGGCGAACGCGCCGATGGCCGCCTTCGCCGCCGCCGCGAAGGGCAGCGGACTGTGGCCGTTCGTGAACATGAACCGGACGCACGTGGTTCCGCCCTGCACCATCACCGAGGCCGAGCTGAAGGAGGGTCTCGCGGCCCTGGACGCGGCGCTCTCGGTGGCTGACGAGTACACCGAGTAGACAGCCGTCATCCCGCCGGCAGCCGACCACAACCCGTCAGTAGCCGACCACCTTCCCCCTCGTTCGAACGCGTAAGGTGGCGTGCCCGTAGACATATACGTGCACGCCACCCGAACGCGACGAGGGAGACGCCCTGACCATGCCCCGCAGCTCCGGCAACGGCGCCGTGACACGCAGCACCCTGCGGCAGCAGATCGCCGACGCGCTTCGTGACGAGGTGCTGGCGGGGCGGCTCCAGCCGGGGAAGGAGTTCACGGTCAAGGAGATCGCCGAGCAGTACGGGGTGTCCGCCACGCCGGTCCGGGAGGCGCTGGTCGACCTCTCCGCGCAGGGGCTCCTCGACGCCGACCAGCACCGCGGCTTCCGCGTCCACGAGTACTCGGCCGAGGACTTCCGCGGCATGATCGAGGCCCGCGACCTGGTCATCGAGGGGATGTTCCACGCCCTCACCGCCGGGCAGCACCCCTCCGTGCAGCCGGGCGATCCCCGGGTCGCCGCCGTGCTCGCCGGGGTCCGGCGCCGCGGCGAGGAGGCGCAGCGCGCCGCCGCGGCCGGTGACCTCACCGTGCTCATCGGCTACGACCTGCGCTTCTGGCGCGAGCTCGCCGCCCTCTTCGGCAACCCCTACCTCGCCGACTTTCTGCACCGGCTGCGCGTGCAGACCTGGGTCTGCGCGGTGCAGCATCTGCGCCGGCTCACCGACCTGCGGGGCGAGCTGTGGGCCGGCCACACCGAGCTGGTCGACGCCCTGGGTTCCCGCGACACCGACACCGCCCGGTCGATCATCGCCGGCTACAACGCCCACTCCATCGCCCTGATCGAGCGCCTCGCCTCAGGATGACCTGCGTCGCATCTGTCCGTATGGGTATGGGACATGCACGGCGGGAGCCGCTTCCGCGCCGCACCGATACCCTTCCCTGACCACCGCGCCACCCGACCACCGAGCTGAGCGAGGAGCCTTCTTTGGCCTGTGACCTGTGGCTGGTACCGCTCGTCGACGTCTTGTGCCACACGCCGGACAACCCGTTCGCCGAGGAACTCGCGCAATACAACAAGGTGCTCGCCGAGGCCGGGCTGCCGCCGGTGCCGGTGTACCAGTACATGCCGGGACTGTCGGGCGACGTCGCCCCGGTCGCGGGCTTCGACTACGACGCGCTCCACTTCCTGCGCCGCGCCTACCTGCTCCAGGTGTGCGGCCTGCCGGTGACGCCCGTGGACGAACTCGGCGGCGACTACGAGCAGTTGCTGGAGATGTTCGAGTCGACCGCCCAGCAGTCGCACCTCGTCTGGCACTACGACCACGCGGGCGCCTACGTCCCCGTCGACTTCCCCAGCCCGCTCGCCGACGACGATCTCCTCGCGGGCGGCGGTCCGCTGGGCTCCTCCCACGCCCTGCTGCGGGAGCTGGAGCTGGTCGCCCCGGCCATCGGCATCGACCCGTCCAACCCGCCGGCCGCGCCCCAGCCGCCGCTCGTGCCCACGGAGTTGGAGGAACCCGCCGTCCCGGCCCCGTACGATCCCAGCCCCTTCGCCAGGGAACGCCACGTCTGGCTCGGTCTGCACGCGGCCGTGACGCGGAGTCTGGCCCAGGGGTCGATGATCGTCTTCAGCTGAGGTCAGCGCATCTGGGAGAGGCCCTTCTGCAGGTCGTCGCCGTTCATGACCGGGAAGACCTCGATCTCGGCGTTGAGATCGTTGAAGAACGGTTCGAGCATGGGCGGGAGCTGGGAGCTGTCCTGCATGTCGAAGACCATGAAACAGGTCCTGCGACCGCCCGCGGGGCCGAAGTAGGCCGCCTCCGGCCTGAGCTTCTCCATGGCCCCCTGGATGATCTGCGGCATCTTGCCGCCCAGGATCGCCTCGTTGCCCTTTTCCGTGTCCAGCGTCGCCTTGACCATCACGCGCATGGCACTCACTTCCTCTGTCTCGTCGTGGTGGTGACTGCTGCGATTCGCAAGCTCAGCGTATGGCCCGATTTGTCCGATAGGCCCTTTGATTGCTCCAACGGGAGCAGACAGCGGAACGTCCCGGCGACCACGAGGGTCACCGGGACGCGGGGTGTTCGCCGCTCGGTCCGGCTACAGGAACGAGTTGATCTCGATCGTCTCGTCCCGGCCCGGGCCCACGCCGATCGCGGAGATCGGGGCGCCGGACATCTCCTCCAGCGCCTTGACGTAGCTCTGGGCGTTCTTCGGCAGGTCGGCGAAGGACTTGGCCTTGCTGATGTCCTCGCTCCAGCCCGGCAGCATCTCGTAGACCGGCTTCGCGTGGTGGAAGTCGGTCTGGGAGTAGGGGAGCTCCTCGACGCGCCTGCCGTCGATCTCGTACGCCACGCACACCGGGATCTGCTCCCAGCCGGTGAGGACGTCGAGCTTGGTGAGGAAGAAGTCGGTCAGGCCGTTCACCCGGGTCGCGTAGCGGGCGATCACCGCGTCGAACCAGCCGCAGCGGCGGTCACGGCCGGTGGTGACACCGCGCTCGCCGCCGATCCGGCGCAGCGCCTCGCCGTCCTCGTCGAACAGCTCCGTCGGGAACGGGCCCGCGCCGACACGGGTGGTGTAGGCCTTGAGGATGCCGATGACGCGGCTGATCTTCGTCGGGCCCACGCCCGCGCCCGTGCAGGCGCCGCCCGCGGTCGGGTTGGACGAGGTGACGAAGGGGTACGTGCCGTGGTCGATGTCGAGGAGCGTGCCCTGACCGCCCTCGAACAGCACGACCTTGTCCTCCTCCAGCGCCTGGTTGAGGACCAGGACGGTGTCGGCGACGTACGGCGCGAGCTTGTCCGCGTAGCCGAGCAGCTCCTCGACGACCTGGTCGACGGCGATCGCGCGCCGGTTGTAGAGCTTGGTGAGGATCTGGTTCTTGACGTCGAGGGCCGCCTCGACCTTCTGCGTGAGGATCGACTCGTCGTACAGGTCCTGCACGCGGATACCGACGCGGTTGATCTTGTCGGCGTAGGTCGGGCCGATGCCGCGCCCGGTCGTGCCGATCTTCCGCTTGCCGAGGAAACGCTCCGTCACCTTGTCCACCGTGACGTTGTACGGCGTGATGATGTGCGCGTTTCCGCTGAGGAGGAGCTTGGAGGTGTCGACACCACGCTCGTTCAGACCGCTCAGCTCGGAGAGCAGGACCGACGGGTCGACGACGACACCGTTACCGATGACCGGCGTGCAGCCGGGAGACAGGATTCCGGAAGGGAGCAGGTGGAGGGCGTACTTCTGGTCGCCCACGACCACGGTGTGGCCGGCGTTGTTGCCGCCCTGGTAGCGCACTACATAGTCCACCGAGCCACCGAGCAGGTCGGTGGCCTTTCCCTTGCCTTCGTCACCCCACTGAGCACCGAGCAGCACAAGTGCGGGCACGCGCGTACACCCCTTCCGGGCGGGGCATGTCCATGGTCGAGGGCGAACGCGGAGGTTCGGAAACCGCGTGCACCGCGACCGCCGTTGGCCGCCAACCGTCGGACCGGATGCCCCGGAATAGACGAAGCCCCTGGCGCAATAGCGCAAGGGGCTCTTGCACAAAGATGCTACCCGAGGAAGCGAGGCATGGCCGAGGTGGCGACTTCCGCGACGTCCGAGCAGCTGCTGGTGGTCATCGACCCGGTCGCCCGTCGGTCGGACGGCGAGTCCGTCCGGATCGCGAAAGACGTGCTCGGAGCGGGTGCGGCCGTGAAACTGTGCCTGCCGGACGGGCCGGAGGAGTTCGCCCGGGCGCTGGCCCGGCGGGGCTCGCGGCGCCCGGTCCTGGTCGGCGACGACCGGGCCCTGATCCGCGCGGTGTCCCTGCTGCACCGGCATCGGGAGCTGGCCGGGTGTGCGCTGTCGGTGGTGCCGGTCGGGGGCGCGCTGTCCCTCGCCCGGTCGCTGGGGGTGCCGACGGGGACGGTGGCGGCGGCGCGGGCGGTGCTCGACGGGGTCGAGCGGCGGATGGACCTGCTGGTCGACGACAGCGACGGGGTGGTGCTCGGCGCGCTGCGGATACCTCCGGTGACGGCCGGCCCTGAGGCGCCGGACCCCGAGACCGTGCCGGGCCGCCCCTGGCTGCGGACCTGCCAGTCCCTGGTACGCACCCTGGTCCCGGCCGCCCGGCCGTCCCGGCTCGCCTCCGCGCCCGAGCCCGGGCCGTCCCGGCTGCGGGTCGAGGTCGACGGCGAGACCCTCGTCGACCTGCACCAGCCGGTCGAGGCGGTGTCGGTGTCGCCCTCGGCCTCCGGTCTGGCGGCGGTGGAGGTCCGCCCGGTGTCGGTGGGCGCCGAGGCCTCGCCCCTGCTCGCGGAGGGCCGGTCGGTGACCGTCTCGGGGGCGCATTTCCGGTACCGCGCGGACACGGTCGTGTCGGGGCCCGTACGGACACGGACGTGGGTGGTGCGGGAAGGGGCGTGGGGGCTGACGGTGCCGGCGGCGCCGTGAGTCAGCCCTCGGCTTCCTCCTGCTCGGGGGCCGTGAAACCGGCGGTGTCGAGTGTGCAGCCGAACGGGTCCGGGATGGCGAGCTTCTCGCCGAAGGGCTTGGTGAGGCGCAGCTGGTACCCCTTGGCCGAGGGCGACCCGTGGACGACGGCCTGCTGCTCCTGCATGTCGAGAATCAGATAGACGGGGACGCCCGCCTTGCCGTAGACATCGGCCTTGTCGGTCAGGTCGTCGGTCCGGGTGGAGGGGGAGGTGAGCTCGGCGACGAAGGACAGGGCTTCGTGGTCAAGCCGGTTGCTCGTGGTCCGGTACGCCCGACGGTGAGCTGCGTGGATGTCGGGTCCGTACGCGGATTCGGACCCGGGAAACGCATACAGAAACGGCGCGCAGCTGATTCGGTGCCCTTCGGGCAGATGGGGCCGCAGCTGGTCACAGACCAGTTCCATGACGTCGAGGTAGTACCCCTTGGACCACGGCGACACGACGATGCTCCCCCTGACGATCTCGGCCTTGTAGCCGTCGGGCACGTTCAGCTCGTCGAGGAGGTCCAGAAGCTCCTCGAAGTCACTGCGGGGCCTGGTGCCGCTCATCACCGGTCGCTCTGCCATGAGTGTCATGATGCGCCCTCCCCTTCGACCCGGACCAGACGCCACTCAGCGTAGTCAACTGCTCACGCATCCGTGATCGGTTTCCGGGAGGTACTCACTCGGCCCCGAACGTCTTCTCCCGGTGCACCCGCCACCGTTCCATCATCGCCACGATCTCGGCCTCCACGAACTCGAAGAACGCCAGCGTCTCGGCCATCCGGCGGCCGGCCGGGGTGTCGGCGCCGAGGCTGGTGACGCCGTCACGCAGGGCGCCTTCCCAGCGCTGGATGACCGCCTCCCGGTTGGTCAGGGCCTCGTACCACTGGTTGCCGTGCACCCGGTAGCGCTCCCGGCGCGAACCCGGCTCCCGTTCGCGCGAGACCATGTGCTGCTGCGCCAGATACCGCACGGCCCCGGACACCGCCGCGGGACTGATCCGCAGCTGCTCGCCCAGGTCCGCGGAGGTCATCGCACCCTCGTCCGAGGAGAGCAGCGCGGCGAAGACCCGGGCGGGCATCCGCGGCAGTCCCGCCTCGACGAGCTGCGCCGCGAAGGACTCCACGAACCTCGACACGGCCTCCGCGTCCCGCGCGTTCCCGGCTGATTGCGTCATGCGCCCATCGTATCCATGATTCATACGCTTCATTAACTTCACAAATTTCTGAAGGAAGCGTACGTTCTGAAGCATGACGAAGGCCATCACCGTCTCCGGGCTGCACAAGTCCTTCGGGCGGACGCACGCACTCGACGGGCTCGATCTGGAGGTCGCCTCCGGCGAGGTCCACGGCTTCCTCGGCCCCAACGGCGCCGGGAAGTCCACCACCATCCGGATCCTGCTCGGGCTGCTGCGTGCCGACTCGGGCGCCGCGCAGGTGCTGGGCCACGACCCCTGGACGGACGCGGTGGAGGCGCACCGCCGGATCGCCTACGTCCCCGGGGACGTGACGCTGTGGCGCAACCTCTCCGGCGGCGAGGTCATCGACCTGTACGGCAGGCTGCGCGGAGGGCTGGACTCCCGGCGCCGCGCGGAGCTGATCGAGCGGTTCGAACTCGACCCCACCAAGAAGGGCCGCACCTACTCCAAGGGCAACCGGCAGAAGGTCGCCCTGGTCGCCGCGTTCGCCTCGGACGTCGACCTGCTGATCCTGGACGAGCCGACCTCGGGCCTGGACCCGCTGATGGAGGAGGTCTTCCAGCGCTGCGTCGAGGAGGAGCGCGACCGGGGCCGGACCGTCCTGCTCTCCTCCCACATCCTGAGCGAGGTCGAGGAGCTGTGCGACCGGGTGAGCATCATCCGCAACGGCCGCACCGTCGAGTCGGGTTCGCTCGCCGACCTGCGCCACCTGACCCGCACCAGTGTCGTCGCCGAACTCGCGGGCCCGCCCGACGGGCTGGCGAACCTGCCGGGCGTCCACGACCTCGACGTACGGGGAAGCCGGGTCCGGCTCCAGGTCGACACCGACGGGCTGGACGCCGTCCTGCGGTCCCTGAGCGAGTCGGGCGTACGGTCGCTGACGTCGACGCCGCCGACGCTGGAGGAACTGTTCCTGCGGCACTACCAGGACGAGGCGGAGGCGGCGGTCCGATGACGGCCTTCGCGGTGAGGCCCGGCAGCTCACGTCAACTGGCGGGTACCAGGACCTTGTTGCGGTTCGCGCTGCGCCGGGACCGGCTGGTGATCCCGGTGTGGATCGCGGTGAACGCGCTGATGGTCCTCTCGATGCCGGGCACGCTGGAGGGCCTGTACGGCACCCCGGCCGAACGTGCCGACCTGATCCGGCAGATGGGGACCAACTCCTCGCTGCGCGCGATGGTCGGCCCGGTCTTCGACGACTCACTGGGCGCGCTGACGGCCTGGCGGGTCGGCGTCTACGCGGGCGCCCTGGCCGCCGTGATGAGCCTGCTGGTCGTCGTGCGGCACACCCGCGACGAGGAGGAGAGCGGCCGTCAGGAGCTGGTCGCGTCCGGGACGGTGGGCCGCCGGGCCTCCCTCACGGCGGCCCTGCTGGCGGCGGCGGTCGCGAACGCGGTCCTGGCGCTGCTGCTGACCGCCGGGCTGGCCGGACACGGTGCTGCCGGGGCACTGGCCCTGGGCCTCGGCATCGCCGGGGTGGGGATGGTCTTCGCCACGATGGCGGCGATCGTCGCCCAGCTCACGGAGAGCGCCCGGCTGGCCCGCGGTCTGACGGCGGCGGTGCTGGGCGCCGTGTTCGTGCTGCGCGCGGCGGGCGACGCGGCGACGGACGACGGTTCGTCGGTGCTGACGTGGGTGTCGCCGCTGGGCTGGCTGGAGAACCTGCGGCCGTACGCAGGCGAGCGCTGGTGGGTGCTGGCGCTGCTCGCCGGGGCGGTCCTGCTCCAGGGCGCGGTCGCGTACGGGCTGGCCGGCCGCCGGGACATCGGCATGAGCTTCCTGCCCACCCGGCCGGGCCCCGCGTCCGGCCGCCTGGGCAGCGCGGAAGCGCTGGCCTGGCGGTTGCAGCGGGGCGGCGTGCTGGGCTGGAGCATCGGTTTCCTCCTCGCCGGGGTCGTCTACGGCGGCATGACCGAGGGCGCGGCCGACCTGGTCGGCGACAACGAGAACGCCCGGCGGATCTTCGAGCGGATGGGCGGCCGGTCCGGGCTGACGGACACGTTCCTCGCCTCGATGACCGGCATGCTCGGCCTGGTCGCGGCGCTGTACATCGTCGCGTCGGTGCTCCGTCTGCACGGCGAGGAGACCTCCGGCCGGGCGGAACCGGTGCTGGCGAACGCGGTGGGCCGCCTGCGCTGGGCCGCCGGGCATCTGGTGATCGCCTTCGGCGGGGCCGCCCTGATCATGCTGCTGGCCGGCCTCGGCCTGGCCGCCGGCTACGGCAAGGAGGCCGGCCCGATCCTGGGCGCGTGCCTGGTGCAGCTGCCGGCGGTCTGGGTGATCGGCGGGGTGGCGGTGCTGCTGCACGGCGTACTGCCCCGGGGAGCTGCGGCGGCATGGGCCGTGGCCGGAGCGGTCCTGCTGATCGGCTGGGTCGGCCCCGCCCTGGACGTACCGCAGGCGGTGCTGGACATCTCGCCGTTCGGGCACCTGCCCAAGCTGCCGGGAGGGTCCATGGAATGGGGGCCGGTCGTGGTGCTGACCGGACTGGCGGTGGTGCTGGTGGCGGCAGGGCTGGCGGGGTTGCGGAGGCGGGACATGACCACCTGAGCGGGTGATCAGGAACGGCTGATCACCCCACCTCGACGGCCAGCCCCTCCAGCCCCCTGATCACGAAGTTCGGCTTACGGACGGGCTCGGCGGCCAGGCGCAGCGTCGGCGCCCTCTCCAGCAGCGCCCCCATCGACGCCGCCAGTTCGATGCGGGCCAGGGGTGCGCCGATGCAGTAGTGGATGCCGGCGCTGAAGGAGATGTGGGGGTTGTCCTCACGGCCGAGGTCGAGTCGGCCCGGGTCGGTGAAGACCTCCGGGTCGTGGTTGGCGGAGCCGAAGAGCAGGGCGACCTCCGCGCCGCGGGGGATCGTCGTGCCGGCGAGTTCGATCTCGTCCAGGACCCAGCGCTCGAAGAGCTGGAGCGGGGTGTCGTAGCGCATCAGTTCCTCGACGGCGGAGGGGATGAGCGTGTGGTCCGCGCGCAGCAGCTCCAGCTGGGCCGGGTTGCGGAACAGGGCGTACCAGCCGTTGACCGTGGCGTTCACCGTGGCCTCGTGGCCGGCGTTGAGCAGGAGGACCGCCGTCGAGATCATCTCCTGCTCGGTGAGGCGGTCGCCCTCGTCATGGGCCGCGATGAGGCCCGAGATGAGGTCATCGCCGGGCTCCTTGCGGCGGGCCGCGATCAGGTCGCGCAGGTAGTCGGAGAACTCCACCGAGGCCCTGACCGCCTTCGCCGCCGTCTCCTGCGAGGGGTTCAGCTCGTACATCCCGCAGATGTCCGCCGACCAGGGCCGCAGCGGGGCCCGGTCGGACTCGGGGATGCCGAGCATCTCCGCGATCACCGCCACCGGGAGGGGCTCGGCGACGTCCTTCAGCAGGTCCCCGCCGCCCGCTTCGGCCAGGGCCGAGGCGAGCTCGTCCGCCAGGCCCCGCACGTACGGCTTCAGCCGCTCCACCGTGCGCGGCGTGAACGCCTTCGACACCAGGCGCCGGATCCGGGTGTGGTCCGGCGGCTCCAGGTCGAGCATCCCGTGGTCGTTCAGCGTGTGGAACGGCTCCTGCTCCGGCTGGGGCGCGGTGCGGCCGAACTCCTCGTGCGTGAACCGGTGCTGGTACGTCCGGCCCAGGCGCCGGTCCCGCAGCAGCGCCGAGACGTCCGCGTGGTGCGGGACGAGCCACTGGTTCGTGGGCTCGTAGTAGTGCACCCGGCCCCGCGCACGCAGCTCGGCGTAGGCGGGGTAGGGGTCGGCG
The DNA here is from genome assembly GCF_900236475.1 of Streptomyces chartreusis NRRL 3882. Classification (GTDB taxonomy): domain Bacteria; phylum Actinomycetota; class Actinomycetes; order Streptomycetales; family Streptomycetaceae; genus Streptomyces; species Streptomyces chartreusis_D. The sequence continues at coordinate 4,160,777 of NZ_LT963352.1, forward strand.
AGGAACGCCGGGTCCCACGGGTCGAACGCGAGGTCCAGAGCAGCTGCCATGGACGGACGCTAGCTCCCCACCCCCGTCCCTGACCAGGGGGGTTCGGGCTGGACCGGCGGACCGGCCGAGCAATCAAGATCGTTAAGCTGGGCGTGCCGCCTGAGCGGCACAAGCCTTACGCGAGGGAAAAACTTCATGACACAGCAGCGAGCCAAGCTCCGCACCCGCGTCCCCGCCCGTCTGGCCGCCTCGGCCGTGCTGGCCCTGTCGCTGACCGCCGGCGCGGCCGCGACCACCGCCCCGGCCGCCACCGCCGCCGAGATGCCCTGCAAGCCGCGCGTCTACTACTACGTCTACAAGGGCAGTGGCGTGAACTTCCGCACGGGCCCCGGCACCGGCTACAAGTCCAAGGGCCTCCTCCACAAGAACGACTGGGGCAAGAAGGTCGGCACCAAGGGCTCCTGGATCAAGCTGAAGCTGGGCCAGAAGTCCAAGAGCGGGCTGGCCAAGGGCACCACCGGCTGGGTTTCCAAGTCGTACGTGAGCGACTGCACGCCGATGCAGCTGGACTGATCCGGCCTTGTCCGTCGCCCCCGGGCCCACGGGCCTGCGGGGCGACGCCCCCCCCCGGCTAGCCGGGCGTCACCAGCCGCGCCTCGTACGCGAACACCGCCGCCTGCGTCCGGTCCCTGAGCCCCAGCTTCACCAGGATCCGGCTGACGTGCGTCTTGATCGTCGACTCGGCGACCACCAGCCGCTCGGCGATCTCCCCGTTCGACAGGCCCTGCGCGATGAGGACCAGCACCTCCGTCTCCCGGTCGGTGAGGTCGCCGTACGCCGCCTGCGCGGAGGGCATCAGGCGCGGGGTCTCGGAGAGCTTGGAGAACTCGGTGATCAGGCGCCTGGTCACCGAGGGGGCCAGGAGAGCCTCACCGGAGGCCACGATCCGCACCCCGTCGGCGAGCTGGCGGGCCGAGGCGTCCTTGAGGAGGAACCCGGAGGCCCCCGCGCGCAGCGCCTGGTAGACGTACTCGTCGAGGTCGAAGGTGGTGAGCACCAGAACCTTCGCCGTGCCGTCGGCGGCGACGATCTCGCGGGTCGCCTCGATGCCGTTCAGCTCGGGCATGCGGATGTCCATCAGCACGACGTCCGGGGCGAGTTCGCGGACCTTCGCTACGGCCTCCCGGCCGTTCACCGCCTCGCCGACGACCTCGATGTCCGGCATCGCGTTCAACAGGACCGAGAAGCCCTCGCGCACCATCATCTGATCGTCCGCGATCAGCACGCGAATGGTCATGCGTCGTCCTCGTCCGGCAGGGCGACCGGCAGGAACACCGTCACCTCGTAACCTCCGTCGTCCGTCGGGCCCGCCGTCATCTCACCGCTCAGCATCGTCACGCGCTCCCGCATGCCCGTGATGCCGTGTCCGGCGCCCGGCGAGGGCTTGATCAGGCTCGGGTTCGGCGGCGGCCCGTTGACTATGCGCAGGCCCAGGCCGCCGAGCACGTACCCGATCTCGACGCGGGCGCTCGCACCCGGCGCGTGCCGCAGGGTGTTGCTGAGGGCCTCCTGCACGATCCGGTACGCCGACAGTTCCACGCCCTGCGGCAGCTCGCGCACCGCGCCGGTCACCACCTTCTCGACCCCCGAACCGGCCTCCCGCACATTGGCCAGCAGCCCCTCCAGGTCGGCGAGCGTGGGCTGCGGGGCGTCCGGGGCCTCGTAGTCCTCGGCGCGGACGACGCCCAGGACACGGCGCAGCTCGGTCAGGGCCGCCACCGCGTTCTCCCGGATCGTGGCGAAGGCCTTCTCAAGCTCCGGCGGCGGGTTCTCCACCCGGTAGGGTGCGGCCTCCGCCTGGATGGCGACCACCGACATGTGGTGGGCGACCACGTCGTGCAGCTCGCGCGCGATCGTCGTGCGCTCCTCCAGCAGCGTGCGGCGGGAGCGCTCGTGCGCGGTGACCGTCTGCTGCGCGGTGACCTCCTGCTCCGCGTGGCGGCGGATGTGCCAGACGGTGACGCAGAGCAGGATCATGGCCGAGAACACCAGCATCGGACCGGAGTTGGTGCCGTACACGTAGGTCGGGCCGATGCCGGTGTCCGCGATGAGCGCGTACAGCGCCGTCAGCGCCCACATCCACCCGGCCGTACGCGGCCTGGTACGCATGGCCACGACCGTCAGCACCGTCAGGTGGCAGGCGAAACTGCCTGCCGCCCAGGGCCACTCGCCCCAGTTGCTGCCGAGCACGGCGGCCAAGGGAGTGGATGCCATGGACGCCCAGAATGCTCCGACCGGCCGGATCATGGTCAGCAGGACAGGGAGCACGGTCAGCGGAGCGATCAGCAGCACCTCGCCGTCGGTGTCGACGCTGGAGAGGAGCAGGGTGATCAGGGCCGCCATGGCTATCAGGGCGTGCGGTGTCCAGGTCGCGTACTCCCTCAGGCGGGCGGGCAGCCGTCGGATGATCCGCCCGTCCGTGCGTCTGCGCGGCAGCGGCCGGTAGGCGAACGCGTTGTGGAAGAGGTCCTGCCGCAGCCCGCGCAGGGAATCCACGGCCACCCGGTACTCCGGGCTGCGCGCTTTCGCCCTGTCCCCCGGCGGCGTGGTCTGCATGTGAGTCGTCTCGGTCACGTACAGAACGGTAAGCGCGCCCCCGGGTCGCGGTCGTCCCCTTGGAGAGGGGTCCCCCGGAGTCCCCCTCAGGTACTACGGGGCCTGCGCCTAGTACCCCGACGGCCGGACCAGCCCCGACTCGTAGGCGAACACCGCCGCCTGCGTCCGGTCCCGCAGGCCCAGCTTCACCAGGATCCGGCCCACATGGGTCTTCACCGTCTGCTCGGCGACGAACAGGTGCCGGGAGATCTCCCCGTTCGACAGGCCCTGCGCGATCAGGGCGAGCACCTCCGTCTCCCGCTCGGTCAGGTCACCGATCCGCTCCTTGAGCGGGGCGCGGGGCCGGTCGTCCAGCCGGGAGAACTCGGCGATCAGCTTGCGGGTGATGACCGGGGCGAGCAGCGCGTCACCGGCCGCGATCACCCGGACCGCCTCGGCGAGCTGCTCCGACGACGCGTCCTTCAGCAGGAACCCGGAGGCTCCGGCGCGCAGCGCGTCGTACACGTACTCGTCGAGGTCGAAGGTGGTGAGCACCAGCACCTTGACGTCCGGGTTCGCGGTCGTGATGCGCTCGGTGGCCTCGATGCCGCCGATCCCGGGCATGCGGATGTCCATGAGGACGACGTCCGGGGCGGTCTCGGCGGCCCTCGCGACGCCGCCCTCTCCGTCCTTCGCCTCGCCCACGACCTCTATGTCGGGCTGGGTGCCGAGCAGCACGGTGAAGCCCTGCCGGACCATCGCCTGGTCGTCGACGATGAGAACCCGGATGGGTCGGCCGGCGCTGCTCGTCATGGGGTCCCTCCCGGGGGATCGGTGGTGGTGCCGGTGGAACGAGTGGTGCCCGGGGCGTCGGCGGGCGGCGTGTCCGGAAGGAACGCGGTCACCTTGAAGCCGTCCCAGTGCCACGGGTGCGCCGTCATGGTGCCACCGAGCATCGCGACCCGCTCCCGCATGCCGAGCAGTCCGTGCCCGGCTCCCGTCGAGGGCGGTGCGGGCCCGGTCGGCCGGCCGTTGACGACCTCCACCTCCAGCCCGTCCGGCTGATACGTGAGACGGACCGTGGCTCGCGCGCCGGGCGCGTGCCGCAGGACGTTGCTCAGCGCCTCCTGCACGATCCGGTACGCCGACAGCTCCACGCCGGGCGGCAGCGGCCGCCGCTCGCCGTTGATCTCGGTGATGACCTCGCGGCCGGCGGCCCGGGTGTTCTCCACCAGCGCGTCGAGCCGGTCGAGGGTGGGCTGCGGGGCGTGGCCGGCGGGATCCCCCGGTTCGGCCTGCTCGGAGCGCAGCACGCCCAGCACCCGGCGCAGCTCGGTCAGCGCCTCCAGCGCGTTCTGCCGGATACCGGCGAGGTTCTCCTTGAGTTCGTCGGGCGGGTTCTCGACGAGGTGCGGGGCGACCTGCGCCTGGATGGAGATGACCGACATGTGGTGGGCCACCACGTCGTGCAGCTCCCGGGCGATGCGGCTGCGCTCTTCCAGCAGGGTGCGCCGGGTGCGCTCCTCGGCGGTGAGCGTGGTCTGCTCGACCAGTTGCGCGCGGGCCTCGCGGCGACCGCGCAGGGCGGTGCCGACGACCACGACGACGGCGAACAGGGAGAGTGAGAGCACGCCGGTGGTGTCGTAGCGCTCCGCGTCCCGCAGGCCCTCCAGCCCGTAGGTGAGCAGCGCGGTCACCGCCAGGGTCGCTATCGCCGCGCGGGTGGGCACCCGCAGGGCGAGCAGCAGCAGCACGAACATCTCGGCGACGATGCCGGCCGCGGTCCAGGGCCAGGTGTAGGTCTCCGGGTCGAAACCGAGCCGGCCGCGCACCGCCACGGCTCCCACGACGAAGGCGCCCATGGACAGCCACCACGCCGGCACCGGCCGCCACAGTCCCAGGACCATGGCGCCGCCCTGCCCGGCCGCCACCAGGAAGGCCAGGTTGGGGCCGAGATGGCCGTTGTCGTTCATGTCGCCGGTGCCGCCGACCGTGACGCCGAATGCCGCCAGGCACACCAGTCCGTGGGGCAGCCAGCGCAGCCAGGTGGAGGGCGGCAGCGGATCTGCCCGGAGGGTCCACAGGTCCTCGCGCAGCACCCGCAGCCAGCCCCCGACGCGCGCCCGCAGCGCGCGGCCCACCCCCGTGTCCGTCACGCGCCCCAGCCTAGACATGGCGCGCCTCCACCGCTGTTGCCCGGTCGGACGGACGGTGCGCCCGCACCACCCGCGACCGCCGGCTCCGGCCACCACTCCGCTCGCAGGACCGGAAGGCGGCCCAGCAGACGGCGAGGGCCAGGGCGAACACGGGCAGCCAGAGCAGCCGGGCCCCGACCCAGCCGAGGCTGTCGGGCGGCGTGTGCAGACCGGGGAGCCGGCCGGCGAGGAGGCCGGTGGCCGTCGTGGCCATCAGGGCCGTCTGGTGCCACAGGAAGATGGTCATCGCGGAGAGGTTGACGAGGGCCACCGCCGCCCACGCCACGGGCCGGCGCATCGCCCGCCGCAGCCGCTCGCGCAGCAGCAGGGCGAGACCGCACTGGGCCAGCCCGAAGGTGACGACCGCCAGCGTCGGCGGGTCCAGGTTGGACATGCCCTCGCCCGGGACGCCGACCATCGACGCCGGATAGCCCGCCCACGCGACGAGCCCCGCGGTCGCCACGGCACCGCCGGCCAGCAGGATCCAGCCCGCGCGGCGCCGCTCCAGCTCGCCCCGGGTCCAGGCCGCGCCCAGCGTGAAGGGCACCAGCCAGCCCGCGGCCACGTTCACCCAGCCCAGCCAGGAAGGGCCGCCGAGACCGAAGCGCAACAGGTCCACGTGCAGTACGACGGCCAGCGGCCAGAGCGGGTTGAGCCGGGTCAGCAGCGGTGTCGCCGCCGTCAGGGCCGCGAACACCACGAGGAACCACAGCGGGGACAGGGCCAGTTTCACCAGCGTCCGGACCGTCCCGAACTCGGCGCCCGACAGCAGCAGGGCGAGTGCGGCGACCGTCCACAGGCCGAGGACGGCCGCGACCGGTGTGAACAGCCGGGTCAGCCGGGCCGCCAGCCAGCGGTGGTACGGGATGCCACGGGCCCGGGCCGAGGCCAGGCTGCGGGTCGCGACATGGCCGCCGACCAGGAAGAACACGGCGAGCGTCTGGAACAGCCAGGAGACGGGCGTCAGCCAGGGCATGTGCTGGAGAGGACTCGCCGAGCGCAGGGTGCCGCTGTCGGCGACCAGGGCCGTGACCAGCCAGTGCCCGAGGACGACGCCGAGGACCGCGGCGGCGCGCAGGGCGTCCACGGCCCGGTCACGGTCGGCCGGGGTGGCCGCGGCGACGCGTTCGGCGCCACGGCGCACCCGGTGCCGGACTCCTCGTACTCCGACGTCAGTCATGGGTCACCGCCTTGGTCTCGCCCAGGACGATCCGGGCCAGGTTGGTCAGGGAGGTCGTGCCGGGTCTGAAGTAGTCGCTGTGGCCGCCGTCGCCGACCGCGAACACCCGGGCGCCGAAGGCCGGGGAGACGGGGTCGGTGCCGAAGCCGACGGTGGTGCCGAACAGGTCCGCGCTGACGTGCGGGACGTTCTCCACCCAGTCGTCGCCGCCGCGGGCCGCCCAGACGCGGGCGCGGGTGTGCAGGGCGGCCACGGAGTCCGCGCCGGTGCCGGGACTGCCGACGAGCGCGATGTCGTCGACGGCGAGCCCGGCGGCGGCCCGGCCGCAGACGACCGAGCCGTACGAGTGGCACAGCAGGGAGATGCGCGGTCCGCCGCCCGTTACGGCGCGCAGGTCGGCGACGAGCCCGCGCAGCCGCGGGGCCGCCTGCTCCGCCCTGCCCGTCGTCGTGACCGTCGTGCTCACCGTGCCCGGCGTCTCGTAGCCCAGCCAGGCCACGACCGCCGTGCGCGTGCCCTCGGGGGCCTCCCGTTCGAGCCGGCCGTACAGGGCGGCGGCGGCCGCGTGGAACCGGCCGTAGGTGTCGAGGCTCGTGTCGGAGCCGGGGACCAGGACGGCGATGCGGTCGGCGCGGGCGAGGTCGCCCAGCACCTCCGTCACCCGGCCGGAACCACGGCCGTCGAAGAGGAGGAGGTGCCGGGCCGGGGCGGCCAGGTGACGGTCCGTCGCGGCCCGGTCCCGGTCGTGGTGGGCGGCGGCCATGCGGGCCGCTTCGGCGGCGTTGGCACGGTTGGCCGCGTACGCCTCGTCGAGCGTCGACGCGCTGAGCGGTGCGAGGGAGGCGGGTGCGGGCGCGGGGATCTCCGGGCGCCCCGCCGCGGAGAGGGGGAACACCACCGCACCGGTGATGAGGGCGGCGAGCGCGGCCCGCCGCCATCGGTGGCCGCGGCGCCGAGCGCCTTCACCCCAGCCGTGTTCCGCCGCGAACCCCATGGTCGTCCCCTCCCGCCCACCCGGCCATCGGGTCTGCGTGGAAGGGAAGTTACGGACCGGGACTCGTCGTCCGCGTCACACCGCGGAGCTCACCCGCGGCCTGGCTCTCAGGTACTACGGGTACGACCCAAGGGTTGGACCGGGGGCCGCTCACCAGGCCAGTTGGGCGATCTCCTCCACGACCACCGCGCACGCGTCCGCCGCCGGGTCGATGAGCGGGAAGTGCCCCACGTCCTCCAGCAGCGTCACGCCCACCATCTCCCCGGCCTTCGCCGCCGCATCCGCGTAGGACTCGGCGACCATCTGCGGCACGTCGAGGTCCGTGCGGCCCTGGACGAGGGTGGTGGCGATGCCGGTGGGCAGCAGCAGCGCCGGGTCCGCGTACGGCTGCCGCTCGGCGAAGTGCTCGTCCCCGCCCAGGAGTTGCCGTACGGCTCCGCCGCACACGTCCAGCTTGTCGGCGACCGCGAGGTCCGCGATCGGGGCGAGGGCGACGACACCGCGCAGGGACGCCGGGCTGCCGCCGCGCCAGGGCGAGCCGGCCGGCAGGACGTGCCGGGCCGCGGCCCACAGCGCGAGGTGCCCGCCCGCCGAGTGACCGGTGAGGACCGTACGGCGCGGGTCGGCCTGCGGCAGCAGCTCCCGGACGAGCGCCGGAAGGGCGTCCAGCGCCGCCGAGACGTCGTCGAAGGTGTCGGGCCAGCGGCCCGCGACGGAGTCGTCGTCACCACCGCGCCGGTACTCGGCACTGGCCACGGCGAACCCGCGCCGGGCGAGGAAGTCCGCGAACGGGCTGATGTGACGCCGGTCGTACGGCGCCCGCCAGGCACCGCCGTGCAGCACGAGGACGACCGGGGCGGGGCCGCCCGGGCCGCCCTCCGCGCGCGGGGCGTAGAAGTCGATCACCTGGTCGGGGTGGTCGCCGTAGGCGGCGGTGGCGTCGGGGTCGACGGGCGCGTGGGAGAACACCGATTTCTCCTCGGCGGCGGCCCGTGCTGCTGCGACGTCGTCCGTCATGCGCCAACCTCTCAGCGTTCAAACGTATGTGGCGGACCAGGTGGGGATTCGGCCGTTGGCCGGGACGGTATCAGGCGCGTGACATGCGCGGACACGGGGATGTCACGCTCGGTGAAGCTCAAGCGGTTCTGTCGTTCCGGCGCGACGGGGCCGGGCCTGGGCAGCGGGCCCGGCCCCGTCGGCGCTCACGCCAGCGTCCCGGCCAGCACCCGCGCCGCCCGCTCCACGTCGGCGAAGCCCACGTACAGCGGTGTGAAGCCGAACCGCAGCACGTCCGGCGCCCGGAAGTCGCCGACCACACCCCGCTCGACGAGCCGTTTCATCACCTCACCGGCGTCGTCACAGCGCAGGGCGATCTGGCTGCCCCGCTCCGCGTGCGGCACCGGCGTCAGGCACTCGACCCTGCCCTCGGGCACGTAGGCGGCCACGCACTGCAGGAAGAAGTCCGTCAGCGCGAGCGACTTGGCCCGCACCGCCTCGATCCGCACCCCGTCCCACACCTCCAGGGCCGCCTCCAGGGCGAGCATGGAGAGGATGTCCGGTGTGCCGACCCGGCCGCGCAGGGCGCCGGGGGCCGGCTCGTACCCGCTCCGCATCCCGAACGGCTCGGCGTGGGAGTTCCAGCCCGGCAGCGGGGAGTCGAAGCGGTCCTGAAGCCCCCGGCGCACGTACAGGTACGCCGGTGAACCCGGCCCGCCGTTCAGGTACTTGTAGGTGCAGCCGACCGCGAGATCCACGCCGTGCTCGTCGAGGCCCACGGGCAGCGCGCCCGCGCTGTGGCACAGGTCCCAGACGGCGTACGCGCCGGCCTCGTGCACGGCGGCCGTCAGCGCCGGCAGGTCGTGCAGCCGGCCGGTGCGGTAGTCGACGTGGTTGAGGAGCACGGCGGCGGTACGGTCGCCCAGCGCGTCCGGCACCTGAGCCGGTGCCACCGGACGCAGGGTGCGGCCGGTCATCCGGGCGGCGGACTCGGCGATGTACCCGTCGGTGGGGAAGGTCGTGGCGTCGACGAGGATCTCGTCGCGGCCCTCCCCGGCCATTCGCACCGCCCCCACAAGTGCCTTGAAGACGTTGACACTCGTCGAGTCGCCCACCACGATCTGCCCGGGCGCCGCCCCGACCAGCGGGGCGATCCGGTCACCGATCCGCTCGGGCGCCGTCCACCAGCCGCTCTCCTCCCAGGACCGGATGCGCAGCTCGCCCCACTGACGGCGTACGACGTCCTCGACCCGCCCGGGGACGACGGCCGCCAGCGCGCCGAGCGAGTTGCCGTCGAGGTACGCGACGTCGTCGAGAACGAACTCGCCCCGCTTGTCCGCCAGTTCGTCGGCGGCGTCCAGCTTCTCCGCGCGCATCGCGAGTTCAGACATAGGACCGCGCCGTCCACAGCTCGGGGAACACGCTCTTCTGCGCCCGCTTCTCCAGCCAGGCCACCCCGGCGGAACCGCCCGTGCCGGTCTTGGCGCCCATCGCGCGGCGGGTGGCGACGAGGTGGTCGTTGCGCCAGCGCCACACCAGCTCGGCGACATCGGTCAACGCCTCGCCGAGCCGGGCGATCTCGCCGCTCTCGTCACCCGAGTAGACGGCCGTCCAGGCCGCCTCCACCTCCGGGGACGGCTCGTAGCGCAGCGACACGTCACGCCGCAGCACGGCCTCGGGGATGTCGTACCCGCGCCGCGCCAGCAGCCGCACCACCTCGTCGTACAGGCTCGGCTCGTGCAACGCCTTCTCCAGCTCGGCGTGCACGCGCGGCGCCCCCCGGTGCGGGACCAGCATGGACGCGGACTTGTCGCCGAGCAGGAACTCCATCCGCCGGTACATCGCCGACTGGAACCCCGAGCCCTCGCCGAGGGCGGACCGGTACGAGTTGAACTGGGCCGGCGTGAGCTGGCCGAGCGGCTTCCAGGAGGCGTTGAGCGCCTCCAGCTCGCGCACGGACCGCTTCAGGGCGGCGATCGCGGTGGGCACGTCGTCGCCGCGCAGCGCGTGTGCCGCCGTCTCCCACTCGTGGACGATGACGGTGAACCACAGCTCCATCACCTGGGTGGTGACCAGGAAGACCATCTCTCCGGGGTCGTCGGAGAGGGTGTGCTGGAGGTGGGTGAGCACGTCCGCCTTGACGTAGTCCTCGTACGGCGTCGTGCCATGGAAATCGAGATGCGGGGTCTCGGGCTCGTGAGCCTCGTGGGACATCGCTGTCTCCTGCAGATAACTCCGGGTAGCGGTCCGCCCCTGCCGATGCCGGCACGGGGGCCCCGGTCCCCAGGGGCATACTCCGCAATCGTCCCCCGAAACCGCAAGGCCCGCCCGCTCGGCGGACGGGCCTCACACACGGACCGCTGTCAGCCCAGGACCTGCGCCGCCTCCGGCGAGGAGTCCTTGAGGAACTGGGAGCAGCGCTCGTACTCCTCCTGCTCGCCGATCGCCTGTGCGGCACGGGCGAGGGCGTGCAGGGCACGCAGGAAGCCGCGGTTCGGCTCGTGCTCCCAGGGGACCGGGCCGTGGCCCTTCCAGCCGTTGCGGCGCAGCGCGTCGAGGCCGCGGTGGTAGCCCGTACGGGCGTACGCGTACGACTCGACGGTCGCGCCCCGCTCGAACGCCTCGTCGGCGAGCTGCGCCCAGGCGAGCGAGGAGGTGGGGTGCGCGGCGGCGACGTCGACCGGCGCGGTACCCGACGCGAGCATTTCCCGTGGCCCGGGGTCGTCGGGGAGGTGGGTCGGGGGCGGGCCCCCGAGGAGGTTCTCGTGAATGGACATGCCCCAAGTCTGCCGCAGGCATGAGCTGCGGGCAGTCGTGCCAGTTGGGGCGGCACCCGTCCCGAAGAAGCGGCACCCCGCCCCGCCGGGTTGCGCAACACCCCGGCGCGAGCCCGAACGCCCCGTCCCTACGACAGCCGCTTCCCCACCGGCTCCCCCTCCAGCGGCGGTGCCGTCACACCCCCGTGCCGCAGACACTCCGGCCGCTTGCAGCCCGGCGGCGGTCTCCGTACCACCGCGGCCGCGACGACCGCCCCCACCACCAACGCCCCCGCACACCACGCCATCGCCTTCCCGAAGGCCGCATCGAACGCCCCCGGCTCCCGGTACGCCTCCTCCCCCATCCCCGCCAGCAGCGGCAACGCCGCCACCGCCACCAGCCCCGCCGCGCGAGCCGCCGCGTTGTTGATCCCGCTGGCCAGCCCCGCCCGGGCCACATCCACCGACCCCAGCACGGTCGCCGTCAGCGGCGCCACCAGCGTGACCATGCCCAGGCCGAGCACCACCAGCGCCGGCAGCACATCGGCGACGTACGACGCCCCCGGCCCGACCCGCAGCATCAGCAGCATTCCCGCGGCGCACAGCAGCGGCCCCACCGTGAGCGGCAGCCGCGGCCCGATCCGGTCGGCCAGCTCGCCGGAGCGCGCCGACAGCACCAGCATCAGCGCGGTCGTCGGCAGCAACGCCGTACCGGCCGCGAGGGCCGAATAACCCACCACCACCTGGAGCTGGAGCGCGGCGAGGAAGAAGAACCCGCCGAGGGCCGCGTACACGCACAGCGTGACGAGGTTGACCGCCGTGAACTGGCGGGAGGAGAAGATGTCCGGCGGCATCATCGGCTCGGACCGCCGCCGCTCGACCACCACGAACGCCACGGCCGCGGCCGCCCCCGCCACCGCCGTACCGGCCACCACGAGGCCGCCCTCCCCGGCCGCCTCGATCAACGCGTACGTCAGCAGCGCGAGCGCCGAGGCGCCCAGCACCGCCCCCAGCACGTCGAACCGGCCCCGGGCCCGCTCGCCGCCCGACTCGGGCACGTGCCGCAGCGCCACGGGCACGCACAGCAGCGCCAGCGGAACGTTCAGCAGGAACACCCACCGCCAGCCCGGCCCGTCCACCAGCCAGCCGCCGACGAAGGGCCCGACCGCCGCGCCGATCCCGCCGAAGCCGGACCACAGGCCCACCGCGCGGCCCCGGTCGTCGGGATGGAAGGACGCCTGGATCAGCGCCAGCGACCCCGGGGTGAGCAGGGCACCGCCCACCCCTTGCAGGGCACGCGCGGCGATCAGCACCCCGGCGTTGGGCGCGATCCCGCACAGCAGGGACGCCACGGCGAACCACACCACGCCGACGACGAACACCTTCCGGCGCCCGAAACGGTCGCCCAGCGCCCCGCCCAGCAGGATCAGCCCGGCCAGGGTGACCATGTACGCGTTGACGGTCCACTGCAGGGCCGCCAGGTCCGCGTCGAGGTCACGGCCGATGCGGGGCAGCGCGATATTGACGACGGTCGAGTCCAGCAGGGCCATGCCGGAGCCGAGGACGGTGGTGAGCAGGATCCACTTGCCCTGCGGTGAGGCCAACCGGACATCGGGCATGCAGGGAGCATACGGAAGAGCCCGGCACCACAGGAGGTGCCGGGCTCCACGCGAGCGAACCGGGACTTACTTGATCTTCGTGCCGGTCGAGCGGAGGTGGCCGCAGGCCTCGACGACGCGCTGCGACATGGAGGCCTCGGCCAGCTTGCCCCAGGTGCGCGGGTCGTAGGTCTTCTTGTTGCCGACCTCGCCGTCGACCTTCAGGACACCGTCGTAGTTGCGGAACATGTGGTCCGCGACCGGGCGCGTGAACGCGTACTGGGTGTCCGTGTCGATGTTCATCTTCACGACGCCGTTCTCCAGCGCGGTGCGGATCTCCTCCTCCGTGGAGCCGGAGCCGCCGTGGAAGACGAAGTCGAACGGTGACGCCTTGCCGTACTTGGCGGCGACGCCCTCGTTCAGCTCCTTCAGCAGCTCGGGACGCAGGACGACGTTGCCCGGCTTGTACACGCCGTGCACGTTGCCGAAGGACGCGGCGAGCAGGTAGCGGCCCTTCTCGCCCAGGCCCAGGGCCTCGGCGGTGCGGATCGCGTCGTCGACCGTGGTGTAGAGGGAGTCGTTGATCTCGTGGGAGACGCCGTCCTCCTCGCCACCGGTCGGGGTGATCTCCACCTCAAGGATGATCTTCGCGGCGCGGGCCTGCTCCAGCAGCTCCTGGGCGATGGAGAGGTTGTCGGCGAGGGTCTCGGCGGAGCCGTCCCACATGTGGGACTGGAACAGCGGGTTCAGGCCGGCCTCGACGCGCTTCTTGGAGAGCGCCAGCAGCGGACGTACGTACCCGTCGAGCTTGTCCTTCGGGCAGTGGTCCGTGTGCAGCGCGATGTTCACCGGGTACTTCTCGGCGACGATGTGCGCGAACTCGGCCAGGGCGACCGCGCCGGTCACCATGTCCTTGTTGTACTGGCCGCCCAGGAACTCGGCGCCACCCGTGGAGATCTGGACGATGCCGTCGCTCTCCGCCTCAGCGAAACCGCGCAGTGCCGCGTGCAGGGTCTGGGTGGAGGTCACGTTGATGGCCGGGTAGGCGAACTTTCCTGCCTTCGCCCGGTCCAGCATCTCGTTGTAGACCTCGGGAGTTGCGATGGGCATGCGTCCGCTCCTTGTATCTGCGGGTTGGCGTACTGCGTTGTCGGCCCTGACCTAGACCTTGGGGTGCGACGTCATCGTCGGCCCCATCTTTCCAGACTTGGCCGGAAGGTCCAGGCCACCGTCCACGCCCTGGTCAGTCGAGGCCCAGCTCGTCCTTCGAGAAGGCGAAGAGGTACGGCACCCCGGCGCCCTCCTGGATCTTCTCCGCGGCGCCGGTCGCCCGGTCGACGATGGTCGCGACGGCGACGACCTCGGCCCCGGCCTCGCGCACGGCCTCGACGGCGGTGAGCGGGGAGCCACCGGTGGTGGAGGTGTCCTCGACGACCAGCACACGGCGGCCCGCGATGTCCGGGCCCTCGACGCGCCGCTGCAGACCGTGCGCCTTGGCGGCCTTCCGCACGACGAAGGCGTCCAGGCGCTGCCCGCGCGCGGCGGCGGCGTGCAGCATGGCGGCGGCGACCGGGTCGGCGCCCATGGTGAGCCCGCCCACGGCGTCGAACTCCAGCTCGGCGGTCAGGTCGAGCAGGACCTGCCCGACCAGCGGCGCGGCCTCGCCGTCGAGCGTGATGCGGCGCAGGTCGACGTAGTAGTCCGCCTCCAGACCCGACGACAGGGTCACCTTGCCGTGCACCACGGCCTTGTCCTTGATCTGCTGCAGCAGCGCGCCGCGTGTGTCCGTCATGCCGCCCAGCTTAGAGGCGGCGCCAGCTCCAGGTCGTGGTGGCCTCCAGCGGCTCCAGGGGCGTGACCAGGCGCGGCAGGGTGTTGAGCCCGTTGGGCGGGCCGGTCTGCGGCTCCACGCACACGGCCGCGTCCTGCTCGTCGTAGACGACGACCCACTCCTCCCGGCTGGTCACCCTCAGCTCCAGCTGCCCGGGCCAGGTGAGGGTCACGTCGACGCCACCGGGCATCCCGAAACAGTCGTCCCAGGGGCCGGGCTTCGGCTCGACGCGGTTGCCGGTGGGCAGGTGGTCGTCGCCGCGCTCCTCCTGCCACGCGGGGTGGAAGTCGAGCGTCACGTCCTCGCCGCCGAGGTTCCGGTTGAACCACGGGTGCCAGCCGAGCTGCGCCGGGAACGACGACTCGTACGTCTCCACGGACAGGGTCAGCGTCAGCGCGTCCTCGGTGAGGGCGACGACCTGGGTGACGCGGCCCGGGTGGGGCCAGGGGTCGACGAGCTCGTAGGTGATGACGGCCTCGGCCGTGCTCGTGCGGGCGGTGCGCCAGGCGCCGTCGCGTGCGGTGCCGTGGATGGCGTGGGGCGGGGCGTTGAGGGGCATCTGCCGCACGGCGGCGCCGTCCAGGAACCGCCCGTCCCGGATCCGTCCGCACCAGGGCACCATCGGGAAGCAGCCGAACCGCTCCCCCTGCCGGAGCATCTCCACGCCGCCGATCCGCAGCCCTCCGACCCGGCCGCCGTTGCCCGGCTGCACGGTCACCTCCGCGTCGCCCGCGGTCAGCGTGATGTCTTCGTCACTCACGGGACGACCCTACTGGGGTGATCAAGAGGGCCTCACGTGGTGCGGTGCGTTTTCAGCGGCGTCGGCGCAGGGCCCGGACGGCCACGACGGCCGACGCCAGCGCGAGCGCCGCCGCGGGGGCCGCCCAGCGCAGCGGGGCGGAAGGCATCACGGTCTGCGGCGCGGGCACCGGCGCGTACCGCCCGCGCGGCGGCGCGTGATCGACCTCCTCGGCGCTCCGCCCGATCATCGTGCGCCGCGCATGCGCCGCCTCGGCGATGTCCTCGTCGTCCTGCTCGTCCACATCGTCCTCGTCGTCCACGTCGTCCACGTCGTGCTCCTCATCCTGGTCATCCTCGTCCGAGGGCCCGAGAGAAGACGGCGGAATATCGGCGCCGAAGACGGCGGGGGGCTCGGGGGCCGGGGGCCCGTCCGCGGGACCCGACGTCCCGGCGTCCTCGGCCCTCGCAGTCCCCGGGGTCCCCGCCGGAGGCGGTGGGGCCGGGTCGTCCGCGTCCGGGGTCGTTTCGTAGTCGGTCGTGGCCCGGGGTTCGAAGTCCTGGGTGGCGAGGGGCGTGGTCGTTTCCGGCGCCGCCGCGGCCAGGTGTTCCGCGAAACGGTTCAGCAGGCGGGTGGCGGCGCCCTCGACCGCGTCGGACGGGAGGTCCTTGATCCGTCCGTCCGCGGCGGCCGTGCCGTCGAACACGATCGTCGTGCCGTCCTCCGCGTCGCGCAGGGCGATCCGCAGCGCGAGCTTCACCGACCCGGTGCCGCGGGCCTCCGTGGCGTCGCCCTCGACGGCGTACACCCCGTCGTCCCCCCGGGACACCCGTACGGCACCCCGGTACGTGACCGAGTGGCTGCCGACCCGGATCTTCAGCCGCCCGGCGACGGGCTCGGCGCCGGCGTCCTGCTGGAGCCCCGGAACCGCCCGGGCGACCCGCGCGGGGTCGTCCAGCACCTCCCTGAGCCGCTCGGCCGGAACCGGAACGAACACCTCGTGCTCCATGTCGACGGACTCTACCCAGCACACGCCGAAACGCACCCCCGCCTTCGGGATTCACTCCCGAACCGCCCCCGCCAGGCGTATCCTCACCCGCCCTCGCCCACCCTCACCAGGCCATCCCGGCCCGCTCAGTACCGCGGATGCACCAGCGTCGACGCGGGCAGCCCCGCGATCCGCGTGGCCCGCGCCGCCCGCTCCCCCGCCGCGAGGGACGCGTCGTCGAGGACGTACGGGCGCGGGCCGTCCGGATCGAGGCGCGGTCGCGGCTCCGTACGGGCGGCCAGGACGAAGCCCCAGTCCCGGGCCGCCCGGGAGCGGTCGGCGGGAGTGCGGTCGGGGCCCACGGCGAAACCGGCGTGGCGGCCACCCGTGCCGTACGGGGCGGTGCGGAAACCGGCCGCGCGGACGGTCGCCTCCACCGTCCAGAACACCCGCGGGCTGGACGTGACGGGCCCGGCGTGCACCACGAGCCGGCCGCCGGGGGCGAGCACCCGCCGTGCCAGGCCGTAGAACTCCTGCGAGTACAGCTTCGTACTCGCCGTGATGCCCGGGTCCGGCAGATCCGAGAGGACCACGTCGTAGGCCCCCGCGGGCGCTCCGCGCAGCCAGCCGAAGGCGTCCTGCGTGGTCACGCGCACGCGCGGGTCGCCGAACGCGTGCCTGTTCAGCGCCGACAGGGCCGGGTCGGTGCGGGCCAGCCGCACCACCTCCTCGTCGAGTTCGACGACGTCGACCCGTTCCACCCCGGGATGCCGCAGCGCCTCGCGTGCCGCCAGTCCGTCACCGCCGCCGAGGATCAGCACGCGCGCGTGCGGTCCGGTCATGGCCGGGTGGACGAGGGCCTCGTGGTAGCGCAGTTCGTCGCGCCCGCTGACCCGCAGCCGGCCGTCGAGGTACACGTCGAGGGGCCGGCCGTCCGTACCGCCGACGAGGACCACCTCCTGCACGCCGGTCTGCAGCGCCACGCGTACGTCCCCGCCGTACACCGCCTGCCGCGCGGCCCGTTCGAAGTCGTCGACGAGGACGGCGGCCGAGGCGAGGACCGCCAGCACGAGCACGTTGGCGGCCAGCAGCAGCCAGCGGGCGCGCCGGGTCAGGTCCCGCCGGAACAGGCCGAGCACCAGCGCGCCCCCGATGACCGCGTTGACGGCGCCGGTGAGCAGCGCGCCGGTCAGCTGGCCGAGGAACGGCAGCAGCAGGAAGGGGAAGGCGAGTCCGCCGACGAGGGCACCGACGTAGTCCGCGGCGAACAGGTCGGCCACCGCGCCGCCCGCGTCCTGGCGGCGGATGCGCTGGATCAGCTCCATCAGCAGCGGGACCTCGGCGCCGATGAGCAGCCCGGTCGCGAGCGAGAAGGCGACCAGGAGGCAGCGGGGCCCGCTGGCCCAGATCCCGCCCCAGTCGCCGGTCCAGGCGAAGACCGCGTACAGGGCCATCGCACTGCACCCGCCGACGAGGGCGAGGGTCGCCTCGACCGCGCCGAAGCCGGCCGCGGCGAGCCCGCGCAGCCGCTTCGCGGCGAGGGAGCCGATGCCCATCGCGAAGACCATGACGGACAGCACGACGGACGCCTGGGTGACGGAGTCGCCCATCAAGTACGAGGCGAGGGCGACGAGTTCCAGCTCGTACACCAGTCCGCACGCCGCGCAGACGAACACGCCCGCGAGGACCAGGAACCGTCCGGTGCCCGGCCGGACGGGCAGTCGCGCCGGGCCGCCGGGGCCGTCCGGGGCGCTCCAGACGGGCGGGGAACCGGGCGGGGCGGGCACGTGCGGCTCGATCACGCTGCGACGTTACGTCACGTCTCGACCGCGGATCGTCACCCACACGTGTGGTGCTGGTTTACAGAGGCCCGGCAACGGTATGGGATCCGGTTCGCCGAGTGAGTGACGTGCGGGGGAGATGCAGCTCGGCGACCGCCGTCGGCACCCGTACGCCCACCTTCGTGCGGGTCGCCACCAACTGCCCGTCCTGCGGGTACGCATGCCAGGTCCGCCAGTGCACCTGGCCCTCGTGGTGCCGGGCCAGCAGTGCCGTGAAGGCGTGCGGGCTGCCGGGGAAGACGCCGGCCAGACCGTGCGGGTGGTCGGAGACGAGGGCCAGCAACTCCTGGGCGCGGCCCGCGAAGGAGCCGGGCGAGAGGACCTCGACCCGGGCCGCGAACTCGTACTCCCAGTCGCCCACCCGCTTGGCGACGCCGAGCGGAAGCGGGGTGCTGCTGCCCGCGATGCACGCCACCGTCTCCGAGCAGATGCCCCGCTCCCCCTCCAGCAGGACCTGGTGGGACGCGCCGAGAAGTCGCAACTGAAGTTTGGCGCCCGCCAGTTCCAGGTCGAGCGTGGCCAGTGCGGGAAGCGGCTCGCGTCCCAGGGCCCAGGCGAGATCGGCCGCGCGCGTGTCGGTGTAGGAGGTGTTCAGGGTCGTGAGCATGGATCGGCTCCGCAAGCACACAAGGAGAGGGAGTGGGTCCGCTGCACCCCGGTCACGCCGGGGGATTGGGCCCGGGCCAGCCCGGTCGGCCGGTTTGTTTCGGGAAGATGTCCGCAGGGCGTCCGAGAGGCTGCGTTGGTGATTGAGAGGGAATCATGAACTGTCGCGTCGCAACAGCGTTTTTACCCAAGTTCGTAGGGTTTCCATCCCTCAGAGGGCTCCACAGCTCAACTGTTCAACTACGGCGTACGCCGGCGCCGGGGAGGCGTGCGCCGGCGCGCCGCGACTCCCACCGCAAGCCGGGACGGATCGAAGCCCGGGCTACGAACGGGCCCCTGAAGTGCCAGCTTGACGGCCGCAGTTGCCGCAGTCACGCCTCGCCCCGACGCTCCACGGCCAGAGTTGTCCTACAGGCATGCGAAATTGCCAGAACGCGCTCCGAGCCGCCCGACAGCCGTTCGACCCCTCCACCGGACGGAAACCTCGGACGCCGGCCGCACGGGGATGCTGGGCCTTCGGCCGCACAGGAGCACTGAGCCCCAGATCGGCACGGAGACCCTGCACCTCCGGCCCGCACGGCCCCCGGAACGCCGACCGGACGGGGGCCCTGGGACTGCGCCCGACACGAGAAGCCGGGACCTCCCGCCGACACCGACACCCCGGACCTCCGGCCCGCACGGACTCCGGACCTCCGACTGCACAGGGCCTCTGGGGCTGCGGCCGGCACAGAAACTCGGAACCTCCCGCCGACACCGACACCCCGGACCTCCGGCCCGCACGGACCCCGGAGCTCCCGCCGACCCCGAGACCCTGGGCCTCCGATCCACACGGACTCCGGACCTCCGGCCGCACAGGGCCCCTGGGACTGCGGCCGGCACAGAAACCCGGGAACTCCGCCCGGCACGGGAACCCCTGGCCCCCCGCCGACACGCAACGCGGGGCCCGCCCCAGGTGCGGACCCCGCGTTCGGTGGTTGCGGCTTACCCGTCGGGGAGCGCGGCTGACGTCTGTCAGCTGCCTCCGCCGCCGCAGCCACCTCCGCCACCACCCCCGCCGCAGGACGAACCGCCTCCGCAGGACGAGCCGCCGCCGCAGGAGTGTCCCCCGTGGTGTCCGCCTGACGAGCCGGAGTCTCCGCCCCCGGCCCACCAGCTGCCGCCGCTGTCGTGGCGCGACGACCCGGTGGACGCCCACCCCCCGCGACGGGCCGTCCGTCCGGATCCGCCGCTGCGGGCCTTGGACACCAACGCCCCGACCAAGAGGACTCCGATCACCGCCAGGATGATGCCGACGACCATGGCGTCACCCTCCTTCCGTTTCCCCCGAAGCGGCCCCCCGTGGGCGCCTCGCTCTAGCGTGAACAGGGGATGCCCGCCGCGCGTGCGGCCCAAAGCACAGTTGAGGAACTCCAGAGCTTCGGCGGAGGATGACCCGCATGACCTCCAGCGCGCGCCCCCTCCTCAACCGCCGGCTCGCCGAGTTCGGGACGACGATCTTCGCCGAGATGTCCGCCCTGGCCCTGAGCACCGGCGCCATCAACCTCGGGCAGGGCTTCCCCGACACCGACGGCCCCGAGGAGGTCAGGGAGGCCGCCGTACGGGCGCTGCGGGACGGCCTCGGCAACCAGTACCCGCCGGGCCCCGGCGTCCCCGAGCTGCGCGCCGCGATCGCCGCCCACCAGCAGCGGCGCTACGGCCTGTCCTGCGACCCCGACACGGAGGTCCTGGTCACCGCCGGGGCCACCGAGGCCATCGCCGCCGCGCTGCTGGCCCTGGTGGAGCCGGGCGACGAGGTGATCGCCCTCGAGCCCTACTACGACTCGTACGCGGCGTGCATCGCGATGGCGGGCGGGCGCCGGGTGCCGGTCACGCTCCGCCCGGACGACGGACGCTTCCGCCTGGACCTCGACGAGCTGCGGGACGCCGTCACCGACCGCACCCGTCTGCTGCTGATCAACACCCCGCACAACCCGACCGGCACGGTCCTCACCCGCGCGGAGCTGGCCGCGATCGCCGAGCTCGCGGTGGAGCGGGAGCTGCTCGTGGTGACGGACGAGGTGTACGAGCACCTGGTCTTCGACGACGCCGAGCACGTGCCGCTGGCGACGTTCCCGGGGATGCGCGAGCGTACGGTCACCATCGGGTCGGCCGGAAAGACGTTCTCGTTCACCGGCTGGAAGGTCGGCTGGGTGACCGGCACCCAGGAACTCGTGACCGCCGTCCGGACGGCCAAGCAGTACCTGACCTATGTCAGCGCGGGCCCGTTCCAGTACGCGGTCGCCGAGGCGCTGCGCCTGCCGGACTCGTACTTCGACGGCATCCGCGCCGACCTCCGCCGCAAGCGCGACCTGCTCGGCGACGGCCTGCGCACGGCCGGGTTCGAGGTCTACGAACCCAAGGGCACGTACTTCATCACCACCGATATCACTCCTTTCGGTGAGAAGGACGCCCACCGCTTCTGCCGCGCGCTGCCCGAACGCTGCGGCGTCGTCGCCATCCCCAACTCCGTCTTCTACGACGACCCGGCCGCCGGCCGCAGCCAGGTCCGCTTCGCCTTCTGCAAGAGGGACGACGTTCTGCACGAGGCCGCCGTTCGGCTGCGGCGCCTGGCTTCGTGACATCACCTCCCCAGCCGGCATGACCGTGCGAAGCGCGCCCGCATGATCGGGTAACAGGTTCTTCAAAGGTTCTTCATCACCTCCGGCCTACGGTCGGGCTGCCCGCCGCGCCCGCGGTCGGGCCCGACAGGAGGCGGGAGAACCGATGAGGACGAACCGGGTGCTGGCGGCCGTGGTGACGGCGTCGGTCATGGTGATCACCCTGGCCGGCTGCGGCGGCGAGGGCGACGCTCCGAAGGTCCCCACGGCCGGTGGCGACAACGCGTCCGCGGCGTCCGGCAAGACGGCCGCCCCCAGCGGTGGCGACGACGTGTCCGCCTACGTGAACGCCCAGCGCGAGTGGGTGAAGTGCCTGCGGGAGAACGGGGTCGACGCCCCCGACCCGGACGCCAAGGGGCAGGTCGACTTCGGCGACAACGCGGCGTTGAAGAAGGACACGAAGTTCCTGAACGCCTCCGAGAAGTGCGCCTCGCTCGTGGCGGCCGTCCCCGAGAGCCTCGAGAACGCCAACCAGCCCGAGCTCACCCCCGAGCAGATCAAGGTCAAGCGCGACTACGCCGACTGCATGCAGAAGAACGGCGCGCCCGACTTCCCCGATCCCGGCCCCGACGGGACCGCGCAGGGCTCCGAGTGGGACCAGACGTCGGCGGGAGCCAAGCGTGCCACCCGTGTCTGCGCTCCGATCATCGGCGACCCGGTGGACCAGCCCGAGGGCAAGGGCTGACGATGACGGAGACGGTCATGCAGACCGATCACGAGCGCGGGGCGGCTCCCGCGCCGCCGCCGCGCGGACGGCGCGGCCGGCGTACGGTCCTGGTGGCCTCGGCTTTGGTCGTCGTGACGGCAGTCGCCGTGGTCGGTGCGCTGGGCCTCGGCGGAGGCGGGTCGGAGGACGGCTCCTCCGCCCCGCCCCGCTCAGGCTCCACCGTCCCGGTCACCCGGGCAACACTGACCGAACGCACCACGGTGGACGGCCAGTTGGGCTACGGCACTGAGATACCGCTGCCGATCAAGTCGACGGGCACCGTGACCTGGCTGCCCACGGAGGGCAGGACGGTGGAGCGCGGCGGCACTCTGCTGCGCGTCGACGACCGGCCGGTGGTGCTGCTGTACGGGACGCTGCCGATGTACCGGGACCTGGGCCTGACCGCGGACACCGGACAGGGCACCCGGCAGGACGCCGGGAACACGGGGGACGCCCAGGGCACGGGTGGCCAGGGCCCCACGGACGCCACCTCCAAGGCCCCGGCTCCCGCCGGATCGCCGACGCCGGGTGGCGCCGGGGCCGGAGGGACAGGGGGCACTCTGCGCGGGATGGACGTCCTGCAGTTCGAGAGCAATCTCGCCGCCCTCGGCTACACCGGCTTCACGATCGACGAGGAGTTCACCGACGCCACCGCCCGCGCGGTCAAGCGCTGGCAGGAGTCCCTCGGGCTTCCCCGGACCGGCAGGGTCGGCGTCGGGGACGTCGTCTACTCCACCGGCAGGGTGCGGATCGGCCACGCTGGTGTCCGGCTCGGCTCGGCAGTCACCGAGGACGTCCTCACGTACACCGGTACGTCTCGGAAGGTCGTCGTCAACGCCTCGGCGGCGGAGGACTCCTGGGCCGTGCGCGGCGCCGCCGTCACGATCGGGCTGCCCGACGGGAAATCGGTGAAGGGCGAGGTGGCCTCGGTGGGGAAGAAGGCGACCGCCCCCGAGGAGGGAGGCGGGGAGGGCGGCTCCGGGGCACCGACGGTTCCGGTGACCATCACCATCAAGGACCAGAAATCCGTGGGAAGGCTTCAGAGCGCGCCGGTCACCGTCGAGTACGTGGGGCGGGAACGGGCGGACGTCCTCACCGTCCCGGTCGCCGCGCTGGTCGCCCTCGCCGAGGGCGGCCACGGCCTGGAGACCGCGGACGGCCGGTTCGTCGCGGTGAAGACCGGGCTCTTCGCGGACGGCCGGGTGGAAGTGAGCGGAAACGCGGTCCGCGAGGGCATGAAGGTGAGGATCCCCGAGTGAGCGCAGCGCCGGCCGTCGTGGAGTTCGACGGGGTCTCCAAGACGTACCCCGGCGGTGTGGCGGCGGTACGGGACGTGACCTTACGCATCGGGCGCGGCGAACTCGTCGCGGTCGTCGGCCCGTCGGGATCTGGCAAGTCCAGCATGCTGAACCTCATGGGCAGCCTCGACCGGCCCTCCGCCGGGCGGGTGCTGGTCGACGGCCACGACGTGGCGAAGCTGACGGACCGTGAGGTGTCGGCGCTGCGGGCCACCCGGATCGGCTTCGTCTTCCAGCAGTTCCATCTGGCGGTGGGGGTTCCGGTCCTGGACTCCGTGGCCGACGGGCTGCTGTACGCCGGGGTACCGCTACGCCGCCGCCGGGCCAGGGCGGGGGTGGCGCTGGAACGAGTCGGCCTCAGCCACCGCGTCCACCACCTCCCGCACCAGCTGTCCGGCGGCGAGCGCCAGCGGGTGGCGGTGGCCCGGGCGGTGATCGGCGAACCGGCGGTCCTGCTGGCGGACGAGCCGACCGGCAACCTGGACTCCGCTTCCGGGGAGGCCGTACTCGGTCTGCTGCGCGAGCTGCACGCCGCCGGGACCACGGTCGTGATCATCACCCACGACCGGGAGATCGCGGCCGGCCTGCCCCGCCGCATCGAGATGCGCGACGGCCGCGTGGTGGCGGACACCACGACCACGGACGCGCCGAGCGAGGCGGTCCGATGACCGACGGTACGACGAACGGCCTCCCCATGGACGACGCCCCACCCACCCTGCCGTCCGGCCGCCGCAGGGACGCCGGACGTGGCCGCGGACGGGCGAGCGGTGCCGTCGGCGGCACGGACGGCGGGCTGCGGGCCGCCCGCCTCGGTCCCCAGGACATCGTGCGACTCGGCGGGACCGGGCTGCGGACTCGTCCCCTGCGGGTCTTCCTCTCCGCGCTCGGGATCGCGATCGGCGTCGCCGCCATGATCGCGGTGGTCGGAATCTCCGGCTCCGGCCGGGCGGAAGTGGACCGTCGGCTCGACGCGCTCGGCACCAATCTGCTGCGGGTCGCCCCCGGCGACACACTCGACGGCACGGAGGCGAAGCTGCCCCACGAGGCAGTCCCGATGATCGGCCGCGTCCCGCCCGTGCAGCAGGTCGCCGCCACCGGCGCAACCGACGCGCACATCTACCGCAACGAGCACATCGCCATCGGCCGCACCGGCTCCCTCGAGGTCCTCGCGGCCGGCACGGACCTGCTGCCGGCGGTCGGCGGCCACGTCCGCCGGGGCCGCTGGCTGGATTCCGCGACCGAGAAGTACCCGGCGGTCGTGCTCGGCTCCACGGCCGCGGGGCGGCTCGACGTGTACACGCCGGGGACCCGGGTCTGGCTCGGCGGCCGCTGGTTCTCCCTCGTCGGCGTCCTCGATCCCGTACCGCTCGCGCCGGAGCTCGACAGCGCGGCGTTGGTCGGCTGGCCGGCGGCCCGGACGTACCTGCGCTTCGACGGCCATCCGTCCACGGTCTATGTCCGCGCCGAGGACAGCCAGGTCGCGGAGGTACGGGCCGTGCTGCCGGCCACGGCGTACCCGGAGAAACCGGGCCAGGTCCGCATCTCCCGG
This sequence comes from Streptomyces chartreusis NRRL 3882, assembly GCF_900236475.1. Lineage (GTDB taxonomy): Bacteria > Actinomycetota > Actinomycetes > Streptomycetales > Streptomycetaceae > Streptomyces > Streptomyces chartreusis_D. The sequence continues at coordinate 4,185,297 of NZ_LT963352.1, forward strand.
CCCTCCGACGCGCTCGCCGCCCGCGAGGCCACCGAGTCGGCGCTGACCGGGCTGCTGCTCGGCCTCGGTGGCGTGGCCCTGCTCGTCGGTGGCGTGGGGGTCGGCAACACGATGGTCATCTCGGTCCTGGAGCGGCGCCCGGAGATCGGCCTGCGCCGGGCGCTGGGGGCGACCCGCGGCCAGATCAGGACCCAGTTCGTCACGGAGTCGCTGCTGCTGTCGCTCATCGGCGGCCTCGGCGGGACGGTGCTGGGGACCGCGATCACGGCGGCCTACGCCCTCAGCCGCGACTGGCCGACGGTCGTCCCGGTGTGGGCGAGTGCGGCGGGGATCGGCTGCACCCTCGTCATCGGCATGATCGCCGGACTGTATCCAGCGGTACGGGCGAGCCGACTGTCACCTACGGAGGCCCTGTCCGGCTCCTGAGCGGCCCGCCCGTCGTACGGGTCAGGGGCGGCCTCGGTGAGACCGCCCCTGACGCACTATGAGTCCGGCCTGCTCAGCACTGCTGCGGGAGTGCCGGCGGGCGTACTAGAAGCCGCAGTAAGTGAGGCTGCCGCCGTCGCTCAGCAGGTCGTCGCGGACCCAGCCGGTCGTACCGGTGGTGTCGTTCCGGAGGTACGTCCAGGTCTCACTGGTGTTCCCGATGCGCGTGTAGCAGTGGTAGTCGAGGTTGTGGGTGTTGTAGGCGATGCCGAGGATGGCGCAGCCGGTGCTGGAGCCGCTTCTCTGGTTGGCGCCGTTGGCCGTCCTGTCCCAGGAGCTGCTGTCCATGTCCGAGGCGGTCCTGCCGCAGGACGCGGCTGCGGAGGCCGGGGTGGAGAGGGCGAGCGGGACGGCCATGGCCACCGCCGCAAGGGCAGGTACGACAGCCGCGAGTCGACGCTTCATTTCTGTACCCCCATGAATCCATTTTCTGTTGGCACTGCTTGCCCGGGCACCGCTTGGCACCTGAGCAAAACAGCCACCACTGCATCAATCGGTGTGCAAGTGGCGTCAGTACAATCGCAGTCACAAAAATCCTGAAGAAATAATTCCGCCCGCAACTGTCCAGATTGTGTCGACGGGGGACCGAAAAATGTCACGAGCGAAAATGCGCCGCTCTAGCGCCTTTTTGGCCCAAGGCGCCCCCTTGACGAGCATCCGGCGCCCGCACCTCACGACTCCCAGTGGCGGCACGCGATGAGCTTCCGGCTCCGGGTACTCGGCCTGCTGATGCTGGTCGCGATGGCCGCGACCGCCGCCACCGCTTGGCTGACCCTGCGTCAGGCGAACCGCCAGGTGCAGGAGAGTGTCACCGCGGGACGGCAGGAGGTCTCCCGGATCACCGGCGAGCTCCGCGCGTACGGGGTCGCGCACGGCACCTGGGAGGGCCTCTCACCGACGGTGAGCCGCCTGGCCGAGGACACCGGCCAGCGCATCCGGGTCGCCACCGAGAACGACGTCCTGCTCGCCGATTCCGACGCGCTCCAGGGCCGTGCCCCCCGCCCGGTGAGCAGCCAGCCGCCGGTGCTGGTCGACCCGCGTCCCCTCCTGCGGATCCCCGCGGGACAGATACCGCGGACCTCGATGAAGCTCACGGCGACGGCGATCGCACAGTACCGCGCCGAAGCGGCGTACGCGGCCTGTCTGACCCGGGCGGGGGCCGAGGTGACGGCCCGGCCGGACGACACCGGCGTGCCGCGGATCCGCACGGAGCGCCGGCCGAAACAGTGCAAGGAGCCGACGGGCGAACCGGACCCCCGGACTGCGCAGGACCTCGCGGCGATCAGGACGTGCGAGTCCGAGCAGCAGTTCATCACTTGTCTGCAGCGGGTGTTCAACGAGCGCGTGGGCTCCGCCGCCCCGCCACGCCTGGAGATCCGTCTCGGCGTCCGGGACGAGTCCCCGCCCACCCTGGCCGCAGCACCCACGGTGGCCGTCGCCGGGGGCGTCGCCCTCGCCGCCGTGGTCGGCGCCCTGCTCCTGAGCCGGGCCGTGCTGCGCCCGGTCCGTGCCATGACCCTGGCCGCCGGGGGGCTGGGCGAGGGAGACCTGGGGCGGCGGGTCCCCGTCTCCGGCCGGGACGAGATCGCCCAACTCGGCCGTGCCTTCAACCGGATGGCAGACTCCATACAGGCCGGCGAGGAACGCCAGCGCCGCCTCACCGGTGACATCGCCCACGAGCTGCGCACCCCGCTGGCCAATCTGCGCGGCTATCTGGAGGCCCTGCGGGACGGGATCGTCGAACCGACCCCCGAGCTGCTCGACTCCCTCCACGAGGAGGCACTGCTGCAGCAGCGGATCGTGGACGACCTGCAGGATCTCGCGCTGGCCGAGGCCGGTGCACTCACCTACCACCGCGCGCGCGTCGACCTGCGCGAGCTCCTCGAAGCCGCCGGCACGGCCCACCGCGCCCAGGCCGACGCGGCGGGTGTCACGCTGAGGCTGGAGGCGCCGCAGCCTGTGTACGTCATCGCCGACGCCGACCGGCTGCGTCAGGTCGTCGGCAATCTGGTCGGCAACGCCCTGAGGGCCACGGCACCGGGCGGCACGGTGACACTCGCCCTGGTCCGGAGCGGCGATCTTGCGATCATTCAGGTGCGGGACACCGGCAAGGGCATACCCGCCGAGGACCTGCCGCATCTCTTCAACCGCTTCTGGCGGGCGGACGCGGCACGGGGCCGCGCCACCGGAGGGAGTGGCCTGGGGTTGTCCATCGCCCGCCAGATCGTGACCGATCACCAGGGGACGATCGACGTGGAGAGCGCCGTCGGCGTCGGCACCACGTTCACCGTCGCGCTCTCCACGGCCCGGCCGCGGGCCGACGCCGACTGATCAACCCGGTCAGGATCCCGGGAGCGCTTGGGTGGGGGCCGAGCTGTCCAGCAGGCGGTACCCCCGGCCGTACACGGTCTCCAGATGGCGTGGCCGGGCCGGGTCGTCCCCCAGCTTCCGGCGCAGGTTGCGCACATGGGCGTCCACCGTGCGCTCGAGTACATCGCTGTCGAAGCCGAAGGCGCTCTCGATGATCTGGGCCCGGGTGAACACCCGCCCCGGCTTGCGGGCCAGAGCCTCCAGGATGGAGAACTCCTTGGAGGTCAGCGCCACCGGACGGTCCGCCACCCGGACCTCGAAGCGGGCGGTGTCCAGTTCGACCGCGCCGACCCGCAGCACCTCGCTCCCGGCCGCGCCGCCTTTCCTGGAGCGCCGCAGCAGCGCCCGTACGCGCGCGGTGAGTTCGCGGGGACTGTAGGGCTTGGTGAGGTAGTCGTCGGCCCCCAGATCAAGGCCGAGGAGCATGTCCTCCTCGGTGCTGCGGGCGGTCAGCAGCAGAATCGGCACCTCGGAGGCCTCGGCACGCAGAATGCGGCATACGTCGAGGCCGTCGACGAGCGGCAGCATCACATCGAGAACGATGAGATCCAGCCCCGTCGAACGTGCCCGTTCCAGCGCTGCCCTGCCGTCGCCCACGACCTGCACGGCGTTGCCTTCCCGTTCCAGATAAATCCGTATGAGACGAGATTGCTTTTCGTCGTCTTCGGCGACCAGGATGCGCGCGCTCAACGATTCTCCTCAGCGAGGCCCTGCACGATTCCATCACCGTTGATACCAACGCGCCCCCGGAATTCCCACCTCCGGGAAACTCCCGGTTCCCTGGACTGAAGGGCGTCGGGGGGCCTGAAGGCACCGAAAAAGGCATACGGCGCGTACAGCACGTACCTGCTCGTACGCGCCGACGCGCCGCCGGTGCGGAGGCCTGCCGGTCCTACTCCTCGTCCTCGGGCTTCTCCGCCTCGTTGATCTCCTCCTCGAGACCGAGCTGCTCGATGAGCCACTTGTCGAACTCGATCGCGGCCCGCACCCAGCTGACCGTCGAGGAGACGAAGTGCTCCAGGCTCACACCCATGCCGATCAGCATCTGGGCCTCGCCGATCAGGCGGACCGTGCCGTCGTCGTGGGTGTGGCTGTAGACCTTGGGCCACAGGGTGCGGCGGTTCCAGTCGTCGATGGACTCCAGGATCTGCGGCTTGGCCTCGATCTCGTGGGGCCGGTCGTAGAACGTCCGCACGGAGAAGACCTGCTGGTCTCCCTCACCCCGGAACATGAAGTAGGTGCGGAACTGCTCCCACGGCGCCGCGAGGTCCCCCTCGTCGTCGACGACGTACTTGAGCTCCATCTGGTCGAGGAGCTGCTTCACGAGGTCCTGATCCGGGACGACGGGGCCCGCCGGTCCTTGCGGCTGCGGCTCGGGCTGGCCCCCGAAGTTCGGAATCGAGGACGGGTCGATGGTCACCGTGATTTTCCCTTCGTACGGATTCCGCCATCCTCCCCCATCCGGGGAGGGGGGTGGCAAGCCCCGACAGACCCTCTAAGCCCATGGCTGACACGATCCGGTCAACCGCAACCTCCAGGTGCCGCGCGCCGTCCTCCTGAATGACGGACGGAGGGGGCGACGGCGGCGGAACCGGACAGGGGCTGCACGCGGTGGCGGCTGATCCTGCCCGTCCTGGCCGTGCCGGTGCTCGTCCTCGGGTTCCTGATCGCCGGCCTCTTCGTCCGGGCTCTGCCGGACGAGGGGGATCCACGCGAGGGGGCCCTGCGGAAGGTGCCCCGCGGGCAGGCGCCGGCCTCCGGCGGCGCCTCGCCCCCGGCGCACGCCCACGTCGGGACCTGCACCCTGCAGCAGGGCATCGACGCCGCGTACACGGCGGTGCAGCGGATGCCGCGCGAGGACGTCCGCGGCTGGCTGCGCGAGACGTATCCGAACGCGCCCGAGGCCCGCTCGGACGGCTCCTGCGGGGCGCTCTGTCTCGACGTGAGCCACGAGGACGGCCCGCCCGCCGCGGCCGGGGCGCACGTGGTGCAGGTGCGGGGGGAGTACGAGAACGCCGAGACAGCGCGGGTGCGCTTCTCGGCGTTCACCATGTGACGTCCTGTGACGTCCTACAGCGTCTTGCCCGTCGCCGGTCCCACCAGCAGTTCGTCGCCGTAGCGGTCCACCCGGACCGTGTCGCCGTCCTTGATCTCGCCGGACAGGATCTCCTTGGCGAGGCGGTCGCCGATGGCCGACTGGACGAGCCGGCGCAGCGGGCGGGCGCCGTACGCCGGGTCCATGCCCTCCTCCGCGAGCCAGGCCAGGGCCTCGGGCGTGATGTCCAGCGTGAGGCGCCGCTCGGCGAGCCGCTTGGCCAGGCGCTCGATCTGGAGCTTCGCGATGCGCTCCAGCTCGGGCTTGGTCAGGGCGGCGAAGACGACCAGGTCGTCCAGGCGGTTGAGGAACTCCGGCTTGAAGGAGGTCCGCACCACCTCCAGGACCTGTTCCTTCTTCTCCACCTCGCTGGTGAGCGGATCGACCAGGAACTGGCTGCCCAGGTTCGACGTCAGGACGAGGATCGTGTTGCGGAAGTCGACCGTACGGCCCTGCCCGTCCGTGAGACGCCCGTCGTCGAGCACCTGGAGCAGGATGTCGAAGACCTCGGGGTGCGCCTTCTCCACCTCGTCCAGCAGGACGACGGAGTACGGCCGCCTGCGCACCGCCTCCGTGAGCTGGCCGCCCTCCTCGTAGCCGACGTATCCGGGCGGCGCGCCGACCAGCCGGGCCACGCTGTGCTTCTCGCTGTACTCCGACATGTCGATGCGGACCATCGCCCGCTCGTCGTCGAAGAGGAAGTCGGCGAGGGCCTTGGCCAGCTCGGTCTTGCCGACGCCGGTCGGGCCGAGGAAGAGGAAGGAGCCGGTGGGGCGGTCGGGGTCGGCGATCCCGGCCCGCGAGCGCCGCACGGCGTCGGACACCGCCCGCACGGCCTCGGTCTGGCCGATGAGCCGCTTGCCGAGCTCGTCCTCCATGCGGAGCAGCTTCTGCGTCTCGCCCTCCAGCAGACGCCCGGCGGGGATGCCGGTCCAGGAGGCGACGACGTCGGCGATGTCGTCGGCGCCGACCTCGTCCTTGACCATGGTGTCCCTGGCGACCTCCTCCTCGGCCTCGGAGGCGGCCTCCAGTTCCTTCTCCAGGGCGGGGATCTCGCCGTAGAGCAGCTTGGAGGCGGTATCGAAGTCGCCGTCGCGCTGGGCGCGCTCGGCCTGGCCGCGCAGTTCGTCGAGGCGTTCCTTCAGCTCACCGACCCGGTTGAGGGACTGCTTCTCCTTCTCCCAGCGGGCGGTGAGGCCGCGCAGCTCCTCCTCCTTGTCGGCGAGGTCGCGGCGCAGCTTCTCCAGGCGCTCGCGGGAGGCCGCGTCGGTCTCCTTGCCGATCGCGAGCTCCTCCATCTTCAGCCGGTCGACGGCGCGCTGGAGTTCGTCGATCTCGACAGGGGACGAGTCGATCTCCATGCGCAGCCGCGAGGCGGCCTCGTCGACGAGGTCGATGGCCTTGTCGGGCAGGAAGCGGGAGGTGATGTACCGGTCGGAGAGAGCGGCGGCCGCGACCAGCGCGCTGTCGGCGATCTGCACCTTGTGGTGGGCCTCGTAGCGGCCCTTGAGGCCGCGCAGGATCGCGATGGAGTCCTCGACGCTCGGCTCGGCGACCAGCACCTGCTGGAAGCGCCGCTCCAGGGCGGCGTCCTTCTCGATCCGCTCCCGGTACTCGTCCAGTGTGGTGGCACCGACCATGCGCAGCTCACCGCGGGCGAGCATGGGCTTGAGCATGTTGCCCGCGTCCATGGCGGAGTCGCCGCCGGCACCGGCCCCCACGACGGTGTGCAGCTCGTCGATGAAGGTGATGATCTGCCCGTCGGAGTCCTTGATCTCGGCGAGGACGGTCTTCAGCCGCTCCTCGAACTCGCCGCGGTACTTGGCCCCGGCGACCATGGCGCCCAGATCGAGCGCGACGAGCCGCTTGTCCTTGAGGGACTCCGGCACGTCCCCCTTGACGATCCGCTGGGCGAGCCCCTCGACGACGGCGGTCTTGCCGACACCGGGCTCGCCGATGAGCACGGGGTTGTTCTTGGTGCGCCGGGACAGCACCTGCACCACGCGCCGGATCTCCTGGTCCCGCCCGATGACGGGGTCGAGCTTTCCTTCCCGCGCGGCGGCGGTGAAGTCGGTGCCGAACTTCTCCAGGGCCTTGTACTGCCCCTCGGGGTCGGCCGTGGTCACGCGCCGCTGACCTCGCGTCTTCTGGAAGGCGTCCTGGAGCTTCCTGGCGTCGGCGCCCTGCTGGGACAGCACCTCGCCGGCCGCGCCGCCCTTCGCGGCGATGCCGATGAGCAGGTGCTCCGTGGAGAGGTACTCGTCCCCGAGGTCCTTGGCGCGGGTCTGCGCGTCGGCGACGACGGCGAGCATCTCGCGGTTGGGCTGGGGCGGCGCCACGGTGGACCCGGTCACGCTGGGCAGCCCGGCGAGCACGCGCTCGGCTCCGGCGCGTACGGCCGCCTGGTCGGCGTCGACCGCGGCGAGCAGATCGGTGATGTTCTCGTTCTCCTGCCCCTGGAGCAGTGCGAGAAGCAGGTGGGCTGGGGTGAGGTCGGGGTGCCCCTCGGTCACGGCCCGGTTGCTGGCCGCGTTGATGGCGTCCCGGCTCCGGTTGGTCAGCTCGGCGTCCACGTTCGCGTTCTCCTCCTTGCACTGACCCGAACGACTTGCACAAAGTTGAGTCTAGTCCACTCAAGGCCGGTTCGGGGAGGAGGCAGGGGTTAAGTTCCGGGGCATGGCGACCAAGTACTCCGTCGATCCGGGCGCCCCGGACCCGCCGTATCTCACCTTCTGGCGGGAGCGGCACGTGTGCACCCTGACGACTCCCCGCCCGGACGGCACTCCGCACGTGGTACCCGTCGGGGTCACATACGATCCCGCGGCCCGGCTCGCCCGGGTGATCACGAACAAGGCGAGCGCCAAGGTGCGGCACGTCCTGGCCGCCGGGGAGCAGGGCGCGGCGGTCGCGGTCTGCCAGCTGGAGGGCCGGCGCTGGGCGACGCTGGAGGGCCGGGCCTTCGTCCGCACGGAACCGGAGCGGGTGGCGGAGGCGGAACGCCGCTACGCGGAACGCTACGGACGGACCCCCTCGCCGAACCCCGCACGTGTGGTGATCGAGATCGAGCTGACGCGAGCGATGGGGCGCGGTTGATCGACGCGGTTGATCGAAGTGAAAATCCACACCGGTGATCGACTGGATCCGGCCACTGCGCGACTGGGGTGATACCCGGAAATGTCTCCAGAAACTGCAGCGGCGTCACCGTGTTCAGGTCACGGTGACGCCGCTGCGGGGGGAAGCACCTGAGCGATCTGTTACGACGGGGGAATCGCGTCAGGCACTGCGGGGGGTGGCAGAGATGGTCCTCGGGACAGGTGAGTCGGCTTCCACCTGCTCGTGGTCCCGTTTATCCAGATTCACAAAGATCATTCCGTACCGTACGGCACACCGCACAGGCTGCGGCGCCCCCCGAGGCCGCCGCAGACACCGGTAAGCCCGTACGTCCTCGTCCTCGTCCCGCGTGACGACCACCGGCTCGCCGAAAACGGTCACCATCAACGAGTCGCCGCTGTGGGGGATGGCGGTGACCAGGTCGATGAAGTGCCAGCCGGAACGGTAGGCGGTGGCCATCTCACGGCGGAAGGAGCGGTCGTCGGGTGGAGTGGTCAAGGTCAGCTCCCGGCTCCGTCTGCCGTGGCCGCAGCCGGCCACACACTGTCGGCCAGAACATGGCTCTTGGTAGCCGCAGGCCAGACACTGTCCGCCCGGTCATCGCCCTTCGCACCCGAGAGGCCGCTCACAGCCCCGAAGGCCACGACGGCAGAGAAGGCGGCGACAAGCCCCAAGCGAAGCATTCTGTTACGCATAGTCGGCTTCGTCCTCACTTGAAGGTCCCCTCTTCCCCCGTCGAATACGACGATGGCTCATTCGGGCACGTCATGGCCACAGAATCAATGCATCATGTTCCTGCATGTTCAGGACCCTGGGGGGTGGAGATTTGACAACGAATCGGACCAAGGTGACACATCCCCATGTGGTGACCGAGATGTGCGAGGAAGGTGGCCGACTTTACGCGAACGCCCTGCGTGCGGGACGAATCCTGCGGACGGATGTGGAAGCGGCTCCCTGCCTGATGGAGTTCGCCCTGCTCCACCCGGATCCCGACGACCCGGACTGGCTGCGGCCCATACCCCCGGCCGTGGCACTCGCCCAGCGGCTCAATCCCATCGAGAACGAGATCACCGAGCGCAGGCGCGTGTCGGTCGAACTGTCCGATGCCTTCGCCCCGTTCATGGCACTCAGCGCCCAGAACGCGATGACCAGCGACTCGATCACGGTGCTGGAGGGCAGCGAGCGCATCAATGCGGCGCTCAACCTGGCCACGGCCCAGTGTCAGACCGAGATGCTGACGATCCAGCCGAGCGGCCACCGGCCCGAGCGCAGCCTGATCCAGGGCCTGGAGCGCGACCGGCCGCTGATCGAACGTGGTGTGCGCATACGGACGTTGTATCCGCACACGGCCCGGTACAACCCTGAGAGGCTCGCCTACGCGGGCCAACTCTCCGACGGCAAGGTGGAGCACCGGACCATCGACGGACTGGTCGAGCGGCTCATCGTCTGTGACGAGACCGTCGCCTTCATCCCCACCCGCGACGACCAGAAGATCGCGCTCGAACTCCGTCACCCGGGCCTCGTCTGTTACCTGATCAAGGTCTTCGAGTTCATGTGGGACCGAGCAGTCCCGCTGAGCGCCGGCGCCCCCTACGAAACCGCCCCCGACGGCATCACGGAGATCCAGCACTCGATCGCCAAGCTCCTGGTCGAAGGGCACGTCGACGAGGCCATAGCCCGCCGCCTCGGTATGAACGTCCGCACCTGCCGGGCCCACATTGCCAAGCTGGCCCATGCCCTGGGGAGCGGCAGCCGCGCCCAACTCGGCTATCTCATCGCCCAGTCCGGAATCCTGGAGCGCGAGGGAGCAGCCGAGTGACCTCGGCTCCCCATCAGCGACACAGCGCAGAACAACTGTGCTCGACGGGAAGAAGGCTGTACGAACAGGCGCTCCGTCAGGGGTACCTGCCGATCGAGGTGACCGAGGCGGCCCCATGCCTGATCAACCTGGGACTGCTCCGCCCCAGCGCCGACAGCCTGAGCCGATTGGAGCCGGTTGCGCCGGTCGTCGCTCTGCACCGGCTCCTGCGTGCCTCCGAGGAACAGATCGCCCGGGAACGGCGGCGCGAGGCACGGCTGACGGAGACATTCGACCCCCTCCTACGACTCGGCGGCTATCCGGAGGCCACCGACGCCTCGCACCTCCGCACGCTCTCCGGCACGGAGCAGATCAACGGGGCCATCACCGAGGCCATGGCCCAGGCGTCCCGGGAGGTGCTCACGATCCAGCCCCGTACCGGGCTCACCGGACGACGCGGTGAGGAGTCCGACGCGATCGCCCTGGTCCGGGACCAGGACGTACTGGATCGCGGCGCACGTGTGCGCACTCTCTACCCGCACACCCTGCGCCACTTCCCCAGCATCGCGGCCCGTCACGAGCGACTGGTGGGAGACATCGAGGCCCGCAGTCTGGACGAGGTCACCGACCGGATGATCCTCATCGATGCTGCTGTCGCCTTCATCCCCGTGGATCCGGACGGCACCGTCGCGCTGGAGATCCGACACCCGGCGATCGCCCGCCATCTGGCCACCACCTTCGACCGATTGTGGCGCCTGGCGACCCCCATGTACCCCGAAGCCGTCCCCCCGCCCTCCCCCAACGGCATCACCCCCCGCCAACGCGCCATAGCCGCCCTCCTCACCGAAGGCCACACCGACGCCGTCATAGCCGACCGCCTCGGCATGAACATCCGCACCGCCCGCGTCCACATCGCCAAGCTCGCCGCGACGCTGGGCAGTCAGAGCAGGGCCCAACTCGGCTACCTCATCGGGCAGTCCGGGATTCTTGACCAGGAACGCTGAGGGTCGGCGAAGCAGCCGGCCGCAGCGGACCGTCCAGGCCCGCCTGGGCGATCCGCACGCCCAACTGCGTACGGCTCGCCGCCCCGAGCGTCTCCGACAGCCGGGCGATGTGCGCCCGGCACGTCCGCACACTGATCCCCAGCCGTTCCGCGATCACCGCGTCCTGGTGGCCCTCCGCCAGCAGCGCGGCGATGGACTGCTCCCGGTGCGAGATGCCCTCGATGCCGGTGTCGGGAAGCGGCGCCGTCAGCGGGATGGCCAGGCGCCAGAGTCGCTCGAACACCGTGACCAGGTACTCGACGATCGCCGGGTGCCGTAGCTCCAGGGCCATCGTGCGGTCGGTGTTGGCGGGGATGAAGGCCACCGTCCGGTCGAAGAGGATCAGCCGGTCGATCACCTCGTCCAGTGTGCGCGCCTCCACCGCGTCGCCCATCAGCTCCAGATAGGTCATCAGACCCTGCCCGTGCCGGGCGACATGCGTGTACAGGTCCCGCATCCGCACGCCCCGGCCGCGCAACGCCAGTGCCCGGTGCAGCCCCTCGGAGAGTTCCGCCTCGCGCCGGATGCCGCCCGGCTGCACCGTGAGCACCTCGGTCGTGCACGCCTGGGTCGCCTCGTCCATCGCGGCCTGGATCCGGGCGAGCCCGTCCAGCACCCGGATCGCCGAGCCCTCGGCCGCGAGCGGGGCCGGCTGCACCTGTCGTCCCAGCCCGGCGTACCACTCGAACGCCGCCACGGCCGAACCCACCCGCCGCTGGCTCGCGCTGACCTCGTCGTACATCCCGCGCAGCAGCCGGGTCATGACCTCCTGCGGAGAGGTCGGCACCAGCCAGTCCATGTCGTCGGGGTCCGGGTGCAGCAGGGCGAGTTCCAGCAGACAGGGCACCGGATCCGCGTCCCGGCGCGGCACGCGGCCCCGCCGTACGGCCCGGGAGTACACGCGATCCCCGGCCTCGCACAGTCGGTCGGCACCATGTGGATGCTGCTCCGCCCCGCGCCCGGCCATCGCCGATCCCACCCCCGGTTTCGCCGTCTTTCCGCAGCGCAACTATGCGCGGACCGGACCTGCTCCGCAACACGGCTCCCCGCACCACCCTCGCCGGAAACCACCGGTACATCCCGGTATTCCCGCGCCTCAGCTCCTCACCTTGCAACAAATGGCCGGGGGGTGACCGGATCCCGCCGGACCCCTCCGGGGGTGAGGCGGAGGAGGCCGGGGAGAACGGAAGGGGTGGATGGAAGGGCAGGGGGAGGGCGGAAGGCGGCGGAGCGATCGGCTACTTCAGGCCGATCGCCTCGCAGGCCGACTTGTACTTCGCCGTGCAGATGTCCGACAGCTTGTAGATGTCGTCGGCGACGACCGTGTCCTTGATGTTCTCCTTGGTGAGGGCGACCACCGGCACGAGCTGGGCCGGAATGCCCTTGTGGGTGGGGCTGTCGACCTTGTCGCGGGTGAGGGCGGCAAACTGGATGTCCCGGCCCTGGACCTTCGCCACGGCCATCTCCGCGGCGTTCTCGGCCTCCTGCGGGTACGACTTGTACACGCTCATGTACTGGTCACCGGTGATGATCCGCTGCACCGCCGGGAGCTCCGCGTCCTGCCCGGTGATCGGCGGCAGGTCGGTCACGCCCGCGGCCTCCAGGGCCTTGACGATGCCGCCCGCCATGCCGTCGTTGGCGGAGTACACCGCGGCGATGTTGTCCCTGCCGATCTTCTCGATCGCCTTGGCCATGTTGGCCTGCGCGTTCTCCGGCTTCCAGTCCTTGGTGTCGAAGGACTGCGCGATGGTCACCTTGCCGTTCAGCTCGGACAGCGCACCGGCCTTGAACTGCTTGGCGTTCGGGTCCGTCGGCGAGCCGTTCATCATGACGATCTTGTCGGAGAGGCTCGCCTTCTCTCCGATGGCCTCCAGCAGGGTACGCCCCTGGACCTCGCCGACCAGTTCGTTGTCGAAGGAGATGTACGCGTCGATCGGGCCCTCGGCCAGCCGGTCGTAGGCGATGACCGGGATGCCGGCGTCCTTGGCCTTCTGCACGCCCCCCGCGATGGCGTGCGAGTCGACGGCGTCCAGCAGGATCACGTCGACCCGGTCGTCGATCATCTGCTGCAGCTGGCTCGCCTGCTTGTCGGCGCTCGCCTCGGCGTTGGCGTACTCGACGCGGCCCTTGTCGTTGGTGAGGGACTCGACCTTCCGCTTGATGATCGGGTAGTCGAAGTTCTCGTAGCGCGTGTTCGCCGTCTCCGGCAGCAGCAGGCCCACCGTGATGTCGTTGCCCTTGGTCGGGCTGGCGTCGTCGCTGCTCCCGGTCGCGTTGAGCACGCCGCAGCCGGCGAGCGTGACGGACATCGTGGCCGCGGCCACGGATATGGAGATACGACGACGCATGCGGGAGCTCACTTCGCGTGTGATTCGGACGTGGGCACACTTTGTGGCCCATGTGACTGAAAAGCCAACGCGGGTGCGCCCCCCAGCGTCAAGCGGAACCACTTAACGAGATGGCAACACCACGTTCCGCGAGCGTTGTGAAGACTCTGCGGAATCGCCTCCAAGCGCCTTGCACCATCCAGTCATCCACGGGAGGACCCGCGAAAACACCCCAAGGCATCCCAAGGAACCCCAAGGCACGCGAAAGGGGCCGGGAGTCGCCTCCCGGCCCCTTTCACAGGTGTGTGCGCGTCAGTCCGACTGCTGCTGCCGCTTCGGCCGCCACACCACCAGCGCACTGGTCTGCTGGACCTCCTGGTACGGCACCAGGTCACGGCGGTACGACGCGTGCACCGCCGCCTCGCGCTGGCGCATGGCCGCCGCCGCGCCGTCGAGCGCGTCCTCCAGCTCGGCCACCCGGGCCTGGAGCGCGGCGACCTGGTTCTCCAGTTCGATGATGCGCTTGATGCCCGCCAGGTTGATGCCCTCGTCCTGCGACAACTGCTGCACCTGGCGGAGCAGTTCGATGTCGCGGGCCGAGTAGCGGCGGCCCCGGCCGGCGGTGCGGTCCGGGGACACCAGGCCCAGACGGTCGTACTGGCGCAGGGTCTGCGGGTGCAGGCCGGACAGCTGGGCCGCCACCGAGATGACGTAGACCGGGGTCTCCTCGGTCAGTTCATACGGGTTGCGTCGACGACCGTCCATCTGACTCATGCTCCCTTCGCGGCCTGGAACAGCTCCGCCCGCGGATCCTCACCCGCGGTCGCCTCGCGATACGCCTCGAGTGCGTCTCGAGCCTTCCCCGTCAGGTCCTTCGGAACACTCACCTCGACGGTGACCAGGAGGTCGCCGCGGGTGCCGTCCTTGCGCACCGCGCCCTTGCCCCGGGCACGCATCGTACGGCCGTTCGGCGTGCCCGGCGGCAGCTTCAGCGTGACGGGCGGGCCGCCCAGCGTCGGCACCCGGACCTCGCCGCCGAGGGCCGCCTCGGCGAAGGTCACCGGGACGGTGACGGTGAGGTTGTCGTCCTTGCGGCCGAACACCGGGTGCGAGTCGACGTGCACGACCACGTACAGGTCGCCCGCCGGGCCGCCGCGCTCGCCCGGCGCTCCCTTGCCGCGCAGCCGGATCCGCTGGCCGTCGCTGACGCCCGCCGGGATGCGCACCTGCATGGTCCGCGAGGACTTGGCCCGGCCGCTGCCCTTGCAGACCTCGCAGGCGTTCTCCGCGATCAGGCCGCGGCCCTTGCAGTCCGGGCAGGGGTCGGTGAGGGAGAAGCCACCGCCGCTGCCCCGGGCGACCTGCCCGGTGCCGACGCAGGTCGGGCACACCCGCGGTGTGCCGTTCTTGTCGCCGGTGCCCGAGCAGGCCTTGCAGGGCGACTGCGAGGACATCCGCAGCGGGACGGTCGCGCCCTCGATCGCCTCCGTGAAGCTCAGCGTGACCTCGGACTCGATGTCCTGGCCGCGCCGCGGATGCGTGCGCGTCCCCGCGCCCGCGCCGCCACGGTTGAACAGGCCCCCGAAGACGTCACCGAGTCCACCGCCGAAACCGCCGGCTCCCTGGCCGCCCTGGGCGCCTCCGAAGAGGTCGCCGAGGTCGAAGTTGAACGAGCCGCCGCCCGCGCCGGGCCCCGGGCGGAAGCCGCCGTTGCCGAAGAGGGCGCGTGCCTCGTCGTACTCCTTGCGCTTCTTGGGATCGCCGAGGATGTCGTTGGCCTCGGAGATCTCCTTGAAGCGCTCCTCCGCCTTGACGTTGCCCTTGTTGGCGTCCGGGTGGTACTCGCGGGCGAGCTTCCGGTACGCCTTCTTGATCTCGGCCTCGGTGGCGTCCTTGGGGACGCCGAGGACCTTGTAGTAGTCCTTCTCGATGAAGTCCTTGGTGCTCATCCTCGACGCCCCTCCTTCCCTTCGTCCGCTATGTCGTCAGCCCTCGTCCGGGCCACCGCTCTCCTTGTCGTCGGCGTCGGCGGTCTCGTCCGCCTTGACCGTCTGGGCCCCTGGCTGGGGCTCGGCCACCGCCACCCGCGCGGGGCGGATGGTGCGCTCGCCGATCCGGTACCCGGGCTGCAGAATCGCCACGCAGGTCGTCTCGGTGACGTCCGGTGCGTAGCTGTGCATCAGGGCTTCGTGGATCGTCGGGTCGAAGGGCTCGCCCTCCTTGCCGAACTGCTGGAGGCCCATCTTGGCCGCCGTGCTCTCCAGCGACTCGGCGACGGACTTGAAGCCGCCGACCAGTTCGCCGTGTTCACGCGCGCGGCCGATGTCGTCGAGCACGGGCAGGAGCTCGGTCAGGAGGTTCGCGATGGCGATCTCCTTGACCGCGATCCGGTCGCGCTCGACCCGGCGGCGGTAGTTCTGGAACTCGGCCTGGAGGCGCTGGAGGTCCGCCGTGCGCTCGTTCAGCGCCGTGCGGGCCTGGTCCAGCTGGGCCACCAGAGCCACGTCCTGGCCCGTGTCCCCGGCCGGGGCCGCCCCCTCCTCCGGAGAGGGGGAGTCGGCCTTCGGCTCGGCGTCGTCGGAGGTGGCGCCGGAAGGGACGTCGGGCTGCTGCTCGTCGAAGCCCGGGGTCTCCTCCGTCACGCGGCACCGTCCTTCCGGTCCTCATCGACGATCTCGGCGTCGACGACGTCGTCGTCGGCCTTGGCGCCACCGGCCGCGCCCGCGTCACCGGCGGGACCACCGGCGGCCTGGGCCGCATTGGCGTCGGCGTACATGGCCTGGCCGAGCTTCTGCGAGACGGCCGCGACCTTCTCCGTGGCGGTGCGGATCTCGGCCGTGTCCTCGCCCTTGAGCTTCTCCTTCAGCTCGGCGACGGCTTCCTCGACCTCGGTCTTGATCTCGCCGGGGACCTTGTCCTCGTTGTCCTTGAGGAACTTCTCGGTCTGGTAGACGAGCTGCTCGCCCTGGTTGCGGGACTCGGCGGCCTCGCGGCGCTTGTGGTCCTCCTCCGCGTACTGCTCCGCCTCCTGGCGCATGCGGTCGACCTCGTCCTTCGGCAGCGAGGAGCCGCCGGTGACGGTCATCTTCTGCTCCTTGCCCGTGCCCAGGTCCTTCGCGGTCACGTGCATGATGCCGTTGGCGTCGATGTCGAAGGAGACCTCGATCTGCGGGACGCCGCGGGGCGCCGGGGGCAGACCGGTCAGCTCGAACATCCCGAGCTTCTTGTTGTACGCCGCGATCTCGCGCTCGCCCTGGTAGACCTGGATCTGCACGGACGGCTGGTTGTCCTCGGCCGTCGTGAAGATCTCGGACCGCTTGGTCGGGATCGTGGTGTTGCGCTCGATGAGCTTGGTCATGATGCCGCCCTTGGTCTCGATGCCGAGGGACAGCGGGGTGACGTCGAGGAGCAGGACGTCCTTGACCTCGCCCTTGAGGACACCGGCCTGGAGCGAGGCGCCGATGGCGACGACCTCGTCCGGGTTCACGCCCTTGTTGGCCTCCTTGCCGCCGGTCAGCTCCTTGACGAGCTCGGCGACGGCGGGCATACGGGTCGAGCCGCCGACGAGGACGACGTGGTCGATCTCGCTGATGGAGATGCCGGCGTCCTTGATGACGTTGTGGAACGGCGTCTTGCAGCGCTCCAGGAGGTCCGCGGTCAGCTGCTGGAACTGGGCGCGGGTGAGCTTCTCGTCGAGGTGCAGGGGGCCCTCGGCGGAGGCGGTGATGTAGGGCAGGTTGATCGAGGTCTCGGTGGACGAGGACAGCTCGATCTTGGCCTTCTCGGCGGCCTCGCGCAGACGCTGCAGGGCCATCTTGTCCTTGCCCAGGTCCACGCCGTGGCCGGACTGGAACTGCTGGACCAGGTAGTCGACGATGCGCTGGTCCCAGTCGTCACCACCGAGGTGGTTGTCACCGTTGGTGGCCTTCACCTCGACGACACCGTCGCCGATCTCCAGCAGCGAGACGTCGAACGTACCGCCACCGAGGTCGAAGACGAGGATGGTCTGGTCGTCCTTGTCGAGGCCGTACGCCAGGGCGGCCGCGGTGGGCTCGTTGACGATGCGCAGCACGTTCAGGCCGGCGATCTCACCGGCCTCCTTCGTGGCCTGGCGCTCGGCGTCGTTGAAGTACGCCGGGACGGTGATGACCGCGTCGGTCACCTTCTCGCCCAGGTAGGACTCTGCGTCCCGCTTCAGCTTCTGGAGCACGAAGGCGCTGATCTGCTGCGGGTTGAAGGGCTTCCCGTCGAGCTCGATCTTCCAGTCGGTGCCCATGTGCCGCTTGACCGAGCGAATGGTCCGGTCCACGTTGGTGACCGCCTGACGCTTGGCCACCTCTCCGACGAGCACCTCACCGTTCTTGGCGAAGGCGACGACGGACGGCGTGGTCCTGGCGCCCTCGGCGTTGGTGATGACGGTGGGCTCGCCGCCCTCCAGAACGCTGACGACGGAGTTAGTCGTGCCCAGGTCGATGCCGACCGCACGTGCCATGGTTGATTCCTCCAGCTGACTTGAGTGGAACGGACTCAAGTGTGCACGACGGCTCCCAACCGGTCAACAGAGCTGAGTCGACGGGACTCAACTCTTATCCGCTCCTTACACGCAACGGCGCTCTGACCTGCGACGACAGCGTGCGTCGATCGGCGTACACGGGGACACACAAAAGGGCGAACACGACCAGGAGAGCCGATCCCGCCACCCACCACAGGGCGTCACTCCCGACCCGGCCGGCGTGCGCGAGTACCCCGACGAGCACTCCGGAGAACGCCCCGATCCCCAGCAGCAGAGTGGCCCCCGGCACGGTCAGCCCGAGCCGCCGCAGCCGGTGCGCGAGATGGTCCGGCCCGCTGCGGACGAGGGGCCGGCCGCCCGACCGCCGCGAGAGCAGGACGAGTACGGCATCGGCAGCCGCCAGCGTGGTCAGCGCGAACAGCACCCCGGCGCTCTCCCCGACGCCGAACCCGGCGCGGACGTGCACGGCACTCATGGCGATCACGAACCCCGCGGACATGGACCCGCAGCTGCCCAGCGCCACGCGCGCGGGATGCCAGTTGTGCAGCAGGAACCCGGTCAGCGCGGCGGCCAGCACGCTCGTCAGCACCGCGATCCCGTCCATCACGTCGACGGCGGCGCAGGCCGCCACCCCGAAGGCCGCGACGACCCCGGCCGTCCCCGCGAGCCCGTCGGCGTGGTCGAGCCCCCGGAACCCGAAGGTCACCCCCACGGCCCACACGACCCCGAGCAGCCCGGTCCCCACCCCCGTCTCCGCGTACGGCACGACACAGGCGGCCGCCACGACCGTACCGGCGACCAGCACCCACCGCCGCAGCCGCCACACGTCGTCGACGAGGCCGAGCAGGGCGACCACGCCACCCGCGACGAGCAGCCCGGCGGTCCCGCCGCCGGCCGACGACCACTCCTTCACCCCTGCGACCGCCCCGGTGACGACCACCACGGCCACACCCCCGGACAGCGGCACCTCCCGCTGCCGCCGCCGCTCGATCAGGCGCAGCCAGCGGGCGGGGGCCCGGAGGACGGCAGCGAGCAGGGCGGTGAGCAGCAGGGCGGTGGCGGCGGCGGTGATCCCGTAGAGCACGGATATAAGTTAGGCGCCACTATGACAATTCGGTATGAATAACACGACGGGATCGCGAGCCGAATCCGGATGGCTCCTGAGGCAACCCTCAGCGATTCAGATCACTGCCCACCCGGCTACAGTGCGGCGGAGGATAGGGGTAGTCTCAGACGGACTGCATAAGTTACCGCTTAGTAATCTCGGGGAACCCTCAAGAGCGACAGGTTCCCCCGACCAACCCCTCGCAGGCCCGAGGAGCCCCCATGCAACTCGCCGCGATCATCGTGTCGCTGGTCTTGACCGTGGTCGGCGTCGCGCTGCTCGCACGCGCGATCGGCCAGTTCGTCCGGTACTTCAAGCTGGGCCAGCCCGTGCCCGCCGGTACCCGGACCGACAACCCCTACCAGCGCAGCGTGACCCTGGTGAAGGAGTTCCTCGGCCACACGCGCATGAACCGGTGGGGCATCGTCGGCATCGCCCACTGGTTCGTGGCGATCGGCTTCCTGACGCTGCCGCCGACGATCATCACCGCGTACGGCCAGCTGTTCCAGGCCGACTGGACGCTGCCGGTGCTCGGCGGCTTCCTCCCCTACGAGCTCTACATCGAGTTCATCGCCGCGATGACGACCCTCGGCATCGCGACCCTGATGGTCATCCGCCTGCTGAACCTGCCGTCGCGCCCGGGCCGCAAGTCCCGCTTCGCCGGCTCGAAGATGGGCCAGGCGTACTTCGTCGAGTACGTCATCCTCACCATCGGCCTGGCGATCTACGTCCTGCGCGGCCTGGAGGGCGCCCTCCACCACGTGGACGGATACGAGGCCGCGTACTTCGCCTCGTACCCGCTGGTCCTGGCCTTCAAGGGCCTGAGCGTGGCGGCGCTGCAGAACCTCGTCTACTTCTTCGCGATGATCAAGCTGGGCACGACCATGATCTGGATGATCACGGTCAGCCTGAACACCAACATGGGTGTGGCCTGGCACCGCTTCCTGGCCTTCCCGAACATCTGGTTCAAGCGCGAGGCGACGGGCGGGACGGCTCTGGGCGCGCTCCAGCCCATGACCTCCGGCGGCAAGCCGATCGACTTCACCGACCCGGGCGAGGACGACGTCTTCGGGGTCTCCCAGGTCGAGCAGTTCTCCTGGAAGGGCCTGCTGGACTTCTCCACGTGCACCGAGTGCGGCCGCTGCCAGTCGCAGTGCCCGGCGTGGAACACGGGCAAGCCGCTCTCCCCGAAGCTGCTGATCATGTCGCTCCGCGACCACGCGCACGCCAAGGCGCCGTACCTCTTGGCCGGCGGCGGCAAGACCATGGAGGGCGAGGAGAAGGCCTCCGAGGAGCAGCTGGCCGGTGTCCCCGCAGCTGCCCTCGCGGAGGCCGAGCGCCCCCTGGTCGGCACGCTGGAGGACAACGGCGTCATCGACCCGGACGTGCTGTGGTCCTGCACCACCTGCGGTGCCTGTGTCGAGCAGTGCCCGGTGGACATCGAGCACGTCGACCACATCGTCGACATGCGCCGCTACCAGGTGATGATCGAGTCCTCGTTCCCGTCCGAGGCGGGCACGATGCTCAAGAACCTGGAGAAGAAGGGCAACCCCTGGGGCCTGGCGAAGAAGCAGCGCCTGGAGTGGCTCAAGGAGGTCGACTTCGAGGTCCCGGTCGTCGGCAAGGACATCGAGGACCTGTCCGAGGTCGAGTACCTCTACTGGGTCGGCTGCGCCGGCGCCCTGGAGGACCGCGCGAAGAAGACCACGAAGGCCTTCGCGGAGCTCCTCCACATCGCGGGCGTCAAGTTCGCCATCATGGGCGGCGACGAGAAGTGCACCGGTGACTCCGCCCGGCGTCTCGGCAACGAGCCCCTGTTCCAGGAGCTCGGCATGGAGAACGTCATGGCGCTGAACATGGCGTTCGGCGAGGAGATGGACGACGAGGGCAAGGTCGTCCCCGAGTCCGCGAAGCCGAAGTCGGCGAAGAAGATCGTCGCCACCTGCCCGCACTGCCTCAACACGCTCGGCAACGAGTACCCGCAGCTCGGCGGCGACTACGAGGTCATCCACCACACGCAGCTGCTCCAGCACCTGGTGGACGAGGGCAAGCTCATCCCGGTGACCCCGGTCGAGGGCATCATCACCTACCACGACCCGTGCTACCTGGGCCGCCACAACAAGATCTACACGCCCCCGCGCGAGATCATCGCCAGCGTCCCCGGCATCCGCAACGAGGAGATGCACCGCCACAAGGAGCGGGGCTTCTGCTGTGGCGCGGGTGGTGCGCGGATGTGGATGGAAGAGCGCATCGGCAAGCGCATCAACAACGAGCGCGTCGACGAGGCGCTGTCCCTCAACCCCGACATCGTCTCCACGGCCTGCCCGTTCTGCCTCGTCATGCTGACCGACTCGGTCAACGGCAAGAAGAACGACGGCAAGGCGAAGGAGTCCATCCAGGTGGTGGACGTGGCTCAGCTGCTGCTGGACTCGGTGAAGACGCCGGTGCCGGCGGAGGGCGACGACGGCGAGCCGCCGGCCGGTACGGCGGACTCGGAGAACGCGCCTGAGCCGGAGCCGGTGAAGTAGGCGGTTCCCGCTGGTTGTCCTGATGCCCCCTGTCCGAGTTTTCGGGTGGGGGGCGTCGGCGTTTCCAGACTGCCCTACTCGAGGCCCCCGGCCTCGCCCGGCATGCGGCGGCATACACCAAACTGGTACATCGAGGACCTGGCGATCATCAAGGAGGCTGCCAAACGCCGTGGGATAAGCGAGGCCGAGATCATCCGACAGGGGATCCACCTCGCGGCTATGGCGAACCGGGTCTGGGACGAGCCGCTGTTCTCGCGCACCTTCGAGGGACCGGGCCGTACGCCGGCCAAGGAGGAGGTCCGTGACATGGTCGCCGACGCCGTCCGGCGCGGGACCGGCTCCGGATCCGGAACCGCAGCGTGATCATTGTCATTGCCGACACGTCTGGCCTGCTCGCAGCTCTGGACTCGGCTCACCCGGAGCACAGGGCTGCCAACGAGGCGATCATGGCGGCGGGTCTGCTGGTGATGTCACCGCTTCTGCTCGCAGAACTGGATCAGGTGGCCACGCGCGAGTTGGGTCGGGAGGCTGCCGTCAGCGCGGTCGACGACCTACGGCACTGGATGGGCCGGGGGCGTGTCGTCCTGCCGGAGATCACGGAAAACCACGTGAGCGATGCCCAGTCCATCCGCCTCCGCTACCGCTCACTGAACCTCGACCTGGCCGACGCGGTGAACGTGGCCCTGGCCGCCGCCTACGACACCGACGCGATCCTCACCCTCGATCGCCGCGACTTCCGCGCCGTGCGCCCACTGGGCCGCCACAAGGCATTCCGGGTACTGCCCGACGACCTGCCCCTCTGAACCGGCAGGCGTCACGCCTCTCGCGTGTCCAGACCGTCCTCGTCCCAAGGCGGGTCAGCCCCGTATATCTCGTCGAACTCGACCAGGGCGGCTGCGCATTCCACCGCGTCCCGCGGCAAGCAGGACGCCAGCTGCTGGAGAGCAAGTGCGAGCCGGCCGACTGCATCAGCGGAGCCATCGGACTGTTCTCGGAGCATCACAACCGCCTCACGGGCGGGTACGACCGCCGCCGGGTCGCCGAGGGCGTTCTGCGCAATGCTGAGCATGACAAGTGCGGCTGGCAAGGCATACTCCGCGCCTTCCGGGTACAGCGCCGCGAGGTTCCGGAAGAGAACGACCGCTTCGGTCAGTGGCGACACCGCGTGCTCGTAGTCCTCGAGCGCTGCCAGCTGCTGGCCGAGCGAGAACATCGTGAGGGCGTACCTACGGTCGTCCGGATAGGCCTCCTGCCCCAGTTGCTGTTCCACAACCACCAACTCGCGCAGAACCCTGACCATCTCGCCCGCTCGCCCGAGGTCCTCCAGAACGCCCGACAGGGTGTGAAGGCACTCGCCCAGACGGTCGAGAAAACGGAGCGGAATGTGCTGCGCGAGATATCGATAAAGGTCGGCGGCCTCGGACAGCGCGAGGGCCGCTTGCCCCGTCTGGCCGGTCTCCTTGAGGCTGAGAGCCAGGTTGAACAGGGTGTCGGCGTAGTCGATCCGATGTGCTTCGGGATCGTCCGCCGACAGCCAGCGCAGCGCGTCGGCTGCCTTTCGCCCGATACCGACCGCTTCCTCGGGGCGACCCAGGTCGTGCAGCAGGCCACCCACCCTGGCCTCGGCGCGAACCAGCGCTACGGCGTACTCCTCGGCGTCGTGGGCGGCCAGTGCCTCATACAGGCCTACCGACTCCTTCGCCGCCGCCAGTGCCCCAAGCAGATCGTCCACTCCTGCCAGAGCGTTGGACTGGTTGCTCAGGCTCCTCGCCAGGACGCTCGTGCGCCGGGACGCTTCGTCCTCGCTCGATCCCGGTGGCTGTTCCCGCAAGAGCTCGATCGCCTCGGCCATGACGCGCACAGAGTCGGGCTTCCTGCCGGTGAACGCCAGTGATTCGGCATAGAGGTTGAGCAGATCAGCCAAGTCGACGGGATTCCCGGCCGCGGGGTCGTCATGTCTCTCCCGCATTCGGCGGACGGCCTTGCCGAGAACGACCTCCGCCTGAGCGTGATCCCCGTAGTCCATCAGGCTCTTGCCGAGCAACCACAGGCCCCCAATGTCGGCCAGGGCGGGAGCTCCCTCCGGAATGGCGTGCGCGGCCCGTTCCGCCAGCTTGAGGCGTGCGTAGGTCAGCTCCACAGCGCCGGCCGGGCGCAGGGCAATCTCCATCGCCGTGTGCGGGGGGAGGTGCTCCGCGACGGCGAGCATGATCGCGGGTGAGGTTTCGGCGAGGTCCGGCCGCTGGGTGATCACTTCGTCCAAGAGGCCGCGGACGGGCTCGTGACGGGCGGCGTTGGCCAGAACGATCAGCGCCTGGCGTATGTCGCCCTCCTGCAACAGCACGCCCTCGCCGGTCAGCAGTGCGGCCAGGTCGTCCACGGCGTCCGGGTCGCGGCCGAGGTGCCAGCCGAGGAAGTCCTCGGCGAACCGGTCGGGGCGCAGTGGTGCCAAGTGCCGGTCGGACGGATACACGGCTCGGTGTGCTTTCAGCGCCTTGTCAGCCTCATGGGGTCCGTCGGCGGCTCCGGTGGCCAGCAGCAGCGCCCGGGCGGATTCCCGGGTGCGGACGGGACCGAACAAGGTGGCCAGGACCACGAGGGAACGCACGGTTTCGGCGGCGACGGAGGCGTTCCAGCGGCGCTGCTCGTGCATCAGGAGGTAGTGGGAGATGTCGGTGGGGCGGGCATCGTCCTGGACGGCGGCGACGACTCCGGCCAGGGCCGCCATGTGGAGGGTCAGCGGTGAGGCGTATGCCGGATCGGCAAGGTCGTCCGGGGCGGGCGGGGACACTTCGGGGACGCCGAGGGCGTGGGCGAAGGCCGTGGCGGCTTCGGCGAAGAGCGCCTCTCTCGGCGTCCCGCCGAAGCCGGTCAGTGCGATCGGCTCGGCCCACGCGATGCGCAGAGGCCCGAGTTCGGCCATCAACTGATCCCACAGGTGGGGAGCGGAGCGGGCGAGCAGCAGGACCCGCAGGACCCGGGCCCGGTGGTCCTCGCGCGTCGATTCGAGCATCGCCAGCAGGCTCTCGTAACGCCAGCGCTCGGCGTAGTCGACGACGATCAACAGCCGGTCGGAGGGCAGGGCTTGGGCGGGAGGCAGCACGGGAGCCGCCGTGGAGAGGTCCCTCGCCTGCGCCACCGACCATCCGTCGGCCGAGGCGCACGCGGCGAAGTGCTGCGCGGTACGGGTCTTGCCCTGCCCGCCCGGTCCGTGCAGCAGGAGCACCGAGCGGTCTTCCCGGCTGTCCCTCCACCTCGCCAGCGCCATCAGGTCCTCGACCGGGGGTCGGTAGGGGACGACCTGGTTCACCGGGTGCAGCAGGTAGCTCGGCTGGTGCCGCGCCATCGGGTCGAGTACGGGAGACTCCACCGGTTGCAGGAGCTCCAGCCGAAACGAGCGCCGGTCCAGCAGGATCGTGACGTCGCCGGTGACGTCACCGATCTGGATGTTGTGACCGCCGATCGGGGAGTCGGTGACGCTCGGTCCGCCCACCTCTACCGCTCCGGTCGTACGCGTGGCGCCGACGATGCCGGTGAGGCCGGACCGATGTGCACACTCCCGCCCGCCTGTCCCACCTGGACGTTGTCTCCGCCGATACTGACTGCGGCTGTGAGGTACGGCGCAGCCTGATCCACCCACTGCATGATGTCCGCATCCATCGTCGCTCCCCCGGGTGACGTGTGGTTCGGCCGACGGGTACTTCCCGGTCTGGCACGTTTCACGGTAGGCAGCGCGGTGGGAGCGCGCAGGAACCTTGCGGCTTTTTCGGGGGGCGCGCGGTTGCATGCGGGCGGTCGTCCGCAAACGTCTGAGAGCGGCGAGGCGGTTCACCGCCAGTCCGGCTACGGAACCACAGGCGCGGGCGATGAGACGGGCCCTGCCGCCGGCGATGAGAGACGCTGAGGCTGGTGGCGTCGGGCGAGCCACAGCACGAGTGCGGCGTAGAGGAGGGTTGTCACCATGTCCGCCAGGGCGAGTTGCCAGGGTGCGTCGGCGGCGGTCTCGTCCGACGACAGCCCGTCGACGACCGCGGCGGCGACGCCGAAGGCCAGCAGGTTGTTCAGGACGTGCAGGGCGACGGCTGCTTCCAGGCCGCCGGTACGGATGGTCAGCCACCCGGCGACCAGACCGAAGACCAGCAGGCCGAAGAAACCCCACCTGGTGCCCCAGCCGTGGGCGGCGGCGAACAGTACGGCCTGCGGGAGCACCGCGAACCACGGAGAACGGACGAATGCGCCGACCGCCTGCGTCAGCCAGCCCCGGAAGACGTACTCCTCGGCAGCGGCCTGCACCGGGACGAGGAGGGCCAGCACGACCAGCGAGACGAGGAACGATCGCCAGCCCACCCATGCGCCGAACTCCCCCGAGTCGGCTCCACTGTCGGGCAGGAAGGCGGCGGTCACCGTCAGCACGGCCACGGGGAGCACCGCGGCGAGCAGACACCGCACCAGCCAGCGCCACCGCAGCCGCCCGTCGACCGACGACAGGGTGCCGGGCGATCGCTGCCCCGGCCACCACACGGCCAGCAGAATCAGGGGCAGGGCGATCGCTATGGACGTCAGGTCCAGGGCCGTGTTGGCGACCGGTCCGAAGTCGTGTCCGCCGTCGGGCAGTTCGCGGAGTCCTGCCGCTGCACCGACGCCGTAGGAGAGGGCGAACAGCAGGATGTTGAGTACGAGGCAGGCGCCCAGGAACAGCAGAGTGCCGAGCGCTGGCCGCCACCAGCGGTGACGGCCGGTGC
The DNA here is from genome assembly GCF_900236475.1 of Streptomyces chartreusis NRRL 3882. GTDB lineage: Bacteria > Actinomycetota > Actinomycetes > Streptomycetales > Streptomycetaceae > Streptomyces > Streptomyces chartreusis_D. The sequence goes on from NZ_LT963352.1 coordinate 4,211,415, forward strand.
AGTGGCCCATGCGGTGGTAGGGAAGGCCGGTGGGGTGCGGTAACGGTGCTGTCATGATCCCTACTATGCAGTGGACCACCCTGATCAGCACCGTAGTCGGCGGGGCGGCAGCGGCGGCAGCTCAGTCGCGGATATCGGCTGGAGCGGCCGGGCGCAGCCCCATAAGGTCCCACGCATGGACTGGGAGAAGTGGCATGAGGTGTACGACGCTCCCGAATCGCCGCTTGCCCGGCGGCTGTCGGTCGTGCAGGAGCGCATTCGGCTGGCGTTGGACGACTGCCCTGCCGGTCCGCTCCGGGTGGTGAGCCTCTGCGCGGGGCAGGGGCGGGACCTCCTGGGCGTGCTGCCCGGGCATCCGCGTCGGTCGGACGTCCGTGCGCGTCTGGTCGAGCTGGATCCGAAGAACGTCGAAGTGGCCGCCGGGGCCGCCCGGGCGGCAGGGCTGGGCGGCATCGAGGCCGTCGCCGCCGATGCCGCGCTGCTCGATCACTACGCCGACCTGGTGCCGGCCGACCTCGTGCTGGTCTGCGGGGTGTTCGGCAATATCGCGGACCCGGACATCGAGCGCACCATCGACGCGTGCAGGCAACTGTGCAGGAGCGGTGGGCGGGTGATCTGGACGCGGCACCGCAAGGAGCCCGATCGTGTGCCGTCGATCTGCGAGTGGTTCGAAGAACGGGGCTTCGAGCGCGAGTGGGTCAACGATGCGGAACACGTCCAGGGCGTGGGAGTGCACCGCTTCCGCGGTCAGCCCGTGCCGCTGCGGCTGGGCACGCGTGTCTTCTCCTTCGTCGGCTACGACAAGCTCCGGGCCTGAGGCCTGTCAGCGCCGACCGCGCGCCCGCCGAATACGTCAGCGTCCCACCCTCACGACCTCCGACGTCGCCGCGCGGAACGAGTCCGTCTTGTCGAAGTGGGCGCGGAAGTAACCGCGCTTCGCGTCGGCGATGTCCGCCGAGAAGGCGTGCCCCTCACCGGACCAGTCGGCGCGCGTCGTCAGGAGGTCCTTCCACCGCTTGCCGTCCCGCGAGTACTGGATGTGCACCGGGATGTCCCCGGGCGTCCAGCCGTCGGGGAAGTCCATCGCGCCCTCGACCCGCACGCCACCGTCCTGGGTGCGGGTGGCCGAGAACGAGGTGAACACCGAGGCGCGCAGGACGGTGATCTCGGCGCTGTTGGCGGAGGCGGAGGCGATGAACGGGTCGTCGCTGTGCGAGGCCACGCGGAAGGTGCCGGTCTCCCACGGGGTGTGGGTGAAGGTGGCGGCCTTGCCGTCCGCGCCGGTGGTGAAGTAGCCGACGCTGGCCCAGTGGGTGCCGGAGGAGGCCTCGTAGAGGACGCCGCCGCTCTGGCCCTCGAAGGGGACCCAGCCCTGCGGGGTCTCGCGCTCCAGGGTCGCCGTGACGGTGACCTGCTCCCCGTAGTCGATCGTCCGGGCTTCCGCCGGGGTCTCGAAGGTCCAGCGCGTGGCCACCTGCCGGATGCCGATCGGGGTCGACGCGGACTCGCCGTACAGGACGAACGGGTTGGCGTTGTCGTGCCGGTAGACGGCCTGGACCGGCACCGCGTCGTTCACGGTGACCGTGCCGGAGAAGCGGCCCTGCGCGTCGGTGCGGACGGTGTTCTCCGTCCAGTTGTCCACGTCGAGGTCCACCCGGTGGTCCGCCAGGGGCTTCAGTTCGCGGGTCGCCGGCCAGCGTCCCTTCAGGGTGCCGTCGATGCGCACCTGGCGGTGGTCGGTGTCGATCTCCGTGCGGTCGGGGCGTACGTCCTCGAACACCGCCGCGACGTAGTAGGCGAGGGTACCCGCGGAGTCGTCGACGCTGTGGTCGCCGTCGGCGTCCGTGGCCTCGATGCGGACGGTGTAGCTGCCCAGGTCGGGAAGGTCGACGGGCTGCTTCGTGCGCCACACGCCGTTGTCCGCCGTGCCGGAGACGAGGTCGAACGCGTCGTGCTCCACGACGGCGACTTCCTGCTGCGTGGCCGCGGAGACGAGATGGGCCCGGATCCCCGTGATGGCGCTGTCGGAGCTGAGGCCGACTTCCAGGGTGCCGAGATCGCCCGTGGCGCTGTGCGCGTACCGGACATCAGGCGCCTGCGCCTCCGCGGCGTTCGCGGCCGGAGTGCCGGCCACCAGGACTGCCACGGCACCGATGGCGGCCGAAGCCGCCCGAGTTCTGAACAAGGTCCCCCCCACAGGGATGCGTCGAAGCCGCGTCCACGGCTGAACGCCCTTTCTATCGCATGGCGTTGACGGCGGTCGCGGGAGTTTCGCAGTGTCCATCGACGGGCGACGGGCGACGGCCGCGGGCGGCGTCGGCGGGCATGCGTTCGCGCCGGGGCTGGTCGACGAGGTGGCGATGGACGTCCTGCCCATGGTGCTCGGGCGTCCGGTCCGGCCTTCCTGAGCTGCGATGTCGCCGAGGCGCGGCTGGAGCCGCCGGTGCCGGCGAGCTGATCCGAGCCCCAGCTGGCCGAGCCCAGCTGGCCGAGCCCAGGTGGCCGAGCCCGCAGGGCAGTGCGTCCGGTGCGGGCCGGGGCCTCCCGGGTGTGCGGCGAGGAGACGCCGTGGGTGCGTACCGTTTCCGGCCCGGCGGCGCGCCGCGACCGGCCAGGCGGCGGACCGGTCATTCAGCGGGCAGCTTCTGCTCGCACCAGATGGTCTTCCCGACCGCTGCATGGCGGGTCCCCCACTTCTGGCTGAGCTGGGCGACGAGGAGCAGGCCGCGGCCGCCCTCGTCGAAGTCCCGTGCGCGGCGCAGGTGAGGGGCGGTGCTGCTGGCGTCGGAAACCTCGCAGATCAGTGCGGAGTCGCGGATCAGCCGTAGCTCGACCGGGGGTTCGCCGTGCCGGATGGCATTGGTGACCAGCTCGCTGACCAGCAGTTCGGTCACGAAGGCCGACTCCCACAGACCCCAGGCGTCGAGCTGTTCGACAGCGAGCTTCCGGGCGCGCACCACCATGGCCGGGTCGGCGGGGATCTCCCAGACGGCGACCCGGTCCGCGGTGAGGGCACGGGTGCGAGCGAGCAGCAGGGTGATGTCGTCGTCCATGTGGTGGGTCACCAGCGTGTGCATGACGGTGTCGCAGGCGGCTTCCAGCGACGCCACCGGCACTGCCAGCGTGTGACGCAACGCGGCCAGGCCTTCGTCGAGGTCGCGCTCACGCGACTGGACCAGGCCGTTGGAGTAGAGGGCCAGCACGCTGCCCGTCGGCGGGCGGAACTCCAGGCTCTCGAAGGGCAGGCCGCCGAACCCGAGCGGCGGGCCCACGAAGCCCTGCACCTGCTCCACCTTGCCGTCGGGGGTGAGGACGAAGGGCAGCGGGTGACCGGCCGAGGCCATCGTGCAGCTCCGCGCGACGGGGTCGTACACCGCGTAGAGGCAGGTCGCTCCCAGTTCGCCGGCCGCCGCCGCGTCGCCTTCGGCCCTGCCCTCCTGCTGGTCGTCGGTGACGTGCATGACCAGGTCGTCGAGGTGCGTGATGAGCTCGTCGGGGGGCAGGTCGACATCGGCCAGGGTACGCACGGCGGTGCGCAGCCGGCCCATGGTGGCGCTGGCGTTGATGCCGTGCCCGACGACATCGCCTACGACGAGCGCGACCCGGCAGCCCGAGAGCGGAATCACGTCGTACCAGTCGCCGCCCACCCCGGCGGTCTGCGGGCCCGCCGGCAGGTAGCGGGAGGCCACGTCCACGGCCGTCTGCTCGGGCAGCCACTGCGGCAGCAGACTGCGCTGCAGGGTCAGCGCGGTGTTCCGTTCACGGGTGTAGCGGCGCGCGTTGTCGACGGCCACGGCGGTTTTGGCGGCCAGTTCCTCGGCGTCGGACACATCGGCCTGGGTGAAGGGTTCGGTGTGCCGGGTGCGCCAGAAGGTGACCGTGCCCAGCAGTGCGCCCCGCCCTCGCAGCGGCACCACGATCAGTGAGCGCATGCCGTAGTCGAGGACTCCGGCGGCGTCATCGGGGACCAGAGGCGGCCACGCCGTGGAGGCGGGCAGGTCGGACTCCAGCTGTGCCCGCCCGTGGGAGAAGCCGTTGGCCTGCGGAACGGCGAAGCTGAATCCGTCCAGTGCCCCCACCGGGTGGAGCGGATGGTGCTCGTGGATGCCTGCCATGGCCACCCGCCGTACTTCCGTCCGGTCCTCCTCCTGTGCCGCCTCCGGCTCCCCGCCGTGCAGCACGGACACCGCAAGGTCCACCGTGACGAAATCCGCGAACCGGGGTACCGCCACCTCGGTCAGCTTCTGCGCCGTCCGCTCCGCGTCAAGGGTCGTGCCGATGGCCATCCCGGCGTCATGCAGCAGCTCAAGGCGGCCATGGGCCCTCAGCGCCCGCCGCCGTTGACTGCGTCCGCGGGCGGCCAGCTCCGACACGACGACACTGGTGCCCAGCATCAGGAGCAGCGTCCATCTGTCGTTGCTGCTTGCCACCGACAGCGATCCCCACGGGGAGATCAGGAAGAAGTCGAGCCAGACGGTGGCGGAAACCGCCGCGATCAGCCCGGCGACGCGGTATCCCTGCGCGGCCACGGCCACCAGGACGGCCATCAGGACGAGGGCCGATTCGAAGTCGGGGAAGCCGTCCCGGAACGGCACCAGCGCAAGGCAGACGAGCAGCGGGGCCACCAGGGCGCTCACCAGAGCGACCGAGCTGCCTCTGAGCCCTTGCATGGAGCTCACATACCCACCTCATTCAGGTCATACACAGAACTATAGGACGATGGGTACTTCGCCCGGCTTCTTGCTCTCGAGCCGCTGACCATCAGGCGCCTCGAGAATTAACCGAACTCACGTACAACCCTTACGTCACTCCACGGGTCTCTTGATCGCCGACCACCCGTGAACGCCCGGACAACTCCCGGCGAACACGGCCGGTCCGGCCCTCCATCGACTGTGGATGTCCGCCAGACATCCCCCGCATGCAGCAGGAGACCCCGCATGCAGCAGCACGAGCGCCCGTCGGGGCACCGGCACGGCCACGTCCGTCCGTCCCGGCGCCCCCGCCTGCGACTCGCCCTGGCGACGGCCGCGGACGGCACGCACGCCCCGCGGGCCGACTTCAACGGCGACGGCATCGACGACGTGGCGTTCTCCGCCCCCGGCACGTACGTGAACGGCAAGAAGGACGCCGGGCAACTCGTCGTCCGGTACGGCACGACGACCGGGGTGTCCTCCGCGAAGCGGTCCGCGATCAGCCGGAACACCACCGGCAACCCGGGCACGGCCGCCTCGGGCGTCTCGCCGACGGGCCACCCGACCTTCGGCGCCGACTTCGCCGACTGAGCCGCCCGTATCCCGTCACGGCCGGGCCTGCCAGGTCCGGCCCCCTCCCACCCGGAGCCCCACCTTGCGCAAGCGCACCCTCCTGCTGGCCGCCACGCTCACCACCGGCCTGCTCACCACCACCCCCGCCACCGCCGCGCCCTCCGGTCTCGCCGGGGACTTCAACGGCGACGGATACCGGGACATCGCGGCCGGCGCCGCGTGCACCAGCGTCGGCTCGGCCTCCTGCGCCGGCGCGGTCGTCGTGCTGTACGGCTCGGCGTCCGGGGTCTCGGCCACCCGCAAGGCCGTCATCACCCAGAACTCCACGGGCGTGCCCGGCACCGCCGAGCCGGGCGACCTGTTCGGCGCCTCCCTGGCCACCGGCGACCTGGACAAGGACGGCTACTCCGACCTCGTCGTCGGCGCCACCGGCGAGAGCATCGGCGACCGCGACAGCGTCGGCTCCGGCACGGTCCTGTGGGGTGGCAAGTCCGGCCTGTCCGGCGGCAAGGGCCTGCCGCAGCCGACCACGCTCTCCGAATACGGCGGCTTCTCCCAGGGCATCGCCACCGGCGACTTCGACGCTGACGGCGACACCGACGTCACGCTCACCGGCCAGAGCCACACCCGCCTCTACCAGGGCCCCTTCACCCGCACCGGCGGACCGCTGACCCACTCCCGCGTCGGCGAGCTCGGCACCACGTACGAGGTGATCGCGGGCGACCTCACCGGCGACGGCGCGGCCGAGCGCGTCTACCCGTTCACCGTCGACGGCGACTCCGGCGGCGAGATCCTCTACTTCCGCTGGACCGGCACGACGTACAAGATGGCCGAGCTGGCGAACGCCGACGGCACCCAGGGCGCGATCGGCGACATCAACCGCGACGGGTACGGCGACCTCGTCCTCGGCGATTCCACGGACCCGTACGACCTCAAGCCCGGCGGCCACAAGGGCGGCCAGATCACCGTCTGGTACGGCGGCCCGAACGGCCCCGACCCGGCGCAGCAGCCGACCGTCGTCCACCAGGACACCCCGGGCGTGCCCGGCGCGGGCGAGCCGGACGACGGTTTCGGCACGTCGGTGAGCACCGGCGACATCAACGGCGACGGGTACGCCGACGTCGTGGTCGCCGCCCCGGGCGAGGACGTCGGCTCGGCGAAGGACGCCGGCTCGGTGACCGTGCTGTTCGGCTCCGCCTCCGGCCTGAGGACCGGCAGCGGCGTGAAGTCGTACACCCAGGACACCGCCGGTGTGCCCGGCTCCGCGGAGTCCTGGGACCACTTCGGGTCCGCGGTCGACCTGACCGACGTGACGAAGGACGGCAGGGCGGACCTGGCCGTCGGCGTCGACGGTGAGAACTCCACGGGCGGCCTGTGGACCCTGCGCGGCTCCGCCTCCGGCCTGACCACCAGCGGCGCGCAGGGCATCACCACCAGCGCCGTCGCCCTCAAGGCCGGAGCCAACTTCGGCTCCGCAATCGCCCAGTGACACCCCGTCGACCCACCCGTGAGGCACGTACCGCCATGCGCACCCGTATCACCGCCGCCGTCCTCGCGGCGGCCCTGACCCCGCTCGCCCTCACTCTCTCCGCCCCCGGCGCGCACGCCGCGACGCCCGCCGCCCCCTACGACTTCAACGGCGACGGCCGCGCCGACCTCGCGATCGGCTCGCCGGGCGCCACCGTCGCCGGGCAGGCGAGGGCCGGTGCCGTGTCGGTGGTCTACGGCAGCACCAGCGGGCCCAAGAGCTCCACGCGCACCCTCCTGACCCAGAACACGGCCGGCGTGCCCGGCGCCGCCGAGGCCGACGACGCCTTCGGCTCCGCCCTCGCCTCCGCCGACCTGAACACCGACGGCTACGCCGACCTGCTGGTCGGCACGCCCGGTGAGGACGGCAGCGACAGCAACGACGGCACGGTCACCATCGTCTGGGGCGGGAAGTCCGGCCTGTCGGGCGCCCGTTCGCTGTTCAGTTTCTTCAGCACCGACTACGACCGGTACGGCCAGTCCCTGGCCGCGGGCGACTTCGACGGCGACGGTGACGCGGACGTCGCGGTCGGCTCCACCGGCCCGGTCACCCTCTCCCTCGTGGCGGGCCCGATCACCAGGACGAGCGCGTCGAACGGCGGTTCGGGCTCGGGCAACGACTGGTGGTCCTCCGCGACCGGCGTCACGCACCTCTCCTCCGGCGACGTCACCGGCGACGGCCGGCCCCGGGTGGTCCTGCACGGCCGCGCCGTGAACACCGGCGCCGCGACCACCGCCCTCGCCGACCTGAAGATCGGCAACTACGTCGACTGGCTCCAGCGCCTGCCCGCCGGGTCCGTCTCCGCCGTGGGCGACATCGACGGCGACGGCCACGACGACATCGCCGTGGGCAACGACCGGGAGCCGTCCGCCGACCCGGAGGGCGCCCTCGGCGGCCGGGTCACCGTCGTCTACGGCGGACCCGACGGCCGCGACACCGGCCGCGCCCCGCTCGTCCTCACCCAGGACACCGCCGGGGTGCCCGGCGCCGCCGAGAAGGGCGACCGCTTCGGCAGCGACGTCTCCCTCGGCGACATCAACGGCGACGGATTCGCCGACCTGGCGATCGGCGCCGCGGGCGAGAACGCCGCCGCCGGTGCCGTCACCGTGCTGTACGGCTCGGCGTCCGGCCTCACCACCAAGAACGCGGCGTCGTACAGCCAGAACACCGCGGGCGTGCCCGGCGGGTCGGAGAAGGGCGACCGCTTCGGCGAGCGCGTCACGCTCACCGACCACACCGGCGACCGCCGCGCCGACCTGTCCGTCTCCGCGCCGGGCGAGAACGCCGGCGACGGCGCGGTCTGGTCCCTGCGCGCCACCGCCACCGGCCCGACGGCCACCGGCTCCGTCAGCTTCGGCCCGGGCACGACCGGCGTCTCCACGGCCGGCGCGCCGGCCTACGGCACCGCACTCAACTCCTGATCACCCGACTCCCAGGGACTCCACAGATGCGCAAGCGCACCCTCCTCCTGGCCACGGCCACGGTCCTCAGCACCGGCCTGCTCACGGCCCTGCCCGCGACGGCGGCCACCGCCGCGCCCGCCACCGGCCCGACCGCCGACTTCAACGGCGACGGCTACGGCGACGTCGCCTTCGCCGCCCCGTACGCCAAGGTCGACGGCCAGGGCATGGCCGGATACGTCGCCGTGGTCTACGGCGGCGCCACCGGCCTGGACCCGGCCAAGCGGACGGTGGTCAGCCAGAACACCGCCGGTGTGCCCGGTGCCGCCGAGGCCGAGGACACCTTCGGCGACGCGCTCGCGGTGGCGGACCTCAACGGCGACGGCTACACCGACCTCGCGGTCGGCTCCTCCGGCGAGGACGTCGGCACGGACGACGACGGCGGCTCCGTCACCGTCCTGTGGGGCTCGGCGGGCGGCCTGAAGAACGGCACCACGGTGAAGGACCCGGCGGTCTCCGGGCACGACCACTGGGGCCGGCTGCTGACCGCGGGCGACTTCGACGGCGACGGCAAGGCGGACCTGGCCGTCGGCACCGGCTCGTCCCACGTCTACGTCGTGCGCGGCCCGTTCACCACCACCGGCACCAGCGGCACCGCGCAGAAGATCAGCACCCCGGAGACGGCGTACAGCGTCGACGCCATGGACGCGGGCGACACCAACGCCGACGGCAGGTCGGACCTGGTCCTCACCTACCGCGTCCGGCTCAACGAGGACGAGACGGGCAGCTGGTCCAAGGGCGTCGCCTACCTCGGCTCCCCCACCGGCCCGGACACCTCGGTCCCCCGCCCCCTGAACGGCGGCACCTCCCTCGCCCTCGGCGACATCGACGGCGACGGCTACGACGAGATCGCCCTCGGCAACGTCTTCTCGAAGGAGGACGACCACAGCGGCAGCCTCGGCGGGCAGGTCGTCGTCATCCGCGGCTCCGAGGGCGGCCCGGTCAACGGCGACGCGCCCATGGCCGAGCTCACCCAGGACTCCGAGGGCGTGCCCGGCGCGGACGAGGCGAACGACGGCTTCGGCGGTGCGGTCTCCATCGGCGACGCCAACGGCGACGGCTACGGCGACCTCGCCATCGGCGTCGTCTTCGAGGACGTCGGCACCACCGAGGACACCGGTGCCACGATCCTGATGAACGGCTCGGCCTCCGGCGTCTCGCGCACCGGCGCCCGCACCTTCACCCAGGCCACCGCCGGTGTCCCGGGCTCGGCCGAGGCCATGGACTACTTCGGCTCCGACGTCCTGCTGGCCGACGTCACCAAGGACGGCCACGCCGAGTTCACGATCACCGCCGGCTTCGAGGACGAGGGCATCGGAGCGATCACGACGCTGCGCGGCTCGGCCACCGGCCCCGTCACCGACGGCGCCCGCTCCTTCGGCCCGGGCAGCCTCGGCCAGACCCGCTCCTACGGCGCCTTCGGCACCGGCCTCATCGGCTGACGAACCAGGGAGAGCCCATGCGCAGACCCACCACGACCGCCCTGGTCGCCGCCCTGCTGGCGACCGGCGTCACCCCGGTGTTCCTCTCCGGCCCGGCCTCCGCGGCGGTGGCCAGGCACTATGACGACTTCAACGGCGACGGCCGCCGCGACCTCGCCTACGGCGGCTACGACGACGTCGACCGCGAGGGCGGCACGATCACCGTCGTGTACGCCACCGCCACCGGCCTCGACACCGCCCACCCCAGGTACCTCCACCAGGACAGCGCCGGCGTCCCCGGGTCCGGCGAGGAGGACGACCAGTTCGGCGCGTCCCTCGCGAGCGCCGACCTGAACAAGGACGGCTACGCGGACCTCGTCGTCGGCAACCCCACCGAGCACGTGGGCAGCGCCGACTACCGCGGGACGGTCACCGTCCTGTGGGGTTCCAAGTCGGGCCTGTCGGGCGGCACCAACCTCACGCCGGCCGGCGGCGCGGTCGGCCACTTCGGCCGTGACCTGGCGACCGGCGACTTCACCGGCGACGGCTCCCCCGACCTGGCCGTGATCGGCGGCGAGGAGGCGTGGCTGTACCGGGGCCCCTTCACCAAGTCGGGCACGACCGGGAAGGTCAGCAAGATCGACAAGGGGTCCGGCGGCTGGTACTCCTCCGCTCTCGCGGCCGGAAAGGTCGACGGGGACGCAAGGACGGACCTGGTGGTGATCGGCACCGAGATCACCGGCAGTGACATCCGCGAACGCGCCTGGTTCCTGAAGGGCACGTCCTCCGGCCTCGCCTCGGGCGCGTCCAGGACCCTCAGCGACCGGCAGGAGGGCCTCTACCCGAGCCCGGTCATCGGCGACTTCGACAAGAACGGCTACGGCGACATCGCCCTCGGCCTGCCCGACAAGGACAACGGCAGGGGCGCGGTCACGATCTGGCGCGGCACGTCGTCCGGCCCGAGCGGCTCGGTCACGTTCACCCAGGCCACCTCGGGCGTCTCCGGCAGCCCGGAGGCCGGCGACGACTTCGGCTACGCGATCTCGGCCGCCGACACCAACGGCGACGGCTACGCCGACCTCGCGGTCGGCGTGCCGCACGAGGACGTCGACGGCCGGGAGGACCAGGGCGGTGTCCACGTCTTCCGCGGCGGCTCCGGCGGCCTCAGTGGCTCCCGCTCGTCCTGGATCGCCCAGACGGTGCTGGGCCCGGCCGACTCCCACGCCGCCTTCGGCTACACCCTCCGCCTGCGCGACCTGACCGCCGACGGCCGCGCCGACCTGGCCGTGGGCGCGGCGAGCGGCGCGCTGCTGATGCCGGGCACGGGCACGGCACCGACGAAGACCGGCGCGACCGTCCTGCCCGACCTGGGCGGGGCGCTTCCCGACTGACGCCGGGCCCGCCGACCGCTCCGGCGCGTCCGTACGGGCGTGCCGAGCCGACGCCCCGCCGAGGGCCGAAGCCAAGCCCGCACGGCCGAACCCTTACAACCCACGGACAACAGAACGGCCTTACCCCCTAAGGGATGTCACAGCTCGGCCGCAAAGCCGGGCCCGGAAGCCCGGGCCCGGCACGCCACCGCCCGGGACCAGGTACGTTCGAAGACGTGGCTGGATTCAGGATCGGACGCGGCCGGAACAACGGCGCTCCTCAGACGCGACCGCAAAACCCTCCGTACGGGCAGCAGACGCCGCAGGGACCGTCGTACGGCTACCCGCCGGCGCCGCAGCCGTACCCGCAGCAGCAGCCGCCGTACGGCAACGGCGGCGGCCCCACCTGGCCGCAGCCGAACGCCGGGCGGCCGGGCGGCGGCTACGGCGACCAGGGCGAGCCGGAGTACTTCGGCGACGGCGCGTACCCGCCCGGCCCCCAGGGCCCGCACGACCCGTACGCGGCGAACAACCCGGGCCACACCCAGGCCTTCTCGGTCGGCGAGGACCCCTACACCCAGGGCGACACCTACCGCGCCGGCTCGGCCGCCGCGCCGTCCGGCCCGGTCGGCCCGCGCCTGCACTGGAAGGCCCTGCTGAGGGGCATCGTCCTCGCCCCCAACCAGACCTTCCTCCAGATGCGGGACTACACGATGTGGGGTCCGGCCCTCATCGTCACGTTCCTCTACGGGCTGCTCGCCGTCTTCGGCTTCGACGGCGCCCGCAAGGATGCGATAAACGCCACACTCTCGAACGCCATCCCCATCGTCCTGACGACGGCGGTCGCGATGGTGCTCAGCGCGTTCATCCTGGGCGTGGTCACCCACACGCTGGCCCGCCAGCTCGGCGGCGACGGTGCCTGGCAGCCCACGGTCGGCCTGTCCATGCTGATCATGTCCATCACGGACGCACCCCGCCTGGTCTTCGCCATGTTCGCCGGCGGCAACGCGACGTTCGTGCAGCTGCTGGGCTGGGCCACCTGGATCGCGGGCGGCGCGCTGCTGACCCTCATGGTCGGCCGCTCCCACGACCTGCCCTGGCCGAAGGCGCTGGGCGCGTCGGCGATCCAGCTGATCGCCCTGCTGTCGATCGTGAAGCTGGGCACGGTCTGAGGCTGCGCGCCTACGAGAAAGGGGCTCCCTCGGGAGCCCCTTTTCCTTGGCGACACTCAGGCGTCGAGCACCTGGTCGGCCCGCCGCACCACCGGCGGCTCCACCGACCACGGGAAGTTGATCCACTCATCGGTCCGCTTCCACACGTATTCGCACTTCACCAGCGACTGGGACTTCTCGTAGACCACGGCGCTGCGCACCTCGGCGACGGTGTCGAGGCAGAAGTCACGCACCAGCTTGAGCGTCTTGCCGGTGTCGGCGACGTCGTCGGTGATCAGCACCTTCTTCTCGGAGAAGTCGATCACGTTGGGGACGGGAGCGAGCATGACGGGCATCTCCAGCGTCGTCCCCACGCCCGTGTAGAACTCCACGTTCACCAGGTGGATGTTCTTGCAGTCGAGGGCGTAGGCGAGCCCGCCGGCCACGAAGACACCGCCACGGGCGATGCTGAGCACTATGTCGGGCTCGTACCCGTCGTCGGCGATGGTCTGCGCGAGCTCGCGCACGGCGACGCCGAACTGCTCGTAGGTCAGGTTCTCCCGCACGTCACTCATGCTCCGGCCGCTCACACCTGGGTCCGGTGGAAGTTGAGGAAGGACCGGGAGGCGGTCGGCCCCCGCTGCCCCTGGTACCGCGACCCGTACCGCTCGCTCCCGTACGGGAAGTCGGCGGGCGAGCTGAGCCGGAACATGCACAGCTGCCCGATCTTCATCCCAGGCCACAGCTTGATGGGCAGGGTGGCGAGGTTGGACAGCTCAAGGGTGACGTGCCCGCTGAACCCGGGGTCGATGAAGCCGGCCGTCGAATGCGTGACCAGCCCGAGCCGCCCCAGCGAGCTCTTCCCCTCCAGCCGGGAGGCGAGATCGTCGGGCAGCGAGATGACCTCGTACGTGCTGGCGAGGACGAACTCCCCGGGGTGCAGGATGAACGGCTCGTCCCCCTCCGGCTCGACGAGCCGGGTCAGATCGGCCTGCTCGATCGAGGGGTCGATGTGGGGGTACCGGTGGTTCTCGAACACCCGGAAGTAGCGGTCCAGCCGCACGTCGATGCTCGACGGCTGCACCATGGCGTCGTCATAGGGATCGATCCGCACGCGCCCGGCATCGATCTCGGCCCGGATGTCCTTGTCTGAGAGAAGCACGCCCCGAGGATACGCAAGGCGCGCGGAGCGACCACAACCGGACGACTCCACGCGCCTGCCTGCGTGCTTCTGGCTGCCGTGCCGCTACCGCTTCTCGTAGCTCACGGGCACCACGCTCCTCAGCCGCGCACATCGCGGGCACCGAAGCAGCCGGCCGGGGCCGAGCCGGTCGGCCTGCTGCATCGGGAACGAAGCGGTGGTGAACACGTGCCCATCCGCACAACGGACGACGGTGCGCTCCATCAAGTCCAAGAGTCCCTTCCCCAAGAGCCGCGTCGGGCTGCTGCTTGCCTGACGACAAAAGCCACGGTACGGGATCAAAGGGACGGCCCTCCAGGCGGCACTCCGGTCCCGCCCGGACCCTCGCCCACGCCCCCACCGTACGCCCCAACTCCGGTCACCCGCAGCCGCATCCCACCCCTGAAACGCCCTCAGGCCCCGCGGCATCAACACCGGGGGCCTGACATGAGGTAAAGTGGCGACCGTTCGGACACCGACTCGGTCGGCGTCTTACGCGGGTGTAGTTTAATGGTAGAACATCAGCTTCCCAAGCTGAGAGCGCGAGTTCGATTCTCGTCACCCGCTCCATGATGAAACCCCAGGTCAGTGGCCTGGGGTTTGTTTATTTTCTAGTCCAATTCGGGGGTGTCGTGCCCCCCGCGTGCCCTAAGTCGAGACCAAAGGACCCACCCAGGGCCGTTCAGCTGCCGCTTCGAACGGCTCGACAGCCGCGCGTCCCAAATAGTGAGACGCTTTTCTTGTGACCTGCGTCACTAGTTGCTGCGGTGGGTGCGAAGTCGCCCTCGCAAAGCCGCAGTTCGCTGGGCTTGACAGGCCAGAGGCTCCGCCCTCGCCGGGGCCGGAGCCTCTGCATCATGGTGGCCCGTCGGCCGGGCCGACGGTCACAGCTCCTTCGCGTACGTGTCCTGGTACGCCGCTCTTCCCCCGAACACGTTGAGGCCGATGTGTCCGTCGCTGTAGGTCGTGTCCGTCACGTCGATGATCCGGGTGCCGTTGAGGAACACCTGGATGCGGTCGCCCTCGGCCAGGATGCGGACGGGGTAGGTCGTGCGGCGGCGGACCAGGGACGGGACGCGGGCGAGGGCTTTGGCGTCGTCGAAGTAGCCGTCGGTCTTGGCGACCAGACGGATCACTCGTAGGTCGGGGTCGATGTTGAGGCAGTAAGCGTCGGCGCCGTCGGAGGAGGCGCGCCAGAGGAGGGAGAGGGCGCCGCCGGTGTCCGGGTCGGGGCCGCCAAGGCGGACCAAGGTGGTGAAGTCGACGTCCGTCAGCGTCCGTGCCGATATTGCGTTGGAGTCCTTGTCGAAGTTTCCGGCGTGGCCCGCGCTGTCCGTCGACCACTGGCCGGCCGGGGTGATCGTCAACTTGCCGAGGTCAGAGCGGAATTCACCGCCGGTCGGGGTAGCTACCGGTGGCTTCACCCGGTCCACCAGGCGGTAGGTGCTGTCCAGCCGGTGCACCTTGAGCGACTCGATGTGGGCGGTGCCGCCCTTGGCGTAGAAGGCCATGCCATCAGACTCGGGGGCCGGGAAGATCAGACTTGTCACGGCAGCCTGCCCGTCCGCGCCGAATGCCTCGACCGACGACGAGTCCACGTACACACGCAGAGTCACGCGTCCGTCGGCCGCTGTCATCGGCGCGGTCGTACGGCCCGCGAAGTACTGCGTGAAGTCGCTCAGGCCGGCTGCCGACCGATCCACGAACAGTTCGTTCGTGGCGGCGTTGTATCCGACCGTCGTGTGCTGGTCGTCGTCGGCGCGGAGCAGGAATCCGATCTCCGTGGCGGTGCCGAGGGTGATCTCGGCCTCGATCTCGTAGGCGATGCCCGTGACGCCCGCGAGCGGGTTCGCGGACACGGGGCCGACGGAGAGGTCGTTGCGGGTGGTGGTGGATGTGCGCAGGGTGGTCAGCTCCGAGATCGGGCGCTGCGCCAGCCGTACGCCGTCGGCGGTGTCTGTGAGGGTCAGTTCGCGGGGGATGCTGAGCTGGCCGTTCCAGGAACCAGTGGGGGCGCTGAAGGGGTAGTCCCAGTTGCTCATCCAGCCGAGCCAGACGCGCCGGTCGTCGGGCAGGCCGTAGAAGGACATGGCGGCGTAGTAGTCGCGGCCGGAGTCGGCGCGCAGGACTGTGCCGGCCTTCTGGTCGGGGGTGAAGGCGGTGCCGTTCCAGTCGCCGGTGAAGTACTGGGCGGCCGAGCCGTTCGTGGCGCGTACGGCGCCTGTGCTCAGGGTGAGGACCCACTTCACCTCGTTCTCGTCGCCGTCGACCGGGAGGGGGAAGAAGTCGGGGCACTCCCAGACGCCCGGTGTGACCCAGTCGCCGTAGCCGAAGGAGCTGACGTGGGTCCAGGTGAGGAGGTCGGTGGAGGTGAAGAAGCGGATGTGGTCGCCGCCGGAGACCACCATCAGCCACTGGTCGTGCGCCTCGTCGCGGATCACCTTCGGGTCGCGGAAGGTCCAGCCGGCGTCGGGGCCGCCTGGGTTCTGTACAGCCGGGGCCGACTCGCCGTGCAGGTGCCATGAGCGGCCCTTGTCCTGGCTGTACGCGATGCGCACGCTGGCGTTTCCGCCCGGCTTGTCGGGGTGGTAGCTGGTGTAGTACGCGATCAGGCCCGATCTGCCGTCGAAGAGGCCGGAGGTGTCATCGGCGTCCACGACCGCGCAGCCGGTCCAGCAGTGGCCGTACTCGTTCCAGGGCAGGGCGATCGGCAGAGGCTGCCAGTGGATCAGGTCGGTGCTGACCGCGTGCGCCCAGCGGCCCTCGTCCTGGTGGAAGAGGTGGTACTCGCCGTCGTGGTACAGCAGGCCGCAGGGGTCGCTGGTGCGGCCGCTGAGCTGTGAGTAGTGGTAGGTGGGGCGGTACGGCTCGGTGAAGTAGTCGGCCGTGCTCCTGGCCTGGACGTTTTGGAAGTACGACGTGCCGTGGGCGGCCGCGATGCCGACCGCGTCGCCCTTGGTGTGGGACACGCGGGTCTTGAGCGCCCGTACGCCGTCCACGTACACCTCGATGGTCCTGCCGGTGGCGCGGACCTCCACCCGGTAGGTGCGGCCCGCGGTGATACGGCGGACCGGTGCGGCGACCGTGGTGATGCGGGCGCCGGAGGTCCGGTCGATCAGGCTGACGGTGCTGCGGGTGGTGTCGAGGCGTGCTTCGTAGCCGCCGGAGCCGTTCGCGGAGGCGCGCAGGAGCAGGCCGGCGGAGGCCGAGGGGCCGCTCGGCGTGATGTCGGCGCGCACTATCGCGTCGCCGTGCGCGAAGGGGGCTGTGCGCAGACCGCTGTCGCCTCGGATGCCGCGTAGGTCCGGGGTCCAGGTGCCGGATCTGGTCGTCCACCCCTGGATGTCGGTGGCGAGGTCGGCGGCGGCGATGTTGTCGAAGGATGCTGCGCCGTCGGAGACGAGGACGCCGAGCCGGCCGGATGTGTGTGCGGAGTCGCGGGCCGTGATGGCGGGGGCGTAGCCGTCGGGTGAGAGGAAGTTCGTCTGCCAGTGCACGCGCAGTTCGCGGCCTTCGGCCTCGATGCGCAGCCGGTAGACGGATCCCGCCTTGATGGTGGTGTTGTACGTGCCGAGGGTGACGTTTCCGTCGATGTGGAAGAGCCTCAGCCGCCCCTGTCCGGGGTCGACCTGGACGCCGTAGCCGCGAGTGCCGCTGGCGTTGGCGCGCACGAGCAGGGTCGCGACGGCTGACGCGTCGTGGAGCATGAGGTCGGTCTGGAACGCGGTGTCGTACGCCTGGGTCGCGGCGATGGCACGGGCGGTGCCACCCTCGGGAGCTTCGGCCCGCCAACCGAGCGGTGTCGCCGTCCATGTGCCACCGCCGGTGGTCCAGCCGGTCAGATTGGTGGTGACCTCGGACAGGGCGGGCGGGCCAAAGACGACGGTGCCGGTGCGGGCGAGCAGGCCCACAGCGCCGGAGTCGTAGCGATGGTCCTCGACATGGATGCATCTCTTGCCGTCGACGAGGATCGTCAAGTCGGCCCCGTCGACGGTGACTTCGAGGTCGTACGAGGCTCCGGTCCGTGCCCCTGCCAGCTGCGAGGTGGCGATGGTGTGGCCGTCGGCCAGATCCAAGAGTCGTACGCGTTCCCGATCAGGGTCCACGGCTGCTGCGTATCCGGTGGAGCCGTCCACGGCGGCGCGGAAGACCAGCGCGCCCACAGCGCGGCGGGATGTGGGGGTCACCTGGGCGGCGTAGGCCCCCTTGGCGGCGAGCTGCTGCTCGGAGAGGGCGAGGGCACCTTCGCCTGTGGTGCTGGTGGTCTTCCAGCCGCCGTCAGCGGTGCGGTTCCACGTGCCAGTGACGGGGAGGGGGTCGGGGATGGAGGTCTGGGCGGAGGTGTTCTCGAGAAGGGTGGAGGCTGCCCCGCTGGTGCGTGGGGCGGCCTGCACTGACGGGACACCGCCGGCGAGGGGCAGCAAGGTGATTCCTCCGGCGAGCAGGAGGGTACGACGGGACACGCTCATGGCGGCTCCTCGAAGAAGTGAAGGGTGGGCCACGGCCCGGGGGGACGTCCACCCCCCGGGCCGAAGCCGGATGTAAGACCGTCACGGCCACAGCGGCCGGGGTCCGTCGGGGAAGGCCGACGCCATCTGCCAGGCGTCGAACCGCTCCAGGGTCACGTCGCCGTCGGCACCGATGCCGACGCCGACGGCCTCGTCGGGGCGGGTGGGGTAGAGGCGGGCGGTGAGAGGGCGACCGTTGGCGAAGACCTCCAGGGCGGAGTGGTCGATGAGGACGCGCAGGTCCACGCGGCCGTCGTCGCCCAACGGCAGGCCGCCGTACCGGGGTTCGGTGTCGACGGTCGGGTCGAGGCTGCTGTTCTCGCGGTGCAGGCGCAGGGTGCCGACCGTTCCGTCGTGCGCCCTGCTCACCTCCACGACCGTGCGCTCGGCGCCGTCCGGTGTTTCGCGGACCACGAGGCGGGCGGTGGCTCCCGGGGCGAGGCGCAGGGTGGTCTCGATGTCGAGTTGGTCTCCGCGCACGCGGTGCAGCTGGGTGTAGGGAGAGGTCAGCGGGCCCGCCGCCACCTGCAAGTGGTCCTTCCTCAGCAGGCCCAATTCCGGAACCGGCGCTTGGATCAGGTTGCCGTTCGCGTCGAGCGTGACGGCCCTGGGCAGGGACATCACGCCGCACCAGCCGGCCTGGGCGTTCGCCTCGTCGGTTCGGCCCTCCTGGAGCCAGCCGAACATGATGCGGCGGCCGAGGTCGTCGCGGGTGGACTGGGGGGCGTAGAAGTAGCGTCCGCCGTAGTCGAGACGGTGGAGGGCGGTCGGGGTGAAGGTGTCGCCCTCGTAGCGGCCGGTCCAGTACAGGGGGTGATGGGTGGTGCCCTCGTCCCAGGCGGAGAAGACCAGCACATCGGTGCCGCTGGCCTCCCCGTCCTCGCCGAGCCGGAAGAGGTCGACGCACTCCCACATCGTGCCGGTCCAGTCGAGCTCGCCCCGGTTCTGCGAGGCGTCGCCGGTCAGCAGGGGGCCGACGTACCGCCAGGTGCGCAGGTCGTCCGACTCGTACAGGAAGGCCGTTCCGCCAGCGCCCCGGATGCCCGAGCCCACCAGCTGCCGCCACACCACGTCTTCACCCGAGCCCTCCCGCCAGACACAGTGGTCGCGGAATGCGGTGATGTCCACGCCCTCGGGCGGAGCGGTGATGACCGGGTTGGCCCGGTCCTTGGTCCAATACTTCAGGTCTGCGGATCCCCTTGCCAGGCAAGGGAGTTCATGTTCCCCGTGGCGGCCGGAGTAGACGAGAGTGGGCACTCCGCCGTCGTCGACGAGGACTCCGGACCAGCAGCCGTCGCGGTCGGGGCCGTCGGTGCCGGGGACGAGGGCGACCGGTTCATCGGTCCAGTGGACGAGGTCGGTGCTGGTGGCGTGGCCCCAGTGGATGCGGTGGTGGGCGGGCGCGAGCGGGTTGTACTGGTAGAAGAGGTGGTATACGCCGTCCCACTGGGACAGCCCGTTGGGGTCGTTGAGCCAGCCACCGGGCGAGGTGAAGTGGAATCGGGGGCGGTGGGGGTCGCGCAGGGCGCGCTCGGCCAGCCCCTCGGCGATGGGAGTGCCGGAGGGGAGGGTGAGGTCGTGGGTCATGCGGCGGTGGTCTCCGCTTTCTCGGTGTCGTCGGTGGCCTCGCCGTCGGGCCGGTCGGTGGCCTTGAGGACGCGGCGGGCGATGTCGGAGGCGGGCGCGCGTAGGTGGCAACGCACCCAGTGCGGTTGTCCGTCGTCTTCGCCGACGATGTGGCGGACGGGTTCGATGCGGCTGCACGTGCCGTCGTCGTACGGGCAGGACGTGGGGTTGAGGATCTCTTCGCGCAGCCGGGCGCGCTCGACGGGGTCGTAGCTCCCGGCCCGCTCCGGGTCGGGAACGGCGGACAGCAGCAGTCGGGTGTAGGGGTGGGCGGGGGCGTCCATGACGGCCAGGGCGTCGCCGCCCTCGACGAGTTCGCCGGCGAACATGACCATCGTGGTGTCCGCGAGGTAGCGCGCGGAGCCCAGGTCGTGCGTGATGTAGAGCATGGCGATGTTCCGCTCATCGCGCAGGCGCCGCATCAGGTTGAGCACGCCGACGCGCAGGGAGACGTCCAGCATCGAGGTCGGTTCGTCGGCGAGGATCAGCCGGGGCTCGACGGCGAGGGCGCGGGCGATGGCGACTCGCTGGCGCTGACCGCCGGAGAGTTCGTGCGGGTAGGACTGGAGCATGTCCTCGGTCAGGCCGACCGTCGTCATCAGCTCGCGCAGCGCCTCGGGGGTGGCCTGATGGCCGTGCAGGACCAGAGCCCGGGTGAGGAAGTGCTCGATGCGGTGGACGGGGTTGAGCGAGCCGAAGGGGTCCTGGAACACCATCTGGACCTTGCGGCGGTACGCCCGTGACGCCCGGCGCCGCTCGCGGCGCAGGACGTCCTCGCCGTCGAGCAGCACCTGTCCGGAGGTGGGCTGTTCGAGGCGGGCGAGGCAGCGGGCGATGGTGGACTTGCCGCTGCCGGACTCGCCGACCAGGGCGGTGATCCGGCCGGCCGGGAGGTCGAAGGACACGTCGTTGACGGCCCGGACGCGGCGTCGGGAGAAGACGGTGCCGACCTGGAAGTCCTTGGTCAGGCCGCGTACGGACAGCAGGGGTTCGGTCATCGGGAGGCTCCTTCCGGACTGCGGGCCTCGCTGCGGGCCACCCAGCGGCCGGGCGCGACCTCGCGCAGGTCGGGGATGTTCATGGAGCAGTCCGAGCGGTCCTCGGGGCAGCGGGCGTGGAAGCCGCAGCTGTCGGCGGTGCGCGGGGCATCGAAGAGGCCGGTGAGTTCGCGGCGCGGGCCGGTCAGCGGTGGGAAGGCGTTCATCAGCGCCTCGGTGTACGGGTGCAGCGGCTTGCTGAACAGGTCCTTGGCGTCGGCGAGTTCGACGATCCGTCCGCCGTACATCACGCCCATGCGGTCCGACAGCTCGACCATCAGGGACATGTCGTGGGTGATGAAGAGGATGGAGAAGCCGAGTTCCCGCTGGAGGTCGCGGATCTGCGCCATGATCTCCTGCTGCACGACTACGTCGAGCGCGGTGGTCGGCTCGTCCATGATCAGCAGCCGGGGGCGCAGTGCGACGGCCATGGCGATGACCACGCGCTGGCGCATACCGCCGGAGAGCTGGTGCGGGTATGCCTTCAGCCGGTCGGGGTCGATGCCCACCAGCTGAAGCAGCTCGCCGGCCCGCTCCCGCGCGGCCCGCTTCTTCATCCGCTCGTGGGTGGTGAAGATGTCGACGATCTGCTCGCCAATGGTGAGGACGGGGTTGAGGGAGTTCATCGCCGACTGGAAGACCATGGCGATCTGCCGCCACCGGAAGGCACGCAGCTCGCGTGCGTCCAGGGCGAGGACGTCCCCGCCCTGGAAGCGGATGCTGCCCGCGGTGATCTCCGCCGGTGGCTTCAGCAGCCGCATCACCGCGTTGGCGATGGTCGACTTGCCGCAGCCGGACTCTCCGGCGAGGCCGAAGATCTCACCCGCGCCGATCTCGAACGACACGTTGTCCGCTCCCACGACCGTACGGCCGTCGCCGCGGTACTCGACCCGGAGGTCACGCACCTCAAGTACGGGGTCCATGGCTCAGCCCCTCCTCTTCTTCACGGAGCGCAGCCTCGGGTTGGTGATCTCGTCGACCGCGTAGTTGACCAGCGCGAGCCCGAAGGCGACGAGCGCGATGCACAGTCCGGAGGGGACGAAGACCCACCACGTGCCGGTCATCAGGGCGCCGTCGCTGCTGGCCCAGTACAAGTTGGTGCCCCAGCTGACGACGCTGCTGTCGCCGAGGCCGAGGAACTCCAGTGCCGCCTGGGACGTGATGCCGAAGACAACACAGCCCAGCAGCGTGGTCATCACCACGGACGCCATGTTGGGCAGGATCTCCCGGAACATGATCCGCAGCGGTCGCTCCCCGGTGACGACGGCCGCGGCCACGAAGTCCTTGCCGCGGATCGACCTGGCCTGGGCGCGCAGCACCCGGGCGGAGCCCGCCCAGCCGGTGACCACCAGGACCAGGACGACCGTGGAAGTTCCCGGGGGCAGGAACGCCGCGAGGATGACCAGCAGTGGCAGGCCGGGCAGCAGCAGGAAGACGTTGGTCATGAGGGTCAGCGCGTCGTCCACCAGCCTGCCGAAGTACGCGGACGCGAGGCCCACCAGGATGGCGACGCCGGTCGCCGCGAGTCCGACGGTGAACCCGACGAACATCGAGGAGCGGGAGCCCCACAGGGTGAGGGCGAGGACGTCCTGCCCCTTGGTGGTCGTACCGAGCCAGTGCGCTCCCGAAGGGGGCTGGCTGCCGGTGGAGTTGATCAAGGACGGGTCGCCGGGGGCGAGGACGGGCGCGAGTAGCGCCAGAGTCGCGAAGACGGCGAGCAGGCACAGCCCTGACAGTGCCTTTTTATTGCCGAGGAGTTGGCGTGCCAGCCCGTGGCGCCGGCCCGACTCCCGTACGGGGCGTGCTGACGGGGCCGTGGCCGGGGTCTCGCCCGCGATGTCTACGGCGGTCATTTCTGAGGCTCCCTTCAGCGGACGCGCACGCGCGGGTCGAGGCGGACGTAGACGATGTCGACCAGGAAGTTCGCCAGGAGCACGGCTGCCGTGATGGTGAGGAAGATGCCCTGCATCAGCGGGTAGTCGAGGCCCTGCACGGCTGCGAGGAGCTGGAAGCCGATGCCGGGGTAGGCGAACACGACCTCGGTGAGCAGGGCGCCGCCGACAACGAAGCCGAGACCCATGCCGAAGTTGGTGACGGAGGGAAGCAGTGCGTTGCGGGCGGCGTAGCGGAACATGATGCGTGAAGGGCTCAGGCCCTTTGCCTCGGCCATGGTGATGTAGTCCTCGGCCGCCGTGGCGATCATGGTGTTGCGCATGCCGAGCATCCAGCTGCCGACGGTGACGGCCACGACGGTGAGCGCCGGGAGTACCAGGTGGGTGCCGGCGTTCGAGATGAACTCGGCGTTGAGGCCGGGGGTCAGACCCGCGTCGTACGCGTGCCGCAGCGGGAACCAGCCGAGCGTCACCCCGAACAGGTACAGCGCGCCCATCGCCAGCCAGAAGTACGGGAACGAGCCGACGAAGATCAGCAGGGGCGGGAAGGCGGAGTCGAGGAAGCCGCCCCGCCGCCAGGCGGCGAGGACGCCGAGCAGGTTGCCGACGACGGCCGCGACGACGAGGGCGGTACCGCCGAGCAGCAGCGTCCAGCCGATCTGCGAGCCGATCACCTCGGAGACCGGGGTCGGGAAGCGGGAGATGGAGATGCCGAGGTCGCCGGTGAAGACGCTCTTGACGTAGGAGATGTATTGCTCCCACAGGGGGCGGTCGTCGAGGCCGAAGAGTTTCCGCAGCTGGGCTATCTGCTCGGGCTGCATCCCACCTGCCTGCTGCGCGAACATCCGGGAGACCGGGTCGCCCGGCATGAAGCGCGGAAGCAGGAAGTTGATGGTGATGGACGCCCAGAAGGCGAGCAGATAGAACCCCAAGTTGCGCAGGATGAGACGCACTGCTCGTGCTCCCTGTCGATGGGGGGTGAACGGGGATGCGGTGCGCGGGGGGGGCGGCCGTCCGAGTCGGGGAGGAGGACGGCCGCCGGTCCGCGCGGACCCGCGTCAGCTCTTGACGGGCTTCAGCGAGGTGAGCACGAGGATCGTGCTGGCGTTGCGGTTGCCGAGAGTGGCGTACGGGTTGTCCTCCGACGGCCAGCCGGTGAAGCGCTTGTCGGTGTACGCGCCGAACTCGGGTCCGGTGAACAGGGGCACCGCGGGGGCGTCCTCGTTGTACAGCTTCTGCAGGGCGTCGACCTGCTCGCGCTGCGCGCTCTCGTCCGTGGCGGCGGCGAAGGCGTCGATGAGCTTGTCGGCCTTCTTGTCGGCGAACCGGTGGTAGTTCTGCGTGGCCTTCTCTCCGACGGGCTTGAGCATCCCGCTCGACATCACGTCACGGAAGTACTCGTACGGGGTGGCACCGTTGTTGCTCCACACGATGCCGGTGTCGAAGGTGCCCTGCTCGTACGAGCTCACCACGGCCGCCCAGTCGGGCGTCTTCACGGTGGCGGTGATGCCGACCTTCGCGAGGTTCTGCTTGATGATGTTCGCGGCCGAGATCCAGTCGGAGGATGCGGAGCCGACGGAGATGTCGAGCGTGAAGTCCTTGCCGTTCTTCAGCTTCCGCTTGCCGCCGCTCTCCTTGTAGCCGGCCGCGTCAAGGGCCTTGGCCGCCGCGTCGGTGTCGTACTTCGTCCAGGTGCAGGAGGCGGCGAGGTCCTTGTCGCGCCACTTGTCGTACGTGCGGGCCAGGCCCGTGCAGTCGGCGGGTTCGGCATAACCGTTCATCGCGACCTTGGTGATCTGGTCGCGGTCGACGGCCATGCTGAGCGCCTTGCGCACGGCCGGGTCGTTGTAGGGCGCCTTCGTGGTGTTCAGCTGCCAGTTGATCATCGCGCCGGCCGGCGGGAACCAGTAGTGGTTGTGCTCCTTGTCCTTGGCGACGAAGGACTTCTCGATGTCCGGGATGAACGACTGCGTCCAGTCGACCTCGCCGTTGGTGAAGGCGAGGTTGGCGCTGTCATTGCCAGAGAAAGCGAGCATCCGGATGCCGGCAATCTGCTGCTTGGCGGGCTGCCAGTAGTCGGGGTTCTTGCGCAGCTCGTACGACTGTGCCTGGAACTTCTCGATCTTGGTGTACGGGCCGGTGCCGACCGGGTTCGGGTTGGTGAACTTCGCCGGGTCCTTGACCTTGGACCAGATGTGCTTCGGCATGATCTGCTGACCGGCGATCTCCCAGAAGCCGGGCGAGAAGGGCTTGTTGAAGGAGAACATCACCGTGTGCTCGTCGACCGCGGTGACCTTGTCGAGGTACTCCAGGCCGCCGAGCACCTTCTTGCGCAGCTCGAAGGTGTAGACGACGTCGTCGGCGACGAGCGGCTTGCCATCCGACCACTTGACGCCCTCGCGGAGCGTGAAGGTGAGGGACTTGCCGTCCTTCGCCTCCTCCCACTTGGTGGCCAGCCACGGCGTGTCCTTGGCGTCCGCCATGCTGTGCACGACCAGCGGCTCGTAGACGGCCTCCTTGGTCATGGGGGCGGCCTGCGGGGAGAGCGGGTTGAAGTTGCGCGTGAACGTCGCCAGGTCCTCGCGCGGGATGGTGAGCAGCTGGTTGCCGGAGGTGTCACCGGCGCCGGCGGCGCCCGAGCCACCTGTGCAGGCGGACAGGACCAGGGCTGCGGCGGCGGTCGCGGTGGCCGCTCTCAGGACAGGGCGCAGCCGCCGTGAAGGTATGCGGGAGGGTGCCATAATGAAGACTCTTTTCCTCTCTTCAACACACAGGACGAAGACGGGGATGGGATTCCTCGGCGGACTGATTCGCGGTCAGACCGACGAGCGTTCGAGCAGCGGGCAGTCGATCGTCACCCGGTGGGTGTCGAGCGGCTGCCCCGCTGCGAGAGCGGCGAGCATGTCGACGCCCTTGGTGCCCATGGCCTCGAAGGGCAAGGCGAGCGTCGTCAGCTTCGGCCGCAGGTAGGCGGCGATGAGTTCCTGGTTGTCGAACCCCACCACGGCCACGTCGTGCGGGATGCGCAGGCCACGTTCCTTGATCGCGTCATAGGCGCCCATCGCCATTCGGTCGTTGCCGCAGAACAGCGCGGTCGGCCGGTCGCCGGCCGGGCGGTCCAGCAGTTCGCAGGCGGCGGTGTAGGCGCCGTCGGCAGTGGCGAAGCCGGGGATGACGAGAGAGGGGTCGGGGGTGATCCCGGCCTCGCGCAGGGCACGCTCGTACCCCTCGCGCCTGCCGATGGCGGCCGGGATCTCCGGGTCGAGGTTGATGAACCCGATGCGGGTGTGCCCGGCATCCAGGAGCCGGCGGGTCGCCTTGTAACCGCCCGACGCCTCGTCGGGCAGGATGCACGGCAGCTCCCCTTCCGCGTCGTAGCAGTTGACGAGAACCGTCGGCACCTCACGGGCCGCCTTCGGCAGGCTGACGGCCCGGTGCCAGGTCGTGGCGTACAGGAGCCCTTCCACCCGGTGCTCCAGCATCTGATCGAGCGCGGCGGCCTCCTGCGCGGGGTCACCCTCGCTCGCCGCGATCAGCAGGAACCTCCGATCACCCCAGGCGCGGCTCTGCGCACCCGTGATCACCTCGGCGGCGAAGGGGCCGGTCACGATCTCGGTGATCAGCCCGAACCACCCACTGCGGTTCGCGGCCAGCGCCCGCGCCCCGGCGTTGGGCCGGTAGCCCAGCTCGTCGATCGCCTCCAGGATCCGCCGACGGGTCTCGTCGGGGATGGCGGCGCCGGGCTTGTCGTTGAGAACGAAGGAGACCGTGGTCCGCGAGACACCCGCGCGGCGCGCCACATCGCTCATGGTCACGCGATGCGACTTGTTCGTGGCCACTTCCAGTCCCCTTCGGCCGTCCGGAGGCGCGACATCGCCTCCGGTTTCGCGCTTTAATAACGCGCGTTACTTCCATGTGGCACGGAAATTACGTCCGTCTTGAGCGGCATGTCAATACCTGCGCACGGGCTGCATCAGGCCACTCGCCCGGCGCCCTTCGCTACCCGCGCTCTTCCTGAGAGAGGCAGACAGTCACCATGGCCCGAGCCCAGGCCCCCAACAGCGTCACCGTCCTCGGCGAGTGCGTCGCCGACGTCTTCACCGACCCGGCCAGATCGGGCCCCGACGAACTGGCGCTGCGGGCCCTGCCCGGTGGCGGTCCCGCCAACACCGCCGTGGCCCTCGCCCGGCTCGGCACTCCCACCCGCTTCCTCGGACGGTTCTCCAACGACGTCTTCGGCACCCTCTTCCGGGCCCGCCTCAGCGACTCCGGCGTCGACCTGACCGGCAGCGTGACAGCCCCCGAGCCCAGCACCCTGGCCGTCGCCGACCTCGACGCGACCGGCCAGGCCACCTACACCTTCTACGCCGACAGCGCCGCCGACTGGCAGTGGACGGCCGACGAACTCGCCGGCACCGCGTATGAGGGCACCGTCTGTCTGCACACCGGGTCCCTGGCACTGATACGCCAGCCCGGCGGCAGCCACATCGAGGACCACCTCGCCCGGGCACGCGAGCACGTCACCGTATCCATCGACCCCAACGTCCGCCCCCTGCTCGTACCGCCCTCCGCCTACCGCGAACGGCTCCCCCGGTGGTGTGCCCTCACCGACATCCTCCGCCTCAGCGAGGATGACCTGGCGCTGCTCCTGCCCGGCGCCGGCCCCGAAGAGGCTTGCGACACCTGGCACGCCGCCGGCGTCCGCCTAGTGGTCATCACCCTCGGCTCACGCGGCGCCCTCGCCTCCCTCGACGGCCGCCGTGTCACCGTCCCCACCCCGGCCGTCGACGTCGTCGACACCGTAGGCGCCGGGGACTCCTTCACCGCGGGCCTGCTGCACTGCCTCGCCGTCCTCGGACACCTCGGCGGCCGACTCGACCGGCTGAGCCTCGACGAGGTCGCCGACTCCTGCTCGTTCGCCGCCCGCGTCGCTGCCCTGACCTGTTCCATCGCCGGTGCCAACCCGCCCCGGGCGGGCGAATCGGGACCGGGGACCGGCATCGAACAGCTCCTGCCGCATGCCTGAACACGAAGTGCCCGTTCCGGCAGCGATGACTGCGGGAACGGGCACCGAATCCCGACGGGGCTTCCTCATGCATCCATGGTTCGCCGCCGCTCGTCGGCCGATTCACGCAGCTGCTGCCGTACCTCGGCGTCGATGCCCTGGGCCAGCTTCCGCTGGTGCTTCGCCGTCGAGTGCTGGTAGATCAGCTGGGCCCGCTCCGAGGACTGGCCGGCGCGGACCATGAGGTCCTTCAGCTTGGCGCCGGTGTCAGCCGCCAGGGTGTTGCCGGTGTGGCGGAGGTCGTTGAAGCGGAAGTTGTCCGGCATCCCCGACCACCTGCTCACCGCCCCACCACCGCGCCCCGCTCGCCGGTCGGCCGGACACCTCCGGCTGCTCTACGCCGGGCGCCTTACCGCAGAGAAGGGCATCGAGTCCCTTCTGCGCGCGATGTCCGTCGCCCAGGCCGTCGAACTGAGCATCGCAGCACCTCGCCACCAGTTCCACGGCCTGACTCCGCTCCTGCGCCTCCTCAAGGTCCACGTCCGCTACCTCGGCTGGCTCAGCCGTCCACAGCTGTGGAAAGCCTTCGCCGATCATGACGCCCTCGTCATGCCCTCGACCACCCTCGAAGCCATGGGCCTGGTCGCGCTTGAAGCCCAAGCCTGCGGACTGCCGGTCATCTACCAGCCCGTCCCCGGCCTGAGCGACACACTCGCCTCAACGGGCCTGGCCACCGACTTCACCAACCCGGCCGCGCTCGCCCAGGACCTCAACCGGCTCCGCAGTACCTCCGGCCTCCTGCCCGCCCTCCAGGCAGCAGGCCGCACCAACGCCGCCCACTACCCCCTCACCGCCACGGCAGCGGCCCTGAACGACCTCGGCGAACAGCTCGCCTGACCACCCACGCCGTAACGGGTCTGCACCCGGCTCGTCACTACGCTGAGCGCCGGGACACCACACGGCACGGCCCACGATCGATCGGGAGACCATGGCGCTCGACCTCGACACCGACCGCATCCACCAGCTCCTCCACGACGGCGTCCGCGACAAGATCTACCCCGGCGCCGTCTGGGCCATCGGCGACAGCCTCGGAACCACTGCCAGCGGGACCGCGGGCGTCCTGGATCCCGAACTGCCCAGCGACCCCATGCGGCACGACACCGTCTTCGACGTCGCGAGCCTCACCAAGATCCTCGCCGTATGGTCGACCGTCGGTTGCCTCGTCGACGACGGCAAGCTCCAACTCGACACGCCACTGGGCGATTTCTGGCCCGAGGTGAGCGGGCACCCCCTGGCGCAGGTGACCGCTCGCAACCTGCTCACCCACACCGCCGGCGTCCCACTCCGGGCCAACCTGAAGCACCTGTACGGCACCGATCCCCAGGACATCCGCGACGGCGTCCTCCGCGAGGCCCTCCACCGGCCGCCAGGCCAGGCGGTCGAGTACACCGACCGCGCAGCCCTCATCCTCGGCTACCTCGCCGAACACGTCTCCGGCCAGACTCTCGACGCCCTCGCGGCCAGCCGCGTGTGGCAGCCCCTCGGCATGACACAGACCAGCTTCGGGCCACTGCCCACCGACACGGCCGCACGCTGTGCACCCACCGAACTCGACGACGCCACGGGCACGCATCTGCGCGGCACCAGCGGTAGCGCAGAGACTCCGCCCGCCGGGTACCTGGGGTGGATCCTCTACGATCACTCCGCAGGTCGGCTCGACTGGCGGTCACAGCTCCTTCGCGAAGGCGTCCTGGTACGCCGCCCCCTCCGAACACGTTGAGGTCGACGTGTCCACTCGTATAGGTCATCTCCGTCACTTCGGTGATCCGCGCGCCGTTCAGGAGCAGCTGGATGCGGTTCCCCTCGGTGCGGATGCGATCGGATCACGGGGCATCGAGAACTCCATGACCTAATCGGAGCCAGCTGGTGCGTCGATGATCTCAATGCTGGTCACACCGGTTGGTTGAGCCACGTACGCGGGAGAGAGCATCGCCGCACTGAGGAGATCGCGGTCAGGCCGGCGCCGAAGGAGGCCAGGTCGGACTGGACGCGGTTCGCGTTCGAAGTGACCGACGCGGACTTCCCGGCCCGGCTGGACGGGCCGGGCCGGCATCCGTTGATCTGCTGACCGATCGACGGGGTTGTCGATGAGCGGTGAGCTCAGGGATACGAGACCACGTTGGACGGGATGGTCGATGTGCCTGATGTCGGGGTGCCGGTGTCGTTGATGACGTGCTCGTACTGGCCGTTGCCGCCGAGCGAGACGACCAGGAGGTGGTGGAATTTCACGCCCGGTGTGTTCGGGGCAACGAAGCCGTTGTGCTGGACGATGGTCGGGTCGACGTTGTAGTTGCAGTAGCTGCCGAGGCCCCATGCCTCGTGTGTCGTCACCGAGTCGGCCACTTTGTAGGCCGCGTAGCCGTTGACGGAGCCGTTCTGGATGGCCGCCTGGTTCGGGGCGTCGTACGCCTTCTCGTTCTGGAAGAAGATGGTGCGGCCGCGCTGTCCGTTCCATTGGACGTCGTACTTGTTGAAGTGCTCGACGAACAGGCCGGTGGCGAGGACGTCGTCGCCGTTCACGACGACGCCGTAGTCGGCCCGGTTGGTCTCCCAGCCCACGCCGTCACCGTGGTCGGCGCGCCAGAGCCAGGTGTGGTCGATGATGGTGTGACGACTGTTGATCACCATGCTGGTGGTTGCCTTCCCGGGGCCGGTTCCACCGATGCGGATGAATACGTCCTGCACGGTGATCGGGTTGGCGCTGTGGCCGGCCGAGCATCCGGGTTCGCCGACTTCGAGCAGGGTGCGGGAGTTGACCGGTCCGGCATCGATGAGGAAGCCGGCCAGGCGCACTCCGTCGACGTCGGCGACCTTGAGGGCGGTGACGCCGTTGTTCGGGATCAGCGTGGCGTAGCCGAGTCCGAGCACCACTGTGTTGGGCCGCCTGACGCGGACCGTCTCGTCGAGGTGATAGATCCCAGGGGTCAGCAGCAGGTGGAGTCCCTGGGCGAGTGCCCGATTGAGAGTGGCCGCCGTGACACCCGGTTTGGCCACGTAGAACCGCGACAAGGGCAGTGAGGTGCCTCGCGGCGTGCCGTTGCCCCAGCTGACCCCGCGGGCGTAGGTGCGCTTCGCGGGCAGGAAGACCCGGTACTCGCTTCCCCGCAGGTAGAGGAACGGCTTCTCCCGTGAGATGGGGGTCGTGTCGAGTGTGGTGTAGGGCGGGTTGGGGAAGCTCTGCGCGGGCGCGCCCTGGACGCCGGAGAACACCATGTTCCAGACAGCGTTGAGCCAGCCGCCGATGACGCTGTCGCGGGTGTACCACTGCTGCTGCGAGTACGGTCCGACGTGGCCGTCGATGCGGCTGTCGGCGATGTAGCCGCCGCTGGCCCAGCCGTAGCCGGTGGGGGCGAGGTTGAGGTTCCCGCGGACGTGCATGCGCCGGAAGGGCGCCGCCTGGGAGACGGCCCAACGGTTCGTGGCGTTGGCCGGTACCACCGCGAGGTTCTCGGCGGACCGCCAGAAGTTCGACGTGGCCTTGCCGCCGTTCCATTCGGCGTCGACGGTGATGTCCCCGTTGATGGTCGTCTCGTCGGGAGTCAGCCCGAGGCCGGCGATGGAGGTGTGGAACCCGATCCGGGCGTTGAGCCCGTTGTAGGTGCCGGGCTTGAACAGGAACGCGTACCGGCCGGTGCCGAACTCGTCCGACTCCTGCTGGTGGAACACCTCGTCCAGTTTGGACTGGATGCCGGGGGTCGACGGGTCGAAGACGATGACGTTCGGGCCGAGATCACCGCCGCCGGGCAGGGGCCGCGGCGGCTTGGTCTGTGGGGCGGCTGACGCCGGCCCGGGAAGGGTGACTGCCACGGCGGCGGCCGCGGCACCTGCCGCACCGAGAACGGTGCGGCGGGCGACGGCTGGACGTCCGGGCGAGGAGGAATTCGAAGCAGGGGTCATGGGACTGTCTCCTGGTTCAGATATGAGGGGACAAAGTGGGTGGAGAGTGCGATCTCAGGTCGAGTGGTTGATTCGGGAACGGCAGGAGCGCGGCGGCCTGGCGGAACTGGGGGTCGCGGGGTCGTCGTCCTCCACGGCCGGGATGTTCTGCCGGAATTCGCGGTAATCGCACGCTGGTTGGGCGGCGTTTACGCCGCGCGGCCTTTCCCGTTGAGCGTGTCGGTGCCGTATTCCTTGATCTCGAGCGGCAGGAGCTGCCATGCGTCGATCGAGTAGTTGAGCTGTGCGCCGGGCGCGGTGTGCGCCTGCAGGTGCCAGGGGCCTTCGCCCACGGGGTAGAAGCGCACGGTGAGTACCTGGCCGGTCGAGAGGAAGATCTCGGCGATGGAACGGTCAACTACGACGCGCAGGTCGACCGGCCGACCGCTGGGGCAGGGCATCGTGTAGGTGCCGCCGCGGGCGCGCGGGTCCAGTGAGGCGTGGTCGCGGATCACGACCAACTGGCCTGCGTCGGCGTCGAGGAGGATGTCGAGGTACTCGGAGTCGTCTGGAGCGGTGACCAGTCGCAGGCCGGTCTTGCCGGTGGCTTCGAGACGGGCCGTGAGGTCGAAGCTGCGGCTGACTTCGCCCAGGTCGACGGGAGCGGAGCCTGCGGCCAGCCCGGCTGCGTGGACGGTACGTTCCCCGCGCAGTGCGAGCAGTTCCGCGGCGGGCCGCTGGTGCATCCGGCCGTCCTCGGTCAGTTCTATCTCTCGGGGGAGCGTGAGCGTTCCGGCCCAGCCTTCGGCCTCCGACCACTCCTTGTTGCGGGCTTCCCACGACCAGCCCCACAGCAGCCATCTGCCACCGGGTGCGCGCAGTAGAGCGGGGGCGTAGAAGTCCGGGCCGTGGTCCAGGAGTTGGGGCGGGCCTGCTTCGAAGACGTCGCCGCGGTCCTCGCCGATCAGGGCCAGCACGCCTTGCGGGCCGTCGCGTTCGTACCAGCCGGAGAGGATGAGGGCGCCTCGCCCGGAGGCCGCCGGGAGGTACTGGGGGCACTCCCAGCCTTCGCCGGTGAGCAGTCCGGCGTCGCCGACGGGCTGTGGTGCACGGGCGGAGAAGGGTCCCCGGTAGGTCCAGGTCTGCAGGTCCGGTGAGTCGTACAGCAGGGCCGCGGCGCGGCCGTCGGCGAGTGCGGCGCCGACCAGCATCCGCCAGGTGTTCCCGTCCTGCCAGACGTAGGGGTCGCGGTACATGGTGGTGCCGTCGGGCGGCTCGGGTATGAGCAGGTCACCGCGGGGGCGGAAGGTCAGGCCGCCGTCGCGGGAGATGGCGGTGGTGATCAGCTGGTGCTGCGGACGCTCCTGGCGGTGCGCGGAGTAGAAGGCGACGATCCGGTCGCCGTCGGAGACGGCGTTGCCGGAGAAGCAGCCGTCGGCGTCCTCGCCCCCGGGGGTGGGGGTGAGGGCGATCGGCAGGGGTTCCCAGCTCACCAGGTCGGGGCTGCGGAAGTGGCCCCAGTGCATGTTGGCGTGGTCGGTTCCGTGCGGGTTGTACTGGTAGCAGACGTGGTAGTGGCCGTCGTGGTGGACCAGCCCGTTGGGGTCGTTGATCCAGTTGTGGGGCGGGCGCAGGTGCGCGACGGGACGGTGCCGGTCGCGGTCAAAGGGCGCGGTGGACACACGCGTGCCTTTCGAGGTGTTGGAGAGCGTCGGAGGGGTGAGGGTGGCTCAGCGGAAGGAGCCGGCCACGATGCCCTCGACGAAGTACCGCTGGGCGGCGAGGAAGATCAGCACGCTGGGGATCAGGGCGATGATCACTGCGGCGAGCACGATGGAGATGCTGCCGGTGCCCATGTTTCCCTGCAGGGTCACCAGGCCCAGGGGCAGGGTGAAGTTGTCGGTCGACTGCAGGAAGATCAGCGGGCGGAAGAATTCGTTCCAGTAGGCGGAGAAGGTGAGCACTCCCAGGGTGGCCATCGGGGCGCGCGCCATGGGGGCGTAGATGCGGGCGAAGACCTGGAAGTGGGAGGCTCCGTCCACCCGTGCCGCCTCGCCGAGTTCGCGTGGCATCTGCAGGAAGTACTGCCGCATCAGGAAGGTACCGAAGGCGCCTCCGACGGCGGGCAGGACGAGCGCCATGCGGCTGTCGGTCAGGCCCAGGTACTTGATGATCAGGAAGACCGGGATGATGGTCGTCTGGATCGGGACCATCATGGTGGCCAGGATGACGGCGAACAGGGCCTTGTTGCCGCGGAAGCGGACCATGGCGAAGGCGTAGCCGCTCATCGTGGAGGTGATGAGCTGGCCGACCACGATGAGTCCGGTGACGATCACGCTGTTGAGGAAGAACGCGGTGAAGGGGACCTTGTCGAAGACGGCCTGGTAGTTCGACCAGACCGGATCCGTGGGGATCCACTGCGGCGGATTGTCGAAGGACGTGGCCGGGGTGCGCAGGGAGGTGGCCAGGGCCCACACGAGCGGTGCCACCACCAGCGCGGCCGTAACTGTTAGCACGGTGAGCGACAGCAGGCGTCCGATCCGGACCCGGCGGCGCCGGCGCGGGGCGCGGGCGGTGGTTGCGGGCTGCTTGTCGAGGATGGCGGTCACGAGTAGAACACCCACTTTCGACTCACCGTGAACTGCACGGCCGTGATGATCAGCAGGACGGCGAACAGCACCACGGAGATGGCCGAGGCATAGCCGAACTGGAGGTTCTGGAAGGCCGTCCGGTACACGAGCAGCACGGTGGTGTAGGTCGACTCGCCGGGGCCTCCCTTGGTCATCACGTAGGGCTGGTCGAACAGCTGCATCGTGTTGATCAGTCCGACGGTGGAGGCGAACAGCACGGTGGGGCTGATGAGGGGCAGCTTGATCCGCCAGAACATGCGGGCGGGCGATGCGCCGTCGATCTGCGCGGCCTCCAGGACGTCGCCCGGTACGGAGCCCAGGGCGGCGACGAAGAGGATGAAGGTGAAGCCCAGCTGCTGCCACACGGCGACCAGCACGATGGTGGCCGTCGCTCCCCCGGTGGAGCTCAGCCACGAGACCTCGGGCAGGTGAAGCAGGTCCAGGTAGTAGTTGATGACGCCGAACTGGTCGTTGAACACGTACGCCATCACGATCGAGATGGACGCCGCGGAGGCCAGCAT
The DNA here is from genome assembly GCF_900236475.1 of Streptomyces chartreusis NRRL 3882. GTDB lineage: Bacteria > Actinomycetota > Actinomycetes > Streptomycetales > Streptomycetaceae > Streptomyces > Streptomyces chartreusis_D. Next base: position 4,245,944 of record NZ_LT963352.1, read on the forward strand.
CGGCAGGAAGAACGCCGCGCGGAAGAGGTGCTGCACGATCTTCGACGCCCGCTGGGCGACCAGCAGCGCCAGTCCCAGGCCGAGGGCGACCTGGAGGAACACAATGATCACGGCGAGACCGGAGGTCACCAGCAGCGAGTGGGTGACCGTCTCGTCGCTCAGCACCGCGTCGAAGTTGTCCAGCCCGACGAACTCGGGGCTGGAGATGGCGTCCCACTTGAAGAGGGCCAGGACGAACGAGGCGAGGATCGGCGCCACGGTGAACACGACGACCACGACCAGGGCGGAGGCCACCATGGCGTAGCCGAACAGGGTCTCGCGGCGGGCGCGCCGGTTCTGCGCGCGGCGACGCAGCGCCGCGCTCTGCTCTTCCTGTTGCTCGGGAGGGCGGCCGGACCACGCGCCCGACGGGGCGGACACGCGGCCACGGTTCCGTACAGCCTGTGAAGCCTGTGACATCGACGCCTCACCCTGTCTTCATGGCGGTCTCGAGGTCGCTCTGCAGACCGTCCAGGGCCGCCTTCGCCTTGCCCGAGGACATCGCCTCGGTGGTGCGCTTGTTCAACGCGATGGCCATCGCCTGGTAGTACGGCGGGGCCGGGATCGGCGCGGTCTCGGGGAACTTGGTGAGGGTGTCGTAGAAGACGTGCCAGTTCTTGGGACCGGTGGTGGAGTACCTCTCGGCCGTCATCATCGACTTGCGCGGGAACGTGGTGGTGTTGCCCGGCATCAGCACGTCCAGGTTCTTCGCGGACACCAGGGACTTCACGAACTCCCAGGCGAGATCCTTGTTCTTGGACGACTTGAGGATGCCGTAGCCACCCGCGCCGAACAGGTGCCGCTGACTGCGCCACTTGGGGAAGTACTGCACGTCGAAGGAGCCTGTCTTCATGCCGGCGTTGTGCAGGCCGCCCGCCCAGAACCCGCCGCCGACCGACATGCCGATCTTGTTGCTGGCGAACAGGCCCTGCAGCGTGGCGCCGCCACCGACGTCAGGCTTGGCCGACAAGCCCTCCTTCTGCAACTGGATCATGTAGTCGAGGGACTCGACGACCGGAGCGGAGTTGGCGGTCGGATCCCCCCAGCGCCAGCCGCCCTTGCGGCCGGCCGCGGCGGGGTCGTTCGGGTAGAAGGTGTTCCACAGCCAGTCGCCGCCGTCCCACTTGCCCTCCGTCAGCAGGTTGCCGCCGTTGGCGTACATCCACGACGTCCAACTGCCCCACAGCCGCACCACCCAGTTGTAGGGGACGGCCGAACCACCCTTGCGGGCAATCTTGGTGGCGATGTCGTAGAAGTCGTCCTTGGTCCAGTCGTCGGCCGGGCGCCCCACCCCCGCCTTATCGAACAGGGAGGTGCTGTAGAACATGTTGCCGGCGTTGAAATCGGTCGGCAGTTCGTACAGGTGGCCCTGGTACATCATCGCTTCGATCAGCGCCGGGTGGACGTCGGCGAAGTACGACTTGAGCTGGGACGCGTCCCGCTTCACATAGTCGTCCAGCGGTTCGGCCAGGCCCTTGGCCGCGAAGAGCTGCAGGCCCTCGGTGGCGACGGAGGCGATGTCGGGAGCGTTGCCGGCGGCGATCTGGGTGAGCAGCTTGCTGAAGAAGTCGTTCCAGTCCGTGCCCGAGATGCCGGTGAACTTCACCTTCATGCCGGGGTGCGCCTTCTCGAACGGCGCGGCCACCTTGCTCAGCTTGTCCGCGGACGCCTGGTCGGTGAAGACCAGCACGTTCAGCACGTTCGAGGCGGAAGAGCTCGACGAGCCGGAGGAACAGGCGGAGGCCAGCCCGCCCACGCCCGCTGCCGCGGCGGAGGCGACGCCGGCTCTCAGCACGCCACGGCGGCTGAACGGCTCCTTGAAAATGCCAGAGGACATGTGTGTACCCTCACTGTGTTCCAAGTACTGACAGGGATGACGACCGGTTGCGACGGTCGCCTGTCGTTGTGTGAATGCTTCGCCGTCCCGGGTTCAGAGCCGGGGCGGCGAAGTGACCGATGCCCGCGCCACCAGCGGGCAGTGCAGCACTTCCTGTGCGACCGGGCCTGGTGGCGAACCCGGCGTTCCGGTGAGCGCGAGCAGTTGTGCGACGGCCCGCGCCCCCATCTCGTAGTGCGGGAGCTGGACCGTGGTCAGCTGGGGGTAGAGGGCCTCGGCGACCAGCTCCTGGTTGTCGAACCCCACGACAGACAGGTCGTGAGGGATGGACAGTCCCAACTCGGCGGCAGCCCGGTAAGCGCCGGCGGCCATCCGATCGGTGTAGCAGAACAACGCCGTCGGGCGCTGCTCCGCCGTCAGCAGACGCCGGGCGGCCCGGTAGCCCGAGTCCACATCACCGCCGACCGTGTCGAACGGCACCGCCGTCTCGGCGGCGACCAGGGACGGGTCGTAGGGGATGCCGGCCTCGGCCAGCGCCTTGCGGTAGCCCTCCAAGCGGCCCTCCCGGGCGGGAAGGTCGCGGGTCTGCACGGTCACACCGATCCTGCGGTGCCCGTGGTCGATCAGCTCGCGCACCGCGGTGTAACCGCCCTGGACCTCGTCGGGCACCACGAAGGGGACGGCGGGGTCGTCGCAGCGCGCGTCCAGCAGCGCGGTGGGCGTCGAGCGCAGCGCCTCGGGCAGTTCCACGATGCGGTGGTACATGGCCGCGTACAGCACGCCGTCCACCTGCCGCTGGAGCAGCATCTCGATGCTGGTGCGCTCCAGTTCCGCATCGCCGCTCGTGTTGACCAGCAGCAGCACCAGGCCCTGGGCCGCGGCGGCCTCCTGGGCACCCAGGATCATCCGGCCGGCGTGGGGGGTGGTGGCGATCTCGTCGCTGACGAAGCCGATGGTCTGCGAGCGCTGCGTCGTCAATGCCTGCGCCAGACTGTTCGGCGCGTATCCGAGCTCCTCGGCGACCCGCCAGATGCGCTGCTGGGTCTCCTGGCTGATCCGCTTGCCCTCGACCCGGTTGAGGACGTTCGACACCGTCGCCTTGGACACGCCTGCCGCGGCAGCCACGTCCTTGATCCCGATCCGGCGCACCATCATCCCCGCCCATACTGGTTGAAACTGGGTTGCCTAACCGGTTAGGCAACCATGTGCACATGAGAGTGCCTTCGGCCAAAGCTCCTGTCAATGGCTGGTTACAAACTCATGTCCAGGCATTTGCGCGGGGGGGTGCGTACCCACGGTCCCGGGGCGCCGTCGGCCGACCCTCGGACGGGAGCCGGAGGCGGAGGACTGGCGGCGGCACTACTCGCCTTCCCTCGACGGCCGGCCCCGTTTGCCCCGCACCGGGGGCCGGCCGTCGACCAGCGGCAGAAGCTGGGTGATGTCGTTGCGGTGCCCGCCAGTGTGCGACACGCGCAGCGGGGTGCCGTGGGCATCGTCAGCACATGATGCTTCGAGCCCGGCCGCGCACGGTCAACCGGACTCGGACCGACTTTTGGGCTGCTCCCCCCCCGCTTGGCCGGCACATGCGAGGAGTCCACGGTGACGCGGGAGAAGTCCAGGCGGTCCGCCGCCCGCAGCACCCGCTGAAGCTCCTCCCACACATCGGCCTCCTGCCATTCAGCCAGCGGCCGCCAGCAGGTAAGCCGCCATCAGGCCGTAACACTCCTCCATGGAGCATCGTTCGGCTGGCTCCCGCAATGAGACCGGGGCCTGTCCGGATGGCGGGGAGGAACACCGGACAGGCCCTGGTGGATTGAGGTGAGGTCAGCCCCGGTGCAGCCAGGCGGTGGTGTCCGGCGGCAGCAGACCCTCATCGTCCAGCAGCCCCGAGGCGAGGAGGGGGCTGTGGCCTGCGGGGAGGGAAACGGGCTGGTCGGACAGGTTCACCGCGCACACCACGCCGTTGCCCCGCTCGAAGAGCAGCGTGCCCTGCGGGCTCTCCAGCCAGCGGAACTCCTCGCCGCGCAGGCCGGGCTCGGTGCGGCGCAGGCGCAGGGCAGCGCGGTAGAGCTGGAGCATGGAGGCGGGGTCGGCCCGGTTGGCCTCGGCGGTGTACGACTTCCAGTCCTCGGGCTGGGGCAGCCAGGGCGCGGCGCCGGAGGTGCTGAAGCCGAACGGCGGGGTGTCACCGGTCCACGGGAGGGGGACTCGGCAGCCGTCGCGACCGCGGAGGGTGTGGCCGGAGCGTTCCCAGATGGGGTCCTGGAGGAGTTCCTCCGGGATGTCCTCGACCTCGTAGAGGCCCAACTCCTCACCCTGGTAGACATACGCGCCTCCCGGCAGGGCCAGCATCAACAGGGCCGCCGCCCGGGCGCGGCGTGTCCCGAGAGCGAGGTCGGTGGGGATCGGCCGGTCCCGGAACAGGGCCTGGACGCCGGTGTCGGCGCGGCCGTAGCGGGTGACGTGGCGCGTCTCGTCGTGGTTGGACAGCACCCAGGTGGCGGGCGCGCCGACGGCGGCGAGGCTGGTGATGCTGCGGTCGATGACATCGCGCAACGCGCCTGCGTCCAAGGGGCACTTGAGGAAGTCGAAGTTGAAGGCGGTGTGGAGCTGGTCCGGGCGGAGGTACTCCGGCATGCGGCGGGGGCGCACATGGGCCTCTGCGACGAAGACGCGGGGGTCGGGGTAGCTGTCCGCGATGGCGCGCCAGCTGCGGAAGATGTCGTGCAGTCCGTCGCGGTCCCAGTGCGGGTGGTCCTGCTGGCCCTCGCCCGTGAGGACGGAGAACTCGGTCAGCCCGAGGTCGGGCAGCGCCGGGTCCTTGACCATGCCGTGGGCGACGTCGATGCGGAAGCCGTCGACGCCGAGGTCGAACCAGAAGCGCAGGATGGACTCGAACTCGGCCCGGACCTCGGGGTTGTCCCAGTTGAGGTCGGGCTGTTCGGGGGCGAAGAGGTGGAGGTACCACTGGCCGTCGGGCGTGCGGGTCCAGGTGGGGCCGCCGAAGGCCGCGTGCCAGTCGTTCGGGGGCAGGGAGCCGTCCTCGCCCCTGCCGTCGCGGAAGATGAACCGCTCCCGCTCCGGCGAACCGGGCCCGGCGGCCAGCGCCTGCTGGAACCAGGCGTGCTGGTCGGAGACGTGGTTGGGAACGATGTCCAGGATCACGCGCAGGCCCAGCTCGTGGGCCTCGGCGATCAGCTGCTTCGCCTCATCGAGGGTGCCGAACGTGGGGTGGATGTCGCGGAAGTCGGAGACGTCGTAGCCGCCGTCGGCCAGCGGGGACGGGTACCAGGGGTTGATCCAGATCGCGTCGACGCCGAGGTAGGCCAGGTACTGCAGTCGGGAGCGCAGGCCGGCGATGTCGCCGGTGCCGTCGCCGTCGCCGTCGGCGAAGCTGCGTATGTAGACCTGGTAGATGGCGGCCCTGCGCCACCAGTCGGCATCGGCTGCGGCTTCGGCGGGCAGCGCGGTGGGGGTCGGATTGCTCATGGTGCTCGGTCCTGACTGTCTGAAGAGGAGGGTGGGGGTGGTGGTGGTCAGCCCTTGACCGAGCCCTGGAGGAGCGCCTTGACGAAGTGGCGTTGCAGAACCAGGAACACGAGGATCGTGGGAGCCATGATGAGAAGGGCGCCGGCGTTCAACAGGACCTGGTCGGTGCTGTATTTCGTGGTGAACGCCTGCAACGCGCCTGCCATGGTGCGCTTGTCGGGGTCGTCGATCAGCACCAGGGCGAGCAGGAACTGGTTCCAGGTGGACAGGAACATCAGCAGCGCCAGGGACGCGATCGCGGGGCGGGCGAGCGGCAGGTGGATGTGGAACAGCGCGCGCCAGGGGCCGGCGCCGTCCATGCCCGCCGCCTCGGACAACTCCTTCGGTACTCCTGCGAAGTGCGCCCGCATCCAGAACACCGCGAACGGCATGTTCATCCCGATGAGCGGCAGGATCAGCGCCCACTGGGTGCCCAACAGGCCCATGGCCCTGGTCTGTTCGTAGAGGGGGACGATGACGATCTCGTACGGCAGGGTCAGTGTCAGGACGAGGACCGTGTAGAAGACGCCGCCCAGCGGGATCTCCAGTACGGCGATCGCGTACGCGGCCATCGTCGCGATCAGGACCGCGGCGGGGACGACGCCGAGCACGATGAGCGTGCTGGACTTGAGCAGGGTCGTGATGTTGGCGACGTTCCAGGCGTCGACGAAGTTGTGCCAGTGCGGGTCGGACGGCCAGCTCAGTCCGGAGGGGAACGTGCCCTGGGGGGCGAGGGCCGCGCTGACCATGCTCAGGAGCGGTACGACGGAGTAGAGCGCGGCGGCGGTGATGAGGATGAGTCCGGGAGCGCGACGGCGAAGTGCGCGTGCGGTGTGCGTGCGTGCGGGCATCGGACTACTTCTCCCGGAACAGGCGCTGGAGCGGGACGACTACGGCGATCACGACCAGGGCGAGGACTACGGCGAGCGCGGAGGCCGCGCCGAGGCGGGCGTCGTTGAAGGCCAGGTTGTAGACGGCGACACCGGGGACCATGGTCTGGGTGCCGGGGCCGCCCTGGGTGGAGAGGTAGACGACGTCGAAGCTGGCGAGCGCGGCGATGATCGTGATGGTGACGCAGACGCCGATCTCGTTGCGCAGTCCGGGCAGGGTGACGGCCAGGAACTGGCGGATGGGGCCTGCGCCGTCGATGCGGGCCGCCTCGTACAGGCTGTTGTCGATCTTTCCGATGCCGGCCAGGAGCAGCATCGTGCACAGTCCGGTGGAGAGCCAGGTGCCGATGAAGCCGACCGCGGTCAGGGCCCAGGTGAAGTCGGCGAGCCAGGGGCGGGCGACGTCGTCGAGGCCGATGGCGCGCAGGAGTTGGTTGACCACGCCGTTGTCGGAGTACATCCACGTCCAGGCGACACCGGCGGCGGCGCCGGGAATGATCTGCGGCAGGAAGAGCAGCGTGCGGGCCAGTGCTCCGGTGAAGCGGCCTCGCAGCTGCCGTAGTACGGAGGCGGTGATCAGGGCGATCGTCACCGGCAGGATGGTGAAGAACAGGATCAGGTAGAAGGCGTGGAGCAGGGAGGAGAACTGCTCGTTGTCCGTGAAGACCTGGGTGTAGTTCTTCAGGCCCACCCAGGTGGAGGCGCCGACGCCGTCCCAGTCGTAGAAGGAGTACTGGATGGACATCAGGACCGGGCGGAAGTTGAAGACGCCGTAGAAGGCGAGGGCGGGGAGGGCGAAGAGCCAGCCGGCCCACCGCCGGGCCCGGAGCCGGTGGCGGCTGCGGGTGGCGGTGGCGCCGGCGGGCGACTTGATGGATCGCATACTGCTCAGCTGCTCTTCAGTGCGTCGGCGTAGGTGGTCTGGAGGGTCTCGACCATCGCGGCGGGCTCGACCTTGCCGGAGACCAGCAGCTGAAGCTGCTGGGTCAGCTTGGTGCTGAGGGCCGGGGCGGCGTTCTGCAGCCAGCTGTCGAAGCCGTTGTCGGCGGCGATCGCGGCGTAACCGGCCTGGATCTGTTCGGTCAGCGTGCCCGACAGCGACGGCTTGCCCGGGGCGGCCGTGCCGGAGGTCAGGGCAGCGTAGCCGTTGTCGACGGCGACCTTCGCGGCCTCGGGGGTGGTGAGGAAGTCCAGGAACAGGGCGGCGGCGTCCTTGTTCTTGGAGCGAGCGGCGATGGAGAAGGCGAGGGTGTTGCTGGTCATGCCCGCGTACGGGCCGTCCTGCGTGGCCGGCGGCATCGGGAAGACGCCGTACTTGCCCTTGAAGTTCTTGTCGAGGGTCTGCGTGATCCAGCTGCCCTGGAAGAAGAACAGGCCCTTGCCGCCGGTGAACTTGCCGTACGACGCCTCCTGGTTGAGGGCGTTGACGTCGGAGGCGAAGTAACCGGCCTTGATCCACTTCTGCAGTGTCCCGGTGGCCTTGACCGCCTCCGGGGTGTCCAGGTTCGCGCCCGGCTGGTGGTACACGATGTCGCTGAGCTTCTCGGCGCCCATGTAGTCGCCCAGCAGCAGGTTGTAGAGGTGGCCGATCAGGCCGTCCTGGTTGGATGCGACGATCGGGGTGATGCCTGACTTCTTCGCCTTGGCCATGACGGCTTCGAGGTCCGAGACGGAGCCGGGAACCTTCTTCATGCCGACCTTGGCGGCCAGCTCCTTGTTGTAGAAGACGCCGACCAGCGGGCCCGCCGAACCGCCCGCCTGATACAGCGGACCGCCGCCGACCGCGCCGTTCGACACGCGTCCGGGCGCGAGCGCGGAAGCCGGGACCTTCGAGCTCCAGCCGTACGCCTTGTCGTAGGCGTCGAGGTTGGTGAGCAGGTTGTCCTTGACGCCGCCGAGGAGGTCGTAGGGCTGGACGAGGTCGGGCGTGGAGTCGGAGGCCAGCAGCCTCGGCAGGACGGTGTTGTAGTTGTTGTCCGCCTCGACCCGCAGCTTCACCTTGATCTTCGGGTACTTGGCCATGAAGGCGTCCGCCAGGCCCTGCTCGTACGTCTGCAGGCCGGCCGCGGAGAACAGGGTCAACTCCGCGGGGGTGTCGGCGACGGCGGTGTTGACGGCGGTCGGCGTCGGGTTCGCCGCCGCGCCGGAGTCCGAGCCGGAGCCGGGAGCACTGCACGCGGCCAGCGTCACCAGCGCGGACACCGCGGCGACGGACGCCAGCGGGGCACGCAGGCGTCGGCCGGCGATTCTGACGGGGGAGGTGGGGTGCTGCTCGGGCATGATGCCTCCTCGCATCCATGCGGCTGCCGGTCCAGGGCACGGTCGGCAGACAGAGGTCGGCGAGCTTCCCGACCGGGCCACAGGGGATACGAAGGTCGTTTCGGAAGCGTTTCCGTTCCCGAAAGAGTGAGGCGGCCGAGCAAGCCTGTCAAGTAACGAACCCGCAACATACATGTGACGTGCTGAAACGATCAGATTGCCGGACAGGGTAGCGATCGGCATCATCGAGATTCTCGGAAACCCTTCCGAAGATTCCGGAAGCGTTTCCTATTAGCTCGGCCGGTGGGTTAGCCTTCCGGCATGGCGCAGAGCTCCCAGAAGATCAACATGGCCGACGTGGCCCGTGCCGCCGGCGTCTCGATGGCCACCGCCTCCCGCGCGCTCAACAACGACTACGGCGTATCCGAGGCCACCCGCCGCCGCGTCCTCGCGGTCGCCGAGGAGCTCTCCTACGTCGTCTCCCCCGAGGCGTCCCGCCTGGCCGGCGGCGCCACCGGCCGGGTCGCGGTGGTCGTACCGCACATCTCCCGCTGGTTCTTCGCGGCGCTGCTGGAGGGACTGGAGTCGGTCCTGCGCGCGGCCGACCTGGACGTGCTGCTCTACCACGTCGACGGCATCGAGGACCGCCACGACTTCTTCCACCGCCTGCCCGCCCGCCGCAAGGTCGACGCCGTCGTGGTCCTGGCCTTCCCCGTCGGCGAGGAGGAGCAGCGCCGCCTGGAGCTGATGGGCGTCACGATCATCGCCGCGGGCGGCCAGCACGCGCCCTACCCGAACGTCTCCATCGACGACGAGACCGCCGGCCGCCAGGCCATGGACCACCTGCTCTTCCTGGGCCACCGCCGCATCGCGATGATCGCGGCAGTCGACCCGGACCAGCCGGACGAGGTCCAGCCGTCGGGCCGCTCGAACGCGTACTACTCCGCTCTGCGCGACGCCGGCATCCCGGTCGACGAGCGGCTCGTCGTCACCGTCGACTGGGGCGGCGACCAGGGCGCCGACGCCATGGCCAAACTCCTCAGCCAGCCCGAGCCGCCCACCGCCGTATACGCCCACTCCGACCAGGTCGCCCTCGGCGCGATCCGCACACTCCGCCGCGCCGGACTGCGCATCCCCGACGACATGTCCGTCATCGGCATCGACGACCACCCGGTCGCCGAGCTGACCGACCTGACCACGGTGCGGCAACCGGTACGCGAGCAGGGAGAGCGTGCCGGGCGGATGCTCCTGGACATCCTGCGCGGCGAGGAGACAGAACACGACGTCGTCGTACCGACACAGCTGGTGATCAGGGGTAGTACGGCGCCGCCGCGCGGGTAACCCTGTTCACCCGTCGGCACAGATTCCGTACTTCGAGTCTCGTCACCCGCTCCATGATGAAACCCCAGGTCAGTGGCCTGGGTCTGTTTGTTATCTCCGTTCCAAGGTCCCGCTCCAGCGTTCGTACGGCCTGCGACAGCGACGGCTGCGGCATCCCATCCGGTCGCGTCGGTGCGGGTGGCTCGCTGACACACTCCCCTCTTCCGGGTCGCCGTTCCTCCGGGCCGTCATCGCCGCTGTGCGGCCAGTCGGACGGATGCGTTGGCGGCGCCGTAGCCGCCGTAGCCGGCGGTGCGTTGGACGATCTCGAAGAAGACGCGGCCCACGGTGGCCGTGTAGCAGTGGCGGAACTCGCCTCCGTGTTCGTCGCGGTCGTAGAGGATGCCGAGTTCCTGGTACGTGTCCAGCTCGCCGGGGGCGAAGTCGTAGCGGGCGTCGAGATCCTCGTAGTAGTTGGCGGGGATCTTCAGCAGTTCCGCGCCGGCGGCACGGGTGCGGCGGGCGGCTGCGGTGATGTCGTCGGTGGTGAGGGCGATGTGCTGGGAGCGGGTGCGGGTGTCCGTGGCCGGGCTGGGGGCCAGGTTGAGGACAAGGCGCGGGGCGCCGTGGGCGCCGGTCAGGGCCCTGCTGCGGAAGAGACCGTAGGGGTCGGCCAGGTCGACGCTTTCGTGCGGGCGCAGGCCCAGCACCGCGCGGTGGAAGAGGACGGCTTCGTCGAAGTGGTGCCAGGGCTGGGTCAGGGCCACGTGGTCGAAGCCGGTGACGGTCCCGTCTGGTGAGGGGGTCCGCCGCGGGTTGGCCGTAGCCGTGAAGTCGCTGGTCCAGTCGGCATGTCCAGGGCGTCCGGTGACGCAGAAGAACAGTTCGGTGCCGTCGGGGGCGGCGACCGCGTCCAGCGGGACGTCCTGGCTGCTGCGGCGTCGGGGCAGGACGGGGGCGAGCAGGGACTCGGCGCGATGGGCGGCGGCGCTCGGGTCGGGGGTCTCCAGGCCGATGGCGGTCAGGGACGTGCCGTCGATGGGGGTCCCCCCGCTCGAGCGCAGCCGAGAGTAGGGGAGGGTTCCGGTGCCGTGGTTGACCAGGATGCGGGCGTCGCCCTGTTCCCAGAGGTCCACCGGCTTTCCGGTGTGCCGTCCGGTGCGCCGGAAGCCGAGTGCGGTCAGGAGAGTGGTCACGGGCAGCGGGTCGGCGGTGGCGAGTTCGGCGAAGGCCACGCCGGTCGGGACGACCGGGGCCGGGAGCGGGGAGATGCCCGCGCTCTCCTCCAGGGCGATCAGCGAGCGCAGCGCGTCGACGGCGGTGCTGCCCGCGTCCGCCTGGCGGAACACGTCGTTGAAGACCTCCAGGGAGAGCGGGCCGCGGTAGCCGGCGTTCACGGCGTGGCGGACGAGGGAGGTCACGTCGAGGCCGCCCTGGCCGGGGAAGCAGCGGTAGTGGCGGCTCCATTGCAGGACGTCCATGGCGAGCAGCGGGGCGTCGGCCAGCTGGAGGAAGAAGATCTTCTCGCCGGGGATGTCCTCGATGCCCTTGGGGTTTGAGCCGCGCGAGAGGATGTGGAAGCTGTCCAGGCAGACCCCGAGCGCGGGGTGGCCGGCCTGTTCGACGATGCGCCAGGCGTGGTCGTAGGTGCTGACGTGCCGCCCCCAGGCGAGCGCCTCGTAAGCGATCCGGATGCCGAAGTCCTGGGCCAGGTCGGCGAGTCGGGCGAGTTGCGCGGCGGCGAGGGCGTCGTCGTCCACGGCCTGCGGGGAGACGTTGGAGCACACCAGGAGCGTGTCGGCACCGAGCCTGCGCGTGACGTCGAACTTGCGCTCCGCCCGGCGCAGACTGCGTACGAACTCCGCCTCCGGAACGGCCTCGACGTCCCGCATGGGCTGGTAGAGGTCGATGGTAAGGCCGAGGTCGACGGCGCGGGCGCGGATCTCCTCCGGGGACAGGGGGCCGGCGAGCATGTCGTTCTCGAAGATCTCCACACCGTCGAAGCCGGCGCGGGCGGCGGCGGTCAGCTTCTCGGCGAGGGAGCCGCTGAGGCTGACCGTGGCGATGGACTTACGCATCCTGGTCGCACCCTTCGGCCTCTGCGATGCTGATCCAGGTCTTCCCGGCACGTTCGGCGGCGCCGGCGAACGCCTGCTGGGCCTTCTCGAGCGAGAAGCGGGCCTCGATGACGGCTCCGGGCCGGGCTGCGGGCAGCTCGGCGATCGCGGTGGTGAAGTCGCCGGGGTGGTCGTAGATCATCGATCCGCGGAGCACCAGCTGGCGCCGGACCACGTCGTCGGTGGTCAGCGGCAGTTGGTGGGGGTTGAGGCCGATCAGGACGAGGGTGGCACCGGGGGCGGCGCGGTCCACGGCCGGGCGCAGGGCGGGCGCGTGGCCGGACGTTTCGAAGACGTACGTGAACCCGGTGCGGCCGTCGTCGGGTGTCGCGCCCAGCCGCTCGGCGCGGGCGAGGCGTTGCGGGTGCGGTTCGGTGACGACCGGCCGGATGCCGAGGCGGGCCAGGATCAGGCAGACCAGCAGTCCCTGGGCCCCGGCGCCGACGACCAGACAGCGGTCGGCGGGGGTCACTCCGCTGCGCCGTACAGCGGCCCGGGCCACGGTGTACGGCTCGGTGGCGGCGAGGTCGGCGCCTGTGAGGCCGTCCGGGACCGGGTGGGCGAAGTGCGCGGGCAGGGCGACGCGTTCGGCGAGGACGCCGGGGGCGTTCAGCCCGACGATGGCCCGGTGCGGGCAGGCCGAGGTCAGGCCGGTGAGGCAGTCGGCGCACTTGAGGCAGGCGTAGTTGGGTTCGATGACGACCCTCTGGCCCACCTGGCGGTCCCGTACGTCGCTGCCGACGGCGGCGATCCGGCCGAAGCCCTCGTGGCCCATGACCCACGGGGTCGCGGGCGGCAGGCGCTTGCCGTGGAAGACGGCGAGGTCGGTGCCGCACAGGCCCACTCCGACCATCCGGACGATGACGTCGTGCGGGCCGCAGACGGGCTCCGGCCAGTCGTCGACGGTCTCGATCCTGTTCGGCCCCGTGAGGACAGCTGCTTTCACCAGAAACTCCTAGCGGTCCGCTAGACGGATCAATCAATCCACTGTGCGGTCAGAATAGAAGGCAGACGAGCCCTCAACAAGGCCGAGAGCCTCACAAGAACGAGGGCTGGACAAGAGCAAGGGGCCCCGGCGGCAAGGCGCCGGGGCCCAGAAAGCCCCCGACCCGCTCGGGGGGGGGCTCCGTCAGGCGGTCGCGTCCGCCGCCGCGGTCCGCTGCCGTACGGTCTCCGGGGCCCCGGCCACATCATCGTCGCCCCGCATGCGCAGCGCGACGAGGAAGGAGACGGCGCAGCCGAGGGCGATGTAGGCCGCCACCAGCGTCCAGCCGCCGTCCGCCCAGATCACCAGGGAACTGGCGATGAACGGGGTGAAGCCGCCGCCGACCGCGCTGGCGAGCTGGTAGCCGACGCCGGCACCGCTGTAGCGGTACTCGGGGCCGAACATGTCGGTGAACAGGGATTGCTGGACGGAGACCGCCATGTCGTGCGCGATGTTCACCAGCAGCACGGCGCAGGCGATGATCAGCACCATGGAGCCGGACTCCATCGCCCAGAAATACGGCCCCGCGCTCACGGCACCGACCAGCGCGCCCCAGCAGTACACCTTGCGCCGGCCGAAGCGGTCGGCGAGGTAGGCGAAGGCCGGGATGGTGAGGACGGCGAGTCCGCCGACCGCCAGGTTGACGTCGAGCAGGCTGTCGCGGTTCAGGCCGAGTTCGTCGGTGCCGTAGGCGAGGCCGAAGGTCGTCACGCCGTAGAAGGTGAACAGTTCGACGAAGCGCAGCCCGATGATGGCGAAGAAGCCCTTGGGGTTGGACTTGACCGCGGCGATCAGCGGCACCCGAGGCTTCTTCTCCTCGCTCATCGCGGCGACCTTCTTGGTGAAGACCTCGGACTCCTCGACCCTGGCCCTGATGATCAGCCCGACGATCACCAGGCCCGCGCTGACCAGGAACGGGATGCGCCAGCCCCAGACCCGGAAGGCCGCGTCCGAGGTCGCACCCGACATGATCTTGGTGATGAGGGTGGCGAGCAGCAGACCGACCGAGGCGCCGACCTGGACGCCGCTGCTGTAGAGGGAGCGCCACTTGGCGGGGGCGTTCTCCACCGCCATCAGCGCGGCGCCGCCCCACTCACCGCCCACCGCGAAGCCCTGCGCGGCGCGCAGCACCACCAGCAGCACGGGGGCCCAGATCCCGGCCTGGGCATAGGTCGGCAGGACACCGATAAGTGTGCTGGCCACGCCCATGATCAGCATGGTGAGGACGAGCATCCGCTTGCGGCCGAGCCGGTCGCCGAAGTGGCCGAACACGATGCCGCCCAGCGGGCGGAAGAGGAAGCCGACGCCGAAGGTGGCCCAGGCCGCCAGGGTGCCCACGGCCGGCGAAGCCCCCGGGAAGAACAGGTCGCCGAAGAGGAGGCCGGCGACGATGCCGTAGAGGAAGAAGTCGTACCAGTCGACGACGGCTCCCATGAAGCTGGCGATCGCCGCCCTTCTCGCGACGCCGGGGGCTCCGGCGCTGGTCGCGACCGGCTTCTGCGCTCTGCTCATCTCACGTACTCCCTTGGATGCTGCGGCTCCCGCGACCCGGTCGTGCCGTGCGAGCGGTGCGCGGCACGTCGGCGTCGGGACACGGATGGCTACGGTGGGGACAATTGCCTGGGCGACGGCGGCGCTCGGCGGGTGTGGAGCGGCGTCACCGGCAAACCGGGCCATCGCCACAGCGTGCGGGCGGCGACCCTCAAGACAAGGTCCATTGAGCGGACCGTTTGAACCAAGTAGCGGAAACATACGATGGGGAGTTTCCGCCATCAAGGGTCACACCAAGATTTCTTAGGCTTTACGGTTCCCGTGGTCCGCCTGGTGGACTACCGTCATGGGTGAGCGCAGCTGGCGGGCACCAGCAGGTGCCGCGCGGTGCCGACCAGTACGGGGAGGGATCCGTGAACGACAGGGATGCACAGACCGAGGCGGTCAGGGAGCAGGGCGGTACGGGCGTCCGCAGCGTGCGGCGCGCCCTGGACATCCTCGGCCTGCTGAGCGAGGAACGCCCCGTCATCTCCCTGCGTGAGATCACCGACGCCACCGGACTGGCCAAGACCACCGTCCTGCGCCTGGTCCAGACCCTGGAGGAGTGCGGCCTGCTGTGGTCGCATCCGGCCGGCTACACCGCCGGACCGGGCCTGTGGCGCTGGGCTTACCTGGCCCGCAGCCAGTGGGAGGTGCCGCACGAGACCCGCAAGGTCATGCGCGACCTCGCCGACCGGCTGGGCGAGACGGTCAACGTCTTCGTCGCCCGCGATGTGAGCCGTGTCTGTGTCGCGCACGAGGAGAGCCCGCACCCGCTGCGCCACGTCGTCGACGTCGGCGACGAACAACCCCTGTGGGCCGGCGCCTCCTCCAAGATCCTGCTGCGCGACGCCTCCGACACCCTGCTGCGCCGCATCGCCACGACCTCCCCACACGGGGAGGCGCACACCGACCAACTGCGCGCCTGGGCACAGGAGGCCGCGCACCGCGGCTACGCGGTCAGCAGCAGCGAGTGGGACGAGGGCCTGACCGCCGTCGCCGTCCCGGTGACCAGCCGCTCCGGCAAGGTCATCGCCTCCCTCTCGCTCAGCGGGCCCAGCCAACGCTTCCCCTACGAGGCCGTGGAACGCTTCGCCACCGACCTCGCGGAGTCGGCCGCGCTCATCTCCGCCCAGGGCTTCAGCCACCCGCTCAGCCAAGCCCACTGAACCCGAGAGGCGCCGTAGAGCCATGGGCCCGGTGACCCCGAACAACCGGTGCCCGGCCTTGGCACGGCGAGGAGCCCGGGCGTCGGGACTGGTGGCCGGGCTTTCGTCGGCAGCCGTGCCGGGAGGCCGGCTGCCTGTTCCTACTCGGACCGGCGCTGGGGCCTTCCGGTGTGCGGGACCCGGTTCGGACATGTTGATCACGCGGCTGAATCGGCGACGCCGCGCTCGGAACGGGCACCCGCCCGGCGTGTTCGTCAGAGGGCCGCGGCCGTAGTACTGGCGGACGAGAAGCTGGACCGTGCGGCGCGCGCGTCGCGGATCGACGAGCCGCGCCTCGCAGGATGAGGACCGGCCGGCTCAACGAGCATGCCGGTGGCGATGAGGGGTTTGCGGCCGATCCGGTCGGCGAGGTGGCCGGTGGGGCCTGTCCGGTGCCTCCACGAGATCGGGTGGAGGCCCTGTGGAAGGGAACCAGCGTCAGCACCTCGGCCGAGAGGTACGCGGCCAGGTCGCGTTCCGCGAGGTAGCGCCGATCCGCGTCGGCGGGTTGTGCTCAGGCGGGTCGGGTGGGGGCCCGTAGTTCGATCTTGTATCCGCCCTGTGGGGAGGGTTCGGCGGTGAGGGCGCCGCCCAGCAGTTCGGCGCGTTCCCTCAGGCCGATCAGGCCGTGCCGGGCGCTGGGCAGGGCGACGGACGGGCGGGTGGGGGCGGTGTTGGTGACGGTGACGCCGAAGTGCTGCGCGTCGTGCCACAGGCGCACCTCGGCGCGGGCGCCGGGGGCGTGCTTGCGTACGTTCGTGAGGGCTTCCTGGACCGTGCGGTAGACGGTGCGTTGGGCGGTGGTGCTGATGCCGGGCGGGAGCCCGCCGGTCAGGGTGGTCTCGATGCCGCTGTTGGCGATCAGCTGCTGGAGGTCGGCGAGGGTGGGCTGGGGGGTGAGTTCGGTTTCCTTGCCGCTGGAGGCGCGCAGCAGGGTGACCATGTGGCGGAGTTCGTCGAGGGTGTTCACGCTCAGGGTGCGGATGGTGCGGGCGGCGTCGCGGGCGTCGGGATCCTTGGCGGCGACCTGCAGGGCTCCGGCCTGTACGGCGATGAGGCTGACCTGGTGGGAGACGACGTCGTGCATCTCGCGGGCCAGTTGGGCGCGTTCGCGGGCGAGGACGGTCTGGGCGTACAGGGCGCGTTCGTGTTCGCGGGCCACTTCGACCTCGACGAGCTGCCGGGCCACGTCGTGTCTGGCCTGCACGAGCTGGCCGAACAGGATCGGGGCGAAGGCCGTGGCCAGCGTGTAGACGAACTGGATGAGCGTCCAGGTGCGCTCGCCGGGAAACGTGTCGCCGGAAAACGTGTCGGACAGGGGCCAGGCGAGGGTGCTCGCCGCCGCGTTCAGCAGGGCGCAACCGGCCAGCAGGGGGCGGTTGCGGGTGCGCGTGGCCAGCGTGTACAGGGCGGCGATCGGCGCGACCGCCACGTCCATGAACAGGGTCATGGGCAGGGTCGACAGGAAGACGGTCAGTGGAAAGCGCCTGCGCAGGAGCAGTCCGGCGCAGCCCAGAGCGGCGCAGGCCCACATGAACGGTGTCGCCTCGTCGTAGAGGTTGATCCAGGCGTCGAGGGCGGCCAGCACGACGAGGCCCGCGTCGACGGCCCAGGGCGGCACCCGCCGCCACCGTTCCTGAGCCGTGCTCATCATCTGTTGCCCCCTGCCCTGTCGGCGCCGCCGTCGCCGAGCAGTCCGGCCCGCTCCGCGAGGAGCGCCGCCTGGACGCGGCCGGCGACCCGGAGCTTGGTCAGGATCGAGCTGACGTGGTCCTTGACGGTGCCCGCGCTCAGATGGATGCGGGTGCCGATGTCGGCGTTGGACAGTCCTTCCGCGATCAGGACGAGGACGTCACGTTCGCGGTCGGTGAGCAGGTTCACGCGCGCCACGTCCTCCGCGACCCGGGGCGTGTCCGTCCCGGGATGGCCGCGCAGCAGAGCCCGCGAGGCCTTCGGGGACATCACCACGCCACCGGCGGCCAGGGTGCGTACGAGGTGGGCGAGTTGTTCGGGCTCGGTGTCCTTGAGCAGGAAGCCCGCGGCTCCCGAGCGCAGCGCGGTCAGGATGTACTCGTCGGTGTCGAAGGTGGTCAGCATGGCCACCGTCGGCGGCTCGGGCAGCGTCCGGATCTCCCTCAGGACGGTCAGGCCGTCCACATCCGGCATGCGGATGTCGAGGAGCACGACGTCCGGGTGCTCGCGCCGGATCACGTCGGCGGCCTGCGCTCCTTCCGCGGTCGCCACGACCTGGATGCCGTCGGCGGCGTTCAGGATCAGCTCGAACCCGGACCGCACCAGCGCCTCGTCGTCCACCACCACTACCCGGATCACCGGCGTTCCGCCTCACAATCGTCTGCTCTGTCCACCGCTGCCGTCGACACTACGTCCGGCACGGCGCGCGGCGATGCGACCGCTGTGGACACCCGCCACCCGGCAGGCCGGTTCCAGCCGGTCGGGGGGAGCGCTCCGGCCCGTCGGCGGGCGGGTGGGCGAGGCTCGGCGGATGGTGTCCGTGGTTGTCGTCCGGTGGGATCGGTCCGTGGGCCCGCCCGAGTCTGCGGGGCCGCAGTCGATTTTCCCACCACTCGAGGATCAGCCAGCCATGCCCCGCCTGTACCTGCGTCAGCCCGTCCGTGCTCTGCGCCGCTGTGCGGCGCGGCCCCATGTGCTGTTCGGAGGCGTGTACGGGGCGGTCCTGGCCAGCTCCATGGTGGCCGCCCTGACGGAGCAGGGTGAGACGGCGCCCGCCGACCGGTTCAGCAGCGCCCAGTGGCTCCTGGTCACGGCCGTCGCATCGGCCTTGGCGCACGGTTACGCACATCTGATCGCCTTGCGCGGCGACCGGACCCATCACGGTGTGCGCGCCGGGGTGCGGCTGTTGCTGTCCGAGTGGCCCTTGGTGGTGGCGACGGTGCCGACACTGGTCCTGCTGCTCGGCGCGGCCTGGGGGTGGTGGCCCTCGGCGGGCATCGAGTACGTGGCCTTCGCCGTGAACGTGGTGCTGCTGTTCGCCTGGGGCCTGCTCGCGGCCCGCGCCGCCGGTCGCACGTGGGGCTCCGCCTTGAGGATCGGCATGGTGGACGCGCTGCTCGGACTCGCGGTCGTGGTGGCCAACGCCCTCATCAAGTAGGGCAGTTGGCCGTTCGGGCCCGCCGACCGGCCGGTGCGGCGCTGTTCCGCCGGTCGGCGGGGCAGACCCGGCCGGTCGGCGGGGGTGTTACCGAAGCCTGCCGGATGGTCCGCCTCCTGACGGCACCGAAGCATTTTCCGTATGACACAGATACAGCCGTCCCAGGAGACACCGGCTCCGCAGGAGAACGCGCCTCCACGGTCCCGAACCTCGCCCGATTCGGCCGGGCAGGCCCCCGGCCGTCCCTCGATGGGGCGCCTCGTCGGGGTGGACCTGGCCCGCGCGCTGGCGGTGTTCGGCATGTACGTCGTGCACATCGGGCCGCCGCTGTCGGCCACACACGGCGTCGCCAGCTGGATCCGGTACATAGCCGACGGCCACTCGTCGGTCCTGTTCGCCACCCTCGCCGGCTTCTCGCTGATGCTGATCGCGGGCCGCTTCGAGCCGAAGACCGGCCTGGCGGGCCGGCAGGCGAAGGCCCGGATCGCGATCCGCGCCGTGATCCTCCTGGCGCTGGGCACCGTGATGGCGATGGAGTACGGGGGCGTGATCATCCTCGGCTTCTACGGCGTCTACTTCCTCCTCGCCCTGCCTCTGGTGCGACTGAGCGCCAGGACACTGGCGATCATCGCGGCGGGGCTCGCGCTCGTCACTCCGCAGCTGGCTTTCGTCCTGACCATGGGGTTGAGCGAGTCGGTCCAGCAGAGCATCAACGCCTACGACCCGCTCCGCCGCCTCAGCGAGGTGGGAGTGCTCGATCTGCTGCTCACCGGCTTCTACCCGGCGCTCACGTGGATGTCGTTCGTGATCGCCGGTATGGCGCTGGGTCGCATGGACCTGTCGGCGGCTGCCGTCCAGCGGCGCCTGGCGGCGCTCGGCGCAGGCCTCGTCGTGGGGGCCTACGGCTTGTCCCTGCTGCTGGCGGGCAAGAACGCGTTGCGGAGCACGGCCGAGGACATGTCGTCCTCCGGTGGCTCCGGGGCGGCGTCCATGGGCAGCGGGTCCATGGGCAGCGGGTCCATGGGGCCCCAGCGGTCGTTCTCGGAACTGTTGGCCGCCGGGCCGCACAGCGGCACCACGTTCGACATCATCGGCAGCGTGGGCGTCGCGATCCTCGTGATCGTGGGCGCGACGGTGCTGATGGACCGCCTGCCGCGACTGCGCCGCCTGGCGAAGCCGGTCATCGCCGTGGGCACGATGTCCCTGACCGCCTACGTCGGCCACTTCGTCGCACAGTCCGTGCTGTCCACGCCCGCCGGGACGGGGACCCAGCAGTCCTGGGTGCCGCTGCTCATGTACGTCCTCGGGGCGATCGTGTTCGCCACCGTCTGGTCCCGCTTCTTCCGGCGCGGCCCCCTGGAGCACCTGCTCAACACCGCCACCAAGCCCGCCAAGTACGTCCGGTGAGGTCCGGTCGGGGTGGCTCGGCTTCCTGCCCCACCCCGGCCTGAACGCTCTGCCGAAGCCCGCAGGGGATCTCCCTTGCGGGCTTCGGCTGTTGGGCGTACCGCGCGCACGATCCCCGCACCACTCGGCGCCCGCAGGCAGTCTCCAAGGTGCTGCCGTCGAGGGAGCTGACGGAGAAGACGGTGCGATCCACGTGGGGAGGCAGCCGGGACAGGCAGCGAAGAGCGACTCGGTGTCCCCTTCGCCCGAGGGTGTACTCCACCCTGAGGCCGGCGATGATGTGCTCGACGGGCTCGTCCGGGGTCGCGGGGACTGTCGGCGAGCAGAACGTCGAGGAACCGGCCGTGGCGGTACAGCACGGCGTATCCGGCAGATGTCCGACGCCACCATCCCGCCACCCGGCACGGCCGGCCCACGCCATGCGGCGGGGGCCGGCCGGTGGCCGACGGCCGATGGCCGACGGCACCGGCGAGCCCATGGTCAGGCCCGTCTCAGTCGCGGGGGCGTCCCGTCGAGGTCAGGAGCTGCGTCGCCGCGAGCTGCGCGTACAGCTCGTCCTTGGCCACCAGCTCCGCATGGGTGCCGACCGCGCGGACCCTGCCC
Source organism: Streptomyces chartreusis NRRL 3882 (assembly GCF_900236475.1). GTDB lineage: Bacteria > Actinomycetota > Actinomycetes > Streptomycetales > Streptomycetaceae > Streptomyces > Streptomyces chartreusis_D. The sequence continues at coordinate 4,266,797 of NZ_LT963352.1, forward strand.
GCGTCCATGACGACGATGCGGTCGGCGTCCGTGACGGTCGACAGGCGGTGGGCCACCACCAGCACGGTGGTCTCGCGTGCGGTGTCGGCGATGACGTCCCGCAGTGCCAGCTCGTTGACGGCGTCGAGCTGCGAGGTCGCCTCGTCCAGGAGCAGCAGCCGGGGCCTGCGCAGCAGCGCGCGGGCGATCGCGACGCGCTGGCGCTCGCCGCCGGACAGTTTCGTGCCGCGGTGCCCGACCGGGGTGTCCAGGCCGTGCGGGAGACGCTCGACGAGGGCGTCGAGCCTGGTCCGGGCGAGGACCTCGCGTATGGCGTCGTCGGTCGCGCCGGGCGCGGCGAAGACCAGGTTCTCCCGCAGCGTGCCGGCCAGCACCGGCGCGTCCTGCTCGACGTACCCGATGACGGACCGCAGCTCGGACAGCGGCCACTTGGTCACGTCCTTGCCGTCGACCAGGACACGGCCGCCGGTCGCTTCGTAGAACCGCTCGACGAGCGCGAAGACCGTCGACTTGCCCGCCCCCGAGGGGCCGACGAACGCGGTCATTCCGCCTCCCGGCACCTCGAAGTCCACCCCTTGGTGGATGTCCGGCAGCCGGGGCCCGTAACGGAAGGACACCCCCTCGAAGCGGACGGACGCCGGACGGGGCCGCACCGCAGGGGTCGCCGCGGGCCGCACCGACCGGTTCCGGTCCTGCTTCTCCGTCGCCAGGTGGTCCACCTGCGCGATGCGGGCGATCGCGGCCGCGCCCTCCTGGTAGTGGGACGCTGCCTCGACCAGCTTGTACACCGGCTCCATCAGGAAGAAGAGGTACAGCAGGAACGCGATGAGCGTGGACACGGGCATGTCCCCGGACGCCACGCGAGCCCCGCCGACGGCGAGTACCGCGAGGAACGCCAGCTCGACGGCGAGGTCGTCCGCCGAACCCAGCACGGCCTCCCACTTCGCGCTGCGCACGCCGTGGCGCCACGCCCTGCGTGCCGCCGCCTCGACGCGAGCGGTCTCCCGCTCCTCGGCGCCGGACGCCTTCACCGTACGGAACGCGCCGAAGACCCGCTCCAGGCCCGTGGACATCTCCCCGACAGCCGCCTGCGCGCGCTCGGCGGCCCGCCCGATCTTCGGCAGCACCAGCGCGGCAGCCACACCGACGACCGCGACCACGCCGAGCGTGACGCCCAGCAGGACGGCATCGAGGAACGCCATCACCACGACCGCCGCGACCAGCGTCACCGCCCCCGTCGCCGCGGAGACCACCGCCTGGGTGCTGACGGCCCGCAGCAGCGTGGTGTCCGAGGTCACCCGGGACATCAGATCGCCCGGTTGCATCCGGTCCACCTCCGCCAGCCGCAGCCGCAGCAACCGTCCGATGAGGCTGCGGCGGGCGGCGAGCACCACCGACTCCGCCGTCCGTTCCAGCACATAGGCGCCGAACGCCTCGGCCACCATGCTCAGCAGGACCAGAACGGTCATCGCCAGCAGGACGGTGCCGATCGTGCCACCGGACGAGAGCCGGTCGACCAGCGTCTTCGTCGCCAGCGGCTGCAGCAGCCCGCCGGCGGCCCCGGCCAGCGCGCACAGCAGACCGAGCGCGACGGCCCACCGGTGCGGACGGACGTACCCGTACAGCGCTTTGAGCGTCTCGCGGGCGCGCAGGGACTCGGCACCCGTCGCCTCCGGGGCGGATGCGGTGTTCACAGGATTCCTTTCCTATGTGTTCGGCCGCGCACCGCGTCAGCGGTTGCGGGGGGCATCGGCCCGCCGGGGGCCTTGGTGCGCGGAGATCAGGCGTACGACGGCCAGAGAGAGGCCGCCCGCGAGGCGAAGAGGTGCACCCCTGCTTCGTAGAACTCAGGACGGACGACGAAGAGGACACCGGCGCCCGCCACCAGCGTCAGGCAGATGAGTTCCAGCAATCCGCCTCCGCCAGGCTCGACGGCGGTCTCGGGCTCCTTGTCACGAACGTGCTGTGTCATGCCTTCAGGCTGGACGCCCGGCCGCTCGCCGCACATCCGGCGACTGTCCGGTCCTCCCCCGCCGATTGGCTGGAGAAGACCGGCCGGGGGCAGGAGGGGCAGCCGACGGGGGCGGGCCGGTCAGGGACCGGGCGATGACCGCCGAGCCGCCACCGTGGAGCAGCACGCTGCCGAGCACCGTCAGGGTCATGGCGTACAGGGCGGTCCAGTCGATGCCCTCGCCCACGGCGAGCACCACGGCGTTGCCGAGATCAGGCCCGGCTGACAGCACCGGCCCTTACCGCAGTCAGAGGCGTCGGGCCCCGCGCAGCCCCTGGGCGTAGTAGCCGTCGCCGTCGAGCCGTGAGGTGCCGCCCTTGTCACCCATGGTGGGGCCGCCCGCGTTCTTCCGGCTGGAGATGAAGCGCGGGTGGTCGGCGGTGTCCAGGCCGAGGTAGACACCGACGTGGCCGATCCGTTTGCCGGGCAGCTCCCGTGTTCTGAAGAAGACCAGGTCGCCGGGCTGGAGCTGCTGGATGACGGCGGGGCGGCGGTCGGTGAGGGGAATGACGGGTACGCCGAGCCGCCCGTGGGCGATCGCGTCGGGGGTCCGCTGCAGCCCGCTGCCCGCCGCGCTGTCCCGGCTGCTCAGCGGGAACTTGGAGCGGTATCCGTACACCAGCCGGACATAGCCGGAGCTGTCGACGGAGCGCGCGCGGTCCTTCTCGGGGCGGCGGGTGACCGTGTCGGGGAAGGTCCAGGGGATGCCCAGGTAGTCGTAGAAGTCCGAGCCCGTGCGCGGCTTCGCCTTCCCTTGCGCAGCACGCCCGGAGCCGCCGGCGGTGTCGGGTGTGTAGCGGGCGGCACCGCTGTATGTGACTCCCGCTGCCGTCGTCCGGACCGGGGCACCGGCGACGTAGTCGAAGGCCGTGGCGAGGATGTCGGGGTCGCGGCTGCCGAGCCGGGACGTGAGCCAGGTCCTGAACCAGCCGCTCCGCTCCGCTCCTCGGGCCCAGGGCTTGGGCAGCAACCGCACCCAGCTCTTGGTGACGACCTTGGCATCCGTCGTACGCGGCTCCGCGAAGGTCCTGCTGGGACCGGTCAGTACGGCCGTGCGGGCGCCGTCGGTGAACGTGGCGACGACGGTGCCGCTCGGGTCGCGTGCCACCGTGCGGGCGGGGTTGCCGATCCGCTCGAAGTGCAGCGGCCCGCTGCTGACCCGGATTCCGTCACCCAGTGATGCTTGCGCTGCCTGTGAAACCCTTGATGTCGTTGTTGCCGGTGAGGCATCAGGTTGGTCGGTACGGTGCTTGAGCTGCAGGGACAGCTCGCAGCTCGCCGCGAGCAGGACGGCTGTCACCAGGGACAGGACCGTGTTCCTGGTCAGGGAGAACCTACGGATTCTGGGCAGGAGGCGTTTCACTGGTCAACTCCGGATGGAGGGAAGGAGAGATGACGCCGCAGGTCGGTGCGGGGGCGGCTCATTTCGTGGGCAGGGCGCCCAGCAGCAGCCCGGACACCAAGATCACGTAGGTGGCGAAGGTGACCGCGCCGGTGGAGAGGACCGTCGCCGTCTTGGGCTGCCTCTCCAGCTGGTAGGCGATGAGCCCGGGCACGATGAACCCGAGGGCCTGATGGGCGAACAGCAGGGGGAACTCCTGCTGGAGCAACAGGGAGAGTCCGGCCTGGAGCAGGACGCCGATGAGCACGACGGCGGCGAACAGCCGCTTGCCGTAGAGGATGACGAAGCGTTGCAGCAGCTTGGTCAGCAGGTAGGTCAGGCCTGCCACGGCCGCGACCATGGCGGCGCGCCGCAGATCGTCGACGAGGGTGAGGGCGAGCCAGCCGGGGGTGATCATGCCGCCCGGTGAGAGGTTCGTGGTCAGGTAGCAGAGGAGGGAGAAGACCAGACCGAGTGCGATGCCGATGGCGGCGATCTGCGGGGTGACTACTGCGGGGATCAACGGGATGCTCCATGGGCGGAGTTGTGGTGGGCGCCGGGCGGTGTGAGGGCGTCGCTCGGATCGGCGGGGTCGGCGGCGGCGAGGTGGTCGGGCGGCAGTGCCGCGAGCCGCTCCAGGAAGAGTTCGCCCTGGCCGTGGATGTTGCCGATGGCGACGAGCGAGGAGTTGGGCCCCAGGTGAGCCAGCAGCTCCGTGGTGAGCCGGTCGGGGTCGCGGCGGTCGCCGCCGAGATCGACGACGTTCCCGGTCCAGTGCGCGGGGATGGCGTCGGCGGCCGACTTGGTGGGGTGGCCGATGAGGAACACCGTCTCCGGGTCTAGCTGGGGGATCAGCGCGCCCATCTGCCCGTTGCGCTCCACACGGTCGGGACGGCAGTTGATGACGACGTGCAACGGACGGTGGATCGCGGCCAGTTCGAGCAGCTGCTTGATGTTCATCAGCGTCGACTCGGGATCGTTGGCGGCGAAGACGTTCGCGAAGCGCAGCCGCTTTCCGTCCGGGGTGCGGTACCGCTCGACGGAGAGCACACCCGGGTCCGGGGGCGCCGCGTACATTCCCTTCAGCGCGGTCGCGCGGTCCACGCCGAGCAGTTCGGCGACCGCGATGGCGATGGCGACGTTCTCCTTGAAGGTGAACCAGCTGAAGCCGCGCAGTTCCTCGTCGGTGACGGTGTCCGGGTCGGCGTAGACCAGCTCGCAGTTCCGGGCGTCGGCCTCCTCCTGAAGGATGTGGAAGCGCTCCTTCTCGGCGGTGACACAGACGCCGCCCTCCGGCATCGAACGGCACAGGGAGCGGGCCACGTCGTCCAGCGTCGGGCCCATCTCGGCGAGGTGGTCCTCGCGGACGTTGCAGAGCACGCCGATGGTGGAGCGGATCAGCTTGGACTGGTTGATCTCCTGGAGCGCGGGCATGACGGCCATGCACTCCATGACCAGGACATCGGGCCGGTAGCCGGCGGCCCGCCGGACGATGCCGATCTGCTCCACGACGTTGGCGATGCCGAACTTGCGGTAGACCGGCTCCTCGGTGGCATCGGGGTGGATGAACCGGGCCGCGGTGCCCGTGGTCTTGGCGACGGTCACCAGGCCGCTGCCGCGCAGCGCGCCCGCGCACAGCCGGGTGATGGAGGACTTGCCCCGAATGCCGTTGACCAGCACTCGGGTGGGTATGGCGGCGAGGTTCGCGTCATGGCGGCGCTGTTCGACGATGCCTGCGACGAGCAAGCCGGCGCAGCACGCCGCGAGGACGCAGTACAGGAAGAGCATGGCAGGTCAGCTCCTGGGACCGGGGCCTGACGGGGAAGTGGAGGAGGTGGACGCCCCGTCCGGGGAACCGGGCACGGGCGGTGTGTCGGTGCGGAGAAGTCGCTGTCTGATCAGCTCGAGGCTGCGGGCGATGGATCCCACCTCGTCGTGGTAGCGCGGGTAGAGCACCGTTCGGCGGTCCCCGGCCGCCAACGCCTCGGCGCCCCGGGCGACTTCACGCAGCGGACGTACGACGACGAGGTACAGCCAGCCGATGCAGAGGGCGCCCGTGGTCACCCCCAGCAGACCGACGAGCATGATCCGCCGCTGTGCCTCGTACTCGGGCAGTCCGATCCAGAACACCGGCCTGATCGAGGCGACCTTCCAGCCGAGTGCGCCCGCGACGCCCAGCTTGTCGTTGAACGGCGCCACGGCGGCGACCGCCGGATCCCGCCGGCCGAGCAGCAGCTCGGCGGAGCCCTTGGTCGTGCGGTCGTCCTTCATCTGGGCCCGCAGCCGGCTGTCGGAGACCCGCCCGAAGGCCACGAACCCCTTGTTGGACGCGATGACCCGATGCTCGGAGTCCACCAGCCACACCGAGCCGAGACCGGGTCGGTCGAGGATGCCGGTCAGGTACTGGACCTTGAACTCGGCCACGACATAGTGGCGTCCGGATGCCGCCGTCCCACCCTTGACCGGCTGAGCGGCCACGGCGGCGAGCACCGGCTCCGTGCCGGAGGTGTTCGTCTGCCTGACCCCGGGCCTGATGCGGACCTTCGTCGGGGTACGGGGTTCGTCCCCGGCGCGGGCGAGGATCTTGCCGGCGCCGTCGACGACGTACAGGGACCGGTAGCGGCCGTGCTGCTCCAGGGACCTGTCGAGGACCTTGCGCGCCTCCTCCGACCGGGAAGCGTCGATCATGGTGGCCAGATGGGTGAGGTCCGCGTATCCGTCGTTGATCCCCCTGCGCACGCGATCCGCCGTCGTCTCGGTGCGTTGCCGCTGGTCGTCGGAGATCAGCCGGGGTACGACCGCAGCCGGGTGCGGCAAGGTGCTGCCGAGCGTCAGCAGCATCGACGCGGGCCAGGCCAGCAGAGCGAACGCGCACACCACGAGGACGGTGCGCAGTCCGAGCCGGCGCCGGCTCTTGCCGGTCCCGCGCGGAACACACGCCTTGGCCGGTGGCTGCGCGACCGTCTCCTGCGACGGCCCGCCCCTGCCGCGGAGTTGTAGGCGCAGCGCCTCCAGTGCGGCGCCGATCCGGGCGGGTTCTCCGAAGCGGGACACGTGGACGGGAGCCGTGAGGTCACCCGAGCCGAGCCGCTGCGCGTCGCGGCGCAACCGCAGCACAGGGCGCTGCACCAGCATGTGGAGGGCGGCGGTGACTCCGGCCGCGAGGGCCAGGAGCACGGCGGCGGCCAGGAGGGCGAGACGCAGGTCGCCGGTCCCTGCCCCATGGCGCTCGGTCTGCACCGTCGTGACGACCGTCAGTCCGAGTCCGCTGCTCGGACTCTCCTTCGAAGCAAGCCCCCGGGCCACTGCGGCGTACCCGACGGCGGTACGGGTGTTGCCTTCCGCCGCCCCGACGAGACTGCCGCTCGGACCGTTGAAGCCGCCGGCGGCGGTGTCCGACGGTCCCTTGCCCTGCGCCTCGCGGGCGGCGGTGCCGGCCAGCGCCTTGGCCTGCTCGGTGCCGGCTCCCGGCCCGGCCGAGGCGAGAGTGGCCCCGTCACGGTCCACGACGCCCAGCGTGTGCTGCTTGCCGACGGAGATGCCCGGCAGCTTCACGCTCTGGGAGGCGACGAGCAACTCCTGCCCGCCGCCTCGCGACAGCGTCGCGAAGGCCAGCAGCCGGGTGACGCCCGAGTCGTCCCGCACCAGTCTCGGTGGCGGGTTCGCCGGCAGCCCCCGAAGGTTCACCTTCCCGAGCGGTAGGGCCTCGCCCTGCGCGGCGAGCAGCCGACCGGTGGACTGGTCGACTACGGCGGTACCGCGCCACTTGGGGTAGGTCCGGTTGAGGCGGGTCAGCATTCCGTCCGCAGGTACGGACTTGGCGCCCGCGAAGTCCGCGGCCGCTGTCCGCAGATCGGTGACGCTCTGGTCGACGGCGCCCTGCAGCGCGACCGCCCCGTCCTCGGCGATGTGCTGCTGGGAGCTGAGGACGGCCTCGGGAACGCCGCGTTCGGCATCGCTCCCGACGGCGAACACCGTCAGGCCCGCGACGAGCGCCAACAGAACCGGCAGGGCCGCCAGTGGCGGCCGCACACCTCCTAACACCGCCATGTCCGCGCGACGCCGAGCGGAGCGCATTTTGGATATCGGGGATCGGGTGATGGTCAAGAAGAATCCTTTCCAGGAAAGAAGTTCTCGACCTGTCTGACGACGGGAATGCTTCGCCGGTTTATCGGGGAGGTGTGACGCTGCTCACCGAAAGAATTCACAGCCACCGTGACCTGCCGATTTGCACACCTGTGAGCATGGTGAATTTAGGCTTCACGAAATGCGAACAATTGCGATGGACCAACCCGAGAACAGGACGCCAATTACCCGCAAGGATTATTTTGCATTTCTTCTGCCTCGCCCATCCCGCAGTCGGCTGTTTCACCCCCGCCGATCGGCGGGGGTGCGGCAGTCGTAGAGGCCGAAGTTGCCCCTGGTGCGCCAGCCGTAGGCCCCGGAGCGGATGCGCTCGCAGTGGGACTTCACCCACGTCGTGGCGGGGGTGGTGGGTCGCAGGTGGGTGAGCAGCACGTAGCGGAGTTGGTGGGTGGCGATCAGGTTGCCGAGCTGCGGGGCGCTGGGGAAGGGGGTCTTCCCGGTGAATCCGCCCATGACGAGCACGGGTTGGGACTGAGCGCGCAGCAGACGTTCCGCGGGGTAGGCGGCCTGGGTCGCGAGCAGGTACTTCTCGCCTTTTCGGTGCGCGATGAGGTAGTCCAGCAGGGCGGCGTCGCGGGCGCTGGGCCGGCCGAGCTCGGCCCGGCGCAGGGCGCGCGGGTCGTGGAGGGCTCTGTGGTGGAACTCGCCGACCGGACCCGCTGTCGGGGACGTAGGGGCGCCCGCGTAGCGCGGGTCGAGGGACGAGACGGCCCAGCCGGCGGGTACGAGCAAAGTGGCCGCGATCCCGGCGGCCAGAGAGCCCTGGACCAGCCTCCGGGAGGCGCGTGACCCGCCGGACCACAGGCCGACGGCCCCGCACACCGCGAAGATCACGGCGAACGCCGGCAACCGGGAGACGAACCAGGTCGGCCTGTCGAGTACGAGCGCCCAGGCCACCGTCAGCACGATCGCCGACGGCAGCCACAGCCGTCGCCGGCCGCCCGCCTCGTAAGCGGACCGGAAGAGCGCGAGGCCGCCTCCGGCCAGCGCGGCGATCGCCGGTGCGAGCACGGCCGTGTAGTAGACGTGATTGCCGTTGGAGACGCTGAACACCACGGCATGGACGGCGAGCCAGCCGCCCCAGAGGAGGAAACCCGCACGCAGCGGGTCGGTCCGCGGCCGGCGGGCGCGCCAGATGAGAGCCGTGACGACGGCGAGCACGGCGAGCGGCAGGAACCAGGCGATCTGCGGGCCGACAGTGTGGTTGACGAGCATCCCCCAGCCGGTGTTCCCGGTCATACGGCCGGCGGCGGTGGCCGGAACGGCGCCGAACGCGGTGGCGTCCTCGCTGAAGCGGCTCAGGCCGTTGTAGCCGAAGACCAGGCTGAAGGGGTTGTTGTTCGACGTGGCATCGACATACGGGCGGTCGGCCGCGGGAGTCACCCACGCGATCAGCGCCCACGAGCAGGAGACGGTCAGCGTGACCGCACCGCTCAGCAGGAGGCGCAGAGCCCTCCGCAAGGGCAGGTCGGGCGCGGTGAGTTGATACACCGCGGCGAAGACCGGCAGGACGAGCCAGGCCTGCAGCATCTTCGTCTGGAAGGCGAGTCCGACCCAGACGCCACACGTGATCAGCGGGAGCAGCCGCCCGGTCCGTACCGCCTTCTGCAGGGCTCCGGCGGCTGCCACCAGCAGCAGCGTGAGTGCGGTGTCCGGGATGGTGGCCCTGTTCAGTGCCACGGTGACCGGAGTGAAGGTGAGCGTCAGCGCGGCGATCAGCGCGGCGAACGGCCCGGCCCAGGCCCGTACGATCCGGTGCAGCAGCCATACGGTGAGCACGCCCTCGATCACATGGGGCAGCGCGGCCGCCCACGTGTGCGGCCCGAAGATCCAGACGGAGACGGCGTCGGGCCAGAAGGCGCCGGGCACCTTGTCGAGGGTGATCGAACCGCTGGTGTCGAGACCGCCGAAGAAGAAGGCCCGCCAACTGGTGGCCATCGACCGTACCGCCGCGCTGTAGTAGGGGTGGATCGCGGCGTGCCCCATGCCCCAGGCGTACAGCAGTGCGGCGACGCCCAGCACCGCGGCCGGCGCCGGGCGTTCCCAGCGTGCCGGAGCTTCCAGCCGGTCGGCGCGGCGGTGCGATTCCCGGCCGAGGCCGGGGGAGCCGGTGCTCCGGGCTGTGGGGACGACGGCCATGGCGACGGTCCTTGACATCAGGGTCGAGGCGGAACACGCCCGGACTTCTGGTGGTGCCCGCCCGAGGCTCAGCGGACGCGATTCGCCAGTTTCGTGGCGCTGTTGAGCAGGTACTCCAGCGGTCCGCGTCGGAAGAAGCGGGACCAGATCGCCGCGAACACGGTGGCCCCGGCGATGAAGCAGAGCAGCAGCGCGGCGGAGGCGGACTGCGGCGGGGTGGCCGCTTCGCCGGGCAGGGCGAGGATCACCAGGATGTGGCCCACGTACAGGGTCAGGGACATGGTGCCGACGGCGATGACCGGCGTTGCCAGGCGACGCAGCCACGGCAGTCGGTCCAGGGCCACCGTCAGGCACAGGAGCACGGTGATCGCGATCCCGATGCTGCCGATGAGGTCGAACGTGGAACCGGTGTGCGGCTCGGCTGCCAGGAGCCCCCATGCGTCGGGGCCACCCAACCCACCACCGACGGGCGAGTCGAAGGATCCCGATGCCATGGCGGCGTCCTTCATGGCACCTGGGTCCTTCATGGCGCCGAAGTCCTTCATGTCAGGCATCCCGGCCATGATCTTCTGAGCACCACCGGTCAGCCGGAGCGCCAGCCACGAGACGCCGTATCCGAACGCGATCAGCGCGGGACCGACGACGGCCAGCCGCCGCTGGACCGTGCGGGAGGTCAGGTCCAGCCGGCCCAGCGCCATACCGGTGACCACGAACGTCATCCAGGTGATCGCCGGGTAGAGGCCGAGGAGCAGGAGGTCGAGCACGCCTACGCCGGACAGCCGCGCGATCGGGTCGTACGAGTCGATGCTGTTCACGATCGACTCGGTGAGCAGCGCCCGGATCACATACGCCACCTGCGGCGTGACGACCGCCAGCGTGACCGCGATGGCCGCGAGCGTCCTGGCCCGCAGCCGCAGCAGGGGCAGGGCCAGCAGGAAGTACAACGCGTAGAAGTTGAGGATCCCGGCACCGCCGAAGTTGGTCATCGCCAACGCGCTGCCCAGCACCAGCAGGATCACGGCCCGGATCACGATCCGGGCCCTCGCCTGCCGGCCGGCCAGTCCGGTCTTCGGCTCGAAGCGGCCCGCGATCAGCATCAACGAGAAGCCGGCGAGCGTGGCGAACAGCGCCGACGCCCGGCCGCTCGCCAGCTCCAGGAACCAGTCGCCGACGCCGCCGCCTGGCGTGGGTGCGGGGCCGACGTGCACGGCGAACATCCCGAACACGGCCAGTGCACGGGCGAGGTCCACCCCCACCAGCCGCGCCAACGGCGTGGGGCGTTCCATCGCCGTGTCGGACCCGGGTGAGGGTGAGGGCCGGGAAGACGTCTTCTTGGCGCTTTCGATCTCGGTCACCGGGACAACCCTGCCGAGGCGGTGGGCGGTCGACCATCCGCCGGGCTTCGGGAGGTGCCCCGCCGGTCGGCCGACCGATCCCCTCCGACTGGCGGGGGACGGTGGATGGGGCGCCGGCGCTGCCGTCCCTCCGGAGGCGCCTGCAGCTTCTGCTGCCCTCTTGTGTTCGATTCATCGACTCCTAAGGTCGTCGACGCTCCCGAGACCGCTGCTGATCTGCGGACTTACGCGCGGAAGCGCTTCGACAACCGTGTGCCGACCGGGCCCTCCGACTACCCCGCACGTCCTCGCCGCGCCCTCCCTGAGGGTCGACTGAAGCCTGGAGACCTCATGCAAATGTCCCGTCGTGGCGTTCTGATCCTCGGTGCCGCCGGCGCGGCCGCCGCCGGCGGCCTTCCCGCGGGCTCGGCCCGGGCCGCCGAGACGGCCGACGCAGCGGACGCCTCCGCGCGCACCGAGCGCCTGTATCTGTCCGGAGAGGACGCCGACCACCCGGTCGACTGGGACTTCCTGTGCACCAGCGGGCGGCGCAGCGGCAGTTGGGGCAGCATCCCGGTGCCGTCCAACTGGGAGTTCCACGGATACGGCACCTACAACTACGGGTGGAATCTGCGCCCGGAGGAAAAGGGCCGCTACCGGCACACCTTCACGCCGCCCGCCCACTGGCGTGACAGACGCGTCTTCCTCGTCTTCGAAGGGTCGATGACCGAGACCGAGGCGTGGATCAACGGCGAGTCGGCCGGGCCCGTCCACCGCGGCGGCTTCTACCGGTTCCGTCACGAGGTGACCGACAAGCTGCGTCCGGGCCAGGACAACCTCCTGGAGGTGACCGTCAGCAAGGAGTCCACCGACGACTCCGTCAACCGGGCCGAACGCCTGGGCAACTACTGGAACTTCGGCGGCATCTACCGCCCCGTTCACCTCGAGGCGTTCCCGCTCCAGCACATCGAGCGCATCGCCGTCGACGCCCGCGCCGACGGCACGCTGCGGATCGACGCCCATCTGTCGGGTACCGGTACCGCCGACCGTCTCGTCGCACGGGTCACCGACCTCTCCGGGCGCCCGGTCGGCGCCCCGTTCACCGCGGCCGTCGCTCCCGGCGACACGACGGTGACCCTCAGGACCGCTGTCGACTCCCCCCGCCAGTGGACGGCGGAGACCCCGCACCTCTACCGTGTCGAGGTCGCGCTCCGCGCCGACGACCACCGCACCGTCCACCGCGTCGACGAGAGATTCGGCTTCCGCACCGTCGAGGTGCGCCCCGGCGACGGCGTGTACGTCAACGGCGTCAAGGTCCTCCTCAAGGGAGCCAACCGGCACACCATCTGGCCCACGTCCGGCCGGGCGACCAGCGCCCGCATCAGCCGCAAGGACATCCTCCTGATGCGGGAGATGAACATGAACGCGGTCCGGATGTCCCACTACCCGCCGGACACGCACTTCCTCGACCTCGCCGACGAACTCGGGCTGTACGTGCTCGACGAACTGGCCGGCTGGCAGAAGTCCTACGACGAGGAGGCGGGCAGACCTCTCGTCGCCTCGATGGTCACGCGTGACGTCAACCACCCGTCGATCCTGTTCTGGTGCAACGGCAACGAAGGCGGCTGGAACACCGCCCTCGACGACGACTACGCCCGGCACGACCCCCAGCAGCGCACCGTTCTCCACCCCTGGGCGAACTTCGGCGGCATCAACACCGACCACTACGAGACGTACGACAGCACGCGCCGCATCCTCCAGGAACACGGCGACGTCTTCATGCCCACCGAGTTCCTCCACGGCCTCTACGACGGCGGCGCCGGCGCCGGGCTCGACGACTACTGGGAGCTGATGGGCCGTGAACGGCTCTCCGTCGGCGGCTTCCTGTGGTCACTGATCGACGAGGGCATCGTGCGCGACGACCTCGACGGTACCGTCGACGTGGCGGGCAACGCCGCACCCGACGGCATCCTCGGCCCCTTCCGCGAGAAGGAGGCCAGCTTCTACACGATCAAGGACATCTGGTCTCCGATACAACTCGCCGAACCGGAGCGGTTCACCTCCGGCCTGCCCAACGACTTCGACGGGCGGATCGCCCTCACCAACCACTACGCCTTCACCAACGCCCGTGCCTGCCGGTTCACCTGGCGGCTCCTGGACTTCCGCACCCCGTCGCAGCGGCGGGACGGCCACACGGTGCGTGCCCAGGGCACCGCCTCCGCTCCGGACATCGAGCCCGGCGCGCAAGGAGTGCTGCGCCTGCCCCTGCCGTCCGGCTGGCGACGCGCCGACGCCATGGCGCTCACCGTCACCGATGCCGACGGCCGCGAGATCCGCAGCTGGACATGGACCATCACGTCCGCCGCCGACCAGGCCCGACGGCTGGTACGGACGGGCCAGGGACCGGCCGTACGCGGCTCGCTGGTGGGCAACACCCTCACCCTCACGTCCCGCCACACCACGGTCACCCTCGACGCCACGACGGGGATGCTGGCCGGCGTCACCCACCGGGGGGCGGACTTCGCGCTGTCCCGCGGCCCGCTGCCCACCACCGGAACGGCCGACCTCACCCGCCTGACGCACGGGCCCGACGGCAACGGCTACACGGTGGAGGCCGAGTACTCCGGCGTCCTGCGCCACGTCCGGTGGCGGCTGCACCCCGGCGGCTGGCTGCAGTTGGACTACCGCTACCACCTCACCGGCGAGCACGACCTCTTCGGCGTCGGCTTCGACCACCCCGAATCGCAGGTGACCGGAGTGACCTGGCTCGGCCACGGACCCCACAGGGTGTGGAAGAACCGGCTGCGCGGCGTCGCGACGGACGTCTGGACGAAGCAGTACAACGACACCGCGACGGGTGCCGACGGCTGGGTGTACCCGGAGTTCAAGGGCTACCACGCGGGCGTCCGCTGGGCGTCCCTGCACACCACCGCCGGACGTCTCACCATGGTCTCCGAGGACGAGAACCTCTACCTCCGCCTCTTCACCCCCCGCTTCGGACCCGACCCCCGCCACACCGCGCCGCCCTTCCCGCAGGGCGATCTCTCCTTCCTCGACGCCATCCCGGCGATCGGCACCAAGTTCGACCCACCGGCCTCGCTCGGCCCCAGCGGCGGCCCCACCACAGCGACGGGCGACTACGGTCGAACCCTGTACTTCTCGTTCTCCCACTAGGCCCTTTTCGGTTGGATCAGGGCCTCTGTGAGGTGCGGTGCCTTCCGGCCGACCCGAGCGGGTCTGGTGCGTGCCAGACCCCGCGACGCCGGGCTGATCCAAACGACGGGGCCTAGCGCGCGCCGGTGGCGGCCAGGAACAGTCAGCTTTCGGCCGTGAGAGCGGTGGTGCGGGCGCTCGATCCCTCACTGAACGGATCCACTTGAGGAAGACGTCGCGGAGCCGATCGCGGTCGTCCGACTCGGGGACCATCTGTCACACCGGCCCCTCCACCTACGGCGGAAAAACTTCGGCTATGCGATGGATTGGATCGACTCCTCTTCACGCCAGGAGGCCACTTGGACAGGGAAAACGCAACTTCGACAGGACCCGCGGAGGCAGCTACCTTCACCTGGCCTTGGGCGATCGCCCACGGTCGCACAGGAGTTCCTTCAGGGAGAGACGCATGCCCCATCTTGCGCTGTACACATTCGGCGTCCTGAAGTCACCTCTCGCCGATCCCGCACCTCTCACGCGCGAGTTCTACGACGTTGGTGAGGCCGTCTACCGGAAGATCAGTCAGCACCCCGGGTACCTCGCGCGTGCTGAAGCGGCAGACGGTGACCGGGGCATGCTCTTCGAGGCGGACTGGGGTGCATGGGGAGAGTTCGCCGTACCGACTTGGTACGACAAGGGCCGTACGGTGGAAACCACCGCCCTGGCCGCGACCCTCTCACTCTGGACCGACCTGCGCCCCGCCTTCGACGCCGTCTACACCGGTCTGCACCGTGAGGCGCTGAACAGGCGTTACGACTGGTTCGAGAGGACAAGGCACCCGAATTACGTGATGTGGTGGGTCTCCGACGGCGTGATACCCACCTGGCAGGACGGGGTTTCCAGGCTGGAACACCTCCACGACCACGGCTCCGCGCCGCACGCCTTCACCTTCCACCACTCGTTCGCCCCGGAGGGAACGCCGACCAGGACCAAATGACGGCGAACAGATGCGTCTGCGGTACGGCGGATCCGCTGGATCTCCGCCATGCACTGCTCCTTGGGCCGGTGGTCCCGGGGCTCAGGCCACCGCGTTCAACAAGTCGGCCGGCACGTCGGGTCGTTCCAGGGTGATGAAGTGGCCGGCCTTCCGTACCTGCGTGAACTCGGCGGCCGGCAGCAGCCGCTTGTCGGCCTCCCGGTCCGAGGGCCGGGACCAGTCCTTCTCGCCGTAGACGAGGTGGACGGGCGCCTTGACCTCCGGGTAGCGCGAGCGGGCCGCGATGAGGCTGGGCAGGGCCTGGTACACACCCCGGGCGACGGTCGGGTAGCCGGGGCGGCGGCCCACCTGGAGGAGCTCGTCCACGTAGTCCTCCCGCAGCGCGCTCTTGTCGCCGAGGCCGCCCTGAAGGATCTTGCGGAGGGCGGGCTTGGGTTCCACCCCGGCGATCACCGGGCCGACTCCGGGGGTGAGGACACCGCTGACCACCACGCGGGCGAGGAGGCTGGACCGGGCGATTCCGCCGGGGAAGTCGTAGGTGTTGACCGCGACGACGCGCCGTACCCGCTCCGGGAGATCGGCGGCGGTGGTCAGGGCGAGCACCGCCCCCATGGACTCCCCTACCAGCGTCACGTCGTGGAGGTCGAGTCCGGTGAGGAGCCGCTCGACGCCCGCGCGCATGGCCGGCTCGTCGTACGACGCGCCGGGCACGATCTCGGAGTAGCCCATCCCCGGCAGGTCGAGGGCGTACACGGTGTAGCGGTCCGCGATCAGCGGGATGAGGAGTCGGAAGTGCTCGGCCTGGGTGCGCACGGTGTGCAGCAGGACCAGGGGAGCGCCGGTGCCCGCCGTGAGGTAGCGCAGGGTTCCCTCGCGGCCGTCACGTCCCGCGCGCGGGGCGATGGTGTGGCTGGTGGTCCCCGGAATGTGGATCGTGGGACGTGCCTCGTGGCTGGGCATCTCGCCGGCTCCTGGTGAGTGAAGGGGTTACTTCGCCAGCTGGGCGTACAGTCCCGCCAGGTCGCCGGCCAGGCCCGCCTTGACCTGCCGCGAGATGTCGTCGGCGAGCACCTCGTACGCGCCCGTCTCGACCCCGTCGAGGGCGAGGGCGGCGACGTCACGAGGGTCGGACTTGGGTGCGTCGACATCCGCCGCCAGGTCCGTGTCGACGTAGCCGACGTGCAGTCCGGTGACGGCGATGCCGCGCGGCTGAAGCTCCAGGCGCAGGGAGTTGGTCTGCGACCACAGGGCTGCCTTGGAGGCGCTGTAGGAGCCGCCGAGGGCGAGCCAGGAGAGCACGGAGTGCACGTTGAGGAGGTGGCCGCCGCCGTTGCGCTCGATGACCGGCACGAAGGCCCGGGCGACCAGGAGTGGACCGTAGAAGTTGGTCTCGAACTCCCGGCGGATGTCGTCGACCGGGGAGTCGAGGAAGGACGCGCCGACCGCGGCGCCCGCGTTGTTGATCAGAACGGTGACGTCTCCCGCCTGCGCTGCGGCGGCCGCCACGGAGGCCGGGTCGGTGACCTCCAGCGCGACCGGGACGGCGTCGGGGTGCGTCACTGCGCGCGGGTCGCGGGCCGTGGCGTAGACCTTGCCGGCACCGCGCGCGTACAGCTCCTCCACCAGCGCCTTGCCGATGCCGCGGCTGCCGCCGGTGACGAAGACGTTCGCGCCCTTCAAAACGGTCATGACTCTCTCCACAGAACGGGAAACCGATCGGTTTCCAACACCGTAAACCGATCGGTTTCCAGGCGCAAGTCGAGCGGAGCTCGGCGCGGCTCCGTCTGAGCCCGCGGCCGGGCGCCGACGGGGCACCGGACCCCGCTCGCAGGGTTCAGCCCACAGCGACGGCAGCAAGGTGCACACCCCCGGCGGGCACTGCCGGCCCCTGGCGCATCGGCGCCGCTGACCGGGCGGTTGAGGGACGGGGCGCTGAGCAGTGCGGAACACCTCTCAGCGTGCCCTGCTTTCACGCGAGCCTGCCTCACCGGGCCGAGGGATTCGCGCGGGGCGTGCGCGGCGTGCGGGCTGCCAGTTCCAGCAGTTCGTCGACCGACCACTGGTCGTAGACGTGCTCGCCGTACTTGGCGGCGAGCACGCGGCCGTCGGACGCGATGAGTAAGTCGGCGGGAAGCCCGAGCCGGCCGCCGTGCGGGCTGGTCGAGGGCAGGTGCTCACGCCCGCGGGCGACCTCCCGTACGCCGCTCAGGACGGCCCGGACGATCGCCCCCCAGGCGCGCGGGTCGAGCAGGGCGCGGGGTGACCGATCCACGCCGAACTCCGCGTACAGGCGCTTGCCGGGGTCCGCGACGACAGCGAACGGCAGGTCGGTGGTGTGGGGCAGCAGTTCATCCGCGGGCGAGTGGAAGACCACCACCTCGCGTACACCGGCCGCCTCTATCTCCCCGTGCCGCCGTACCACCGACCTCAAGTGCAGGTTGCAGACCGGACAGCCGGCGAACCGCCGGAACTGGAGGTGGGTCAGCCGGCCAGGAGCGGGAACGGCCACCTGGTCGCCCGAGACAGTGGTGACACTTCGCTCGTTCACGGTGGAACCGGGCTCAACGTGACTACGGGACATGCGCATGACGTTCCCCTCTGTAAGCGTACGACATACGCCTATGTAGGGTAGGCGTATGCCGTACGCTGTCAAGCGTCATGCCGCGCCCACGTTCACTCACCCAGGAGCAGCTGGCCTCCGCCGCTCTCGCCGTCATCGACCGCGACGCGCTCGCCGGACTGTCGATGCGCGCAGTCGCCCAGGAACTCGGCATGAGCACCATGGGGCTCTACCGATACGTCGATGACCGCGAGGAGCTCGAAAGGCTGGTCGTCGAGCTCGTGCTAAGCGCCGTGGACACCGAGCCGCCGGACCGCGACGCGTCATGGCGCGAGCGGATCGAGGTCATGGCGCGGCGCCTGCGTGACACCGTGGGCGCCCACCCCGCGGTGGTGCCCCTCACCATCACCCATCGGCACCGCTCCCTCGGAGTGCTGCGCTGGTCGGAAACCGTGCTCGGCGTCCTCACCGAGGCCGGCATCGAGGGCGAGCGGCGGGTCGTCGCCCTGCGCGGCCTGCTCAGTTACGTCATCGGGGCGATCCAGCTGGAACACCTCGGGAGCCTGTCCGGTCCAGGCACGGTGGCCATCAGCCAACTGCCCCCCGCCGACTTCCCGCACATGGCCGAGACCGCCCGGCACGCCCGGAACGTCGGCCCCGACCAGGAGTTCCTGGGAGGACTCGCCATGCTGCTCGACGGCCTCGGCGCGTGAAGCCGCGCCTCAGCCCGCTCACGCGCCGATCAATCCTGCCCGGCCTGCCTTTGCACCTGCTCCAGGACCTGTTTCGCGGAGCTCGCCCCGCTGAAGAGGTCGGGGCCGTACTGGTTGAGCAGTGCGTTGACCCGCTCCCAGTGTTTCGTCGTACGCAGCGGGGTCGCCGCAGCGTTGGCGGCTTCGAGAACCTCTCGGGCACCGGCGAGGCGGGCGTTCTCGTACCACGCGTGCTGTGCCGACTCACGTGACGGATAGGCACGTCCCACCCCGCCCAGCCATTCCAGTTGCTTCTTGGCGGTCATCAGCGTGATCGCCTTGAACGCCCGCTCCGGGTCCGGGCAGGACTTGGAGATACCGAACCCGGAACCGGACGAGTACGTCCTGCTGCCGTCCGGGCCGGCGGGAATCGTGGTCAGGCCCACCTGGAAGCCGGCCTGGTTCTTCAGGTTCAGCAAAGCCCACGGCCCGTTGGCGCCCATGGCCACGTTGCCGCTCAGGAACTCCCTGTCGGAGAACGCGGGATCGACCGCGGGCAGGCGGGGGGCGACCTTCTTCCTGGCCGCCAGGTCGGCGTACCACTGCACGCCCTCGGTCATGGCGGGGGTGGTGAGTCGCAGTTTGCCCGCCCCGTCGGTGGGCTGCGCCCCGGTCTTGGTCAGCACCATGGGGAACATCCACACATCCTGAGGCGCCGCCACGAACCCGTACCTCCGGTCCCCGGTCAGCTTACGGGCGGCCGACTCGAACTCGGCCAGAGTCCACCCGGGCCTGGGCTCCGGCACCCCCGCGTCCCGGAACATGTCCTTGTTGTACGTGAGGATCACCGGGCCGACGTCGTACGGCAGCGCGTACTGCTTCCCGTCGGCACTCAGCCCTTCCATGACGGACTTGTCGAAGTCCGACACATCGAACTTGTTCTTGGCGATCAGATCGTCGAGCGGCAGCATGCCCTGGGTGTAGCCCGTGGTGCGGAGCGCCTGCATCGAGACGATGCAGGGTGCGTCGCCGTTGCCGAAACGGGTGCCGAGCTTGGCGAAGTAGTCATCGAAGGACGAGGTCTCCAGTTTGATCGTGATCTCTGGATCCTCGTTGGACACGCGGTCCGCGAGCTCGTGCCAGACCTGCTGTTCCTCGCCACCGTTGGCCCACATCGACCAGGTCAACGTCTTCGAGCCGCCACCCTCGGCGCCGCACGCCATGACCAGCGTCCCGGCCAGCGCCAGGGCGACGGCTGCCCTCGCTGCGATGCGCGACCTCGTCATGAAACGTCCAGATGTTCCCTTTAATGGGCATATGCACGCATTATGACATGGTGCACCTGTGCACACCCGGCACTGCTGCACCGTCCGGGCTGGAGTGATCACCAGCGGGTTAGGCCCAGCTCCCCCGGTTCGTCCCGACCACGTCGCCGCAGTCCGAGTCAGCCGCGGGCGAGTTCCGCCGCGCCGAAGGAGACGTCGAAGCGGTCGCACCAGATGCTGACGCTGCTGTACCGGGCCGGGTCGACGTCTTGGGGCACGGTGTAGTTCTGGCTGCCCTTGTTGCCCTTGAGCTTGCCGAGGCTGACATGGTCGCCGTCGTCGAACACGTGCCAGCCGGCCCGGCCCTGCCTGACCGGCGCGTCGGTCAGCCAGACGCGCAGGTCGGGGCCGTTGCTGGTGTCGAGGTTCTCCAGCCGGACGACGTGGGAGCCGTCGGCCAGCCGTACGAGCCGCACCGTGCCGGACGTCGAGTGCTCGTGGCTGATCAGCTCGCCCCTCGCCAGGGTCACCGGTCCGGCCGGGGAAGGCGCGGAGGGTTCCCCGGCCTGCGCCTCGGCGGGCGGCTTGGAGACGTCCACGGTCACGGGCAGCGTCTCCTGGACCGTCTCGTCCTGCCACAGCTTCCACGGCTGGAACCAGTACAGCCCGAAGCCGGCCCCGGTGAACGCCACCACCAGCACGCCGACCATCCACGGCCTGGCCTTCGCGCGTCGTCCCCGCCCCATAGCGTCTACCTCCTGGGAGTCGTTCGATCCTCACTCCCATTCAACGGACGGGGCGGCCGTCCTGGGCTGCCTGGCGGATGACGAAACCCTTACGTCCGCGGCGGCCGGGTCAGCGGTGCTCGGGGTTGTCCGCACCCGGGCGGCAGCCGGCGTCCCACTCCGAGCGCTGGTTGCCGTGGGCGGGGACGCCTCCGGCCCGCTTCAGCAGGGCGCCGAGGTGCATCAGGTTCCAGGTCATGAACGAGGTGTTGCGGTTGGTGAAGTCGTTCTCCGGGCCACCCGAACCCTCGTCCAGGTACGACGGCCCGGGGCCGGCCGCGCCGATCCAGCCCGCATCCGCCTGGGGCGGGATCGTGTAGCCGAGGTGCTGGAGGCTGTAGAGGACGTTCATCGCGCAGTGCTTCACGCCGTCCTCGTTGCCGGTGATCAGACAGCCGCCGACGCGGCCGTAGTAGGCGTACTGCCCCTGGGAGTTGAGCAGCGAGGAGCAGGCGTAGAGGCGCTCGATCACCTTCTTCGTCACGGAGCTGTTGTCGCCGAGCCAGATCGGCCCGGCGATCACCAGGATGTCCGCGGCCATCACCCGCTCGTACAGCTCGGGCCACTCGTCCGTCGCGAAGCCGTGCTCGGTCATGTCCGGGTAGACGCCGGGCGCGATGTCGTGGTCGACCGCACGGATCTCGGACGTGGTGACGCCGCACGACATCATGATCTCCGCGCTCTTGTCGATCAGGCCCTGGGTGTGGCTGAGCTGCGGGGACGGCTTGAGGGTGCAGTTGATGTAGAGGGCCGTCAGGTCGTCGAAGCGGTACGGGTCATCGGTGGAGGATGGGGCTGCCATGGGGGCAGCGTCTCGCGTGGATCACGTTTTGTCCCGGTTCGACGCACCCGCGGGTGCCTTACGGAGTCATGACGCCGCCTGTGGCTGAAGGAAACGGGCCAGCAGGTCGTCCAGGCTCACCACACCGGTGATCCGGCCCGAGCCGTCGCGGACCACGGCGAGCGAGGCGCGGCGCCGGCGCAGCAGGTCGATCGCGTCGCCGACCGTGGCGTCCTCGGTCAGCTCGGGAACCGGGCGGGCCAGCGCACGGGCGCTGGTCGTCCGTCCCTGGGCGCGGGCCACCACGGCGTCACGGGCGTGCACCGAGCCGAGGACGGTGTCACGGTCGCGGACCAGGAGCCGGGTACGGTCACGGGCCGCGGCCAGGCGCAGGATCTCGTCGACATCGGCACCGCCGTCGACCGAGGTGATCTCGGCGGTCGGCACCTGGAGGTCCCGCACCGGGGTCTCCGGCTCGGTCAGCGAACGTGTCAGCAGCTCGGAGTCCGTCTCGCTGATCAGCCCGAGTCGCTCGGACTCCTCGACGAGGTGGGTGAGCTGCTCGCGGTTGTGGACGGCTGCCAGCTCGTCGCGCGGGGTGACCCGGCACAGTCGTACCAGGCCGTTGCTCATCCTGTTCAGCACCGAGATCAGTGGCCGGACGGCCTTCACCACGGCCCGGAAGAGCGGCGACAGCAGCATGGCCGAGCGCTCGGGGTGGGCGATGGCCCACGACTTGGGGGCCATCTCGCCGACCACCATGTGCAGGAACACCACGACGATCATCGCGACCGCGAAGGCGATCCCGTAGCTGAGCGCACTGGGCAGGCCCAGCTGGTGCAGCAGCGGGTCGAGTTCGTGCGAGATCGCCGGCTTGGACACCGAGCCCAGGCCCAGCGTGCACACGGTGATGCCCAGCTGGGCACCGGCCAGCATCAGCGACAGCTCCCGCATGCCGGCCAGGGCCGCCTTGGCCCCGCCCCGGCCCTCGGCCGCGGCCTTCTCCATGCGGTGCCGCTTGGCGGCGACCAGCGCGAACTCGGCCGCGACGAAGAACCCGCTGCCGATCAGCAGCAGCACGGTGACGAAGAGCGCCATCGGGAAACTCACGCCTGCTCCTCCGTCTCCTGGGCCAGTCGCTCGATCCGCACGCGTTCGGGCACGTGCCGGTCGAGGGTCCGTACGCCGATCAACGCGGTGGCACTGTCCGGCAGCTCGACGGTGAGCCGGTCACCGATGGTCGGGAAGCGGCCGAGGCGGTCGACGATCAGGCCGGCCACCGTGTCGTAGTCCTCCTCCTCGGGCAGCTCGATGCCGGTGGCCTCGGCCACCTCGTCCAGGCGGCGTCCGGCGTCCACCAGCCAGCCGTCGCCGTCCGCGACGGCGACCTCGGTGACGATGTCCGACTCGTCCGCGATGTCACCGACCAGTTCCTCGGCGATGTCCTCGTACGTGACGATGCCCGCCACCCCGCCGTGCTCGTCCAGCACGACCGCGAACTCGTCGTCACGTTCCCGCATCTGGGTCACGGCGTCGGGCAGGGGGAGGGTGTCCGGCAGCAGCAGTGGGCGCCGCGCGAGCGCGCCGGCCGTGGTGCCTCGCAGGCGGTCGGCGGGCAGGCGCATCAGCTCGGCCACGCCGAGGACGCCGTCGACGTCGTCGGGGTGGTCGCCGAGCACCGGGTAGTTCGAGTGTCCGTGCTTGGCGATCAGGTCGACCGCTTCGGCGGCGGTGGCGTCCTTGCGGACGAAGACGGCGTCGGCGCGCGGCACCATCACCTCGTCCAGCGTCCGCTCGGAGAACTCCAGCGCGTGGTCGAGCAGGGCGGCGGTGTCCTTCGGCAGGGCGCCCTGTTCGTGCGACTCGCCGATCAGGTGGCCCAGCTCCTCCAGCGTGGCGCCGTGGTGCAGTTCCTCCACCGGCTCGATGCCGGCCTTGCGCAGCAGCCTGTTCGCCGCGCCGTCGAAGATCCGCACGAGCGGGCCGACGACCTTCAGGTACGCCAGCGTGGACGCGGCCAGTGACTTCGCCAGCCGCTCCGGCACGGCGATGGCGAGGTTCTTCGGGGCCAGCTCGCCCAGCACCATCTGCACGACCGTGGCCAGCACGAAGGCCAGGACGACCGAGATTCCGCTCACGGCCGCGTCGGGGATGCCCAGGCCCGACAGCGCGGGCCGGAGCAGCGCGGACACCGACGGTTCGGCGATGAAGCCGACGACCAGCCCGGTGACGGTGATGCCGAGCTGCGCGCCCGAGAGCATGAACGACAGCCGCTCCAGCACCTTCAGGGCCCGGGCGGCCTTCCGGTCCCCGGACTCCGCCTCACGGGCGAGGGCGAGGCGGTCGGCGGAGACGTAGGCGAACTCCTGGGCGACGAAGTATCCGGTGCCGGCGGTCAGGACGAACACGGCCAGCAGCCCCAGGAGGGCGCTCGCGGCACTCATCGGCGCGTTGCCTGCGAGGGGGCGTCCCGCCGCGTGCCGGGCTCAGGACATGCCTGGCGGTACGGCCGGGGACTGTGCCCCGAGGGGTCCGTCGATCTGGCGGACAAGGGGTGGCTCCTTATCTGGTGGTACGTCCGGACAACGATTCTGGCCGGAATCATGTTCCCGGCGCCTGCCCGGGTACTGCGCCGGTGGGCGGTCACGCGGTGGCCGGAGCCGCCGGTCCGACCAGTTCCGACAGCACGTCCTCCATGGTCACAAAGCCGATGACCTTGCCGCTCTCCCCGACGACGGCGGCCAGGTGGCTGCCCTCGGCGCGCAGGGCGGTGAGGGTGTCGTCGAGCGGGGTGTCGATGCGCACCCGGGTGACGCGGTGCAGGGCCGTGCGCGGGAAGGGCCGGTCGCGCTCGGCCAGGCCGAGGGTGTCCTTGATGTGCAGGTAGCCCAGGACCGTGCCGTCGGGGCCGGTGACCGGGAAGCGGGAGAAGCCCGCCTCGGCGGCCAGTCGTTCCAGCCGGGCCGGGGTGATCGTGTGGTCGACGGTGCGCATCCGCCGGGCCGGGACCACGATCTCGCCCACCGGCCGGGTGCCCAGCTCCAGTGCGTCCCGCAGCCGTTCGCCGTCGGCCGGGCCGAGCAGTCCGGCCGCGCTGGAGTCGAGGACCATGCGGGCGAGCTGGTCGTCGGTGAAGACCGACTCGACCTCGTCCTTCGGCTCGACGCGCAGCAGCTTCAGCAGGGCGTTGGCGAAGGCGTTGATCCCGAACACGAACGGCCGCAGAGCACGGGTGAGCGCCACCAGGGGCGGGCCCAGCAGCAGCGCGCTGGGCACCGGAGCGGCCAGCGCGATGTTCTTCGGAACCATCTCGCCGATCAGCATGTGCAGATACGTGGCGAGGGTGAGCGCGATGACGAACGCGACCGGGTGCACCAGGCCGTGCGGGATGTGGACCGCTTCGAAGCCGGGCTCCAGCAGGTGCGCGATGGCGGGCTCGGCGACCGCGCCCAGCACCAGCGAGGAGACGGTGATGCCGAGCTGGGCGGTGGCCATCATCGCCGAGAGGTGTTCCAGTGCCCACAGCGTCATCCGGGCCCGCTTGTCGCCCTCCTGGGCGAGCGGTTCGATCTGGCTGCGGCGCACCGAGACCAGGGCGAACTCGGCGCCGACGAAGAACGCGTTGGTCAGCAGCGTCAGGGCGCCGACGGCCAGTTGCAGCGCGGTCATCGGACCTCCTCCACGATCCGGGCGGCCGGTGCGGCGGCGGGCTCGGTGATGCGTATCCGGTCGGCGCGGTGGTGCTCGACCTCCAGCACCTCGAGCCGCCAGCCGTCGAGTTCCACGACGTCCCCCTTGCCGGGGATGCGGGCGAGGCGGGTGGCGATCAGCCCGGCCACGGTCTCGTACGGTCCCTCCGGCGCGGTGAGTCCCATGTCCGTGAGCTGGTCGATGCGGACACTGCCGTCCGCCTCCCACACCGCGCGCCCGTCCCGCGTCGCCGGGGCGGGTACCAGGTCGGGCGCCTCGAAGGGATCGTGCTCGTCGCGGACCTCGCCGACGACCTCCTCGACGATGTCCTCCACGGTCGCCACGCCCGCCGTGCCGCCGTACTCGTCGATGATCACGGCCATGGTGCGGTGCGCGCGCAGCCGCTCCAGCAGCCGGTCGGCGGGGAGGCTGTCGGGCACCAGCAAGGGCTCCGCCGTCAGTTCCGTCACCGGCGTGGCGGCCCGCTGCTCCGGCTCCAGGGCGAGCACGTCCCGGATGTGGACGGAGCCCACCACCTCGTCCAGGCTGTCGCGGTAGACGGGAAAGCGGGACAGCCCGGTCGCGTGGGAGAGATTCGCGGCGTCGGCGGCCGTCGCGTGGACCTCCAGGGCCTTGACGTCGACCCTCGGCGTCATCACGTTCTCCGCTGTCAGCTCGCTCAGATGCAGCGTCCGTACGAACAACTCCGCCGAGTCCGCCTCCAGGGCCCCTTCGGCGGCCGAGTGCCGGGCCAGCGCGCCCAGTTCCTCGGCGGTGCGGGCGGAGGCCAGTTCCTCCGCCGGCTCCAGCCCGAAGCGGCGTACGAAACGGTTCGCGGTGCCGTTCAGGTGCCCGATGAACGGGCCGAAGGCGGCCGTGAAGGCACGCTGCGGACCGGCGACCACCTTGGCGACCGCCAGTGGACGTGAGATCGCCCAGTTCTTCGGCACCAGCTCACCGACGACCATCAGCACGACGGTGGAGACGACCACGCCCAGCACGGTCGCGACCGAGGAGGCGGCACCGCCCAGGCCGATCGCCCGCAGCGGGCCACGCAGCAGCGCGGCGAGGGACGGTTCGGCGAGCATGCCGATCACCAGAGAGGTGACGGTGATGCCCAACTGAGCGCCGGAGAGCTGCGTCGTCAGACGCCGTACGGCCTTCAGCGCACCCTCCGCGCCCCGCTCGCCCGCCTCGGCGGCGCGCTCCAGGTCGGCGCGCTCCACGGTGGTCAAGGAGAACTCGGCCGCGACGAACACCGCGCAGGCCAGTGTGAGGAGGAGGGCCAGCAGGAGCAGCAGGATCTCGGTCACCGCGCCACCCCCGCTCCCTCACGCGCATGAGTCCAGCGGGGAACGGCACGGCTGGTACTGGGAGGCTCACCCATCGGGGGAACGTCGCTCCTTCTCGAAACACACATGCAGACAGTGGGTGGAAACAGGATTGCCTGCCTCTACACCAACTGTAAAGGAGGAGCAAAAACCCCTATGCTTCTACGTGTCTGTAGAAGGTCCGCTCGAGCGGACCTCACACCGCGAACACGCACGTTTAAGGAGTGGACGCCACCATGGTGTTCAAACGACTGCTCGGCTCGCTCGGCGTGGGCGGCCCCACGGTCGACACGATCCTCGACCCGGGGCCCGCGCGGCCCGGCGGCACGCTCACCGGCCAGGTCCGTCTCGAGGGCGGCAAGGCCGACTTCGACATCGAGCACATCACCCTGGAGCTGATCGCCCGGGTCGAGGCCGAGCACGCTCACGGCGAGAGCGAAGGCGTCGTCGCCTTCGACCGGTTCACCGTCGGCGGCGGCTTCCGGCTCGCCGAGGGCGAGCAGCGCAGCGTGCCGTTCAGCGTGACGCTGCCGTGGGAGACGCCGATCACCGAACTGCACGGGCAGGCGCTGGGGATCGTCCTCGGCGTGCGTACGGAACTGTCGGTGGCCGGCGCCAAGGACAAGGGCGACCTGGACCCGCTGACCGTCGGTCCGCTGCCCGCCCAGGAGGCGATCCTCGAAGCGCTCGGCCGGCTCGGCTTCGGCTTCAAGTCCGCCGACCTGGAGTACGGACGCATCGGCGGCACCGGTCAGCAACTGCCCTTCTACCAGGAGATCGAGATCACCCCGTCGCCGCAGTACGCGCACCGGGTGAACGAGATCGAGGTGACCTTCCTGGCCAACCCGGCCGGCCTGGAGGTCGTCCTGGAGGCCGACAAGCGCGGCGGCTTCTTCTCCGGCGGCCATGACGCGCTGACCCGCTTCACGGTCGGGCACCAGGACGCGCGCGACTGGGACGCCGAAGTCGACGGCTGGATCCGCCAGTTGGTCGAGCACCGGGCGTCGCAGGGCTCCCACGGTGCCTACGGCCACGGTGACCCGTACGCCGGGCAGGGGCACGGCGGGCACTACGGGCACGGTGACCACCACGACGACCACCGCCGTTCCGGCCCCGGCATGGGCACCGCCGTCGCCGCGGGCGCCGCCGGACTCGCGGTCGGTGTCGTCGGCGGCATGGTCGCCGGCGAAGTCGTCGACGAGGTCGGGGACTTCTTCGAGGGCGACGAGGAGGACGAGGGCTGACAGCGGGCCCCGGCAGACGCTGAAGGACACCTCGGCAGGGGGCGGGCGGACGCACCGGCAGGGGGCGGGCGCACGGCTCCGCCCCCTGCCGATAACTTCTACAGTATTGTAGAAGAAACGCAGTCCGGGACGCCCCGGCCCGGGCGTCCTGCCGACACGTACGGAGTTCTCATGGCCCTGTGGGACCGCCTCAAGGAATCCGCATCGACGATGCAGACCCAGCTCATGGCGAGGAAGAACGACCTCAAGAGCGGCGCCTTCCGCGACGCGAGCATGGCGATGTGCGCCCTCGTCGCCGCCGCCGACGGCACCGTCGACCCCTCCGAGCGGCAGCGCGTGGCCCAGCTCATCGCCACCAACGAGGTGCTGCGGAACTTCCCCGCCGACGACCTGCGCCGCCGCTTCGAGGAGAACCTCGACAAGCTCACCACCGACTTCGACTTCGGCAAGGTGAGCGTCATGCAGGAGATCGCCAAGGCCGGGAAGAAGCCCGCCGAAGCACGGGCCGTCGTCCAGATCGGCATCGTCATCGGCGGCGCCGACGGCGACTTCGACAAGGACGAACAGGCCGTGGTCCGCGAGGCGTGCTACGCCCTCGGCCTCCCGCCCCACGAGTTCGACCTCTGACCCACCCGGGCCGTGCGAGGGGCCGGCTGGTGTCGCCGGCTCGCGCGGCTCAAAGGGGCGTGGCCGCGTGCAGGATGAGGACCATCGTCACCGCGGAGTTCGCCGACGACATCGCTGACACGGCGGCCCCCACCGCCGCTCCCCACGCCGCCGCACCCACCGACGTGAACAACGACGGCCAGCTGCGCACGGTCGGAGCGGGTCCGAGCAGGGCCGCCACCCGGCGCGGCACCGGTCCCGCCGCAGCCAAGCCGGCCAGGGTCGCCACCGGGGTGCCACGGGACACCAGGGCCGCCTTGCCGATCGCACACGCCACGGCCCGGCGGCTGCCGACCACCTGGGCCGCGTCCTCGTCGGCCCACCGTTCCGCCGTGTACGACACCGCCGTCCGCAGCGGACGCAGGAAGGGATTGGCCCGCGCGGCCAGCTGGACCGCGAGGAGGAAGCGGTGATGGCGGGCGGTCAGATGGGCCCGCTCGTGAGCGAACAGCGCCCGGCGCTCGGCCGGTTCGAGGCAGTCCAGCATGGCCGTCGTCACGACCACACGATCCCGCCGACCGCCCGGCAGCGCGTAGGCGTACGGCATGTCGTCCGGAAGGACGGCCACCTCCGTCTCACGCAGCCCGGCCAGCGCCCGGTGGGCCCGGCGGCGCACCCGGCCGTGCCGCCACACCGTCCGACCGCACGCCACCAGCACCACGACGAGCGCGGGGATCGCCGCCTTGCCGACGACCTCGTCGTAGGGGACCGCCGCGCGCACCTCGGGGTCCGACCAGCCGTCGGGCAGGGGGTTTCCGGGGAGTTGGGCGGTGCCGACCACCATCACCAGGCCGAGGCACAGCGTGCTGCACGCCGCCATCACCGCGGCCACCCCGGTCAGCAGCCGGGTCGCGGTCCGTGGATGCAGATGCTGCTCGGCCAGGCGCGCGATCGGCCACGCCGTCAAGGGCAGCACGAGCGGCAGAAAGACGAACACCCCCATGAGGCTTCAGTCTTCCCCTTCGTTCCTCGACTGACCCAGCAGCTCCCGCAGCAGCCGCTCGTCGTCCGGGCCCAGGCCGGTCACGAAGCTGGCCAGCACCGCCTCGCGGTCGCCCTCGGAGTCCAGCACCTTGCGCATCTTGTGGGCGGCCAGGCCCGCCTGGTCCGACGCGGGCGTCCAGGCGAAGGACCGGCCGGCGCGCTCCCGGGTGACCGCCCCCTTGGCGAGCAGCCGGGTCAGGATGGTGATGACGGTCGTGTAGGCGAGGTCTCCGCCCAGGCGCTCCTGCACCCAGCCGGCTGTCGCCGGGCCGTCCGCCTCCCGCAGCGCCGACAGGACCAGCGCCTCCAGCTCACCCTGCCCCCGCCGCCGGGGACGCTGCCGCTGCTCAGCCACGCCCGGTCTCCCTTCCACCGCCGTCCGTTTCCCGCGCGGACATCGTATGACGCACCGGACGCCGCTCCTTGACGGGCAAACGGTGCCTGCCGGGGCACTAGGGCCGGTCTGACAATTCCCGTCGTCGCCCGGAGGGCGGCCTCGCGGCGTCAGGCGCGTGCTCTCGGCGTGTCCGACCAGAGGGTGGCGCGGTGCTGGCGCCGGCGCAGCGGCCGGAGACGGAGTGGGTCCAGCTCGTCTCGGCGGAGATCGACCTGCCTGCGCCGCTGCCCGACCGCGTCGCGATGGCGCCGCTGACCCGCGCCGCGCCTACGGCGAGGGCCTGAGCGCCACCGAGATGATGGCCGAGTACTACGGCCGACGCGCCTCCGCCGGCCTGATCGTCTCCGAGTGCCTCCAGCCCGAGCCCGCGGGGCGGGGCTACACCGACACACCGGGCCTGCACGACGAACGGGGCGGGGTCAGCGACTCACCGGTCGATGTAGCTGAAGTCGCCCACGGTCCATGCGCTGACGTCCTTGATCGCGACTCGGTACATGCCACCCGTCTCGGGGATACCGAGACTGCCCTGCAAGATCCGGGCGAGATGGAAGTGCAGGTGCGTGGGCGCCTCGCTGCGGCCGGGCCGATGCTCTCGTGGGCCGCGGGCGAAGACGTCGGCGAACGGGCCGAGCCGCTCCGAGTCCTTCAGGACGTCCGCCACCCGCTCCCTCCACACGGCCTCGGGAGCGAGTCGGCCGGTGATGACGGCGCCGCCGACGACCACGGTCAGTGACATCTGATTGCTTCGCTCGGACTCAACCGCGGCGGAGATGGCGACGAGCAGCTCATCAGGGTTCGACATGAGTGCACATCCTATTCAGCTGCCTGCCCCGGAACGCCCCGAGGGCGTGAAACCGCTCCGCCGGCATCGCGCGGGACGAGGGCGGGATGATGGCCCGTATGCGCATCCGCATCGACGCCGTCGACCTGCCCGGCCTCACCCGCCCCGCCTCCGCCGACGGCGAAGGCCCCGCCCACGGCGACCTCCACGTCGCCGTGCAACGCCGCGACCGCCCGGCCGAACTCCTCGACCCACAGCCCGGCGACGCACCGTCCGCGACCTGGACCCTGGAGTGCACCACGAGCACCTCGACGACCGGCACCGAGGTCGAAGGCCCCTACGTGCAGGACCGTCTGGGCCGGCGGTTCGTCTACCTGTCCTGGGGCACGGTCGACGACTCGGGCACCTTCACGATGTTCCGCCGCGCCAAGCTCATGCTCGACGTCGTCCCCGCCGACGTACTCGCCGCCGCCGCACGCGAGGGACTGCTGGTCGGACGCCTCGGCCTGACCGACGCGCGGGGCGGGCCGCTGTGCGGACGCGTCGAGCCCCCGCACATCACGTGGACCGCCGCACGGGCCGGCTAGGAGGCGTGCCCTCGGCGACCGCGGTCAAGCCGGCCCCCGGGTGGCCCGGCCCGTGCGAGGATGCGCCCGTGACCGGATCGTCTTCCTCGTCTGTCGCCGGGGGCACGCCTCACAGCGACGGCCTGGGTTCCCGTGCCGCCGCCCTGCTGGTGTTCGGGTCGTCGGCCGCGGTCCTGGTGGTCGAGATCGTCGCTCTGCGGCTGCTGGCTCCCTACCTCGGCCTCACCCTCGAGACCAGCACGATGGTGATCGGCATCGCCCTCACCGCGATCGCTTTCGGCTCCTGGCTGGGCGGGCGCATCGCGGACCAGGTCGATCCACGCCGGCTCCTGGGCCCCGCGCTCGGAGTGTCGGGAGCGGTCGTCGCGCTCACCCCCGCCGTGCTGCGCACCAGTGCGGAGTGGGCGCCGGCGGTGCTCCTGCTGATCGCGTCGCTGACCATCCTCGTGCCGGGCGCGCTGCTCTCGGCGGTGACGCCGATCGTGACCAAGTTGCGTCTCACCAGCCTCGCCGAGACCGGAACGGTCGTCGGCCGGCTGTCCGGCGTCGGCACCGTCGGCGCCATCGTCGGCACCGTCCTCACCGGCTTCGTCCTCGTCTCGCGGTTGCCGGTCAGCGGCATACTGATCGGCCTCGGCGTTCTGCTGGTGGCCGGCTCGGCGGTGGTCGAGTGGCGCGCGCGTGGGTGGAGCGGCACCCCTGCCCTGACACTCGTGGTCGTGGCCGGCGGCCTCGCCACCACCGTCGCGCCCGGTGGCTGCGACGCGGAGACCAGGTACCACTGCGCACGGATCGTCGCGGACCCCGACCGGGACAGCGGCCGCACACTCGTCCTGGACGGCCTGCGACACTCCTACGTCGACCTCGACGACCCGACCTTCCTCGAGTTCGAGTACGTGCGCGCCATCGCGGCGGTGGTCGATGCCGCCTTCCCCGAAGGCGAGCCACTCGCCGCCCACCACGTGGGCGGCGGCGGGCTCACCTTTCCCCGTTACCTCGCTGCCACCCGGCCCGGGACGCGCAGCCTCGTGTCCGAGATCGACAGCGGGGTCGTGCGCATCGACCGCGACCGGCTCGGTCTGAAGTCGGACGCCGGTATCGACGTACGCGTCGAGGACGGCAGGCTCGGCCTGCGGCGACTGGACACCGGCAGTCGTGACCTCGTCGTCGGCGACGCCTTCGGGGGCGTCAGCGTGCCGTGGCACCTCACCACGGTCGAAGCGATGACCGATGTACGGCGGGTGCTCAAGGAGGACGGCCTGTACGTCGCCAACCTCATCGATCACGGTGGTCTGGCGTTCGCCCGGGCCGAAGTGGCCACCCTCCGCGAGACCTTCGAGCACGTCGCCCTCGTCGGCGAACCCGCCGACATCGGCCTCCACCCGACCGTCACCCCCCAGGGCGGCAATCTGGTGGTGATCGCCTCCGACCGGCCGGTCGACCCGCGCGCGACCCAGCGAGCGCTGAACGCCCGGCAGACCAGCTGGAAGATCACCACCGGCGACGACCTCACCTCCTGGACCGGCGACGCCCAACCGCTCACCGACGACTACGCACCCGTGGACCAGCTCCTCCAGCCGCACAGCCCGGGAAGCAGCGGGTGACAGGACCTCCGCCGCTCGCGACGGACTGCTGTCACCCGAACGCCGATGTGACCTTCCTCGCGATCGCGGGGTTCCGGCGCGTTCGCCGCGGTCCCGTCCGTCCCTGGGGACGGTCGCGGCGCAAGGCTCATCGAGGGAGGTCATGGCGCTGCACGCGGAGGCAGCGACAGGAACAGTGCATCCCCGCGGGGCCAATATCTGTTTTTGTGAGATGAGAAATTGGCGCGGCCCCCGGCGAGTATTCCTCGATCGCCGACCGGGGCGAAATCAGCGAACCGTACGGGGTCGGTCGCGCCATGCTACTGTCGATCTCAGTTGCAGGTGTGGTTGCCAAAAGGTTCATTTTCCTACGGGGTAATCAGCACGGCGACGCGGGATCCGCACAGGGCGAATTCCGAACATCGTCTCCGAAGGAGAATTAACATGGCTACTGGCACCGTGAAGTGGTTCAACGCGGAAAAGGGCTTCGGCTTCATCGAGCAGGACGGCGGCGGCGCCGACGTCTTCGCCCACTACTCGAACATCGCTGCCCAGGGCTTCCGTGAGCTGCTGGAAGGCCAGAAGGTGTCCTTCGACATCGCCCAGGGCCAGAAGGGCCCGACGGCCGAGAACATCGTTCCCGCCTGACATCGCGGCAGCAACGCATATTTCGCAGCTGGGGCCCGCACCTTGGGGTGCGGGCCCCAGCTCGCTGCTTTTCAGGGCGCGCGACAAGAACGCCGCGCTCAACATCTCAGGCTCGTTCTCGCGATTCTCTGCGCCGTTTGTTTTTGCTGCGGAAATTCCTTGCTACGTGCCTACGAGCTCCATCGAGGAAGGTTCCGCTTGAACCGCGCACGCACCACCCGCACGCCCCGCACCTACGACCGCTCCCGGGGTGCTGCCCCCAAGGGCTCCGGCGCTCCGCGGCGCTCCAGGGGCTACGACCGCCGACCGGCCGCTCCCCAGGGGGAGTTCGCGCTGCCGGTGACGACCACGCCGGCGCTGCCCGCCGTCGAGGCGTTCGCCGACCTCGCCCTGCCGGCGCCGCTGCTGGCCGCGCTCGGCCACGAGGGCGTGACCGTACCGTTCCCCATCCAGGGCGCGACCCTGCCGAACTCCCTCGCCGGACGTGACGTCCTCGGCCGCGGGCGAACGGGATCGGGCAAGACCCTCGCCTTCGGCCTCGCGCTGCTGGCCCGTACCGCCGGCCGGCGCGCGGCCCCCCGGCAGCCGCTCGCCCTGGTCCTCGTCCCCACCCGCGAGCTCGCCCAGCAGGTGACCGACGCGCTCACCCCGTACGCCCGCTCCGTGCGGCTGAAGCTGGCCACCGTGGTCGGCGGCATGTCGATCGGCAGGCAGGCGGGGGCGCTGCGGGCCGGCGCCGAGGTCGTCGTCGCGACGCCGGGGCGGCTCAAGGACCTCATCGACCGTGGCGACTGCCGGCTGGACGACGTCGCCATCACCGTCCTGGACGAGGCCGACCAGATGGCCGACATGGGCTTCATGCCCCAGGTCACCGCACTGCTCGACCAGGTGCGACCCGAGGGGCAGCGGATGCTCTTCTCGGCCACCCTGGACCGCAACGTCGACCTGCTCGTCCGCCGCTACCTGACGGACCCGGTGGTCCACTCCGTCGACCCGTCGGCAGGTGCGGTCACCACGATGGAGCACCATGTGCTCCACGTTCACGAAGCGGACAAGCACCGCACGACGACCGAGATCGCGGCGCGGGACGGCCGGGTGATCATGTTCCTGGACACCAAGCGCGCCGTGGACCGGCTGACCGAGCACCTGCTGAACAACGGCGTCCGCGCCGCGGCTCTGCACGGCGGCAAGTCCCAGCCGCAGCGCACGCGGACGCTCGCGCAGTTCAAGACCGGCCATGTGACGGTGCTGGTGGCGACCAACGTCGCGGCCCGCGGCATCCACGTCGACAACCTCGACCTCGTCGTCAACGTGGATCCGCCCACCGACCACAAGGACTACCTGCACCGCGGCGGCCGTACCGCCCGCGCAGGCGAGTCCGGCAGCGTCGTCACCCTCGTGACACCCGGCCAGCGCCGCGGCATGAACCGGCTGATGGCCTCGGCCGCCATCACCCCCCAGGTCACGCCGGTGCGTTCGGGTGAGGCGGAACTGAGCCGCATCACGGGCGCCCAGACGCCGTCCGGTGTCCCCGTCGTCATCACCGCACCCGCCCCGGCACATCCCCGCCGTGGCGCGTCGTCCGGGGCGCCCTCGTCCCGGGGCCGCCGCCCCTCCCGGGGGCGCCCCACCGGACAGGCGGGGCGGCGCACGGCGCAGCGGCCCGCCTACGACCCGGCGGCCTAGTGGCGTCGGTCGGCAGTCGCCCCGCAGCTCTTTCGAGGAGGCAGCTTTGACACCGGTTCAGACACAGCGCCGGCAGACGGATCCCTGCCCCGTGACCGTGATCGACGGCATGGACGCGTCCGGCCCCCGGGTCCGGGACGACATGACCGTCGAGGTCGCCCTGTCCGTCATGGCCGGCGCCCGGGTCGAGCACCTCCTCCTGTGCGACGCGGACGACCAGTGCACGGGCTGGGTCACCCGAGCCGAACTCGCCGTTCACCGCGGCAGCTCCGCGTACACGGACCGCACCCGGCTGCGTGACGTCCTCGGCGGGCCGCTCGCCTCGCCCGTCCCCCGGATCGCCGTCCTCGGGGAGCACGACCGGACCCCGGGCGTCCTCGCCCTCTCCGGCTGATCCGCCTCGCCCGTTCGGCCCGTTCTCCTTCTCCCTGAGGGGCATCATGCGCTGTGTCATCGCCCGGTACCCGTTCGACCTGACGAAGAACGGGGTGCTGGCCTCGATGAAGGGCATCACGCCCGAGCTCGTCACGGGTGAGTCCGTGACCATCGGCCGTCGCCGCTACCCCGTCAAGCAGGTGGGCCAGGTCATCACCCGGCAGGACCCCCGCGACTTCACCGCCGGCGAGGTCGTCCGGGCCATGACCCGCCTCGGCTTCACCTGCCACGCCCAGCCCGAGGCCGCGCCCGTGCGCGCGGCCACTCCGCTCCAGACCGCGTCGGCACTGCTCGGCGCCGCGTCCCTGGACGCGTGAGGACGGGCGGACGCCCCGCCCCACCCGATCCCGATGAGGGCCCTGCCGACGCGCGTCGGCAGGGCCCTCGTCGTCGTGCCGTCCCGCCGTCCTTGTGGGTCACAGGATGCGCCACAGGGAATCTGCGCCTCCAGCGAACAAAAATCTACTCTTGTCAGAGTAGACATTGGACACTGCCCCGGTTAGCCTTTTTCTCGTTGACACGGATCACTGATCGGAGAAGGACGGAGGAGCAGACGCCATCAGGATCGCCCGGCGCGAGCAGCGCTCGGCCGGGTACCGCAAGACCCCGGATTGGAAGGTGGTCCCCGGTCACGCAGCCGCGATCCCCGCACACCCCCTCCTGCAGGGCCGGTAGCGGAAACAGAAGGTCGGCGCAGCATTAGGGCCGACAGATGGTGTTCAATTTCCTTCGGGGCCCTGGTGCCGTACGGCACCAGGGCCCCTCGACGCGTTGTACTACGAGGTGACATGACAGCAGATACCCCGCTCAGCGATCGTCTGGACGACGACGACTACCCCGCGTACACCATGGGGCGGGCCGCCGAGATGCTCGGCACCACCCCGGCCTTCCTCCGCGCCATCGGTGAGGCTCGTCTGATCACTCCGCTGCGCTCGGAGGGCGGACACCGCCGGTACTCCCGCTACCAGCTGCGCATCGCCGCGCGCGCCCGCGAGCTCGTCGACCGGGGCACCCCGATCGAGGCCGCCTGCCGCATCGTCATCCTCGAGGACCAGCTCGAGGAAGCTCAGCGCATCAACGCCGAGTACCGCCGCCGTGCCGGTCACGACGCGCCCGAAGGGTCCGTCGCCGATCCCCGCTGATCACCTGACGAATTGCGCGAACCAGACAGGGGGCGCGGCATGATCCGTTCAGCTGACATCCGCGAATGGCGTGACCACGACGTGGTCGACCCCAAGCAGCACAAGATCGGCATGCTCGAAGCGGTCTACGTGGACACCGCCACCGACCAACCGGCCATGGCCACCGTCCGGACCGGGCTGCCCAGCCGCCGGCGCCTGGTCTTCGTCCCCCTCGACGACGCCGTTCTCGGGCCGGGCTACGTCCAGGTGCCCTACGCCAGGGGACAGGTGCGCAAAGCCCCCTCGATCGGCACGGACGACGTCCTGCCGGCCGAGCGGGAGGAGGAGATCTTCCAGCACTACGGCATGACGTACCAGGCGGGAGCAGGGGGCGAACGCCGGCTCGCCCGCCGTTGACCGCAGGCGCGTGGCACAGGAGAGGTGGTCCGCGGTGATGGCGCTCTTCCTTCTGGTCGTCCTCGTGGCCGTCGCCCTGGGAATCATCGGCGTGGCAGCGGACGGCCTCGGCTATCTCCTCGCCATCGGCATCGTGCTCCTCGCCGTCGACGTCATCTTCTTCGCGGTACGGCTGTCCCGGCGCGCGGGTCGGCGGCCCGTGCGCTGACGACGGCAGGCGTGCGACCGGGCATCCTGCCCGGCTGGACCAGCTCGGGCCCGGCCAGTCCATCGATACGCGAGGAGAGATATCCTTGGATGCATCGATGATATCCATGGAGGTGCATCCGATGAGTCGGACCGTGATCGACCTCGATGACCAGCTGGTGGCGGACGTGGCCAAGGCGCTCGGTACCAGCACCAAGAAGGAGACGGTCAATACCGCCCTGCGCGAAGTGCTCGAGAACCGGCGCCGGGCGCTGGCCCTCACCCGGCTGCGGGCGGCGGCGGAGGAAGGCGCCTTCGATCTGGACATCTTCGAGGACAAGGGGAACTACCGCCGGTGAACGCCGCGCAGTTCCTGATCGACACCAGCGCGCTCGCCCGGCTGCTGCGCGGCGACGCCGAGCAGTACGGGTGGGACCAGGCGGCGGCAGCCGGGCTCATCGCCACCTGCCCCGTTACCGAGCTGGAGTTCTTCTACAGCGCTCGCTCCGCCGCCGACCGCACACAGGGCATCGAGGACATGCGCCTGCTCTTCGGCTGGGTGCCGGTGGACGACCGCGCATACGACCGCGCCTGGCAGGTCCAGGAGATCCTCACCGAGCGCGGACAGCACCGCAGCGCCGGAGCCGTCGACCTCGTGGTGGCCGCCACAGCCGAGCTGCAAGGACTGACACTCCTGCACCGTGACCGGGACTTCGAGTGCATCGCCGCCGTCACCGGCCAGGCACTCCAGTGGTACGGCCCCGAAGCCGGTAAGTGAGCCGGGGGCGTCCTCGTTCCGGTCAGGAATCGAGAAGCGCGGGTCCCGAGCCGTGCCTAGCGTCGGTGTCATGACTTCCATCGAATCCGTCACCCTCGAAGTGGACGACCCCGCCGCCGCCCGCCGCTTCTACAGCAGCGCGTTCGGACTGGACGGACAGGTGCGCGTGCGGGCCTCAAAGGCTCCTGCGGCCGGCTTCCGCGGGTTCACCCTGTCGCTCGTGGTGTCCCAGCCGGCCGATGTCAACGCCCTCGTCGACGCCGCCGTGGAGGCCGGTGCCACGACGCTGAAGCCCGCCGCCAGGTCGCTGTGGGGTTACGGGGGTGTCGTGCAGGCACCGGACGGGACGATCTGGCAGGTCGCGTCGTCGTCGAAGAAGGACACCGGCCCGGCCACCCGGCGGATCGACGAGATCGTGCTCCTGCTGGGGGTCGCGGACATGGCCCGGAGCAAGCGGTTCTACGTCGAGCACGGCCTCCCCGTCGCGAAGAGCTTCGGCAGCAGGTACGTCGAGTTCGCCACCGGGCCGGGCTCGGTCAAGCCGGCGCTGTACAAGCGCCGGGGCCTGGCCAAGCTCGTCGGCGTCGCTCCCGACGGCACCGGATCGCACCGGCTCACGGTCAACGGCGACACCGGGCCCTTCACCGACCCGGACGGGTTCGCGTGGGCGACGGCTTCGCAGACCGTGTCGCCGTGACCGACCTTACGGAGTCGTGACGTACGGGCGCGGTCCCGTGGTGCGCCGGGGTCGCGGGCCTAGCGTGGCCGTATGCGTGTACTGGTCACCGGCGGTGCCGGGTTCATCGGGTCCCATGTGGTCGCGGCCCTGCGGGAGCGCGGGCACGAGGCGGTCGTGTTCGACGTGCGGGAGGACGCCGGTGCCGACGTACGGGTTCCGGCCGCCGTCGGCCGTGCCCTGGCCGGGGTGGACGCGGTGTGTCACCAGGCCGCGAGGGTCGGGCTCGGCGACGGGGTCGCCGACGCGGCGGAGTACGTCTCCCACAACGACCTCGGGACCGCCGTACTCCTCACCGCCATGGCGGAGGCGGATGTACGGCGTCTCGTGCTGGCCGGGTCGATGGTGGTCTACGGGGAGGGGCGGTACGAGTGCCCCCGGCACGGGGTCGTACGGCCCGGGCCGCGTGCCGTCACCGACCTCGGCGCCGGCCGGTTCGAGCCGCCGTGCCCGGTGTGCGGGGCGGACCTCGTCCCCGGGCTGGTCGGCGAGGACGCCCCGGCCGACCCGAGGAACGTGTACGCGACGACCAAGCTGACCCAGGAACACCTGGCCGCCGCCTGGGCCCGCTGCACGGGCGGCTCGGCGGTGTCGCTGCGCTACCACAACGTGTACGGGCCCGGCATGCCCCGCGACACCCCGTACGCCGGTGTCGCCTCCTTCTTCCGCTCGGCGCTCGCCCGGGGCGAGGCACCGCGCGTGTTCGAGGACGGGCGGCAGCGCAGGGACTTCGTGCACGTCCGGGACGTGGCGGCGGCCAATGCCGTGGTCCTGGAGGCGGAGGCCGCCCCGGGTGTGCTGACGGCGTACAACACCGGCAGCGGCGACCCGCACACCGTCGGGGAGATGGCCCGGGCGCTGGCCGCCGCGTACGGCGGGCCCGAGCCCGTCGTCACCGGCGAGTACCGGCTCGGGGACGTACGGCACATCACAGCGGACTCGTCGCGACTGCGAGCCGAGTCGGGCTGGAAGCCGGCGGTCGGGTTCGAGGAGGGCATGGCGGAGTTCGCGCGGGCCGGGATGCGGGAGGCGTAGGCCCCCCGATGGACCGGTGGTGCTGCCCGCGTTACGAAGCGGCCGCGGGCAGCACCACCTCGAAACGACAGCCGCCGGGGATGTTCCGTACGCTGGCCCGGCCTTGGTGCGCCTCCACGATCCCCCGGACGATGGCGAGGCCGAGGCCCGCTCCGGCCGGGGGCGTCCGGGCGTGTGTGCCGCGCCAGCCGGTGTCGAAGACGCGCGGCAGGTCCTCGTCGGGGATGCCGCCGCAGCCGTCCGTCACGGACAGCACCACGCCCTCGGTGGAGCGTTCCGCGCTGACGGCGACCGTGCCGTCGGCCGGGGTCCGGCGGATGGCGTTGACCAGCAGGTTGCCCAGCACCCGGCTCATCTCCTTGCCGTCCACCTCCACCGGCACCGGCTCGATACGGCCGCCCACCAGCCGCACCCCGTGCTCCCGGGCGAGCGGGTCGGCTCCCGCCAGCGCGTCGCCCACCAGGTCGTACAGGGAGATCCGGCTGGGTGCCAGGGCGAGCGCGCCGGCGTGGATGCGGGAGAGTTCGAAGAGGTCGCCCACCATGTCGTTGAGGCGTTCGACCTCGGTGCGGATCTGCTTCAGATAGCGGCCGGGGTCGGCGGCGACGCCGTCCTCCAGGGCCTCCGACATGGCCCGCAGACCGGCCAGCGGGGTGCGCAGGTCGTGCGAGATCCAGGCGACGAGTTCCCGCCGGGAGGTCTCCAACGCGCGTTCCCGCTCCCGGGATTCGGCGAGTCTGGCGCTGGTGGCGGCCAGTTCGCGGCTCAGGTGGTCCAGTTCGGCGGTCGTCGGGCCGACGGGGGCGGCGAAGTTCCCGCCGTCGCCGAAGGAGCGTGCGGCCACGGCGAGTGCGCGGCTGCGGGCGACGACCCAGCGGCCCAGCAGCAGCGCGGTGGCCAGGGAGACGACGGCCGCCATGGCGACGACGGTCGTGACGACGGTCAGGTCGTGCGGGGAGAGGAACATCGCCCAGGCGACGGCGAGCGTGCCCGCGAGCATCGCGACGACGCCGACCGCCGCGACCACGGCGAGCGAGGCGGTGAGCGACCGGCGCCGGATCAGGCGCAGCACCCCGGCCCCGGCCAGGCCGGTGGCCGCGGCACCGGCGAAGGCGTACAGGGCGATGAGGAGCGTGTCGTTCACGATCCGGCCTCCGCTCCCGTGGGGTCGAAGCGGTAGCCCACGCCCCACACGGTCTGGATCAGGCGGGGCCGGGCCGGGTCGTCCTCGACCTTGCCGCGCAGGCGGCGGACGTGGACCGTGACGGTCGACAGGTCGCCGAAGTCCCACCCCCACACCTCGCGCATCAGGTCCTCGCGGCCGAAGGCCCGCCCCGGGTGCCGCAGGAAGAAGGAGAGCAGGTCGAACTCGCGGAGGGTGAGGGCGAGTTCGGTGCCGTTCTTGGTGGCCCGGCGGGCTGCCGGGTCGACGGTCAGACCGGCTGCTCCCAGCCGGTGCCCGGGGGCGGCGGGCCGGCTGCGGCGCAGCACCGACTCCACGCGCAGCACCAGTTCGCGGGGGCTGAAGGGCTTGGTGACGTAGTCGTCGGCGCCGACCTCCAGGCCCAGGATGCGGTCGTCCTCGTCACCGCGGGCGGTGAGCATGACGACCGGGACCGGCCCGTGTCCGCGCAGCCGTCGGCACACCTCCAGGCCGTCCATCCCGGGCAGCATCAGGTCGAGGACGACCAGGTCCGGCCAGTGCGCGGCGGCGCGGGTGAGGGCGGCCGGGCCGTCGCCGGCGCGGTCGACGACGTAACCGGCGCGGTCCAGGTACCCGGCGACGACCTCGGCGACGGTCGGGTCGTCGTCGACGACCAGGACCCGCGGGGTCCCCTCCGGGGTCTCCTCGTGCTGTTGCGGCTGCTGCATGGTTCCAGCGTCGCACCGGGCCGCCGGCGATGGCCCGTCCGGACGCCCCTCGGCCGTCGACGTCCGCGTTTCGTAAGGAGCGGGAGTCCGGTATGCCCGTTTCGCGTTCGTAGGGTGAGACCGTGACGACGACTCCTTCGGACGTCGACGTGGTGCTGCCCTGCCTGAACGAGGCCGAGGCCCTGCCCTGGGTGCTCGAACGGATCCCGCCGGGCTGGCGCGCACTCGTCGTCGACAACGGTTCCACCGACGGCTCGGCCCAGGTCGCCCGCGCGCTGGGCGCGACGGTCGTGCACGAGCCGCGCCGGGGCTTCGGCGCGGCCTGCCACGCCGGGCTGATGGCCGCCACCGCCGACGTGGTGTGCTTCTGCGACTGCGACGCCTCCCTCGACCCTTCGCTCCTCGTCCCCTTCGTGCGCGAGGTGCGAGGCGGCGGCGCCGACCTGGTTCTCGGGCGGCGGCGACCGCGGGGGCGGGGCGCGTGGCCCGCGCACGCCCGTGCCGGGAACCTCGCGCTCGCGCGGATGCTGCGCCGCCGCACCGGGCTGCGGCTGCACGACCTCGGTCCCCTGCGCGCCGCCCGCCGCGAGCCGCTGCTCGCCCTCGGTCTCACCGACCGGCGCAGCGGCTATC
The DNA here is from genome assembly GCF_900236475.1 of Streptomyces chartreusis NRRL 3882. Lineage (GTDB taxonomy): Bacteria > Actinomycetota > Actinomycetes > Streptomycetales > Streptomycetaceae > Streptomyces > Streptomyces chartreusis_D. The sequence continues at coordinate 4,308,848 of NZ_LT963352.1, forward strand.
CGCTCCAGATGGTGGTGCGCGCGGCCGACGCCGGCTGGCGGATCGCCGAGTACGACGTGCCGTATCTGCCGCGCACCGGTGCCTCGAAGGTGACGGGCACATGGCGGGGCACCTGGCAGGCGGTACGGGACATGAGCCGGGTGCTGGGCGAGGCGCCCGGCGAGGCTCCGGCCGTGGGGAGGGGCGTACGGTGACCGCGCTGCTCGTCATCGCCAAGGAGCCGCGCCCCGGCCGGGTCAAGACCCGGCTCACCCCGCCCTTCACGCCCCGTCAGGCCGCGTCCCTCGCCGAGGCGTCCCTCGCCGACACCCTGGACGCGGTGGCGGCGGCCCCGGCCGGGCGCAGGGTCCTCGTCCTCGACGGGGAGCCCGGCCCCTGGCTGCCGCCCGGCTTCGACGTCGTACCGCAGTGCGCGGGCGGTCTCGACGAGCGGCTGGCGGACGCGTTCGCGCGCTGTGCCGGTCCGGCCCTGCTCATCGGCATGGACACGCCGCAGGTGACGCCGGAGCTGCTCGCCGTGGACTTCACCGGCTGCGACGCCTGGTTCGGCCCGGCCGAGGACGGCGGCTTCTGGGCCCTCGGCCTGGCCCGCCCCGACCCGGCGCTGCTGCGGGGCGTGCCCATGTCGACCTCCGCGACGGGGGCGGTCCAGCGGGACCGGCTCGTCGCGGCGGGCCTGCGGGTCCGCGACCTGCCCCGCCTGCGCGACGTCGACACGGCGGCCGACGCCCACGCGGTCGCCGCGCTGGCCCCGGGCGGCCGGTTCGCGGCGCGGCTGGCCGGTTGTGCGGCGCCGGCCTCCCGCACGGACGGGGGTGCGGGGCGGCTTTCTCCGTGTGCGGCGCCGGACTCCCGCCCGGCCGGGCCCCGATGAGCGCCCCGCCCGTCACCGCCGTCGCCTGGGCAGCCGCCGACCCCTACGCCGCTGCCCTGCGCGCCGGTCAGGGGCCGCTGTTCCTGCGGCGGGCCGACGGCTGGCTGCTGCCGCTGGAGGTGGAGCGCTGGTGTGCGCGGGCCGATGCGGTGGACCGGGGCGTGCTGGACCGGTGCGAGGGGACCGTGCTGGACGTGGGATGCGGGCCCGGGCGGCTCGTGGCGGAACTCGCCGCGCGGGGCCGGGCCGTACTCGGCATCGACGTCAGCGCCGCCGCCGTCGACCACACCGTACGGATGGGGGGCCAGGCGCTGCGGCGCTCGGTGTTCGAGCCGCTGCCCGGCGAGGGCCGCTGGGACACCGTCCTGCTCATGGACGGCAACATCGGCATCGGCGGCGACCCGCGCGCCCTGCTGGACCGGGTGGCCGGACTCCTGCGCCCCGGCGGTCTGTTGATCGCCGAGACCGCGCCGGTGGACATCGACGAACGCGCCCACGTGCGGGTCGTCGGCCGCACGGACGCGCGCGGCACCGGCGATCCCTTCCCCTGGGCGCGGCTCGGCACGCCCGCCCTGCTCCGGTACGCCCGGGGTTGGACACGGGCCGGTCAGTGGACGGCCGACGGCCGCCGCTTCGCCGCCCTGCGCAGCCGCAGCAGCCGCACCGCCAGCAGCAGCGCCGAGCCGCCGAAGAGGACGGCGGTGATCAGCAGCCAGCGGGCGGCGAACACGTCCGCGGGCAGCCCGGTGGCGGACCGGTAGCGCCGCTCCACCATGCCGCTGACCAGCGGGAACCATACGAGGAGCAGCAGCCCGGAGAGAGCCGCCGGTACGCGCACGTAACGCACCCACTCGCGGCGCGTGCCGAGCCCCCGTACGACCGCCCGGTCCAGGGCCGCGTACAACGGCAGCAGCACGAGGTCGTGCAGCAGCGCCGCGCCGACGAACCACAGCGCCACGCCGAGCCAGTCACCGGCGAGCAGCCGTACGCCCGCGTAGGCGGCCAGCGCGAACGAGCAGGTGAGCAGGAGAAGTTGGAAGGGGCTTCCGACGGGGAAGCGCGGCCGGCGCATCACAGGTCTCCGAACGTCATCCGGGCCACCCACTTGGTGTTGAGCACACCGGGTGCCGCGGGCACGATGATCCGCGCCGGGTAGCCGTGGTCGGGGGACAGCTCCTCGCCGTTGACGTACAGGGCGAGGAGGGAACGCGGGTCGGCCACCTGGTTGGCGCGCAGGGCGGCGCTGCGGAAGGCGCCGTGCCGCTGGAGGGACTCGACGAACACGTCCGGCGGGTTGTCGCCGTCGTAGCCGACGAGCGCCGCGAGATCGCGCAGCCGCACCCCGCGCCACCACTGGTCCGACGTCGACCAGCCCTCCACACAGGCGATGGGCAACGCCGAGCTGTGCAAGGGGAGTCCGGCGAGCAGGGCGCGGCTGAGGCGGACGGTGCCCGTGCGCCCGGTGACGACGAGCCGCCATGCCTCGTCGCTCGTCTCGGCCCTGCTGATCCCCCTGGACGCGGCGGTCTTGTTGATCTGGAAGCCGTTCGGTCCGCTGCCGGGATCGCCGCCGCCGTGCGGTGCGAGGAGGGCGGTGCGCCGCAGCGGACCGTCGAAGTTCTGGCCGACCGTCGTCGCGAACAGCAGCAGCGAGCCGCCCCCGACGAACCACAGGGCACCGCGCCGGGAGACGGTCGGCTCGGCGGGGCGCGGCGACACGAGGTCGTTCCGCTCCTCCCGCAGGTGCCGCAGATTGCGCAGTGCCGTGGGCGTCTTCAGCAGCGCGTGGGCGACGAAGGCGGCGAAGAACACCCAGGCTCCGTAGAAGTGCAGCGGGTAGAAGGAGCCGGGGAAGACGTAGTCGAGCTGGACGTTGAGCACACCGGTCACGAACTCGAACAGCGCACCGCCCACCAGGAGCAGCAGCGAGATCCGCTCCAGGGCGTGCGTGAGCGAGCGGGCCGGCGGCAGCGCGAACAGCCTCGGGATCACCGACCAGAGCTTGGCGAGCAGGACGGGGATCAGCGTGATGCCGAGGGTGACGTGGACGCCCTGGTTGAGCCGGTACAGCCAGTGCGGGTGTGTCGGCCAGGCGAAGAGGTAGAAGCCGAGGATCCCCTTGTCCGGGGTCTTGTCGTTCACCGGCGACAGGTCCGGGTTGTAGGCGGCGTACGAGACCAGGCCAGTCACGAACAGCACGGTGATGCCGGCGAGCAGGACGACGCCCAGCACGGAGGTGAACCAGGGACCGCGCAGGGGGCTGCGCCAGAAGCCGGGCGAGGAGGGAAGCCGGGGGGCGTCTCGCGAGGGATGCCGTGGAGCGTCGGGGTCGCGCATGTCCCGACGGTAGGCCGGGACCACCCCATGAAAGGGTGCGCAACCCATGACGAAACGCTGACGTCCGGCCCGGACGGCGGTCCGCGCCCGCTCTGTCGGCCTAGCGTTCCGACGTGACCCGCTCCCTCCGCCGTGACCTGTACGCCGCCGGGGCCGCTGCCCTGCTGGTGACGGCCGCCGTCCTGATCGGCCGCCACATCCAGGGCACCAGCCGCACCCTGTTCGTCGACTGGCCCCCGCTGCTGGCGTCCTGGGGCCCCCACCTGGGCCCCGGCACCCCGGCGGCCGTGGTCCTGGCGATCGCCACCGTGGCGTACGGCCCCACGCTCGCGGCCCGACTCCCCTGGCGGGCTCTGCTCGCCCTGACCTGGGGCACGGCCACGGCGTGGATCTGCTCCCTGGCCCTGATCGACGGCTGGGACCGGGGCATCGCACGCCGGCTCACCACCCGCTACGAGTACCTCCAGGTCATCGACCGCTTCGAGAACATCCCGGCAGCGCTACGAGACTTCACCCACCACATCCTCCTCGACTCACCCGACAACTGGCCCGCCCACATCGCCGGCCACCCGCCCGCGGCCACGCTCACCTTCGTCCTGCTCGACCGGATCGGGCTGCGGGGCGGCGGCTGGGCGGGAATGTGGTGCATCACCGTCGGGGCGACGGCCTGCCTCGCCGTGCTGGTCACGATCCGCGTTCTGGCCGACGAGTCCCTCGCGCGCAGGGCGGCCCCCTTCCTCGTCCTCGCCCCGGCGGCCGTGTGGATGGGCACCTCGGCCGACGCGTACTTCGCGGCGGTGGCGGCGTGGGCGGTGGCGCTGCTGGCCCTGGCGGTCACGAGACGGTCGCTGTGGTGGGCCGGGGCATCCGGCCTCCTCTTCGGCCTGACCTGCTACCTCTCCTACGGCCTCACACTCGTCGCGCTGATCGCGGCGGCGGTACTGGTGCTCGGCCGGCACGGCATCCGGGAGCGCCCCGCTCTGCTGGTGCCGCTGCTCGCCGGAGCGGCCGTGGTCCCGGCGGCGTTCACGCTCGCCGGGTTCGACTGGTGGGAGGCGTACCGCCTGCTGGTGACGCGCTACCACCAGGGCGCGGGCGGCATCCGTCCCTACGGCTACTGGGTGTGGGCCAACCTGGCCTGCACGGTGCTCATCACGGGCCTGGCGACGGCGGCGGGCCTGCGCCGGACGGGAGCGGTGCTGTTCCGCCGCCGCGCCGGCACGCCCCACCCCCGTGCCGAGCCCCGCCTCGCACTCCTCGTCTCCGCCGCGCTCCTCGCCCTGCTGGTCGCCGACCTGTCCGGCATGAGCAAGGCGGAAACGGAACGCATCTGGCTCCCCTTCGCGCTGTGGCTCCTCCCGTCCTGCGCGCTGCTTCCCCACCCACGGGCGTGGCTCACCGGGCAGGTGGTGCTGGCGTTGCTGCTCAATCATTTGCTGTTGACGGGGTGGTGACCCGGACAGTTTCTACGACAGGAAACGGCCCGGCCGATGGAGGGAACTGCTCCAGCGCCGCCGGGACAACGACCTGTGAGCCCTGCCCGGCGGCGGCATGGAACCTGGGGTAGACCTCGCACTCGCCCGCACCGGTCCGCAACGCCCGCACGGCGGGCTCGACGCACGCCCTCCCCATGATCTGGGTCCGATCGTGATCAAGACTCCCCAGCCCGGTTGCCGGCACCCCAGAAGAACGGGCCGGCTGTCGGCGTGACCGTGATGTCCCAGCCGAGCTCGCGAAGCCGCCTTTCCAGTTGTGCCGGCTCATACGGAACTTTGACGATTCGGTACGCCGTGCCATCAGGGATGCGCCGCTGGATGGTGGACGATGCCGGGCCCTCGACGAGCTCCTCCGGCGTGCGGTAGTGGTCATCGACGAAGAACACCCGGCCCTGCGGCGCGAGGGCAGTGGTCACCAGAGACCAGAAGGACTCGAATCGCCTGGCCGGCACGTGCGAGAGCCAGCACCCCATGAACACGACGTCATAACGGCGGTCGGGTTCCCAGGCGAACAGGTCAGCCTCGACGAATCTCACCTGGGCACCATCAGGGACGCGGCTCGCGGCGATCGCGAGCATGTCCGGGGACGCATCGACGGCAGTGACGTCACCGGCGTGGCGGAGCAGCTGAGGGGTCCAGGTGCCGGGACCACAGGCCAGTTCCAGCACACTGCCCGCCGGACGGAACGCGTCGAGCGCCTCAGCCGACTCAGCGCCGCCGGGAAGATCGAGCAGCTGGTCAAGGTAGTCCGGGGCAAGGGCACTGTAGTAGGCACGCTGTTCGGACAGGAGCCGTTCCTGAGCTGATCCGGTGTTCATGGCGACACTGTGGGACTTGCCCCAGAGGCAAGGTCAACTCTCAGAAGGAGCGGCCACATCGAAGGTGATGTGCGGCGCCAGCGCCCGGAGGAAGTCGGCCGCGTCGAAGATGTGGCCCGCGGAAGCCACGCCCGTCGTGTGGGTTCGGCCCGTGAGGATGCGGGCGGTCGCCTCTGCCGCCAGCGGTGCGGTGACGGCGTAGATGTCCTGGCCCGTTGCCACGGCGCGTCGTTCGGTGTCGCCGGAGCGGACGACGGCTTCGACGGTGAAGGTCTGGTCGGAGCGGCCGGTCTCGTCGGTCGCGGACGGGGCCGGTGTGTCCGGGGACGAGAGGTCGCCGGCCGCTTCGGTCGTCATGTGGGTGCGTACCTCGGGGATGGAGAGGTGGCTGGGGATCGTGACCACGTCGGCCATCGTGAACTCCCCGATGACTTGCCTGGTGCCCATGGGGGCGGGGAAGGGCCACTTCAGGACGGTCGGCTCGGCGTCGTGGTACTCCAGCCGGCCGTTCGTGAAGCGGACGCGCCGGCCGGCCCGGCGCTCACGGGAGACCGTGCCCGCGACGCGCGTCCCGGGGGTGGGGTGCCAGCCACTGAGTCCGTAGGCGATGGTCGCTTCGTCGGCTGTCGTCCAGTCGCCCATCGCGGCCGTGGTGAGGAGGTCGCCCAGGCCGCCGTAGAAGGCCATCGCGGGGACGATCACCGCTCCCGCCGCCCGGGCGCGGTCCGCGAAGTGCGTGAACGTGTCGGCGTTGGCCTCGATCTCGGCGGCCACGTCCACGTACGGGATTCCGGCCCGCAGGGCCGCCTCGATCACGGGCGCGGCGGTCAGGGCGAATGGCCCGGCGCAGTTGATCACGGCGTCCGCCCCGGCCAGGGCGCGGTCGAGCGAGGCGGGGTCGTCGACCGAGGCGGGGCGGGCCTCGAGGCCGGGGGCGGATACCGCCGGCTCCCGCAGTTTGGCCGCGTCGCGGCCGGCGAGGATCGGGACGAACCCGCGATCGCGCAGTTCAGCCACCACGAAGCGTCCCGTGTGGCCGGACGCGCCGTACACCGTCACCGTCTGTCCCGTGCCCGTGCCCGTGCTCATTCCCGTTCCCATGGGTTCTCCCCCGTCGAGTGCTCACGCCGTTCGGTCCGCTGCGAGCTGTCACGGACATCCTGGCCACCGTGGGCCACCCACCGTGAGTGTCCGGAACGACGTAGCCCGTACAGTTCCGGACATGAGTGGTGTCGTCGCGCTCGCCGTCACCGACGGGATGCTGCACTTCGAACTGTCCCTGGCGTATGAGGTGTTCGGCTCGGCTCCGGCGGACGTGGACGTGCCCTGGTACGACGTCCGGGTCTGCGGGGTGGACGCCGTGCGGGTCGGGCGGTTCCGGCTGGAGCCCGACCAGGGGCTCGACGGGCTTCGGGACGCGGACACCGTGATCGTCCCCGGCTGGGCGGACACCGACCTGGAGCCGCCCGCCGAGCTCGTCGGCGCGGTGCGGGCGGCCCACGAGGCAGGGGCTCGGGTGGCCTCCCTGTGCACGGGCGCGTTCGTGCTGGCCTCGGCCGGCCTGCTGGACGGCGGGCGCGCGACCACGCACTGGGCGCACACCGGGGCGCTCGCCGCCCGCTACCCCCGGGTGGAGGTCGATCCGGACGTGCTCTACGTGGACAACGGCAGCGTGCTGACCTCCGCCGGGAAGGCCGCCGCGATGGACCTGTGCCTGCACCTGGTCCGTCTCGACCACGGCTCGGCCGTCGCCAACGCCGTGGCCCGCCGCCTGGTCGTACCGCCGCACCGGGCCGGGGGCCAGGCCCAGTTCGTCACCGCCCCGGTGCCCGCCCGGGACGACCATCCGCTCGCCGCGCTGCTGCCCTGGGCGATCGAGCGTCTCGACCAGCCGCTCAGCGTGGAGGACCTGGCGCGGCAGGCGGGGATGAGCTCGCGCCATCTGGGCCGCCACTTCAGGGCGGTGACCGGCACCACTGCGCTGCAGTGGCTGCTGACCCAACGGATCCGTCGGGCCCAGGAGTTGCTGGAGACCACCGACGACACGGTCGATGTCATCGCCGCGGCCACCGGCATGGGCACCGCCACGACGCTGCGCCGGCACTTCAACCGCACGGTCGGCGTGCCTCCGGACGCCTACCGCCGGACTTTCCGGGACGCTGACGCGCCCCTCAGCCGTCGGCAGGACCGTCCCGTCGGGCACCTCGCCCCGCGGCGGTGACATCGCGCATGGTCAGCAGAAACCGCCGCACCGTGGCCAGCTCCTGTTCGTCGAAGGCTCCCATCGCCCCGACCATCTCGTGGATCAGCGGCCCGAAGAACGACCAGCCCAGGGCGACGGCCTTCTCCTGCACGACGAGAAGCACCCGTCGGCGGTCGCGGGTGTCGCGTTCCCGGCGGACGAGCCCGAGTCGCTCCAGCCGGTCGACCAGGGCCGTGGTCGATGCCGAGTTCACCCCCAGCTTCGCTCCGAGCCGTCCGGGCGTGGCCCTCTCGCCCGCCCGACCGGCGTCCAGCAGATGGATCAGCGCCCGTACGTCCGTGGCATGCAGGCCGTTGCGGACAGCGAACTCCGCGGCGAACAGGTCCAGTTCGACGGTGACGGCCCGCAGCAGATGGACCAGTTGAAGGCCAGGATCCTGCTCGTCCACGCTCTCACTCCCGTAATATCTCGACCATCGAGATTATTGATGGTCGAGATATTACGGGCAAGGGCGGGCGGGGCCATGGGTGACGAGGCAGTTTTCTACGCGGCGTACGACGCCGTCCTGCGGCAGTGGCCCGTCGAGGTCCGGAGCGTCGACGTGCCGTCCCCCCACGGCAGCACCCGGGTCCAGATCTGCGGCCGGGAGGACGGCGTTCCGATCGTGCTGCTGCCCGGCGGCGGGACGACCTCGGTGGTCTGGTTCGCCACCGTCGGGGCCTTGGCCGCCAGCCATCGGGTGTACGCCGTCGACCTGATGGGCGACATCGGTCGCAGCGTGCACGACGGGGAGCGACTGCGCGGGGCCGGCGACCTGACGGCATGGCTCGACTCGGTCCTCGACGCGCTGGACCTGGACGGTGCACGCTTGTGCGGCCACTCCTACGGCGCCTGGATCGCCCTGAACTACGCGCTGCACGCGCCCCGCCGGCTCGACAGGCTCGCGCTGCTCGACCCGGTCAACTGCTTCGCCGGCATGAGCCCGCGCTACCTCGCGCATGCCCTGCCGATGCTGCTGAGGCCCACGGCCGAGCGGGTGCGGGCCTTCCACCACTGGGAGACCGGCCGTACTCCTGAGGATCCCGTGTGGCGAGCCTTCCTGGACAGCACGGCCGGCGCCCGGCGGTCGAAGGTCGTCGCCATGCGGCGTCCCAAGGCCCAGGCCCTGCGGGGTTGCACCGTCCCGGCCCTGGTGGTCCTGGCCGAACGCAGCCGGGCCCACAACGCGCGACGCGTGGCGGCCGCCGCACGCCGGCTGCTGCCCGAGGCCGGCGTCGTCACCCTGCCCGGCGCCTCCCACCATTCCGTCCCCACCGAGCGACCTGCCGAACTCAACCGGCTGTTGGCCCAGTTCCTGGCCTGAGGACGCCCGGCCGCGTCCTACCCAGGCAGGAGCTCTCTCCCCACAGGGAACGCACAGGCACTGTTCCTCCTCTTGTACGGCGTCACCCCCCAACTGAAGGGAATGCGCCGTGCGTTCACGTACACGTACACGTATACGCCTCTATCCGGCCGGGTCGATGGTCCTGGCTCTCGCCGCGGCGGGGTCCGTGCTGGCCGGGCCGGTCGGCTCCGCTTCTGCTGCCGACGCGGCCGGTCGCGCCGATCTGCGGGCGGATGTGAACCGCGACGGACGGGTCGACGTCACGGGCGGCAGCGACAAGGCCGGTGAGGACAGCTGGTCCGTCGGGCGTGGAGCCGTCTACCTGCCCAACATCGATGACGACAGCAAGCGGTGCCCGGTCACCGGGCCGGGCGGCAGACCGCTGTCCGACGCCAAGTTGGCCGCCTGCAACGACGGGTCCGACACGTCGGTCAACGGCAGTGCGGACGCCGCCGACCTCGCCCCGGTCCGTTCCGTGCCCCTGCCCGGCCTCCCCGCGGACGCCAAGGGCAGCCTGAAGATCACCACGGGTGGCAAGCACGCGCACCTCTTCCTCAAGCGGTCCGGGAAGTGGGTCCTGGTGACGTCCAAGACCCGGCTGACCGCAGCCGAGCTGCGTTCCGGTGTGGAGTTCGGTGTCGAGGGCACCGACATCGTGCGGGACAGCGCGAAGTGGGACGGACGTGCGGTGGTCCGGCTGACGGTGACGACCGGGCAGAAGTCCACCTCCGACGCCGTGACCCTGCGCGTCGCGCCGCTGCTGACCCACCATCACCTGCAGAACACCCAGCAGGTGATGGTGACCGAGGTCCAGGGTGAGGGCCCGTACAGCCGTCTTCAGCAGAAGTTCGTCGCCGAGCTCGCGAAGGAGGTCGAGCAGGCCGGAATCACCAAGCCGCTGGTCACCTTCGAGAAGTACGCCGACCCCTGGGCGCAGGACTTCGTCGAACCGGCCTACGTCAGCATGACCGGGCCGGGTGGTCAGCGGCACGTGATGCGCGTGATGCTGCGGTCCGCCCAGCCGGACCGGGACGCGGGCCGGGAGCTGTTCGAGAAGGTACGCGGCCGGGACATCGGTGTGGTGCAGGTGACCGACCCGGCCGAGCCCGACGACTGGTCGCTCAACTCCATGGGGAACCTGGAGACCATCCCGCCCTACGCGCACGGCGGCCGCTCGTTCCCGGCCGGGCGGATCATCATGGGCGAGCGCAAGGACAGCGGGGCGCGTCCGTCGAAGGTGATGCGGACGATGCTCAAGTCGCAGGGGTTGCAGGATCCGCTGCTGCTGGACACCTCCTGGCTGGGCGTCGGGCACGTCGACGAGTTCGTGCAGTTCCTGCCCGCCGACACGCCGCGCGGCTGGCGCATGGGTGTCGCCGATCCGGAGGCGGGGCTGCGGCTGCTGCGCGACGCCGAGCGCGACGGCCACGGCAAGACGAAGATGTTCTCCGTCCCGGGCCGCAGTGACAGTCCGGCGCCCAAGGAGACCATCGACCAGGCGCTCGCCTCCAAGCATCTGGTGGCCGACAACGAGATGGCCGCACGGCGCATCGCGGCCAACCTGGAGATCCTCAAGCGCGAGACGGGTGTCACCGACGAGGAGATCGTGCGGGTGCCCGCGCTGTACACCCGCGAGTCGGAGGTGACGACCGAGAGCGGCGACGAGATTCCCGTGCCGCGTCTGACGCGCATGGGCGCCGGCTCCGACCTCGTGGACAGCCTCGCGGACCACGGCCAGCAGAAGTGGCTCGCCGAGAACCCGGCCGCCCCGCGTGCGGCGGCTCCGGCGGCCCGGGCGACGGTGATGACCAGCGCGTACGTTCCCGGAGCGGTCAACGGTGTGCTCCTGGGGCGGGACCGCTACCTCGCCCCGCGCCAGTGGGGGCCCGTCATCGGCGGCAAGGACATCTTCACGGAGGCCGTCACCGCCGCTTACCAGCGGGTCGGGCTGAAGGTGTCGTACATCGACGACTGGTACACCTACCACCTCGGCATGGGCGAGGTGCACTGCGGCACCAACACCCTGCGCGACGCGACGGCCGCGTGGTGGCAGCGCCCGGCGCGCTGAGCCGTCAACGAGGAGCAGGCGGCGGAACCGGACGGTCAGGAGCCGTACGGTCCGTCGCCCCGGCCCCCGTCCTGCCGGGCGCGCTCGGGTGCGAGGCGGCGGTAGGCGGCGCGGGCGTGGGCGAGGCGGGCCAGGGACGTGCCGATGAGGGTGGCGGTGAGCAGGCAGGCGAGCCATGTGGTGTCGCGGGAGCCGGCCCAGGTGAGGGTGCCCGCGGGCGGGATGGCGAAGCCGTTGAGGAACAGCCAGCACAGGACGGCCGTGCCGGGGGCCGCCGTGAAGCGTGCGCACAGGCCGAGCACGGCGGCCAGCAGGGACAGCGCGAGCAGGACCAGTCCCGGACGGTCGGTCCCCACCACGGTGTTGAGAACTCCCACCAGCACCAGTGCGCCGCCGAACGCCCCGGCCCAGACCAGCGGTGTCGCCACCGGCTGCGGAACGGGCCTGGCTCCGGTGCCCAGCGGTCTCCACTCGATCATGCCGGCGCTTCCTTCCCCGAGGGTGCTCGTCAGGGTCCCACTCCCACCCGTTCAGTGGAAACGCTCGAACCGGACAGTCGGACGATGCCGCCTAGCATGACGAAACCCCAGGTCCAGGACCTGGGGTTGCTTCGTCCGGACCCGGCTGGCCCGCGTCACACGAACGCGCTCCGGCCCGTGATCGCCTTGCCGACGATCAGCGTGTTCATCTCGCGGGTTCCTTCGAAGGAGTAGATCGCCTCGGCGTCGGCGAAGAAGCGGGCGATGTCGTGGTCCAGGAGGATTCCGTTGCCGCCGAAGATCTCCCGGCTCCAGGCCACGACCTCCCGCATCCGCGCGGTGACGAACGCCTTGGCCAGGGAGGAGTGTTCGTCGCGGAAGACGCCGGCGTCCTGCAGCCGGGCGAGCTGCACCAGCATGCCCCACGAGGCGGTGATGTTGCCCAGGCTCTTGACGAGCAGGTCCTGCACGAGCTGGAAACCGCCGATCGGGCGGCCGAACTGCCGGCGCTCCCGGGCGTAGTCGAGGGCCAGTTCGTAGGCGCCGGTCATGACGCCCAGCGCCTGCCAGGCCACCCCGCTGCGGGTGGCGCGCAGGATCTCGGCGACGTCGCGGAAGGAGTTGATGTTCTGGAGGCGGTTCGCCTCCGGCACCCGGACGTCGGTGAGGGTGATCTCGGCGTTCTCCACGATCCGGAAGGCGATCTTGCCCTCGATCTTCGCCGGTTCGAAGCCGGACGTGCCCTTCTCTACGACGAAGCCCTTGACGTGGTTGTCGTCGACGTCCCGCGCCCACACCACGACGTAGTCGGCGAAGGTCGCGTTGCCGATCCACTTCTTGGCGCCGTTCAGGACCCAGGTGTCGCCCTCGCGCCGGGCGGTGGTGCGCATGCCGCCGGCGACGTCGGAGCCGCCGAGCGGCTCGGTCATGGCGAACGCGCCGATCTTGTCCATCGCGGCCATCGCCGGGAGCCAGCGGTCGCGCTGCTCCTGGTCGCCGCCGGAGTGGACGGAGTACATGGCGAGGCCGTTGTGGACGCCGAAGAAGGTGGCCACCGAGGCGTCGGTGCGGCTCAGTTCCATCGCCAGCATGCCGCTGAGCAGGTTGCTGACGGCGGGCCGGTGCTCGCCGTAGCCCTCGTAGGGCAGACCGGCGAGGCCGCTGTCGCGGAAGATGCCGACGAGTTCCCGGGGGAACTCGCCCTTGGCCCAGTTGCTGTTCACCAGCGGCTTGATCTCGTCGCGCAGGAGGGCACGGGCCTTGAGGAGGATCGCCCGCTCCTCGTCGGGCAGGAGCGTCTCGTAGGCGTAGAAGTCCGCGGTGAGCTGGTCTTCGAGCGGTTCCGTGGTGGTGGTCATCTCAGTTCTCCTCCTTGTCGGCGCCGTCCAGGGCGGACAGCACGGCGAGTTGCCTGCGGTCGCGCGTCTCGGTGAGTTCCGAGTACGTGGAGGAGCCGTAGGCCTGTTCCACGGCTGCGATGAGCCGTTCCCGCTGGTCGGGGTTCTGCGACGGGGTGCCGAGGGTCGCCCACATCCGCTGCATCGAGGTGCCGATGTGCTCGGCCATGTGCCGGTAGCCGCCCGGTCCGCCGCCCAGGTGCGAGCCGAGGAACGGACCGACCGTGGCCCAGCGCAGGCCCAGCGAGTTGGTCATCACCGTGTCGAGCTCCTCGGGCGTCACCACGCCCTGCTCGACGAGGTACACGGCCTCGCGGCTGAGCGCGTTCTGCAGCCGGTTCCCGACGAAGCCGGGGATTTCCCTGCGCTCGACGACCGGGGTGCGGCCGACCGAGGCGTAGAAGTCCACCGCCGCCCGTACGGCGTCCTCGCCGGTGCGCTCGCCGGGCACGACCTCGACGAGCGGGACGAGGTGCGGCGGGTTGAAGGGGTGGCCGATCAGGACGCGGGCGGCGGCGTCGTCCGCCAGCTCCTCGGTGAACTCGGTCGACGGGATGGCCGACGAGGAGCTGAGCAGCAGCGCGTGACCGGGGGCTTCCCGGGCGAGGGCGGCGAACAGGTCCTGCTTGAACTCGACGCGCTCGGGGCCGTTCTCCTGTACGACGTCCGCGTCCCGGACCGCCTCGGTGACGCCGGCGGCGATGTGCACCCGGTCGGCGAGGCCGGTCACGTCCAGGCCGCGGGCGGCCAGGTGCGGGGCGGCTTGCGCCAGGGCCCCGTCCACGGCCTCGGCGAGGTCCGGTCGCGGGTCGCTCACCCGGACCGTCAGGCCGTGCGCGGCGAACAGCGCCGTCCAGGACAGTCCGATGGTCCCGGCGCCGATCACCGCGGCCGTACGGAAGGTGCGGGTCATGACCCGGCTCCCTTCAGGTAGTCGTGGACCGGCTCGACGCCGTTCAGCGTCAGGTCGGTGACGATGTGGCTTGCGGAGACGACCTCCAGCACCGGCAGGTCGGCCAGCGGGGCGAGCACGTGCGCGAAGAGCTGGAGCCGGGCGGGGCCGGTCCAGGCCTCCTTGACGGTGACGTCGGTGATGCGCGTGCGGACGAGTTCCTGCACCCGCGGCAGCCCGTCGTAGCCGGGAACGGTCTTGAGCATGAAGGTCGGCACGGTGATCTGTGCCCGGGCCTCCCGCCGGTCCAGCTCGTGGTGCTTGTAGCCCATGGTCGCGGTGGCGACCCGCAGGCTGCCGTGGTCGAGGGTGCCGACGAGCGCGCCGGAGTCGACGGTGAGCGACGGGGAGCCGAGCACCTTCGGGTAGGCCGAGACCTCGCGGCCGGAGGCGGTCGCCGGGAAGTTGTCGAGGTACATCGCGTGCAGGTACTCGCCGTGCTCGCCCTCGAGGCTGACGGGGATCGCCTGGCCGGCCTCCGTGTAGGGGCCGTAGCCGGTGACGTCGCCCATCTTCATGACCTCGAACCGGACCAGGGGTTCACCGATCCGCAGCGGTTCGGGGACGACGGCCCGCAGCGCGTCGGGGTCGGTGCGGTAGACGACGTTGAGGTACTCCCGGTCGGTGAACCGCGGGACCGTCGGCGCGTACGCCGGGCCGGTGAGCGGGGTGGTGAGGCGCTGTCGTACGTCCTCGGCCCTCATGGTGCGCCTCACCGTCCCGTCCACCGCGCGGGGCGGCGCTCGGCGAAGGCGGTCATGCCCTCGCGTACGTCCGCCGAGGCCATCAGGGTCTTCATCTCGCCGCGCTGGAAGGCGAAGGCGTCGGCGTCGGGCGCACCGTCGGCGGCGCGGGCGACGCGCTTGACGGCCGCGAGCGCGAGCGGGGCGTTCTCCGCGAGCCGTTCGGCCAGCCGGAGCGCCTCGGCGACGGCCTGGCCGGTGGCGGTGACCCGGTTCGCCAGGCCCAGTTCGCCGGCGCGGCGGCCGTCGACGGGGTCGCCGGTCAGCAGGAGTTCCATGGCCAGGTGGTGCGGGACGCGCTTGGGCAGCCGGATCACGCCGCCGCCCGCGGCGATCAGCCCGCGCTTGACCTCGGGCAGCCCGAACCGGGCGTCCTCGGCCGCGACGATCAAGTCGCAGGCCAGGGCCAGTTCGAAGCCGCCGCCCATGGCGTAGCCCTCCACGGCGGCGATCAGCGGCTTGGCCGGCTCGGCCTCGGTCAGGCCGCCGAAACCGCGGCCTTCGACCTCGGGGGACTCGCCGCGCAGCGCGGCCTTGAGGTCCATGCCGGCGCTGAACGTGCCGCCCTCGCCGGTCAGGACGCCGGCCCGCAGCTCGGGTTCGGCCTCCAGTTCGTCCAGTGCGGCGGCCAGTCCGGCGGCGACCGCGGCGTTCACGGCGTTGCGGGCCTCGGGGCGGTCGAGGGTGATCAGCAGGGTGGAGCCGATCCGTTCGGTGCGTACGAGGGGAGTTGCGGGGGTGCTCATGGCTGTCCTCCAGTGACGGTCAGCGGGCGGCGGTGTCGAGCTCGGCGAGGACGTCCTCGGTGTCCTGGCCGGCGACCGGCGCCAGGCGGCGGATCGAGCCGGGCGTGGCGGAGAAGCGCAGCGGGATGCCGATGGTGCGGACCGTGCCCTCGGTCGGGTGCTCGACGGTGTCGAGGAGGTGGCCGCCCTGGACATAGGGGTCCTCGTGGGCGCGGTCCAGTTCCAGCACCGGGGCCATCGGGATGCTGTGCTTCGCGCACACCTCCGCCCACTCCTCGGTGGTCAGGGCCGGGGCGCAGGCGTCGACCAGGGCGGCGAGGTCCTCGTGGTCGGCGCTGTCGACGGCGTCCCCGCCCACGCGCGGGTCCTCGGCGAGGTCCGGGCGTCCGGCGGCGGTGAAGAAGTCCCGGTAGTTCCGCGGGTTGTACGGGATGACGCAGGCCAGGCCGTCCTTGGTGCGCACCGCCTTGTGGCCCTTGAGCATCGACAGCGGGAAACCGGTGGAGCCGGTCTCGGGCACGTGGGTGTGTCCGGCCAGGTGCTCGACGAGGTTGAACGCGATCAGGGTGTCGGTCATCGGGATCTCGACGAGCTGGCCCTGTCCGGTCCTGTTCCGGTGCAGCAGGGCGGCGAGCACGCTGTAGGCGATGGTCAGGGAGGAGACCTTGTCGCCGATGATGGTCGGCAGGTAGACGGGCTCGCCCAGCGCGCGGTCGGCGATGTCGACCAGGCCGGACGCGGCCTGCACGGTCTCGTCGTAGGCGGCGTGGCCGGCCCGGTCCGAGTCGCTGCGGAAGCCCTGGGCGTGCGCGTAGACGAGCCCCGGGTTGCGGGCGGCGATGTCGTCGTAGGACAGGCCGAGGCGGTGCAGTGCGCCCGGCCGCATGTTGGTGATCAGCACGTCCGCGGTGTCGATCAGCTTCAGCGCCCGCTCCCGGTCCGTGTCCTCCTTCAGGTTGAGGGCCACGCTGCGCTTGTTGCGGTTGACGTTGAGGTTCAGCGGGGTCATGCCCGGCGTGGTGCGGTAGTGGCCCACGCGCACGGTGTCGGCGGGCGACTCGATCTTGATCACGTCGGCGCCCAGGTCGCCGAGGATCTGGGCCGCGTAGGGGCCCATCACCACGGTCGACAGGTCGATCACGCGGATGCCTTCCAGGGGGCCGGTGGCGGTGTCCGTGATGTCCGTCATCGCTTTTCCTTCAACTCCTCGCTTCGCCATATGTGTGTATCTGGAAACTAAGTTAGCAAGGAGGGGATGGGGAACGGAAACAAATGGAGTGACCAATGAAAGAAAGGCGGTATGACCGCAGTGGTCATACCGCCTTGGCGAAATATCTTTCGAATACTCCAGCGAGTCAGGCGTGGAGCGGCTCGGCGAAGATCTCGCGAGCGGCGGCGATGACTTCATCCAGGTCACCGCCGTGCGCCCGGTCCTTGCGCCAGAGCAGTCCGGTCTCCAGCCGGGGGTGGAAATCCGAGAAGGGAAGGACGGTCACATTGTCGAGACGGTAATTCTGCACGGGGCTTCGAGGATCCAGCATGGAAATGGAGAACGCCAGGCCGCTGGACACTATCTCGGAAACGCCGTCGAACGTCGCGCTGCCGATTTCGATCCGTTTCTTGATGCCGAGCTCGGCCAGCTGCTGGTCGAGACCGCGGAAATACGCGTTGGTCACGGCCGTGGGCGAGCCCGCGTAGGCGAGTCCGGACAGTTCCGCCAGGGCGATCGACTCCCGCCCCGCGAACCGGTCCCTGGGCACGACCGCGCCGAGCCGTTCCGACATCACCGGCAGCTGTTCCAGGGCCGGGTCGCCGCCGGCCGGGAGGCGAGCCAGGGTCAGCGCCAGTCTGCCGTCGCACACCGCGTCGACCAGACGCTCGGTGCCGCCCGGCCAGCGCTTGATCTCGAACCGGTCCCCGACCCGCTCGGCGAGGGCGTCCATCCGGGTCCGCAGGTCCGGGTGGATACCGCTGGGAACGCCGAGCAGCAGGGTGGTCCGCCGCGGCCGGGTCGTCTCGTCCAGCCGCCACTGGATGGAGTCGACCTGCTCCAGGACCCCGCGGGCGATCGGCAGCAGCGCGCTGCCGGCCGGGGTGAGCCGCACGTGATGGGTGTCGCGGTCGAACAGCCGGTGCCCGAGCTCGTTCTCCAGATCCTTGATCCGCCGGCTCAACGGGGAGGCCGCCATGTGCAGTCTGCGGGCCGCGGTGGAGAAGTTCAGTTCTTGGGCGACGGCGACGAAATAGCGCAGGTGCAGGAGCTCCACGCGGTTCACCCTAACCGCTGCGGCCCTGGCTCCCCGGGGCCGTGGGACCGGAGAGTTCCTTCTCCATCAGCTCCTTCTCCAGCAGCGTGAAGGACTTGGGCGGCCCGCCCGGCTGCGGCTTGCCCTCCTTGTGGCCCACCACGCGATAACCGGCGTCCCGGTAGTAGGCGTTGAGCGGTGCGTTCCCCGCCAGGCAGTCCAGGCGGACCCGGCGCCGTCCGGCCTCGGCCACCCGGCGCTCCGCGGCCTCCAGCAGCAGCCGCCCCGTGCCGGGCGCGGCGGTGCTCCGGTCCACCATGAGCCGGTGCACGTATCCGGCCACGGGCGGCTGTGGCCCCCAGGCGGCCTCGTCGTCCCACCACAGCTCCCAGGCGCCGGTGACGCGCCCGCCGGCCTCCGCGAGCCAGACCTCGCCACGTGCCATGACCTGGCGGAAGTGGTCCTCGTCCAGCTCCCCCGGCCGCCACTGCCCGGTGATACCGCGGGCCAGCATCCAGCGGGCCGCGTCGTCGCGGAGGCGGACGAGGGTGGGCAGGTCGACCTCGGCGGCCGGGCGGACGCGTAGATCATTCACTCGGGGATCGTCGCACACCCGTCCGATGACGATCCGTGAGGACCGCTGTCCGTACCGCACTTGACCGATCCGGCCCCGGGAGGTCCCCGCCTGATGGAAACTCTTAGGGCGAGTCGGAGGGGGAACGGGGGGGCCGGGTGGCGGACGACAGGCGCATTGCCCTGCTCATCGGGGTGGGTGAGAACCCGGGGGCGCAGCATCTGCTTCCCTCGCTGGCGGCGACGGTCGACGCCGATCTGCGCGCACTGGGCGCCTCCCTGGAGGGCAGCGGCTACGAGGTGGAGACACTGGCGAATCCCACCCGGAACGAGATCACCGAGCACATCTCCGACGTGTCCGCGAGCGCGCCGCCCGGCAGCACGCTGCTCCTCTACTTCACCGGGCACGGCGTCCGGATCGGCACCACCGACTACCTGGTGCCCGCCGACGCCCTCGCCCCCGCCGGCGACGACGCGGACGGGTGGGAGCGGCCCCACGTACGGGAATCGCTCCTGGAGGCCGACATCAGCCGGTATCTGGCCGACTGCCGGGCCGGCACCGTGCTGTGGCTGATCGACGCCTGCCGCGCGGCGGATGCCCAGCGAGGCGGCGCCTTCGGGAGCAACATCGTCAAGGGTCCCCCGCACAGCGGATTCGCCATGATGACGAGCTGCGGCCCCGGCGAGCTCAGCGGCGGCGCCGAGACGGGCAGTTTCTTCACGTCGGCGCTCGCCCGGGCCTTCGACCCGCTGACCGAGGCCACCACGGTGGAGCAGGTGTACGAGAGGGCCCGGCGCGACACCCGGACGCTCGCCGTCGAGGCGCAGGCCGGACCGCAGCAGGTCCTGATCCGCTACGGCGACGACCTGGCGGAACGCACCAGGTCCCTGGTGGTCGCCGAGGGCAGACGGCTGCTGGAGGCGTGGCAGGACGCCGTGCGCACACCGGCCCTGTGGGAACGGGTCCCGGAGTGCGAGGCGGGCGCCGTGGCGCATTTCCAGGACTGTCTGTCCTCGCTGGCCGCGCAGGCCGCCCTGCACGTCCACCACGCCCAGCGGCGGCTGCCCGACCCCTGGGCCGACGACGAGTATCCGGTCCGGCTGCTGGGCGACCGGCTCCCCCTGCTGCTGCCCAAGGGCGCCGAACTGTCCGCCCTGGAGGTCACCGCGCTGATCGCCGGTGTCCTGTTGCACGAGACGGCCTGGGCCGAACGGCTGGGCCAGGCCGCCGGGTGCCGTCCGCGGCTGGTGTGGCGTGACGACGAGGCCGACGACCAGCGGCGGCACTACGAGCAGATCACCGAGCACTATCCCCAGATCACCGAGAAGCTCACGCACGCGTACCGCTGGCTCGGGGACCCCGCGGACGACCGGCACGCCGTCACGCTGTGGCTGGTGCACCGCTGGATCGAGGAGCGGTTCGCGACCGACGAGGAGGCCGTGCCCGCGGTGTTCGCCGACCGCTTCACGGCCCGGCTCCTCGACATGGCACCGCCGGCGGCGGGCGAGCGGCTCGGCGGCCGGGCGGAGGCCCTGTCCCAGGCGCTGCGCACGGTCGCCGCGGGCCTCGTCCTCGGGGCCCCGCCGGAGGACCAGCGGCTGCCACCGGACCGTCACGTCGTCCGCAGAACACCGTGGCGCCTGCGCGTACGGCCCCTCGCGGCGCTGCTGCGGCTCGCGGGGCTGCTCGCCTTCGACACCCGGTGTCTGCCGGAGGTCCTGGCCGAGCACCTCGCCGTCTCCGACCCGGTCGTGCCGCGCGAGGTGATCACGGTGCTCCGGGACGCCTACTGGGTCTCCGACGGGGACGGAAACGCCGCCTCGTACCTGCATCTGGACGCGGTCTGCCCGCATCCGGCGCTGCACGCGGCTCTCGCCACGGTCGTCGAGGACGCCGACGACCTCGGCCACCTCCTGCGGGAGTCGGCCCGCCGCCTCCCGCAGGACGAGGCCGCGCTGCTGAGAGGGCTCCCCGCGCGGCTGTCCGACCACGGGCTGCGGCCGGACCGCCGGCACGGCACGGACGCCTACGACGTGCCGCTCGCCCGTTTCTCACTGGCGCAGACGGAGATCCGCCGCCTGCTGATGGGCGAGAAGCTGTACGACGGCGAGCCCGAGCTCGCGCTGCGGGAGCTCTACCAGAACGCGATGGACGCCTGCCGCTACCGGGAGATGCGCGTCCGGTACCTGCGGGACCTCGGCCGGGAGCCGGCGCCGTGGGCGGGCCACATCCGTATCGAGACGGGCGAGGACGACCGTGGCCGCTACGTCGAGTGTGTGGACAACGGCGTCGGCATGACCGTCGACCAGCTCAAGAGCACCTTCACCCGGGCGGGCCGCCGGTTCGACCAGTCCCACGCCTTCCGCCGGGAGCAGGCCGCGTGGCTGCGGCACGACAGTTCACTGCGGCTCCACCCCAACAGCCGGTTCGGGATCGGCGTCTTCAGCTACTTCATGCTCGCCGACGAGATGACCATCGTGACCCGGCCGGTCGGCACCGACGGCCGTCCGGCCGCGAAGGCGCTGCGCGTCGAGATCCCCGTCAGCGGCAGTCTCTTCCGGGTCCGGGAGGAGGACGAACACGGCGGCACGGCCCTGCCCGAGGGCGGCACGCGCGTCCGGCTGCACCTGCGCCGCGCGGGAGCGTTGCCCGGGGACTCCGCCGTGTCGGTGCTGCGCTCGCTGGTCCTCCTCAGCGAGTTCCTGCTGGAGGTGCGCGACCAGGACGGCACCGAGGAGATCTGGCGGCCCGGGCGTCTCAAGTCCGGTGAGGAGCCGGGCGCGTTCACCACCCGGTTCGCCGTCGAGGCGGTGCCGGGCACGCTCTGGTGGGTCTCCGGCAAGGGAGCGATCGTGTGCGACGGGATCGCCACGGACGAGCGGCCCTTCGGGTACGTCCTCAATCTGTCGGGCGCGCACGCCGGCGAACTCAGCGTCAACCGCAAGAAGCTGGAGAGATACGACGTCCTGTGGGCGCAGGAGCAGGTCCGGGACGGAGCCCGGGCGTTCCTCGACGAGGCGGTGGCGGTGCCGGAACTGGAGTGGCTGTGGAACATGGAGTCCCGCGAGCCCTCCATCGCCCGCATCCTGTGGAAGGTCCTGCGGGGACACGGGGTGCTCGTGTCGGACAAGCACGGCCGGAGGATCGGTCTCGACGAGGTCGGCTGGTTCAGGCTGGACGCCCACCTGAACGACGGGCGCGGCCTGCGCGAGGAAGAGGAGCTCAAAAGGGTCCGGCCCTGGCGGCTGGCCGCCCTCGGTGCCGTGCATCGGGCCCGGAGCGAAGCCGCACCGCTGTCGCTCTCGGGCCACCCGGTACCGCAGCCGGGCTGGGCGGAGATCGCGGGCGAGGTCGAGGGCGACTGGCGCAATGCGGTCCAGGTGGCCAACAGGCAGGCCACGACCGTGGCGGAGGTGCTCCGCGCCACGCGGGGCCTGCGCGTCGCGCATCCGGATCTTGCCGGGCCGGCCGTCTTCGGTGACGGCGACCTGGAGTGGGAACCGGGCCGCACCGACTGGTACGTCATGACCGGGCTCCTCGGCAGGAAACGTGACCCGCTGGACGGCCTCACCCCTCCCTGGGGACGCCGTGCGCCCAAGCGAAGGGCCGGCGACGAGATCCAGTACCGGCACCCGCCCGAGGACCTCTCCGGTATCGCCCGCGCCTCCGCCATGTTCCAGGTGCCGCTCGGCGAGCTGGCCGAGGCGTGCGCCCGGTACGCGCCGTTCCTGCGCAGGCCGCTGGGTGCCGTCCCGGACCACCACCGCGACCACGTCTGCACGGAAGACGAGTTGCAGCTCCTCTATCTCCAGGAGGACAAGCACCACTGGCGGCCCGCCGTCCACCCCTGGGACGTACCGGTGGTGGCCGCCGCCACGGGCCTCGACCCGGGTGAAGTACAGCGGCGCATGGCGGGTTACGGCTGGCTGGGCCGCCCCGTGCCCGATCCGTTCCTGACCTCACACTGGGGCGCCGTACCGGCCGAGCTGCTCGGCATCCTGCGCACCTACCTCGTCCCGCGCGCCGGCGGCCGGCCCGTGCTGCCGTGGGCCGCCACCGTCGAACTGGCCGCGGAGGACGAGCTCTCCGTGTGGGAGGCCGAACGACTCCTGGCCCGTGAGACGGAGGACCTCGGAGTGGACCACCGACGGCGCTACACCCGGCGCTCGCCGGGACGGGACGTGGTCCCCTCGCCCGAGACCGCCCGTCTCGCCCATCGGCTGCACCAGTCGGGCATCCGCCTGGAGGACGGCGTCACACTCCGGGACCTCGCGTCCGTCCGCTCCCACGCCACGTCGTGGGAAGAAATGTCCTGGTACGCGGACGAGTTGCGAGAGGCCGGAGTGGATGTCCCGGACGCCGGCAATCTGCTGCGCGCCTGGGACGAGCTGCCCACGCCCAGCAGATACGCGTTCTCCGGGGAGGATCCCAACTGGGACGGTGCCGACTATCCCGTGCCGGCCACCTCGGCCGTGCTGTTCACCGGGAGCCAGCGGCTCCGGCAGCGGCTGTCGGTCCTGTGGGACACCGCGCACCGGGAGGCCCGCAACCTGGGGCTGGACGCCGGGCTCGTGGCCCCGCGCCCGCCCAAGGCGCTGCGGACGTTCGTCCCGACGCACGACGAGATGGCGGCGCTGGTCGAGACGGGCCCGCACGAGGACGTCGACTACGAGTGGTTCGAGACGCCACGCTGGACCCCGCTCACCGCGCAGCGGCTCGTGGGCTACGCCCGCGCACGCAGTCTCGGTGCGCGGGCGGCCTACCGGGCGCTGGCTCCGCTGCGGGCCATCGGTGCGCTGGTGCCGGAGCTGTCCACGGAGGCGGAGGCCGCCCTGCCGGACGACGTGCCCACCGCCCACGACGCCGTGGCGGTCGACCCGGCGTACCGCGTCTCCGCGCCCGGGGCCCCGCTGCACCCGCTCGACCTGGTCGGCATCGCCGGCCGCCTCGGTGAGCCGGTGCGGCACACCTGGGAACGGCGCATCACGCCGTACCTCGCCCTGGAGGCGTCACCGCCGTCGGTCACCGCCGTACCCGACGTCGTGCCCGGCTGGCAGGACCTCGCGATCCTCTCCGAGGGCCTCGACGGGCGACTTCCCGCACTCACGGGCCCGGTCGGGCAGGACCGGATCGAGCAGGGTGCCCGCGCGGTGGGTGAGACGCCCGAGTGGGTACACCGGCGACTGGAGCTCTACGCGGGGCTGTTCGGGCTCCGGCTCCCGTAGGTCGGCGTCAGGAATCCAGAGTGAGGACCGCCTGCACGCAGTGGTCCAGCATGGGCAGGTTGCGCGCGCTGAACGGCCGCTCCCGGGCGACGATCGGCCGGGGCCCGGGCACCCGGGCGGTCACGCGGGTTCGGGAACCCGCCGGTGGCCCACGAGGACGAAGAGTGCGCCGACGACGGCCAGGCCCGTCAGGACGGTGCCGAAGACGGTCGCCCCGGCGGGCAGCCCCACCGCGTCCATGAGGTAGCCCGTGGACACCGGCAGGAGACCGGCAGGGAGGTAACCGCCCACGTTCAGCGCGGCGTTGGCCTCGGCAAGCCGCTGTGGCGGGACGGTGGAGTTGAGCAGCGAGAGACCGCCGAGCTGGCCCATGCCCTGGCCGGCCCCGGCGAGCAGGGCCGAGGCGACGAGAAGGGCGACCGACGAGGCGTGCACAGCGGTGATCAGTGCGGCCATGCCGAGGGTGGTGCTGACCGCGCCGGCGGTCAGGACGGTGCGCCGGGGCAGCTTCCGCACGGCGAACTGGACGCCGGTGGCGGCGAGGAACATGACGAACGCCATGGCTCCGGAGACGATCCGGCTGGTGGTGCCGAGCAGTTCGGTCAGCAGCGTGGGGCCCAGCGACAGCACGAAGGACGTGGCGGTGATGCCAGGGGCGAACACGGCTATGCCCAGGGCGAGATGGACGCCGTTGCCGCGCGGGACGCCGGGTACGCGCACCCAGGCGCCCTCACCGGGCACGGCGGGACGGCGTACGGGCATGCGCAACACGGCGAGGACGGCCGTGGCCAGCAGCACCGCCTCGACGACGAAGACGGTCACCGTGGGCGCCGACAGCGTCTCGGACAGCAGGCCGGCGAGCAGCGGACCGAGGCCGGCCCCGAAGACCATCGCGCAGGAGGCGAGCAGCGCGGCCAGCCGCCTGCGCTCCGGGCCCGCCACGTCCGTCACGGCGGCCATGCCCGCGGAGACGACGGCGCCGACTGCGATTCCGGTGAACAGCCGGGCGACGAGCAGCGCCGTGACGGTCGTGGCCGTCGCGAAGATCGCGCAGGCGGCGAGGGCGAGGGCGAGCGCGGGCAGCAGCACGGGCTTGCGCCCCAGCCGGTCCGAGACCACGCCCGAGACGAGCAGCGAGCCGAGCAGGCCGACGATGTAGAACGCGAAGACGACGGTCAGCGTGCCCTTGGAGAAACCGATGTCGCGCTGCCACAGCACGTACAGCGGGGTCGCCGCGTTGGACAGCACGAAGACGGCCGTGACCGGCCACGCCGCCAGCCACACCCACCAGGTGGGGGCAGTGGTTGCGGCCTGACGTTCCGACATGGGTGGTCCCTCCGGTCAGCGTAGTACGAGTTTTTTCGAACCTAGCATGCAGTACGATGAAACTCGTACAGGCGATTCGGATGACAGGGAGCTGCCCATGTCCGCGACGGCTCACGACGTGCCGGTCTTCAAGGTGCTGCCGGAGCCGGAGAACCTACCGGAACCGCTGCCCGAGCCCGCGGTCGAGGAGCTGCGCCTGGAGACGGTGCTGGGCGCGCTGAGCGACCCGCTGCGCCTGACGATCGTGCGCAAGCTCCTGTTGGAGTCGGAGGCGTTCGACCACTCCTGCGGCTGGTTCGGCCTCGACCGCCCCAAGTCCTCCCTCACCCATCACTTCAAGGCGCTGCGCGAGGCCGGTGTCACCCGCCAGCGCCAGTACGGCCTGGAGCGCCGCAGCCACGTCCGCGTGGCCGACCTCGACGCCCGCTTCCCCGGCCTGCTGGAGCTGGTGGCGGCGTGGACTCCGGACACGCCCTGAGCTGACGCGAGAACCGCCACCGACGACCGCCCGGACACCTTGTTCAGTCAGCGGACCGGGTGGCCGAACAATCCGTGCCGCGACTGAACTGGGCTCGCCGGAAAGGGCCGCAGCACGGAGAGGGGTCGTCGGATGGGCGGGAGCGGGGGCGTCGCGGTCATGGTCGCCGGGCTGGTGCTGGCCGTCGGGGGTTGCGGGGACGGCGGGACGGACGGGAGGGCCGCCAAGTCGTCGGCCGAGCCGGAGCCGACCCGGTCGCCGTCATCGTCGTCGGCCGAACTCGTGGAATGGGTCGGCGACATGTGCGAGTCGACGGTCGCGCTCGAGAACCTGCGGAAGGGGAGCGCCGCGGACCTGAAGGAGATCCAGAACTCGGACGACGGTACCGGGATGCTCGCCCACGCCCACGCCCTCAGTTACCTCTCCACCACACCGGCGGACGTGGAGACCGTGGCCGGCGACCTGGAGGCCCTCGGTGCGTCCGGTGTCCCCGCGGCCGACCGGCTGCGCGACGCCCTGCGGAAGAAGGTGCGGAGGGTCGCGAACGAGCTCGGAGCCCGGCCACCGGCCGTGGGCCTCGAGTACGCCGAGAGCACGGTCGCGGACGTCGACGAGCAGGTCCAGTCCCTCACCCCGCCCGAGCCGGACCTGCCCGCGCTGACCGAGAAGATTCCGCGGCTCGCGGCGGCGTACGAGCAGGCCGAGCAGTGCGCACCGGGCTGGAAGCCCGACGGATCCTCCGGGGAGGGGGACTCACCCGCACCCGACCCCACCGGCCCGCTGCCCAAGGCCGCGGACGGCAAGAACTACGCGGCCTGCTCGGACGGCGCGTGCGAGGTCCTCGTGACCTCCACGGCGGACATCACGGCGAAGGGCACGAACGTGCACGTCATCGTGTCGGACGACTCCGTCACCTTCCAGTCGGGGGGCGGCGTGATGCAGTTCGGCGGCGCGGGCGGTGAGGCCGGGTTCGGCAACGGCCTCAAGGCGACCGTCGTGGCACACGACAAGGACGGCGCCGTACTGAGATTCGGCCTGTCCTAACTCCCGTGGCAGGCCTCCCGGTAACCGAGCTGCGGCAGGTACTGCCGCCAGTCGGCCCGGGTCAGGACCCCGCCGGTGTGCGCGCAGACGTACTCCGCCGCGCGGTCCTCGTCCAGCGTCCACACCCGGGCCGTCAGGTCGTAGCCCGCGGAGGCGAGGGCGTCGCCGCGGGGGCTGAACGCGACGGTGATGACGGTGTCGAGATGGCCGGTGAGTTCCTGCCCGGACGGCTCGGCCCGGGCCGGGTCGGACACGTCCCACAGGCGGACCGTGTGGTCGCCGCCGCCGGTCGCCAGCGTTGTGCCGTCCGGGGCGAAGGACAGGGCCCGGACCGCCGCGCGGTGTCCGGTCAGCTCCTCGCCCAACGGGCGGGCGCGGTCGTCCCGTCCGACGTCCCGCACGTCCCACAGCCGCACCGTGCGGTCGTCGCTGCCCGTCGCCAGTGTCCTCCCGTCCGGGGCGAACGCCACGGCTTCGACCGCCTCGTCGTGTCCGGTGAGGGCGGCGCCCGCGGGCCGGGCCCGCGTCCCGTCGCCGCCCACGTGCCACAGGCGGGCCGTGGCGTCCTCGGCGCCGGAGGCCAGAAGGCCGCCGTCCGGCGCGAAGGCCACGGAGGTGACGGTGTCCGTGTGACCGCGCAGCGTCGCGCCCAGCGGCCGGGGGCGGCCCGGTCGCCGTACGTCCCACAGCCGGACCGTGTCGTCCGCGCCGCCGGTGGCCAGGGTGCGGCCGTCCGGCGCGAAGGCGACGGCGTGGACTCCCCCGTCGTGGGCGCGCAGGGGTGCTCCGAGCGGGGCCGGGCGGTCGGGCGTGGAGACGTCCCACAGGCGTACGGTGCCGTCCCCGGACCCGCTGACCGCCGTACGGCCGTCGGGCGCGAACGCGACGGCCAGCACCCGGTCCTCGTGGGCGAGCGGCCGCGGCAGCCGGCGCGGGCGGTCCGGGCGGCGTACGTCCCACAGGCGGACCAGACCGTCGTCGGTGCTGGCGGCGGCGAGCAGGCGGCCGTCGGGGCTGTAGGCGACGGCGGTCACCGGGTTGGTGAAGTCCGTGAGGACGGTCGGCGGCCGGTGCCAGAGCAGGACGCCGCCGTCGGCGCCGGTGCTGGCGAGGGTGCGGCCGTCGGGGCTGAAGGCCACCTCCCACACGGGCTCCGTGTGCCCGGTCAGCGGTTCCCCGAGCCGCTGTGGATAGGCGGGGTTGGCCACGTTCCACAGCAGCGGCGCGTCGTCCTCGCCCGCGCTCGCCAGGGTCTCCCCGTCCGGGCTGAACGCGACCGACATGACGGGCGCGGTGTGCCCGGTGAGCGGCTCGCCCAGTGAGGTGGGCCGGTCCGGGCCGGACACGTCCCACAGCCGTACGGTCTCGTCGAAGCCGGCGGTGGCCAGCGTGCGGCCGTCGGGCGAGAAGGCCAGGGTCCAGACCGGGGCGGTGTGGGCGCGCAGGGGCTTGCCCAGCGGTGCGATCCCGTCGTTCCCGCCGTACCGCCACATCCGGACGGTGCCGTCGTAGCCCGCCGTCGCCAGGGTGTTCCCGTCCGGGGCGAAGGCGACCGCGCGGACGCTGCGCTCCTGCGAGTCGTCGGCCGCGGCGGGCCGGCCGAGCGGCGCGGGGCGGGCCGGGTCGGTCAGGTCCCACAGGCGTACGGTGCCGTCGTCGCCTGCCGTGGCCAGCGTGCGGCCGTCGGGGGCGAAGGCGACGGAGACGATGTTCTGCCCGTCGTGGCTCGCCGGCGGTCGGCCGAGCGTGCGCGGGTGCTCCCGGTCGCGCACGTCCCACAGGCGGATGGCACCGCCTTCGCCGGCGGCCGCCAGCAGGTCGCGGCCCACCGGTGCGAAGGCGACCGCGCCGACCCGGTCCGTTCCCAGCCGCAGCGGTTCTCCCAGGGCCCTGCCGCCGGCGTCCCACAGCCGGACCGTTCCGTCGTGGCCGCCGCCGGCCAGGGTGCGGCCGTCGGGCGCGTACGCCACGGAGCTGCCGACCCCGTCGTGGCCGGGCAGCCGCGTGGCCAGGACCCGGCCCGCGTCCGAGGCCAGCCGGGTGTGCAGGTCCGGGGTGGAGCGCATGCGGTACGCGGCCACGTCGAGCCGGGCGGCCAGCCCGGCGTTGGTGTCGCGGATCCGGTCGGCCTCGGCGGTGAGCTGCCCGAACACGGCGTCGTCCCGTTCGGCCTGCGCGGTCGCACGGGCCTGGAGGGCGACGACCGCGGTGCCGGTGGCCAGCAGGGCGAGCGCCGCGAGGACGGCCACGACCGTGCGGCGCAGGAGCGCGGCGCGGTGCCGGCGGCGGAGGGAGGTGGTGAGGAACCGCCGTTCCAGCGGGGTCAGTTCGTCACTGCCGGGAGCGGCGCCGTCCGCCGGGAAGGCCTCGCGGGCGGCGGACAGCCGGGAGCCGGCGTACAGCGCGGCGTTCTCCTGCCCGAGGTCCTGCCAGGTGCGGGCCGCCTCGGAGAGCGCGCGGTGGACACGCAGCCGGTCGCGTTCGGCGTCGATCCAGTCGCGCAGCCGGGGCCAGGCGGTGATGAGCGCCTCGTGGGCGAGCTCGGCGGTGCCGTCGTCGAAGGTGATGAGGCGGGCCCGGGCCAGCCGTTCCAGGACCACCCGGGTGTCGGCGGGGTCGCCGAAGCCCAGCTCCGCGTGGTCGGCGGGACGGCGCGTGTCGGCGGTCCCGTCGCCCGGCGCGACGAGACGCAGCAGAATACGGCGCGCCACCTCCGCCTGCGACGGGGTCAGTTCCCCGTACACCTGCTCGGCCGTCCGGACGACCGCGCCGTGCAGGCCGCCGGCCGCCTCGTACGCCGCCTCGGTCAGGGCCCGGCCGCTGCGGTGGCGCCAGGTCTCCAGCAGGGCGTGCGACATCAGCGGCAGTCCGCCGGGGGCGCCCTCGACTTCGTCCAGGAGCCGGTCGGTCAGGGCGCGTTCGACGATCAGTCCGGTCGCGGCGGCCGGGCGGACGATGGCCTCCCGCAGTTCCGCCCGGCTCATCGGCCCGGCGAGCAGCGTGGCGTCCTGCAACGCGGCGGTGAGACCGGGGTGCTCGGCGCACCGGCCGAGGAAGTCGGCCCGCACCGCGATGACCACGCGCAGCCTGCTGTCGGCGGCGGTGGCGGCGACGAGCCGGTCGATGAAGGCGTCGCGGTCGGCCGGGTCGGCGCCGAGCGTGTACAGCTCCTCGAACTGGTCGACGACCAGCCAGGTGTCGGCGTCGGTGTCCGCCACGGGTTCCAGCCGCTCGGCGTGCGTGCGCAGCGGGTCCGCGCCGGGGGTGAGGATCCGTACGGCCGCGGGCGGCGCGTCATCGCCGTCGGCCGCCCGCAGCCGGGGGATCAGGCCCGCTCGCAGCAGCGACGACTTTCCGCTGCCGGAGGGGCCGAAGACGGCGGTGAAACGGTGTTTGCGGTTCAGTTCGGTGAGCCGCTCCACGAGCTGGTCGCGGCCGAAGAACAGCTCGGCGTCGCCCGGTTCGAACCGGGTCAGGCCCCGGTAGGGCGGCCGGGTGGTGTCGTCGGCGGCTGTCTCGGCGGCCAGTTCGTCCGACGCCTCGCGCCAGCGCCGCTCCCATTCGGCGAGGTCACCGCCGCACGCCTTGGCGTAGGCGAGGGTCACCGCGCGGGTGGGCAGCTGCTTGCCCGCCGCCGCCTGCGACAGCGTGGTCACCCCGTACCCCGCCCGCCGGGCCATCTCCCGGTACGTGGGCCGGCCCGCGGCCTCGCGCAGCGCACGCAGCCCGGCGGCGAACCGCTGCACCGGCCCGGCCTCCGGATCCAGCTCGCCCTCGGCGCGCCCCGGCCCCGATCGTCCCGGCACGTGGCCGCCCCCTCCCCTCGTACGCCCTCCCCCGACCTTCCGCCGCATCAGCGGCCGTGACACGGGCGTTCACCCGATCCTCACGCTTCCTCCAGGTCACTCAGCCCGCTGCACGGCTCCCGGGTTGTTCGGTGCCGGGAGAGGGCCAGCCGAACAACGGCGGGCGGCGGTCGAATGGCCGGGGACGTGGCCGGGACGGGCCATGGGGCGGCGGTCCGAACCCTGCGAGGGGAGGGCTCGGGCCGCCCCGCGTCCGCACACACCCGCGACAGGCTGGAGGAGAGCCATGCACGGACGGCATCACACGGGGTTGATCCCCGCATGACGTACCCGGCGTACGAACCCGGTCCGCCGCTGCCGCCGGAGCCCTCCGAGCCGCCGCGGCCCCCGGCCCCTGCCGACCCGTGGGCGGTGGCCCTCGGCAACGCCGCACTGCTCGGCATCGGCTATCTGCTGCTGCGTCAGTGGCGCCTGGCCGCGATCGCCCTGCTGGGCACGGCCGTGCTCCTCGACCTCACCGCCTCCACCGCCGAGACCTGGTACGAGGTCCTGCTGCTCCTGTGGTGGGCGGCCGGTGTCGCACACGGCTGGTTCCTGGCCCGTCGCCGCCCGGAGCAGGCCGTACGACGGGGGCAGCGCGCGGGGACGCTCGCCCTCGCGCTCGCGGTGGTGCTGACCGCCGTACTGCTCCGCGTCGACGCGTACGGCATCGAGAGCCGTGTGACCGAGGCCCGCGAGGGCGGCGACTGCGAGGCGGCCGTCGCCGCGCAGGGCGAGGTGGGGTGGGGTCACCGCCTGGCGGGCGCGCCGGTGGTGGAACCCGGCGACGCGGTGGTGGAGGCGTGCCGCCGGCTGGAGGGGGCGGCGGCCACCCTGGCCCGCGCCGCGCGCAGGGGCAGCACCGAGGACCTGGGGCGGGGCTTCGGCACGCTCGCCGGCGTCCTGAACGAGCCCGGCAACGAGCAGACCGTCAGGACGGTCCTGGACACCTTCCTCGACGGCCTGCCCACCGACGACTCCTGCGACACCGCCGCCCTCACCGCCTGGCTCCGCGACCGCGGCCCCACCCGAGACGTCCTGGACCGCTCCGCCGGTACGGCGGCACGCACGGAACCCGCCGCCCTCGTGGACTGCGGCGACCACCTGATGACCGAGGACGCCTGGCAGCAGGCGCGGACCCACTACCAGCGGCTCCTCGACACGTACCCGGACGACGCCCGCGCGGACGAGGCCCGCGACGGCGTGCGCGAGGCCACCCTCGCCATCGAACTGGACCATGTGCGCGGCCTGGTCGAGAACACGTACGGCGCCGACTCCGGCTACTGCTCCAGGCCCGCGAGGTACAGCGGAGCCCCGCCGTACCGCAAGGGCACCAACCGCGCCCTGTTCCTCGGCGACTCCGAGTACACCGACAAGCTCCCCGGCTCCTGGCGCACCGGCGACCCGGCCAGGGCCGCGCTCGTGGTCTGCGCGGGCGCGGCGGAGAACGGAGCCGCCGTGGAGACCTGCGCCTACGAGAACGACACGTCCCGGTACCTGCCCCACCAAGTGACCTTCCACAAGGTGAAGATCCCCCTGAAGGTCTACGAACTGCGCACCGGCAAGCGCCTCGACCCGCGCTCGGTCCAGATCGACGGCGCAAGCTGCCCGAGCGTCCTGCGCTACGAGTACTACCTGCACGACTTCGGGCCCGGCGACCAGTTCGTCTCCACGACCAAGTCCGGCGTACGGGACGCCTTCCGCCCGGTCGTCCGACGGTGACCTTCGGGCCCCCGGCCGGGCCCGTCAATCCCGGCGCATCCGCCGCAGCGCGGCCCGGGCCGGGACAACCGTGGCCGCCGTGGCGAGCAGCAGACAGCCGGCCACCACGGCCGCGACCCAGGGCCAGGCCACCGACAGCTCGACCGGCAGCCCCAGTTCCCGGCGCAGCCCCCAGGCCGTGCCGACCAGGGCGGGAGCGGCCACCGCCAGGCCCAGGACGGCGCCCAGGGTGACGACGCAGCACGTCTCGGCCGTGAGGATCAGCAACACCTGGCGCGGTGTCGCACCGGACAGGCGCAGGACGCGGAGGTCCCGCACCCGGCCCGCGGTCGCCGTCAGCACGGTGGAGGCGACGGAGATCATGGTGTAGCCCGCCGTGATGGTGACGAGGATCAGCGTGAACAGCCACACCAGCCGGTCCTCCTCGGCGTCGTCCGAGGCCGCGTGGACCGTCACGGGGACTTCCTCCGCGCCGAGTTCCGGGAGGGGCGGCGTGGGCGTGTCGGTGGTGCGGTAGACGACGTCCGCGAGGGCCGACGGGTCGTGCGCGCGTACCAGCTCACGAGGCAGAAACACCTGGTACGGCATCGAGTCGTCCAGCACGGCGGCCACGCGCAGGTGCCGGGTGCGGCCGTCCTCGAAGGTGAGGGCGGCGGTACGGCCCTCCCGCCAGCCGTGCGCGGCGGCCACGGCGGCGGTGACGACGACGGTGTTCCCGCGGGGTGCCCGCGCCCGGTACGTCTGCTCGAACCCGGGCGTCAC
Organism: Streptomyces chartreusis NRRL 3882; assembly: GCF_900236475.1. Taxonomy (GTDB): domain Bacteria; phylum Actinomycetota; class Actinomycetes; order Streptomycetales; family Streptomycetaceae; genus Streptomyces; species Streptomyces chartreusis_D. The sequence continues at coordinate 4,341,567 of NZ_LT963352.1, forward strand.
CCCGGCCGCCGACAGGGCCGCCCCGCCCTCGCCGCCGTAGACCGTCGTCGACAGCAGCGCCGTGCCCTCGACCCGGTCGGCCACAGCGTCCGACAGGCCCGGTGTGCCCCGGGGCACGACGGCCGCCTCGGCCCGTACGGCTGCGGCCTGCCGGGTCGTGTCGGCGCTCTGGGTGGTCTGCACGGCACTGGTGATCAGTACGGCGAAGGCGACGGTCGCCAGCACCGGGGCGATCGTGGCGGAGGTGCGGCGCACCGAGGTGATCATGTTCTCGCGTACGAGCACGGCCGTGGCACCGGGGCGCCTGGCGAGCGGCCGGGCCAACGCCCCGATCACGGGCCGGGTCAGCACCGGCAGCAGGAGGGTGAATCCGGCCGTCAGGCCCATGGCCGCGCTCAGCACCATCAGCACCATGGCGTCCGCCCCCACGAAGGCCGTACCCGCCGAGCAGGCAGCGCCCAGGGCCGTCGCCACCAGCCCCGTGACCCCCCGGCGGCGGGTCATCGGCCGGCTGTCCACCACGGCCTCCCGCATCGCCTCCAGCGGCTTCACCCGGGAGGCCCGACGCGCCGCGGCACCCGCTCCGGCGAGTGCCACGGCCACGCCCAGGGCCCAGGCGGCGGCCGGTACCCACCACCGGATGCTCACCTCGAAGCCGGCCGGCTGGAAGCCCGCGTCGATCAGCACCCCGGTCATCGCGGGCGCCAGCGCGACTCCCGCCACCGCCCCCGCCCCGGCGCTCACGGCGCCCACCGCCAGAGCCTCCCCGTACACCAGCCGCCGCACCTGCCGCGGTGTCGCGCCGATCGTGCGCAGCAGGCCGAACTCGCGGCGCCGCTGGGCCACGGTGAACGCGAACGTCGAGGACACGTTGAAGACGGTGACGAAGGCGGAGAGCAGCGCCATGGCGGTGAGCACCTGGCCGCCGATCCAGCGGGTCATCTCGTCCTGCTTCGGCGCGAGTGCGTCACGGGAGGCACCGGTGAGGACGGCGCCGTCGTCGCCGACGACGTTCCGGGCGGCCTGCGCGACCCGGGCGGCGTCGGTGCCGGGATCGAGGGCCAGTCCGATGGTCCGTACCCCGCCCGCGAGTTCGGCGGCCCGCCGGTCGGTGACGTAGTAGCCGGGGCCGTCGATCGTGCCGGACACCGAGAAGCGCCGGGGTCCGCGCGCCGTCAGCACCGTGAGGGACTCGCCCGGCCGGTGCCCGAGGGAGTCGTCCACGACGATCTCGCCGTCCGCCGTCGGCGGTCTGCCCCCGCTCAGGCCGTACGCGGCGAGCGCCGCGGCCGACCAGGGGTGGCCCTGGCGCTCCCCCGTGCGCTGCTCGCTGCCGGGGGCTTGCGCGTAGAAGGACCGGTCGGCCACCGCCGCGGCCACCCCCGGCAGCCGGCCGAGCTCCCGCCGCAGTTCCTCGGCGCGCTCCGGCGCCCACGGCGGGTTCTCCGTGAACACCCCGGCGGTCGGCGCTCCCGCCGGGCTCCGCACCAGCACCGGCGCCCCAGCGAGCCGTTGTGGCACTCCCGTACCGTCCGACAGCAGCACCAGCGCGCTCATGGTGACGACCGCGACGCCCAGCGCCACGGCCACGAAGGACCCCAGGAAGGAGGTCCACCGCTCCCTCGCGCTCGCCAGACTGATCACGGCCGCACCACCAGGGCGGCCGTCCGCGCCGCGATCGCCTCGGCGCCCTCGGCACCCGGCAGTTCGTCCACGAGCCGGCCGTCGGCCAGCAGCAGCACCCGGTCCGCGTACGCCGCGGCGGCCGGGTCGTGCGTGACCATCACGACCGCCTGTCCGCGGCGGTCCACCAGGTCCCGCAGCAGCCGCAGCACGACCCGCGAGGCCGTGCTGTCCAGTGCGCCGGTCGGCTCGTCGGCGAAGAGGACGGCGGGCCGGGCGATCATCGCCCGGGCGATCGCGACGCGCTGCTGCTGGCCACCGGACAGTTCGCCAGGCCGGTGTCCGTGACGGTCCGCGAGTCCGACCGCGGCGAGCGCCGAGTGCACCTCGTCCGCCGAGGGGCGTGACCCGGCCAGTCTCAGGGGCAGTTCGACGTTCTGCGCGGCGGTCAGAGCCGAGACCAGGTTGAACGCCTGGAAGACGAATCCGATCCGGTCCCGGCGCAGCACCGTCAGCGCGTCCTCGTCCAGCCCGTCCAGGTCCGTACCGTCGATCAGCACCTCGCCGGCGCTCGGCCGGTCGATGCCCGCCGCACAGTGCAGCAGGGTGGACTTGCCGGAGCCGGAGGGGCCCATGACGGCCGTCATCGTCCCGGCGGCGAAGTCCAGAGTGACGTCGTCGAGTGCGGTGACGACGCGGTCGCCTGTGCTGTAGTGCTTGGTCAGTGACCGGAGCCGGACGGGAAACGAGGCCGAAGTGCCGTGCGGCGTAGTGGTGTTGGTCGTGGTCATGCCCTCAAGGCAACGACGGTGACACCGCCCGGCGCATTGCCGCCCGGGCGAGAGCCGATACTCCACCTGGCACTACTGCCTCCGCCCCCCGGCGCCGCTACGGTCGACCGGGTGACCACCCCTCGAACCGTCCTGGAGGCGCTCACCCGCAGCCCGTTGGGGTTCCCGCGCACCGTCTGGCCGTGGCGCGCACTGGGCTATCTCCTGTCCGGCGGGGTGTTCGCGACCGGTGTCCACCTCGGTGTGGCCGGGCTGTTCACCGCGCCCCTCGGCACGTTCGCCAGGGTGCTCTGCGCGGGAGCGCTGGTGGCCTTCGCCGTCGCTCTCGCCGGTCCCCTGGAACACCGTCGCCTCGCCCTCGTCGACCGGGGCGATGGTGCCGGTGCCGGTGACGACCGGCAGCGTACGCGGCACCGCCCCCGCACCGCCGGCTACGGCGCCGTGTCCGTCCTGGCGGTCGGCTGGCTGGACCTGGCCGTGGTCCTGGTCTCGCTCGGCATCCCGGGCTTCCTCCTCCTGACGCCCTTCCAGCCCACCGCCATGCCCTGGCAGACCGTGGCGGGCCCGGTCGCGGGCGCGCTGCTGCTGCCCGTGGCCGCGTATCCCATCGGGGCGTGGGCCGCGGTCCGTGCGGCGGTGGGCCGTGCCGTGCTCCACCCGAAGGACCGCGAACTGGGCGAGGTCGTACGGTCCCGGGCCCGCCTCGTCGACGCCTTCGAGACGGAACGCCGCCGCATCGAACGCGACCTGCACGACGGTGCGCAGCAGCGGCTCGTCGCCCTCACCATGAAGCTGGGCTTGGCCGCCCTCGACCTGCCGCCCGGCAGCGCGGCGGCACAGCAGGTCGGCGAGGCACACGCCCTCGCCAAGGAGGCGCTCACCGAGCTGCGCGAACTGATCCGGGGCATCCATCCGCAGATCCTGACGGAACGCGGACTGCCCGCCGCCGCCCGGGACATCGCCGGGCGCTGCCCGGTGCCCACCGACCTCGACCTCGACCTGCCGGGCCGGCTGCCGGCCGCCGTCGAGCAGACGGCGTACTACGTGACCGCCGAGGCCCTCACCAACATCGCCCGGCACAGCGGTGCCGACCGCTGCCGCGTCACCGCCCGCTGCCACGACGGCGTGCTCCGCCTCGACATCGAGGACAACGGCTCAGGCGACGCCGACCCCGCTCGCGGTACGGGCCTCGTCGGCCTCGCCGACCGGATCGCCGCCGCCGACGGCAGAATGCTCCTGTCCAGCCCGCCCGGCGGACCCACACTGCTGAGAGCGGAGATCCCGTGCGTCGGCCCACCCTCCTGAGAGCGGAGACCTGATGCGGCAGTCCCTCCGCATAGTGCTCGCGGAAGACGCCGTCCTCCTGCGCGAAGGTCTCGTCCATCTGCTGGAGCGCTTCGGCCACCAGGTGCTCGCCGCGGTGGGCGACGGCCCGGCCCTGCTCGCCGCCGCCCGGGAACACCGCCCCGACCTGGTGATCACGGACGTCCGTATGCCACCGGGCCAGACGGACGAAGGCCTGCGCACGGCCCGCCGGCTCCAGGCCGAGCAGCCCTGTCTGGCGGTCCTCGTGCTCAGCCAGTACGTCGAGCAGACCTTCGCCGATGAGCTCCTGGACGACCGCCGCACCAGCGTCGGAACGGGCTACCTCCTCAAGGAACGCATCGGCGACGTCGAGGAGTTCGCCGACGCCGTCGCCCGCGTCGCCGCCGGTGCGACGGTCGTCGATCCGGAAGTGGTACGCCAGCTCCTGGCCCGTCGCCGCGACCCCCTGGACCGGCTCACGCCCCGCGAACGCGAGGTCCTCGCCCTCATGGCCGAGGGCCGCTCCAACGCGGCGATCGCCCGCCGCCTGGTCGTCACGGACGCGGCCGTCGCCAAGCACATCGCGAGTATCCTCCAGAAACTGGACCTGCCCCCGTCGGCCCCCGACGACCACCGCCGCGTACTGGCGGTACTGGCCTACCTGCGCGCCTGACGTCGCACCGGCCCACCGGCCGGGGGCCTCGGCCCTGCCCGCCGCGCCCGCACCGCACGCAGCCCCAGGAACACCAGCAGCCCGAACGGCGACAGCAGGATCGTGAGAACCAGCAGCGGTCCCATCAGCAGGGCGGGGATCTCCAGCCGCCGGCCCTCCCGGTACATCCACTGCCCGATCAGCAGATCCCAGGCGATGACCTGCGCCCAGACGGCACCGGCACCGTCCGGGAGGGCTGTCAGTTCCCGGAAGCTGCCGAGGTCCGGACTGCTGACCGCGGTCCACAGCTCGGGGAACACCGGTATCGCGAGCGCGAGATACACGAAGAGCACGGGCACCACGGTCAGCGGCGACCCGGCGATGCGAGCGGTCGGTCCCCAGGCCGGCGCGAAGATCATGAGCAGCCAGACGGGTGCGGCCAGGAAGAAGGAGAGCTCGAAGAGGAATCCGGTCACAGCACGAGGTCCTTGGAGGCGGGAGCACTTGTCGCGGCCGTCGCCCGGTGTGAAGGAGACGTCCGGCCCGTCCGCAGGGCCCAGTACGCCCCGAGGGCGACGGCGACCACCATCAGGCCGGCCGCCCCCAGCGTCGCCCCGTCCGGGCGGACCAGCGGCTGGCCGCGCAACGCCTGCCAGAGGACCAGCGCGAAGACGGCGGCGTACGCGCCCGAGGCGACCAGCACCAGACGCAGCCGGACCCGCTCGTCGGCGAGGCGGGCGAAGCGCGGTGCGAGGACGGTCAGCACCATGAGCAGCAGCGGCAGGAGTTGCAGCGCGTGCATGCCGAAGAAGTGCGGGATGCGCAGATCACCGCCGGTCGTGGACCAGCCGGTCAGCGGCATCGAGGGGCCCCCGTCCGGCACGCCGACGCTGTGCGCGCCGACCACCTTGGAGACACCGCGCTGCTGCCCCGGCGCGGGCTGGGTCATCAGGAAGCCGACAGCGGCCCCGGCCAGCGCCAGCAGGATCCCGGAGCGCATCGCCCAGGCGGACGCCCGGTCGGCGATCCGGGCCCGGAGCAGCAGCACGGCCACGACGAGCGTGCCGGCCCACAGGACGACGACCGTGACGGCCATCGCGTTGAACAGCGCCTCGTCGAACGGCGTTTCGTGATTGAAGTGGCTGCGCTTGCCGCGTACCACCTGCCCGGTGATGATCACCATCTCGACGAGACTCGCCAGCGCGACGACGGTCCCCGCCCACCAGCCCACGCGCCGCCGGTCGGGGAGCAGCGACAGCATCCAGGCGAGCGAGAGGCAGTACGCCACGAACGACACCGCGAACTTGAACGGCTTGGCCCAGATCGGCGCCCCCACGAGGACGCGGTCGTCGACCAGGACCCCCACAGCGGACACGACCGCCAAGGCCACCATCGCGGCCGAGAACACCACCAGCGGCCGATGCCAGGACGTACGCAAGACCCCATTGCGTAAGAACTCCATGCCCACCCCTGAGCTAGACGTGAATGGATAGCGACACTATCCGCTATCCGATAGCCCCACTATCTACCATGGGTGCCGGGTCGGCAAGGGCCGACACCACGGGCAGGCCGAAATTCGAGGAGTGAACCGGCGTTGCGTATCGGGGAGTTGAGCCGGAAGACCGGAGTGCCGGTGCCGACGATCAAGTACTACGTCCGCGAAGGGCTGCTCCCCGCCGGCGAGCTGACCAGCCGCAACCAGGCGAGCTACGACGAGACGCACGAACGCCGGCTCCGGCTGATCCGCGCCCTGCTCGACGTCGGCGGCATGAAGGTGGCGGAGATCGCGGACGTACTGAGGGCCGTCGACGACCCGGAGCGTCCGCTCCACAAGGTGCTCGGCGCGGCAGCGGACCGGATGGGCGGCACGGCCTCCGACCACGACGACGACGCATCGGCCGCCGCCCGCACCGCCGTGGCCGACCTCATCTCCCGACGCGGCTGGCACACCCACGAGTCGAATCCCGCCGCCGCCGACCTCTCCAGAGCCCTGGCCACCCTGACCCGGCTGGGCCACGGAACCTTCGCCGGACTCCTCGACACCTACGCCGAAGCCGCCGAGCAGGTCGCCCAGGCCGACCTCGCCTACGTGGACCGGCGGGTCGCGGTCGAGGACATGGTGGAGGGCGTGGTCATCGGCACCGTCCTGGGCGAGGCGGTGTTCAGCGCACTGCGCCGCCTGGCCCATGTCGACGCGTCGGCCAGGCTGTACGGGGCGAAGGGGGCTCCCGAGGGCGGCAAAGCCCCTTGACCTCAAGTGCCGTTGAGGTCGAATGATCGAGCCATGGACGAGACGAGCAGCACGACGAATCCGCGGGACCACTTCGAGATCACCACCCTCATCAGCGGCTTCTTCCGCACCATGGACGAGCGGCGGTTCGACGAGGGCTGGGCCGGGGCCTACTTCACCGACGACCTGCGGACGACATCACCGCTCGGCGAGGCCGAGGGCGCCGACGCGGTACGCGGCGTGGAGGAGGCCATCGGCCGGTTCGCCGCCACCCTGCACCTCTCCTCCGACGTCCTCGTCCGGGCCGAACCGGGTGCGCGGACGGCCCGTGCCTCCTGGAACGCACACATGACCCACGTCCACTTGGAGTCCACGCTCCGGGCACGGGGCGAGAGCGCCAACCCCCTGTTCACGGTGGGCGGCACCTATGAGGGGGAACTCCGACGCACCGACAGCGGTTGGCGCTTCAGCCACGTCTCCGTGCGGGCCGTCTGGACCACGGGCGAGCCGCCCGTCCTGCCGGAGGAGACCGCCGCCCGTGTCACGGAACTGACCGGCGCCCAGGCGTCGAACTGAGCCCGGCGGCCCATGGCTTCGGTAACGTGTTCGCCCGGGGCGGCCCGATCGGCTGCTGCCGGACGAAGCCCGGGGGGACACCGATGACGACCACTCATGCCTTGTCCGGGGTGGGGAGCAGCCCACCGCCGGGGAGCGACAGGGTGATCGACGTACGGGATCTGCGGATGCGCTACCGCAGCCAGGACGTCCTGAAGGGGGTCGAGTTCACGGCCCGGCGAGGCGAGGTCGTCGTGCTGCTCGGCCCGAACGGCGCGGGCAAGACGACCACGATCGAGGTCCTGGAAGGCTTCCGGATGCGCTCGGCCGGTGACGTGAGCGTCGCCGGGCTGCTCCTCGCCCCGTCCGTCCTGCGCAGGATGGCCCGCCGCGAGTCCGGGGCCGCCATGGCGGAACGGCACCGGAAGGCGATGCAGCGGGTCGGCTAGTGATGCGCGGGGAGCTGCGGGGGTGGTGGGAGCGCGGCCGGGCGCTGGGGGCGGCCAATCCGCTCGTCGTCGACATCGGTGTCGCGCTCCTGGTCCAGTTCGCGATGACCATGCCGTTCGTCGTGCCGCGGGTGGCCGGGGCGCCACCGGCTACCTGGGCCGCGTACGGGCTCAGCACGCTCGGCGTGCTGCCCCTGGTCTGGCGGCGGCGTGCCCCCGTCGCCGTGCTGTTCGCGGTGCTGGCCGCCAACGCGCTGTACCGGCTGACCGTGGACGGACCCGGGCAGCCGTTGCCGTACACCGGGCTGGTGGTCGTGTACACGATTGCCGCGCTGTCGCCCGCGCGCAAGCGGCTCGTCACCGGGCTCGTGTTGCTGGTCGCCGTGCCGGTCGGGGTGTGGCTCAACACCCGGTCGGCTCGGGAACTGACCTTCTCCGTCTTCGTGTTCGCCGCCGCCTATGTCCTCGGGCGGCTCACCGACGCCCGTCAGCGGGCCCACCGCGTCGAGGCCGAGCAGGCCGCCGCGCGCGAACGGGCCCGGATCGCACGGGAGATGCACGACATCCTCTCCCACGCCGTGAGTCTGATGATCGTGCAGGCGGAGGCCGGGCCGGTGGCCGTGCGGGCCGCGCCGGAGCGGGCCGAGGCCGCCTTCGAGGCCATCTCCGAAACCGGACGCGACGCCATGGCGCAGTTGCGCCGGATGCTGGGGGTGCTGCGGGAGAGCGATGGCGAGAGCGGCCGTCGGAGCGCAGGCGGGTCCGGTTGCCGTGAGCCGCAGCCCGGGGTCGCGGAGTTGCCCGGCCTGTGCGACCGGGTGCGGGCCGGCAGTGGCCTGGAGGTCGTGTACCGCACCGCGGGGACCGTCCGGCCGTTGCCGGGGGCGGTCGCGGCGACCGTCTTCCGGGTGGTCCAGGAGGCCCTCACCAACACTGTCCGGCACGCCGGTGCCCGTACCGTGACCGTGCAAGTGACCTACGGAGACGGCGACTTGTGTGTACGAGTGACCGATGACGGGCGTGGGCCGCAGGCCGGGGCCGCCGGTCGCCGGGGCGGGCACGGCCTCGTCGGGATCCGGGAGCGGGCGGCGGCCCTCGGAGGGAGCGCGGTGACCGGGCGGGGAGCGGACGGGCGGGGGTTCGAGGTGCGGGTCCTGCTTCCCGTCCCGGCCGGAGCGGAGGCCGGGCGGTGACGATCCGGGTGGTGGTCGCCGACGACCAGGAGCTGGTGCGCAGCGGATTCGCGCTGATCCTGGACGTCCAGCCGGACATCGAGGTCGTCGCGGAGGCGGGCGACGGGACGGAGGCCGTCGAGGCGGTGCGGCGGCACGCCCCCGACGTGGCGCTGCTCGATGTGCGCATGCCGCGCATGGACGGGATCGAGGCCTGCCGTGCGATCAGCGCCACGAGCGACTGCCGGACGGTGATGCTCACGACCTTCGACTCCGACGAGTACGTGTACGACGCGCTGCACGCGGGCGCGAGCGGCTTCCTGCTCAAGGACGTCCGCCGGGACGATCTCGTGCACGCGGTACGGGTCGTCGCCCGGGGCGACGCGCTGCTCGCGCCGTCCGTGGCCCGGCGTCTGGTGGAGCAGTACACGCGGTCCACGAGGTCCCCCCGGACCGCCGCCCGCCTCGACGTGCTGACCGGGCGGGAGCGCGAGACGCTGCTGCTGCTCGCCCGGGGCCTGTCGAACGCGGAGATCGCCGCGGAGCTGGTGGTCAGCGACCACACGGTCAAGACGCATGTCGGCAATGTGCTCGCGAAACTGGGCCTGCGGGACCGGATCCAGGCCGTGATCTGCGCGTACGAGACCGGGCTCGTCGCGGCCGGGGATCCCCCGCCCGGGGGAGCGGACCGGGCGGGCCCCTCCCCCTCGTCGGCGAGGAACTGACCCTGCGAGACCGCCCGCGGGGGCGATCCGCGCGAAGGCGCAGGTCCCGAGGATGGAGCCGTACCTCTCGACAACGGCTCACACCCACGGAGTTGACCATGCCGCGTACCGCTTCCCTGCTGGCCGCCGTGCTCCTCGCGGGCGTCGTGGCGGGGCCGTCCGCCCTCCCGGCCGCCGCCACGCCTCCTGACCGGGCCCCCGCCCACCTGGCCGCCCAGCACCGGAACCCCGCCCTCGCCGCCGCCATCGCCGGCCTCCCCGGCGCCGACGCGACCGCCGCGCTGGTACGCGTCGGAGGCGACGAGGGCGTCTGGCGGGGCAGTTCGGGCGTGCACGATCTGCGCACCGGCCGGCCGGCCGATCCGGGCGCCCGCTTCCGCGCCGGTTCCGTGACCAAGGTCTTCACCGCTGCCGTCGCCCTGCAACTGGCCTCCGAGGGCCGGCTGGACCTGGACCGCAGTGCCCGCTCGTACCTGCCGGAGCTGATCCCGGCGTCGTACGGGGGCGTCACCGTCCGGCAGTTGCTCAACCACACGCACGGCATCCCGGCCCCCGACTTCCCCGGCACCACGGTCGAGGAGGTGTACGCGCACCGCTTCCGGGTTCATGACGCCGAGGACATGGTCCGCTCGGCGACGTCGAAGAAGCCCGAGTTCGCACCGGGCGAGAAGCAGCACTACCTCAACATCGGTTACACGATCGCCGGTCTGCTGATCGAGCGCGTCACGGGCGACTCCTACGAGCACCAGGTCGCCCGCCGGGTCCTGAAGCCGCTCGGGCTGCGCGACACGTACTTCCCCGGGACGAACCCGCGCATCATCGGCCCGCACAACCACGGCTACCAGACGATGAGGCTGGACGACGGGACGGTCGGTCTGCGCGATGTGTCCGTGTGGGGCGCGACCGACGCCTGGGCGGCCGGGGACATCATCTCGACCACGGCGGATCTCGAACGCTTCACCAGCGCCCTGTTCCAGGGCCGGGTCGTGCACGGACCGCTCCTGGAGGAGCTGTTCACGCTGCCGGAGGTGACCGACTTCAGGAGCGGGAAGCCGGCCGCGTACTCCGTCGGCCTCTCGATGAAGGTGCTGGGCGGGCGCGAGGTCTGGGGCAAGACGGGTGGGCGCTGGGGCTACAACGCGGCCATCGCCTCCACCCGCGACGGCTCGCGCACCCTCGTCTACAGCGTCAACTCCACCGACGCCAAGGGCCAGGACATGAACAAGGTCGCGGAGAACATCATGGTGGCGGTGTACGGGCGCCCCTAGGGGGCGTCACGCCGTCGGCGGAGCCGCCCGTACGAGGCCCGTCTGGTAGGCGATGACGACCAGTTGCGCACGGTCGCGGGCGTTCAGCTTGGTCATGGCCCGGTGGATGTGCGTGCGCACGGTCAGCGGGCTGAGCGTGAGGTCCTCGGCGATCTCGGTGTTGGACCTGCCCTCCGCCGCCAGGGCCATCACCTCGCGCTCGCGGACCGTGAGGTCGGCGAGGCGCTCCGGTGGTGCGAGGTGGGCGTCGGGGGCGGGGGCCATGAGGAAGCGGGTGATGAGGGAACGGGTGGCGACGGGAGAGAGCAGCGCCTCGCCGGAGGCCACCGTGCGCAGCCCGGCCAGCAGGGTGTCGGCGGTGACGTCCTTGCCGAGGAAGCCGCTGGCACCGGCCCGCAGCGCCTGGGCGACGTAGTCCTCGGTCTCGAAGGTGGTCAGGATGAGGACGCGGGTGGCGGACAGGTCCGGGTCGGCGCAGAGCGTGGCGGTGGCGGTGAGGCCGTCGGTGCCGGGCATGCGGATGTCCATGAGGACGATGTCGGGGTGGTGGGCACGGGTCAGCTCCACCGCCTCCGCGCCGTCGGAGGCCTCGGCGACCACCTCCATGTCCGCGCAGGAGTCGATGAGGATCCGGAAGGTGGCCCGCAGCAGGGCCTGGTCGTCGGCGAGCAGCACCCTGATGGTCAAGGCGTGGTTCCTTCCGCGGGGTGGGTGGAGGGGTGCAGCGGCAGCGCGGTGGTGACCTCGAAGCCGCCCTGGGGGCGGGGCCCGGCGCACAGTTCGCCGCCGATGGAGTGGGCGCGTTCGCGCATGCCCATGACGCCGAAGCCGCGGCCCTGGGAGGCCTCCGGCTTGCCGGTGCCGTCGTTGGTGACCGTGATCAGCAGGCGGGAGCCGGTGTAGGCGAGGCGTACGCGGGCGGCCTCGGCGGTGGCGTGCTTGGTGACGTTGGTGAGCGCCTCCTGCACGATCCGGAAGGCGGTCAGGTCGACGCCGGGTGAGAGCGGCTGCGGCTCCCCCTCCGTGGTGACGGTGACCTCCAGTCCCGCCGACGCGCACGCCGAGACCAGCTCGGGCAGCCGGGCCAGGCCGGGGGCCGGTTCCAGCGCCGCGGAGCCGGGGCCGGTGTCGTCCTCGTGGTCGTTCTGGCGCAGCAGGCCCAGGGCGGTCTTCAGCTCCCGCAGCGCGGAGGACGTGGTGCCGGTCAGGTCGGTGAGGATCTTCCGGGTCTGCTCGGGGTTGGTGAGGGCGAGGTGCGCGGCCGTGCCGGCCTGGGCGTTGGCCAGGGCCATGTGGTGGGCGACGACGTCGTGGAGCTCCCGGGCGATGCGCATCCGTTCCTCGGTGACCCGCTGCCGGGCCTCCTCCTCGCGGGTGCGCTCGGCGTGTTCGGCCCGGGCCTGCACCGAGCGGACGTAGGCGCGGCGCAGCTGGGTCATCTTGCCGGCGGCCAGGGGCAGCATCAGCCAGAAGATCGGGCCGATCATCCTGAGCAGCAGCGAGACGTGGTCCATGGAGTCGGAGAACACGGCCGCGAGCGTCACCGCGAGCAGGGTGGTGAGGCCGTAGCTGCGGGTGGACTTCCGGTCGGTGAGCACGGCCAGCCAGAAGAGTGCCGCCATGACCGGGGCCAGCAGCAGCGGGGTGACCAGATAGCCCAGCGCGACCGCGGCCACCGTGCAGCTCCCGGCCACGACGACGGCGGTGCGCGGGTGGGTGCGGTGCTTGAGCAGGACGAGGCAGGAGACTCCCATGAGCACGGTGGCGGTCTTGTCCTGGTCCGGCGGATCGGCGCTGGGCAGGGTGAGGGAACCACCGAGCGTCGCGCAGCCCATCAGTGCCAGGACCATGGCCAGATCGACGAGGAAGGCGTGGCGTGCCGAGAACTTCTCCAGGCGGTCCGCGTAACGCCGCTCCAGACTGGTACTCATCGGGCTCTCCGGGGGGGGGTGGGCTGGGGACCATGGTGGTCGACGTCGGGCGGGAACGCCCGAGTGGCCGCCCGTGTCCTTCGCCACGGGCGGCCCTGGTGGCGGTGTGTCAGGTGCGCGCCGGTTCCAGGTCGCGTGCGGTGTCCGCCGCCGGTTCCTCCGTCTCCGGCCGGCGGGCGAGCGCCTCGCCCTCCACGTCGACCCGGGGCAGCGCCCGGTCCAGCCACTTCGGCAGCCACCACGCCCGGTGGCCGAGCAGGGCGAGCACCGCGGGCACGATGGCCATCCGGACGACGAAGGCGTCGAACAGGACGGCGGAGGCGAGTCCGAACCCGATCATCTTGATCATGGAGTCGCTCTCGCCGATGAACCCGGCGAAGACCGCGATCATGATCAGGGCCGCGGCCACGACCACCCGGGCACTGTGCCGGAAGCCCGACGTGACCGCCTGCGCGGGCGACTCGCCGTGGACGTACGCCTCCCGCATCCGCGAGACGAGGAACACCTCGTAGTCCATCGCGAGGCCGAAGACGATGCCCACCAGGAAGATCGGCATCAGGCTCATGATCGGGCCGGTCTGCTCCACGCCGAGGAGTTCCGCGCCGTGGCCCTGCTGGAACACGACCACGACCGCGCCGAGGGAGGCCAGCACCGACAGCAGGAAGCCGAGGGCCGCCTTGAGCGGGACGAGCAGGGACCGGAAGACCACCAGCAGCAGCACGATCGCCAGCCCGACGACCACGATCAGGTACGGGACCAGCGCGGCCTGCACCTTCTGGGCGATGTCGATGTTCATCGCGGTGCTGCCGGTGACCTCGTAGCTCGCGCCGGTGGCGGACTCGATGCCGGGCCGCTCGTCGCGGATGGTCGTCACCAGGTCCTTGGTCTTCTCGTCGGTCGGTGCGGTGGACGGCACGACGGAGAAGACGGCGGTGTCACCGGCGTCGTTGAAGCGGGCCGGGGAGACGGACACGACGCCCTTCGTGGCGCCGATCCGCTGGGCGATCTCGTCCGCGGCGCCCTTGGCGTCGGCGGCGCCCCTGCCGTCCACGACGACGGTCAGCGGCCCGTTGAAGCCCGGCCCGAAGCCCGCGGCGAGCGCGTCGTAGGCGCGGCGTTCGGTGGTGGAGACCGGCTTGGCCTCGTCCCCGGGCATGCCCAGCTGGAGGTCGGCCGCGGGCAGGGCGAGGGCGCCGAGGCCGACGACGCCGAGGAGCAGGACGGGGACGGGGCGGCGCAGCACGAACCGGGCCCAGCGGCTGCCGCCGTTGGTGTCGCCGCTGACCTCGATCCGGCCGCTCTTGCGGGCCCGCCGGGTGAGCACGGCGTTCGGCCAGAAGCCGAGGAAGGCCGGGACGAGCGTCAGCGCGACCAGCACGGCGACGACGACCGCGCCCGCGGCGGCGAGGCCCATCTTGGTGAGCATCGGGATGCCGACCACGGCGAGTCCGGCCAGCGCGATGACGACGGTGAGCCCGGCGAACACGACCGCGGACCCGGCCGTGCCGGCGGCGAGTCCGGCGGCCTCCTGCGGCGCACGGCCCTTGGCGCGCTCCTCCCGGTAGCGGGAGACGACGAACAGGGCGTAGTCGATGCCGACGGCGAGGCCCAGCATCATCGCCAGGGTGCCGGTGGTGGTGGACAGGCCGAGGGCCTGGGACAGGGTGAGGATCGTGGCCATGCTGACGCCGACGCCGATGACGGCGGTCAGCAGGGGCAGCCCGGCGGCGGCCAGGGAGCCGAAGGTGATGAGCAGCACGACGGCGGCGATGGCGACACCGATCACCTCGGCCGTGCCGCCCGGCCCGGCGTTGTCGGCCAGCGCGCTGCCGCCCGCCTCGACGGTCAGCCCGGAGTCCCGGGCCTGCTCGATGGCGCGCTCCAGATGGGTCCGGCTGGCGTCGGTGAGGTCGTTGGCCCCGACCCTGTAGGTGACGGTCGCGAAGGCGGTCGAGCCGTCCTTGCTGATCGTCCTCGCCCGGAACGGGTCGACGGCGCTCGCGACCTGCGTGCCGTCGCCGAGGCCGGTCACGGCCTTCTCGATGGCCTGCTTGTTCTCGGCGGCGGTCACCTTCTCGCCGCCGGGCGCGATGAACACGACCCGGGCGGTCGCGCTGTCGGCCGTGGCCCCGGGGAAACGCTGTTCCATCAGGTCGAACGCCTTCTGGGACTCGATGCCGGGCATCGAGAAGCCCTCGTCGGCGGCCCCCGGCGCCTTGAGGGCACCGAGCCCGACGGCGGCCAGGACGGCCGCCCAGACCAGGGCGACGTACCAACGTCGCCGGAAGGCCAGTCGGCCCACTCGATACAGGAAAGTAGCCACGGCAGGAGGTCTCCACATCTGGGTGTCGATCGTCTGCCAAGGCTCTCCGCCGGCGGCCCGTCCCGTCGTCGTGCGGCTGCCGACAATCCGGACTACTGAGAACGCAGTACGAGCGGACCCGCGCTCCACCTGGGGTACGAGATTCCCGGGCCATCCGGCGCGGCCTGTGCTACCGTCGTTGTTGTTGCAGTTTTGGTTCCCAGAGACTTCGAGTGCTCTATCGACCTTCGTCGACGAGCACTCTTTTTAGTTTCCGAGGATTTTCGGATCTCTCCGAGGGTGATCATTTCAGCGACTCCGAGTCCGTAAAGTGCGGGTCTCGGGTTTGTCCCCCTAAGGGAGATTCAGCATGGCATCTGGCACTGTGAAGTGGTTCAACGCGGAAAAGGGCTTCGGCTTCATCGAGCAGGAGGGCGGCGGTCCCGACGTGTTCGCCCACTACTCGAACATCGCCACCTCCGGCTTCCGCGAGCTTCAGGAAGGCCAGAAGGTTACCTTCGACGTCACGCAGGGCCAGAAGGGCCCGCAGGCCGAGAACATCGTGCCCGCCTGACGCTGACGCGTCCGACGTGACCGGGGCCCGCACCGTGAGGTGCGGGCCCCAGCCTCGTTTTCATCCCACACCCGGCTCAGTGTTGCGAATCCTGGTGCGGCCCGTCCCGGCCGCCGGGAATTCCCCGATACGTGTGCCGCATCGAGGAAGGATCCCCTTGGATCGCACCGCTCGCAAGAACAACGGCTCGCCCCACTCCCGTAAGGCCGCGGGCCGAGGCGCCTCCGCCCGTACGGCGGGCGCGGGCCGCGGCGGCCCCCGGCGCCGTACCGCGCCCGGCGGGGAGTTCGCGCTGCCGGCCACCCTCACCCCGGCGCTGCCCGCCGTCGAGGACTTCGCCGGACTGGGCCTGCCCGAGCGGCTGTTGACCGCGCTGCGCGCCGAGGGCGTGACCGTGCCGTTCCCGATCCAGGCGGCGACGCTGCCGAACTCCCTGGCGGGCCGGGACGTGCTGGGCCGCGGGCGCACGGGGTCGGGCAAGACGCTCGCCTTCGGCCTCGCCGTGCTGGCCCGCATCGACGGGCAACGGGCCGAGCCCCGGCAGCCGGTGGCCCTCGTCCTCGTCCCCACCAGGGAACTGGCGCAGCAGGTCACCGACGCCCTCACCCCCTACGCCCAGGCGTTGCGCCTGCGGCTCACCACGGTGGTCGGCGGTATGTCGATCGGCCGCCAGGCGAGCGCGCTGCGCGGCGGCGCCGAGGTCGTCGTCGCCACCCCCGGCCGGCTCAAGGACCTCATAGACCGCGGCGACTGCCGGCTGGACCGCGTCACCGTCACGGTCCTGGACGAGGCCGACCAGATGACCGACATGGGCTTCATGCCGCAGGTGACCGCCCTGCTCGACCAGGTGCGCCCCGGGGGCCAGCGGCTGCTGTTCTCGGCCACGCTGGACCGCAACGTCGACCGTCTGGTCCGCACCTACCTGCACGACCCCGTCGTGCACTCGGTCGACCCGTCCGCCGGTGCGGTCACCACCATGGAGCACCACCTGCTGCACGTGGAGGACGACGACAAGCACGCCACCACGACGGAGATCGCCGCCCGCGACGGGCGCGTGATCATGTTCCTGGACACCAAGCACGCCGCCGACCGGCTGGCCAAGAAGCTGCTGGCCGTGGGGGTGCGCGCCTCGGCCCTGCACGGCGGGAAGTCCCAGTCCCAGCGCACCCGGACGCTGGCCCGGTTCAAGGACGGCGAGGTCACGGTCCTGGTGGCCACCAACGTCGCCGCCCGCGGCATCCACGTCGACAACCTCGACCTCGTCGTCAACGTGGACCCGCCCGCCGACCACAAGGACTATCTGCACCGGGGCGGCCGGACCGCCCGGGCCGGCGAGTCGGGCACCGTCGTCACGCTGGTCCTGCCCCACCAGCGCCGCGAGACGGCCCGCCTGATGGCCGACGCCGGCATCACCCCGCGCGTCACCCGGGTCCGCTCGGGCGAGGCCGAACTGAGCCGTATCACCGGCGCCCAGGCGCCCTCGGGCGTGCCCGTGGTCCTCGCCCCGCCGCCCTCCGAGAGCGGCCCCGCGCGCACGGGTTCCGCCCCGCGCACCCGGCGCGGCAGGCCCTCCCGGGGCCGCCGCCGCTGACCCGCTCCCCGAAGTGGAGGCCGCGCGCGGTCCGCGTCACGTGCCGGGCCGCGCCGGAGCCAGCCGCACCACCGTCCCCTCCCCGTTGGACGACAGGAGCAGGGAGCCGTCCGGTGCGGCGGTGAGACCCGCGAACCGGGGTGCCACGCCGGGGAGGCCGTGCGCGAAGAGGGCGGGGGCCGGGCGGGCCGCGGCCCCCGGCGGGGTGCCGCCAGGTCTTCGGCCTCGACGCGGGTGCCGCCGGTCGTCAGGGAGACCGACCAGAGCCGGCGGTGAGCGTTCACGGTGAAGAGTTCGTCGCCGTGCACCGCCACGCCCTGCGGGGCGCCGAGGCCGTCCGCGACCGGTACCAACTCGCCTTCGTCCACGGGATGGTCGAGGCCTTCGGCCAGGTGCCGGTGGCGGGGTCGTAGGTCCGGTGGCCGTCCTTCGCGGAGACCGTCACGCGCGCGCTGCGGATGATCGACGTCGTCGAGCGGCGCTGGCACGACGGGCCTGGGGGCCCGCCTCAGCCCACCCCGAGCAGGGACGTCAGGTGCCCGTGGGTCCGGTCCCACCCCCATTCCCCGCGCACCCAGGCACGGCCCTTGCGGCCCATGTCCCGGGCCGGCTCCGTCTCGTCCAGCAACAGCGTCAGCCGGTCGGCGAGCGCCTCCACGTCACGGCCGTCGACCACGAAGCCGGTCTCCCCGTCCCGTACGGTGTCCGGCGCGCCGCCCGAGTCGCCGACGACGACCGGCAGTCCGGCCGCGGCCGCCTCCAGGAACACGATGCCGAGGCCCTCGACCTCCATGCCCGCCCTGCGAGTCCGGCACGGCATCGCGAACACCTGGGCGGCGGCGTAGAACCCGGGCATCTCCTCGTGCGGGTGCCCGCCCGCGAAGACCACCGCGCCGGCCGGCCCCCGCTCGGCCGCCAGCCGGCGCAGGGCCCGGGCGTGCGGCCCGTCCCCGACCAGCAGCAGCACCGCGTCGGGCACACTACGGCGCACCAGGGGCAACGCTCGTATCAGCGCGTCCTGTCCCTTGCGCGGGACGAGCCGCGCCGCGCACAGCACGACCGGACTGTCGCCCAGGCCGTACCGCTCCCGCACCCGGGCCGCCGCTGCCGCGGAGCCCCGGAAGACCTCGGCGTCCACGCCGGGCGCCAGCCGCCGCATCCGTGCCGCCGCCTCCGGTCCGACGGCGGCGGCGATCCGGGCCCGGGTGTACGAGCCGAGGTACGTGACGCTGTCCACCCCGGCGCCGACGCGGCGCAGCAGCGCGCGGGCACCCGGCGTGCGCGCCCACCACACCTCGTGCCCGTGCGTCGTGGCGACCAGCCGCCGCACCTCCGTACGGCGCCGCAGCTCGCCCGCCATCAGCCCGAGCGGGGCCGCGGCCCCGAACCAGACGCTGTCGCAGTCGAACCGGCGGGCCAGCTCCACCGCCCGGGCGGTGACCCGCCTGGTCGGCAGCAGCATGTGGCTGCGGTCCCGCACGACGGGGAACGGCAGCCGGGCGTCGTAGGCCCGGTCGCCCGGCGTGCTGGAGGTGTAGACGGCGACCCGGTCGGGCGGGAAGCGGACCGTCATGGCGTGGACGAAGGTCTCGATGCCGCCCTGCCGGGGCGGGAAGTCGTTGGTGACGACGAGCGTGCGCGGCATGGTCGGTCAGTCCTCCAGCGGCTTCAGGGTGAGCAGGTGGTTGCGGTGCGCCTCGGTGACCCGGCCCACGGGACGCCACCGGCCGGCCCGAGCCGGAACCAGCCGAGCAGCACCAGCGGGTAGACGACGTATCCGAAGCGGGTGGCGGGGATCAGGCACATCGCGATCCCGAGGCCCAGCGCGAGCCGGTCGGCGGCGGCGACGGTGGTGCGCGGCGGACGCGTCACGAGGGACCCGGCCACCGCGACCGCGCTCAGCGCCAGCGCCGCCACGGCGAGGGCGAAGCCCCCCGGCACGTACGTCGCCAGCAGATGCCCGGGCAGCGGGCTGGTCGCCGGGGATCCGGTGCCTCCCTCGCCGAGCGGGAAGAGCAGCACGTGCTCGGTGAACGCCCGGGGGTCGGCGAGCGCGACCGGCAGCACGGCGAGCACGGCGAGGGTGACGGCCGTGACACCGGCCCGCACGGCGGCCCGCCCCCCGGCGGTCACCGCGAGCAGGGCGAGACCGACGGGCAGCAGCGGCCAGGCCGTCCACTTCAGCGACGCGGCGGCGCCGAGCGCGAGCCCGGCGGCGACCGGGCCGCCGCGGCCGGCGAGGGCGAGCGCGAGACACATCAGGGCGATGACCGGCAGATCGACACCGCCGACGGCGAGCGGGAGGGCGACGGCGGGGGTGGCGGCGAGCCGGAGGAGGGGGCGGGCGGTGCGGTGCCGGGACGGCTGTGCCCCCCTGCCCAGCGCGGCGGCCAGCCCCATGGCCCCGAGTGACACCAGCCCGAACCACAGCCGGGCGTCCGCGAGCGGGACGTCGCCGAGGACGGCCCGGGGCAGCCCGAAGAGGGCCATGCCGGGCAGGTACGGGTTGTAGTCCCGCAGTCGGGCCGGGTCCGGGACGTACGGTGTGCCGGAGTCCAGCAGCAGCCCGCCGGACCGCTCGACGACCGTGACCTCCAACTGCCGTGCCCCGTCCGCGACCAGGAACACCAGCGGCACCAGCACGGACCCGACGGCGGCCACCGCCGCGCTCGCCAGGCCCCAGGGCCGCGCGGAGAGACGGGCGACGAGCGCGCCGAGACCGTAGCCGGCGGTGGCACAGGCGCCCCACACCTGGTGCGGGGCGATCGTCGTACGCAGACACAGCAGCAGTGCGAAGACGGCGCAGGCCGCCCAGCACAGGGTCTCCCATCGGCGGCCGGTGCTCCGCCGGGACGGCGGAAGGGAGACCGGGACGCGAAAGGGGCCGGGGAGGCCCACCGGCGCGGCGGTACGCACGGCCGCCGCCGAACCACCCGGCACCAGCGAGCCGACCAGCGGCAGCAGCCCTCGCGAACGCCCCTGCATCCCGCTCCCCCTGTCCACCGCCGGCCGGCCTTCCGTCTTTTCCGGCAAGTCTTCGCAAGGGGCGGACGCGAGGCGTCACACCGGGCACCGATCCTCGGTGTCAACCCGTGGTACTCGTCCGGCACCCGGATCAACCCGTACGGTGACGCGGGCCGGACACCTCCGGCCGACAATGTGGGCATGCGTCAGTCGTCCCTGCGCCCCACCGCATGGCCGCGGTCGCCCCGCTACCCGTACGTCAGCGGCGTCCTGCTGGTCCTCCTCGCCGCGGCCGAGGTCCTGCACTCCCGCATCAGCTCGACGACGGTCCTGGCCACCCTGCCCTTCGTGGTGCTCCCCCTGCTGTGGCGGCGACGTGAACCCCGCATCGGATGCCTGGTGGTGCCGGCGGCGCTGCTGAACTTCCTCTTCCGCCCGGAGCTGCTGATGACGGTGGCGGTGGCGGGAGTCATGGGCCTCTACACGCTCGCCCGCCACCGGGTCCTGCACCCCGCACTGCTCAGCGCGGCCGCGATCACCGGCTCGGTGCTGGTCAACCTGGGCCATGTGGCGACGGGCGTGTACGACCTCGGCGGCCGGGCGCCCGCCGTCGGCGCCGACGGCTCGCTGTCGTACTTCACGGAGTCGTTCGTCCTGGCCGTGGGCGTGGTGGCGACGGTCGGTGTCGCGGACGCCACCCGCAGCCGGGAGGAGTCCCGGCAGGCGCGCGAGGCGGCCCAGCGGGAACTGATCGCCATGGAGCGCAGGCATGCGGCGGCACAGGAACGAGCTGCCATAGCACGGGAGTTGCACGACATCGTGGCGCACTCGGTGTCCGTGATCGCCGTCCAGGCGGAGAGCGCCACGTACACCACACCCGACCTGTCCCCGCCCGCCCGCGACGGCTTCCAGCAGATCGCCTCGTCGGCCCGGTCGGCACTGACCGAACTGCGCCGGCTGCTGAGCGTGCTCCGCGCGGACGAGGCCGGAGCCGAGGAGGCGGCCCCGGTCGTACCGCAACCGACGCTCGACTCCCTGGGGGCGCTGCTGGAAGCCCACCGGTCGGGCGGCGGAGAGGTGATCCTGCACACGGCGGGCACCCGCCCCGCGGCGCTCCCGCCCTCCCTCGAACTCACGGTCTACCGCATCGTCCAGGAGGCCCTGACCAACGCCCGCCGCCATGCACCGGGCGCCGCGGTCGACGTCCGCCTCACCTACGAGGAGGACGAAGTCCGGCTGCGCATCACCGACGACGGCCCCGGCCCAGGGCCCGGTGCGGGACCCCGAGGCCCCCAACACTCCTCCGGCGGGCACGGGTTGAGCGGAATGCGGGAGCGTGCGAGCCTACTCGGCGGACGTCTGACCTGCGGGGCCGCCGGTCCCGGGGGTGGTTTCCTGATCGAGGCGGAACTCCCGGTGCGGGCGGTCGCGAAGAGCTTCGCGGAGGGTGTGTACGAGTGACGGCGGGGGAACCGATCCGGGCGATCGTGGCCGACGACCAGGCGGTGGTACGCACGGGGTTCGTGAACCTGCTGTCCACCCAGGACGACATCGACGTCGTGGGCGAGGCGGAGGACGGCGAACAGGCCGTCGCCCTCGCGCTGGCCCACCGGCCGGACGTGGCGCTGCTGGACATCAGGATGCCCGAGCTTGACGGCATCCAGGCCGCGCGCACGATCCTCCGGGAGACCGACGGTGCCACCAAGGCGCTGATGCTCACCACGTTCGACCTCGACCAGTACGTCTTCGACGCGCTGGCGGCCGGGGCCAGCGGCTTCCTCCTGAAGGACGCGACCTTCCCCGAACTCCTGCACGCGGTACGGGTGGTGGCCGCCGGCGACGCCATGCTGGCCCCCGGCATCACCCGCCGCCTGATCGCCGAGTTCGCCCCCCGCCGCCCCGTCACGGCCCCCAAGTCCCTCCTCGACCGCCTCACCGCCCGCGAGGTGGAGGTCCTCCTCCTCATCGCCCAGGGCCTCTCCAACAAGGACATCGCCGAACGCCTGACCATCACCGACCACACGGTCAAGACCCACATCAACCGCCTGTTCACCAAGCTGGACCTCCGCGACCGGGCCCAGGCGGTGATCGTGGCGTACGAGGCGGGTCTGGTGACGCCGGGGGAGGGCGGCTGAGGTCGCAACGAGGCCGGCCACTCAACGGGCTCGGGGACCGGCACGCCGGGCTGTGGCTGGACGACGCGGACACGGTCGCCCTGACCGCGAGGGCCGGCCAGTGCCCGATCGTGTTGACCGCCCCCGGCAGGCACTGCTGGAGTCGGCACGTGGACAGCATCCCCGCCAACCGGCGGCTCTGGAACCAGATCAGCAGCGCCTACCAGCACGAGCACGACCCGCAAATCGGCGCCACACCCCGGCTGTGGGGCATGTACTCCATCCCCGACGCGCACCTGCACGCCCTGGGCGACGTCACCGGCAAACGCGTCCTCGAACTCGGCTGCGGCGCCGGCCAGTGGTCAAGGGCGCTCGCCGCCGAGGGCGCCACCGTGGTCGGACTCGACCTGTCCGAAGCCCAACTCGCCGCGGCGGCCGACGCGATGGGAGCGGCCCGCTACCCGCTGGTGCAAGGCGCCGCCGAACAACTCCCCTTCGCCGCCGACAGCTTCGACCTGGTGTTCTGCGACTTCGGTGGGCTCAGCTGGGCGCCCCCGCACCTGGCCGTCCCGCAGGCCGCACGCGTCTTGACCCGAGGCGGGCGCCTGGTGTTCAACGTCGCCAGCCCATGGTTCGAAGTCTGCTACGACGAAGCCGCCAGCCGCGTGACCACGACGCTGCAGAAGGACTACTTCGGGCTGAACAGCATCGCCGAAGACGACGGCGCGACCAGCTATCAGCTCACCTACGGCGACTGGGTCAAGGTCCTGCGCGGCGCGGGTCTCATCATCGACGACCTCATCGAGCCGCGGCCCGACCTCGGCACACCCAACGGCTACAACGAAACCGACCCACCGGACTGGGCACACCGCTGGCCGGCGGAACTGCTCTGGGTGACCCACAAACCGTAGGTTCCGCCGCGCCGGGACGGGAGGGACTCATCGGTCTCGCCCCGGCGCCCCCGTGCTCTCCCGCCGCACCAACCGCGTCGGCACGAGCGTCGTCCCGTGCTCCTCCCCGTCCTGCCGCATCTTGCTCAGGACGCCCTCCACGCACAGCCGCCCCACCTCGGCGAAGTCCTGGTGGATGGTCGTCAGGGGCGGGAGGAAGGACGCGGACTCGGGGATGTCGTCGAAGCCGATGACGCTGATGTCGCCGGGGACGCGCAGCCCGCGTTCGTGCAGGGCCCGGAGCAGGCCCAGGGCCATCTGGTCGTTGGCCGCGAACACCGCCGTGCAGTCCGGCTCGCCGGCCAGCCGGAGCCCGGCCCGGTAGCCGGACTCGGCCGACCAGTCGCCCCGGACCAGGGGCGGCGGGACCCGGCCGGCCGCGGTCAGCGTGTCGCGCCAGGCGTTGGCACGGCGCTGGGCGGCGAAGGAGCCCTCCGGGCCGGCCAGGTGCCACACCGTCTCGTGGCCGAGGTCCAGGAGGTGCCGTACGGCGTCCCGCGCGCCGCCCGCCTGGTCGGTGTCGACCACGGTGTAGCGGTCGCCCGCGTCCGAGTCGGCCACCACGACCTGCACACCGGGCGGGAGGGAGACCGTCGCCGCGTCCAGCAGGTGGATCTCCATGATGACGATGACGGCGTCCACTGCGAGCTCGCCCAGGCGGGAGAAGGCGCCGTTCACCTCGTCCTGGGTGGGGACGGCGACGGGCAGCAGCGTGACGGCGTAGCCGTGCTGGGCCGCGGAGGTGGCGATGGCCTCCAGGGTGCGGATGTTGCCCATCGTGGAGAGGGAGAAGGTGATCACGCCGAGGGTGCGGAACTCGCCGCGCTTGAGGGCCCGCGCGGCGCTGTTGGGGCGGTAGCCCAGCTCCCGCATCGCGGCCAGGACCTGGCGGCGGGTGTCCTCGGTGACGCCCGGGAAGCCGTTGGAGACGCGGGAGACCGTCTGGGAGGAGACACCGGCGAGCTGCGCGACGTCGGCCATGGAGGCGCCCTGGCGCGGACGGGCCGGACGCCTTCTCGTACGGCCCGTGCCCTCGGGTTCTCTCTCACCGCCCACTGTGCCCACCTGCCCCTCGCCCCCCTCGCCGCGCAGGCGGCGCAATTTTCGGTCCGGAACGACTCCTTGACCCCTGAGATTCGGACAGTGTAGACATCCCGCCAGTGGATGTTTACGTAAACATTGCCTAGTCGAAATCGTACGAGAAGGCACCGAACGGCGCTGAACTCGCACCAGTCGCACCACGTAGGCCCCGATCTCTGCGTCCGCCGGGACGCGCGGACGCAGAAGAGTTGGAGTACTCGAGATGGCACACCGCACCCGCAAGAGAAGGCTCCTCGGGGCCATCGGCGTCACCGCCGTGGCGACCGGAACCATCCTGGCCACCACCACCCTGCCCGCCGCGCACGCCGAACCCACCGCGCAGGCGGCCGGCGTCACCGTCCGCCCCGACCCCTCCTACTCGGGGGAGAAGTTCGAGGGCTGGGGCACGAGCCTGGTGTGGTTCGCCAACGCCACCGGCGACTACCCGCCCGCGATACGCGAGAAGCTCTACAAGCTCCTCTTCGGCGACGAGGGCCTCGCCCTGAACATCGCCCGCTACAACATCGGCGGCGGCAACGCCCCGGACGTCAAGGACTACCTGCGGGCCGGCGGCGCGGTCGAGGGCTGGTGGAAGGCCCCCGCGGGCACCACCCGCGAGGACGTCGACTGGTGGGACGCGGAGGACCCGGCCGACTGGAACAGACACGCCGACAAGACGCAGCGCTGGTGGGTCGACCGCATCAAGAAGGACATCACCCACTGGGAGACCTTCAGCAACTCCCCGCCCTGGTTCATGACCGAGAGCGGCTACGTCTCCGGGAACTTCGACGCGGGCAAGGACCAGCTGAAGCCGGAGTCCGTGGAGGACTTCGCCAAGTACCTGGTGGGCGCGACCGAGCGACTGGAGAAGGCGCACGGCATCAAGGTCGACACGCTCGACCCGTTCAACGAGCCGAACACCAACTACTGGGGCACCAAGCTCGGCCCGGACGGCGAGCCGACCGGCGGTCGCCAGGAGGGCGCCCACATGGGCCCCGAGCTCCAGCAGAAGGTGCTGCGCGCGCTCGCCCCGGTGCTGAAGAAGTCCAAGTCGGACGCGGAGATATCCGCGATGGACGAGACGAACCCCGGAACGTTCGCCACCAACTGGAACTCCTACCCCCAGGACGTGCGGGACCTGGTGGGGCAGATGAACGTCCACACCTACGGCACCGGCCAGCGCACCACCGTCCGCGACCTCGCCAAGGCCGCCGACAAGCCGCTGTGGATGAGCGAGGTCGAGGGCGACTGGGGCGACGGCCAGAGCTTCACGGACATGCGGCCCGGCCTCGGCCTCGCCCAGCGCATCGTCGACGACCTGCGCGAACTGGAGCCCAAGGCCTGGGTGTTCTGGCAGCCGGTCGAGGACTACGACAACATGAAGCCGGGCGGGGAGTCCGCGAAGGGCGGCAACTGGGGCGAGATCCAGCTCCCGTTCAGCTGCACCTCCAAGGACACCCTCGAAACCTGCCCCGTCCACACCAACACCAAGTTCGACACGGCCCGCAACTTCACGCACTTCATCAAGCCCGGCGACCGGCTGATCAAGACCAACGACACGTCCAGCACCGCGGCGATCTCCCGCAAGGGCGACGCGGCGACCGTCGTCCACGTCAACAGCGCCACCGAGTCCCGCGAGGTCACCCTCGACCTGTCGAAGTTCGGCCGGGTCTCCTCCCACGCCACCGTCACCCCGGTGGTGACCAGCGCCGACGGCAAGCTGGAGAAGCAGAAGGCGGTCCGGGTCTCCGGCAAGCAGGCCACGGTCACCGTGCCCGCCCAGTCGGTGACGTCCTTCCTCGTCAAGGGCGTGTCCGGTGTCGCCAAGGACGCGGCCGAGCTGCGGAAGGGCCACACCTACCGGCTGACCGGCGTCCAGAGCGGCAAGGACCTCACCATCGCCGGCAACGGCACGGGCCTGGTCATCAAGAACGCCGACACCTCCGACCCGAGCGGCCAGCAGTGGCGGGTGGAGCAGATCCGCGGCACGGACAACCGCAAGCGGTACGTGTTCACCGAGACCGCCACGAACAAGCGCCTGGCCGTCCGCGACGGCGCCCTGGTCGCCGAGCCGGACGAGGGCCGCCGCGACAAGGCCACCGAGTGGATCATGTCCACGACCGGCGACGGCACCTGGACCCTCGTCAACGCCGCCACCGGCCAGCTCCCGGACGTCGCGGGCCAGTCCACGAACGACGGCGCCTCGGTCGGCCTCTGGCAGCCCAACTCCGGTTCCAACCAGCGCTGGAAGGTCACGGACGTGACGGGCAGCTGACGCTTCGCCCCGCACGCGCCTGCCACGACGCCCCCGGCCTGCCGCACCCCCTGGTGACGGCGGGGCCGGGGGCGTCCTGCCGGGGTGTCAGCGGGTACCGGACGGGAGGGCGGGCACCGCGACGGGACGGAGCACC
This sequence comes from Streptomyces chartreusis NRRL 3882, assembly GCF_900236475.1. GTDB lineage: Bacteria > Actinomycetota > Actinomycetes > Streptomycetales > Streptomycetaceae > Streptomyces > Streptomyces chartreusis_D. Next base: position 4,368,254 of record NZ_LT963352.1, read on the forward strand.
ATGAGCGACTCCTCCCGGCGAGCCAGCATCGCGAAGGGGAACCTGTCGATCTCCAAGCAGAGATCGACATCGTCCGGGTGGTATCCGCTCCGCAGTCCAGCGGCGAGGTCCACCGCGGCACGGGAATTCCTCGCGCGGTGGAGATACGGCGCCGCCTCGACATCGTCTCCGGCCATGCACCGACCGATGTACTCGACGCAGGCCAGATCCTCCTCGGCCCGGCCTCCCTCGCCGGTGACGACGAACGTCACCGGACCGGAATCCGCGGTCCGCAGGAACCGCGCGGTCGGGCCGGCCACCACGAAGCTCGCGCACAGGACCAGCGGCGCGCTCGCGACGGCCAGCGCACCCACGGTTCCGGCCGTCGTCTTCTGCACCAGCGTGCGACCGGCGAGATCACGTGACCTGAGCAGGCCGGGTGAGTTCACAGCGTCGAATCCCGCTGCCGGAGCCCCGTCCTTCAACGCCAGCCACCCCGGGCGGCTCTCCTTCAAGGCGAGTGCCTCGCTCTCCGTCGAGGCCAGGACGATTCTCTCGACACCACGCGAGAAGGCCCAGGCAGCCACGGTGAAGGCGCGCATGACGTCGATGACGACCGCGACACGGGGGACACCGGTCAACTCCGGGATGCCTATGAAGTGATGGCCTACGAAGTGATGGTCCATCGCGCCCCTCTGCTGTCCGTGGACCACCGAGGAGATCACGCGGAAGAGGAGATCTGCTCGCGTACCCACTCAGGATCGGGGTTTGTGTGCGGCCGGCCCGCCACGACGACGGTCGGCACGGTCTCGTCGCCGTCGTTGGCCGCCCTCACCGCTGAGGCTCCTTCCGGGTCACGCCAGATGTCGACCCAGTGCAACCGGCGGGCGCTGCGGCCCAGCCGGATGCGCAGTCGCATGCAGTACGTGCAGCCCGGGCGCCAGAAGACGACCGGCCGGCCGTCGACCGCGCTGCGGCGCTGTGCCTCCAGCGCACTGATGGATCTCGGGAAGAACAGGGGCGAGTTCACGCCTGCCAGTACCAGGAACACCAGCAGGACCGCTGTGGCCGCGCCGACGTCCTCCGCGAAGATCAGCCCCGTCGCGACGGCTGAGCCGCAGAGCATCAGCAGCATCGGCAGGATCCAGGCGCGCATCATGGTGACGCAGGCTACCGATGAGTCGGCATGCCCCTCGAACCGGACCACATGACAGGCTCAGAGCCCGGAAGGCGCTGACAGCCCGAACAGCCCCGCCGCGTTGTCGTGGCACACCGCCCGCAGCCAGTCCTCCCCCAGGTCCAGCCGTTCCAGGGCGTGGAGCTGGTCCACGTACGGATAGGGGATGTTGGGGAAGTCGGAGCCGAGCAGGACCCGGTCGCCGAGTGCGGCCAGCCGGGGCAGCGCCCGACGGGGGAACGGCATGAAGCCCTCGGTGAAGTCGGTGAACGCCATCGTCGTGTCCAGCCGCACCTCCCCGTACCGCTCGGCCAGGCCGAAGAACTCCTCGTACTCGGGCATCCCCAGGTGCGCGACGACCAGCCGCAGCCGGGGGTGCCGCGCCAGCACCCGGGCGATCGGCTCGGGGCCGGTGTGCTTGCCGGGCGCGGGCCCGGAGCCGCAGTGGATCACCACGGGGATGCCGGCCTCGGCCAGCAGCCCCCACGCCGGCTGGAGCAGTTCGTCGGCGGGGTCGTACGCCCCCACCTGCACATGCGCCTTGAAGACCCGCGCACCCGCCTCGACGGCCTCCCGGACGTACGCCTCGACGCCCGGCTCGGGGTAGAGGGTCGCGGTGTGCAGACAGTCGGGGGTGCGCCGGGCGAAGTCGACCGCCCAGCCGTTCAGCCAGCGGGCCATGCCCGGCTTGTGCGGGTACAGCATCGCGGTGAAGGCCCGCACGCCGAACTCCCGCAGGACGCCCGCCCGTTCCGCCTCCGCCTTCCGGTAGGTGATCGGCCACTCCAGCCCACCGGTCAACGGCCCGAGCGCGTCGAAGTAGCCCCACACCTTGTGCAGCACCCGCTCGGGCATGAAGTGCGTGTGCACGTCGACCAGCCCCGGAAGCCCGAGCCGCCCCCAGAAGCGGCGGACCTCCGCCGTTTCCGCACCTCCCACGGACACGTGGCCGGGCGAACCGGCAGGGTCGACTGGCGCCACACGGTGATCGTCCATGCAGCCCACGATCGGCCCGGGCGAGGTGGTGGGTCCACTCCCTTGCGCGAGAGTTCGGTGAGGGATCCGTCACCCGGGCGTCCACCGTGTCCGGTTGATCGTTCGTCGTCCCGTGGCTGAGGATGCCAGGGTCGGGGATGCGCAGACGTGGGGCAGTGAAGTCGGAGGTGGCGTACGTGGGTTCGAGTGCGGGGAAGCCGGTCGGTGAGGAGATTCTGATCATCGGCGCCGGTGTGGTGGGGGCCTCGGTCGCCTATCACCTCACCCGGCTGGGGCACGACCGCGTGACGGTGCTCGACGCCCGCGACCGTGCCGTGCTCTCCGGATCGACCGGCCTGGCGCCCGGCTTCGTGGGCCAGCTCAGCGCGACGCCAGAGCTGACGGTGCTGGCCAAGGACAGCGTCACCGCCTACCGCGCGCTCTCGGACACCGCACCCGCTCCGGTCTTCTGGCAGGTCGGCTGCCTGGAGGTCGCCACCGGCCCGGCCCGCCTGGAACAGGCGCACCAGGACGTCGAGCTGGGCAGGCAGGCCGGGCTGGAGGCGCGCGTCCTCGATGCCGCCGAGACCGTCGCCCTGGCCCCCGCGCTGGTCGACCCCGACCGCGCCCTGGGCGGGGTGTTCCTGCCGTCCGACGGTGCCGCCGACCCCGCCGCCCTCACCCACGTCCTCGTGGAGGCCGCGGAGAAGGGTGGAGCGCGCTTCCACTTCGGCACGCCGGTACGGGCGCTGGAGACCGAGGCCGGCCGGGTCGTCGGCGTGCGGGCGGGCGAGGACGGCAGGCTGCTGCGGGCCGACCGGGTGGTGCTGGCGACCGGGATCTGGGGGCCGGTGCTGGCGGCGGATGCCGGGCTGCGACTGCCCATGGTGGCCGTCCAGCACCCGTACCTGTTCACCGAGGAACTGCCCGGCCTCGACGACACTCCCATCGACGCGCCGATCGTCCGCTACCCCGAGCACACCGTCTACACCCGCCGCCACGGCCGCCGTTACGGGCTGGGCAGCTACGCCCACACGCCCCTGCCGCTGACCCCGTCGGCGGCGCTCACCTCGGCGGAACTCCCCTTTTCGGAGAGCGACTTCGGTGCTGCTCTCGAAGAGGCCACCAGCCTCGTGCCGGCTTTCCGCACCGCTCCGAGGGGACGCCACCTCAACGGTGTGTTCGCCATGACCCCCGACGAACTCCCGCTGGTCGGCCCCGCCGCCGGGCTCGCCGGACTGTGGTTCGCCGAGGCGTCCTGGGTCACGCACGCCGGCGGTGTCGGCCGCCAGTTCGCGAACATGCTGCTGGAGACCGGCGACCTGCTCGTCGACCCCGACCGGCTGGCCCCCGACCGCTTCTCCTCCTGGAGCGACCAGAAGGTCCGCGACACGGCACTGGCCCACTACCAGGGCATCTACGACGCGCACTGAGCCCTGGGCCGGGCCCCGGGAAGGGCAGGCCCGTTCAGTCGATGCGGGCACACAGGTCGTCCGTCGTCCCGTGCAGGAGGCGTACGGACTTGTATCCGGTCGGGCTGATGTCCAGCGTGTAGACGCCGTCGACGAGGTAGAGGCCGCGGGGCAGACTGCCCTGGTCCTGGCCGACCCCGACGAGCACCGGCCCGAGCACGGTCCAGAGTTGCGAGCCGTCGGGCCGGTGCTCGACGACGGCCGAGCCGCTCGCGTCGGCGTCGTAGGAGGCGCCGGTCTCGGTGTTCGTGACACGGACGACCAGATCGCCCCGGTACGCGACCCGCCGCACGGAGCCGTCGGGGTAGGCGCTCAGCACGCGCCGCACCACCTCGTCGACGACCGGCTGGCCGTGGACGGGGAAGTCGCACCGCACGCCGGCGCCGACGTCCCACGGCGCGGAGGGTGCCGGTTCCCAGCCCTTCGCCGGCTGCGCGGACGCGGGCTGCGTCCCGACGAGCACCGCGGCAAGGGCCGGCGTGGCGAGAGCTGTTCGGCGCATGGTTCTCCTTGGGCACAGACGGGGGGAAGGAGGGGCGTGCGCCAGTCTCTCCCCGGCCTCTGACCAAAACCTGACCACCGACAGGCCCTAGGCTGCCGGACAGCCATGGAGTTCCAACTGCTCGGCCCGTTCGCCGCCCGCCACGAGGGGCGGCAGGTACTGCTGGGCAGCCGCCGCCAGGAGCGGTGCCTGCTGGCGGTCCTGCTGCTGCACGCGGGCCGCGCGGTCACGACGGACCGCCTCATCGACCTGCTGTGGGACGGCGAGCCGCCCGACGCCGCCCGCGCCACCGTCCACACCTACGTCGGCCGCCTGCGCGCCGCGCTCAGGCCCTACGGCGTCTCTGTCGAGACCCGGCACGACGGTTACGTCGTGGAGCAGGGCCCGCATGAGATCGACGCGCAGGAGTTCGCCGGGCTGGTGGGGCAGGCGGCCGACTCCGCCGATCCCGCGGACCGGGTCCGCCTCTACGACCAGGCCCTCGGGCTCTGGCGCGGCCCGCTGCTCGCGGACGTGGCCGTTGAACCGCTGCGCGCCCGCCTCGGCGGCAGGCTGGGCGAACTGCGCCTGTCCGCCGTGGAGCGACGAGCCGAGACCCAGCTCACCATGGGTCTGCACGACCGTGTCGTGGCGGACCTGACGCCGCTGCTGGAAGAGCACCCGACCCGTGAACGGCTGGTCGGCGCCCAGATGACCGCCCTGTACCGCGCGGGCCGCCAGGCCGACGCCCTCCGGCTGTATCGCAGCACGCGTACGACACTGGCGGCCGAACTCGGCATCGAGCCGAACAGCGAGCTCCGCACCCTGCACGAGCGCATGCTGCGCGCCGACCCCCGGCTGGACCGGCCCCCCGGGCCCGTCTACGCGGTGCGGGTCGGCGACCAGTGGCTGCCGTGGAGTACGAGCGGACACCCCGCGCTGGAGTTCTGCAACACCTACGCCGGGTGGGGCGGGGAGCCGCTGCCCGGGTCGGAGTGGCTGCGCGGCTACGCCACGCTCGCCGTGTGGGCCGGTCACCTCGACCTGATCGAGGAACGGCAGGTGACCGGGCTGCGGGAACAGGCCCTGCGGCAGCCGGCCGAGGCCGCCGCCGTCCTCGACGAGGCCCGGCGGCTCCGTACGGACCTGTACGCCTGCCTGACCGATCCGCGGGAGGGCCGGGCGTTCAAGGCGGTGGCCGGTGCGGTGGAGGACGCCGCGCGTCTCTCGGTGTTCACGCGTGGCGACGACGGTCTCGGACGCTGGCAGCCGTCGCCCGCCGCCGGACTGCGTCTGCCCGTCTGCGCGGTGGCGCGCAGCGCGGGCGAACTGCTCGCCGACACGCGGCGCTTCACCGTCCGCGGCTGTCCCAGCCGGGACTGCGGCTGGCTGTTCCTCGACGAGAGCGGGCGGCGCCGGTGGTGCAGTCTGGCGACGTGCGGCGCCAAGCGGTCGGCCGGGGGCCGGTGACAGGCCGCTGCCACACCGGCGTCCGCACGGTCGGCAGCCTTCCTACGGGACGCGGACGGGCCGGAAACGGTCCGTTGCCGCCAGCACGGCCTCAGTCGTGGCATCGCCCGACAGCCCGTGCCCCTCCTCGCCGATCAGCACGAGCTCCGCGTCCGGCCACACCTGGGCCAGCCGCCACGCCACGTCCGGAGGTCCGCTGATGTCCAACCGCCCGTGGACCAGCACGCCGGGGATGCCGGCGAGCTTCCCGGCGTCGCGCAGCAGCGCCCCGTCCTCCAGGAAGCCGGCGTGCCGCCAGTAGTGCGTGACGAGGCGGGCGAAGCGCAGCCGGAAGTGCGGGTCCTCGTAACGGGGGTCGGGCTGGTGCCCAGGGTGTGTGGACACGTGCACGTCCTCCCACCGGCACCACTCCCGCGCGGCCCGCTCCCGTACGGCCGGATCGGGGTCCGTGAGCATCCGGGCGTACGCCTCCACCAGACTGCCGTCGCGCTCCCCCTCCGGGACGGCGTCTCGGAACCGGGCCCACTCCTCGGGGAAGATCCGGCCCATGTCCCGCGTGACCCACTCCACCTCGCGGCGGGTGGTGTTGGTGACGCTGAAGAGGACCAGTTCGGATACGCGTCCCGGGTGCTGCTCGGCGTAGGCCAGCGCGAGGGTCACGCCCCAGGAGCCGCCGAGGACGAGCCATTCCGCGATGCCGAGGTGCTGCCGGAGCAGCTCGATGTCGGCGATCAGGTGCCAGGTGGTGTTGGTGGCGAGCGAGGTCCGCGGATCGGCGGCGTCGGGGGTGCTGCGCCCGCATCCGCGCTGGTCGAAGAGCACGATGCGGTACGCCGCCGGGTCGAACAGCCGACGCCAGAACGGCCCCGCCCCGGACCCGGGCCCGCCGTGGAGTACGAGCGCGGGCTTGCCCGCCGGATTCCCGCAACTCTCCCAGTACACGCGGTTGCCGTCGCCGATGTCGAGCATGCCGTGCTCGTACGGCTCGACGAGGGGGTAGACCTCGGCCATGCGCGACGCACTCTCCTCGACCCGCGACGGATATGACAGCGCTGTTAGATTATCAACGTGAACAGCGCGAGGAGTTACCCCGATCCGGTCGCAGTGGGCACGCTGCTCCGCCACGTCCTGGAGCTGCTCGACGGCGACGTGGCCAAGGTCTACGAGGAGCAGGGCCTGGCCGAGTACCGGCCCCGCTTCTCCCCGGCCGTGCGGGCACTCCTGGCCGAAGGACCGCTGTCGGTCCGTGACTTGGCCACGACCGTGGGCGTCACGCACTCTGCCGCGAGCCAGACGGCGGCGCAGATGGCCCGGGCGGGCCTGGTCACCCACGCCCCCGACCCACTGGACGCCCGCCGCCGCCTGGTCGACCTCACACCGAAGGCCCGCGCCCTGCTGCCGCGGATCGAGGCGGAGTGGGAGGCCACGGTGGCGGCGATGGCGGAGCTGGACACGGAGCTCTCGATGCCGCTGGGGGAGCTGCTGAGAGAGGTGGCGGAGGCGCTGGACCGCCGACCGTTCCGGGAGCGGGTGGCGGCGGCGTATCGGGGGCGGCAGTGACTCATGCGAGTGCCGACCGCGATGTCACGCCGATGCCTCCGCGGGGCGCCGGTGGGCGACGCGAGCCCGAGTCCAAGCCTCCCGGTACGCGTCGTACAGCCGATCGTGCGTCTCGCAGGGGAGGCCGAGGTTCGCGCCCTCATCGTCCATGACCCGGCAGGTCGGGCACGTCAGGCAGTGGTCCCCCAGACGCACGAATGCGGTCTGCCAGGGCGCCTGGACCACCCCCGCACTGACGGTCTCGTAGTGGTCGCACAGGAGGGCGAGCAGGACGCGGGCGAGCCTGCGGGCGTACATCACGCTGCCCTTGAGCCAGGCTCGACTCAGCTCGGGGGCACGAAGCTTGCCGCGTGCGCGCAACCCGGTGGCGCTCAACGTGGAGATCAGGAAGGCTGCCGCCCATGGTCTCAGTGGTGCAGAACGTGGCGATCGACTGTGCGGACGCCTACGAGCTCGCTCGGTTCTGGAGCGGTGTGACCGGGCGCCCGCTGCATCCGGAGGACGGACCGGGCGCCCGGGAGACCCAGGTGCCGCTGGCGGAGGGCCCGGTGCTGTACTTCAACCAGGTGCCCGAGGCCAAGACGGTCAAGAACCGGATCCATCTGTGTCTGCGCCCCGAGACCTCGCGCGATCAGGAGGTGGACCGGCTGCTGGGGCTCGGTGCCACCTTTGTCGCGGATCACCGCAATGCCGATGGTTCCGGCTGGGTGATCCTCGCCGATCCCGAAGGCAACGAGTTCTGCGTTCTGCGCAGTGAGTCCGACCGAGCCGCCATGAATTCCTGACGCTCACGCGCCGTACAAGGCCACCCTCGGCTCCACCGTCCCCACGGCCTGCGGATTCAGGACGGTCACCCGGTACCGCTCCTTCAGCGTCTCCCCCGCCCCCAACGTCCGCCGCGCCCCCACGAGGTCCGTGAACAGCGTCCCGGTCTGGCTGCCCAGCCGCACGGCCGCCCAGCAGCCGTGCCCCGTGCGCCGCTCCACCTTGACGTCCGACGGCGTCAGGAACGGCGCGGCATCCGGGGACGTCACGAGGAGTTGCGGTGCGACGGTCGTGGTCGTCGACGTGCTGTTGCGGTAGGTGACCGTGACCTCCTGGGGGTCGCCGGCCCGGAGGGGGCTCGCGGGCAGGGAAACGAAGTCGGTGGGTGTGGCGGGCTCCTGCGCCCGGGGAGCCGTCACGGTCACGGCCGCGGTGACCGCCGGCGTGGCCGCGAGGGCGGGGCCCGCCGTGGCCAGGCCGGTGACGGCGACCAGGGCGGCGAGGAGCGTGACTCCGGCACGACTGTTCTTCGACACGTTGGATGGTCCTTCTGGTGGGGGAGGAATTCGCTGGGGTGAAGTGGTCGGCTGACACCGGCACTTGACCAGAGTGAGCCTCAGACTACGCAGCGGAGCCCAGCAGCCGCCCGCGCCCCGCGGATCAGCCGGACGGCCGGGGCGCCCGGCGTCACGGCCGCGTACCCTCCAGCGTTCCGTAAGTGAACGGCACCGCAACTACCGCCGGGTACCGGGCAGATGACGTGGAAGGAGATCCACAGGTCCGATCCCCATTCCCTTCCCCCTCCGGGTGAGCTAGAACCTTCAAGACCCAGCCGTACCACTGGGTGCTCCACGGCACATGCGCCGCCCGAGGGGGAATCACTGCAGTGACCAAGCAAGCTCATGGACCGAGTCGGTCCGGCACCCGCGCGCACAGACGCCTCCCGCGTCTGAGGATCGCCATCGCCGCCGCCGTCACCTTCGCCGTCGCCGGAACCGCCGCCCCGGCGATGGCCGCCCAGCCCGAGGGGGGCGACGGGCAGCCGCCCGTGCCGTCCCTGTCGTGGTCCGACTGCCAGGGCGGCTTCGAGTGCGCGAACGCCGACGTGCCACTGGACTACCGCGACCCGCAGGGCAGGACCATCACCCTGGCGGTCATCCGCAAGAAGGCCCCGGACCAGGCCAGGAAGAAGGGCACGCTCTTCCTCCAGCCCGGCGGGCCCGGCAACTCCGGCGTGGACTTCGTGCGCGGCAACTACGCCGACCTGCCCGCCGCCCTGCGCGACTCCTTCGACGTCTTCGGATACGACGTACGCGGCGTCGGGCGCAGTTCACCGGTCACGTGCTGGGACGACCCGACGTACACGCGGGCCATCACCGCCGCCAAGGGCGCCCCCGGCCCGGACGCCTACGGGACCGCCGTGCGCCAGGGCGCCGCGTTCGACCAGGCCTGCCGGGACAACGCGGGCGAGTTGGCGCCGTACGTGGGCACCGGATACGTCGCCCGTGACATAGATCTGCTGCGTCAGGCCTTGGGGGAGGACCGACTGACGTACTACGGGCGGTCGTTCGGGAGCTACATCGGGACGGTCTACGCCGCGATGTTCCCCGAGCGGGTGCGCGCGCTCGTCCTCGACGGCGCGTACGACCCGGAGCACTACGCGAACCGGCCCTATGCCTACGACCGGCCCCAGTACCTGGCCCTGGACGGCGCGATGAGCCGCTTCCTCGACTGGTGCGAGGCGAACCAGGACACGTGCGGGTTCGGGGACGGCGACCCCCGGGGCGCGTTCGAGAAGCTCAAGGCCGACCTCGACGCCAACCCCGTACCGACCGCGAACGGCGGCCAGGCGAACGGCTACACCGTCGTCTACCGCCTCATGTTCAACATCAACGAGGGCAAGGTCATCTGGCCCTCCCTCGGCGAGGCCCTGCGCAAGGCCCAGCAGCGCGACACCACCTCGTTCCTGCTCCGGCCGCCGTCCCCGGCCAGCTTCGACTTCCTCAACCCGAACATCGTGGTGGAGTGCGTCGACAAGGACTACCCGCGCAGCCCGGCCCTGCTGAAGCGGCAGGTCACCACCAACGCCAGGCTGGCGCCGCTGCTCGGCCCGGCCATGGCGTACGGCCCGCCGCTCTACGACCACCAGCACGCCACCACGTGCGCCCAGTGGACCGGCGAGAAGCCCAGCCGCTACGCCGGTTCCTTCCGGGCCAAGGGCTCCGCGCCGATCCTGGTGCTCGGCACGACCGGTGACCCGGACACCCCGTACCAGGACGCGGTGGCCCTGTCCCGCAAGCTCGACAACGGCCGGCTGCTCACCTTCCAGGCCGAGGGCCACACCGCCTTCGGGCGCAGCGCCTGCGCCACGGACGCCGTCACCGGTTACCTGGTGGACCTGAAGGTCCCGGCGCGTGGCACGACCTGCGCGGACGAGACCCAGCCGCCGTCCGCCACACCGAAGGTGGCCCCGCCGGGCACGACCCTCGGCGAGCTCCGCAACGGTGTGAGCGACCGCCTGGACCGCCTCGGCTCCCTGCACTGACCGAGCACTGACCGACCGCACCACGGCACCCCGGGTGCGGGCCTCACGGGCCCGCACCCGGGGTGTGCGCGTTTCCGGTGGTTCCCGCCTCTTGACCCCCTCTCGCGCGGGCACGTAGAACTGCACTCGCAGAAACCGGTTACTACCACTTACCGCAAGGGAAGGTCCCCTCGATGAGAGCCTCTGGAGACCGGGAAGAGCCCACCGCGGACAGAACGGCCGGCCACCTCGCGCCCGCGTCCCGCCGGGTCGTGCTCAAGGGCGCGGCCGTCACAGCCGGGCTGGCCGCGACCGGGACCGCCACGACCCGGCCCGCCTACGCCGGGGACGACCGGCCGGGCCGCCACGAGAGCGTCACCGCCCGCATGGGCGGCACCTCCGTCACCCTGTCCCTGGCGGACGGCGCCCTGCGCTGGTCCGCCCGCCGCAACGGCCGGACGGTGATCGACACCTCGGCCCTGGGCCTCAGACTCGGCGACGGCACCGTCCTCGGCGCCGACGTCAGGGTGATCGGGGAGCGGTACGGCACCCACCGCACCACCTGGACGCCGGTCTACGGCCGCAATGCGACCGTCACCGACCACTACCAGGAACAGCGCTGGGACCTGGTGGACCGGGCCTCGGGCATCCGCTTCGGCGTCCAGGCCCGCGCCTACAAGACCGGCGTCGCCCTGCGCTACCTCCTCCTCGACGAGGGCACCGCCACCGTCGCCGACGAGCTGACGACGTTCGTCTTCCCCGACGGCACCACCGTCTACAGCGCCCGCGACGAGAACGCCTACGAGCCGGTCGCGCCCGGTTCCGTACCGGTCACCGGCACGGCCGGCACGGACAACGGCCCGCTCACCGACCTTCCGCTGACCGCCACCCTCACCGGCGGGCTCATCGCCTGCGTCTGCGAGTCCGCACGCGTCGACTACCCCCGGCTGATGCTCGGTTCGGTCGCCGGTGAGCCGAACACCCTCGCCGCGTTCCTGATGGAGCACACCGCCCGAGGCACCGGCCCCGTGGAGACGACCTCGACCGTCACCACGCCGTTCGCCACACCGTGGCGCGCTGTGGTGATGGGGGCCGGCCACGCCGAACTCGTCGACAACGCCGAGCTGGTGCTCAACCTCGCACCGCCGAACGCCCTCCCCGACCCCTCCTGGATCAAGCCGGGCAAGGTCTTCCGCTGCGACCTCAGCACCGCCGCGGGCCTTCAGGGCGTCGACTTCGCCGTGGCCCGGGGCCTGCAGTACATCGAGTACGACGCCGGCTGGTACGGCCCGGAGTTCACCACCCCGGACGCGACCAGGCCGATCGCCGCGATCGACCTGCCGTCGGTCATCTCGTACGCCACGAGCAAGGGCATCGGCGTCTTCCTCTACGTCAACCGGCTCGCGCTGACCGACGCGGACTTCCTCTTCGGCCTCTACAAGAGCTGGGGCGTGCGGGGCATCAAGCTCGGCTTCATCAACGACGGCACCCAGACGATGACCAACCAGATCACCGACTGGGCGAGGACGGCCGCCAAGTACCGGCTGCTGATCGACATGCACGACGACGTCCGGCCGTTCGGCTACGAGCGGACCTACCCCAACTGGATCAGCCTGGAGGGCGTGCGCGGCAACGAGCAGTTCCCGACCGCCACCCACAACGTGACCCTGCCGTTCGCGCGCAACATCGGCGGCCCGATGGACTACACGATCTGCTACGGCCAGTCCCGCGACAAGACGACCAACGCCCACCAGATGGCGATGGCGGTGGTGTACTACCAGCCCCTCAACTTCCTCTTCTGGTACGACAAGCCGTCCAAGTACGGCAACCCGGCGAGCTGGCCCGGCCTGCCGTGGTTCAACGCCGTGCCGGTGACCTGGGACGAGAGCCGCACCCTGGCCGGCGCGATCGGCGAGTACATCGCGGTCGCCCGCCGGGGCGGCTCCACCTGGTACCTGGGCGCGATGACCAACGAGTCGTCCAGGACGCTGTCCCTGCCCCTGTCCTTCCTCGGCAGCGGCACCTACACGGCTACGGTCTACGCCGACGGCACCCCGGGTTCCAGCCCGTTCAGGACCCCGGTGGTGGTCGGCACCCGGACCGTCACCGCCGCCGACACCCTCGACGCGGCCATGGCCCCGGCGGGCGGCCAGGCGGTCGTCCTGACCCCGAGCTGACCCCCCAAGGGGGGTGGGGTTTTCCCCAGGGACCGAGTCCACCGGCCGGTTGACGACAGGTTCAACCGAGTGCCTCTGTCCGGCAACTGCCCAGCTCAGCCAGGCTTTTGGGCATGAACTCATTATCTGTGCGGGTGGCGCGCTGGAGTGCGCGGCACCCCTGGCGGGCGATCGTCGGCTGGCTGGTGTTCGTGGCGCTGTGCCTGGGGGTGGGCAGTGCCGCCGGCACGAACAGTGCGAAGACGGCCGACTACCGGGTCGGCGAGGCCGGCCGCGCCGAGGCCCTGGCGGCCGAGGCGCATCTGGAGCGCAGGGCCGCCGAGCAGGTGCTGATCTCCTCCCGTTCGGGCGGTGCTCTCGACGAGGGCGCCGCCGTGGACGCCGCGGACGACCTGACCGACCGGATGCGGCGGCTGCCCGACGTGGCGTCCGTGGCCGACCCGTCGCTGTCGGAGGATCGCCGGATCCTCATGGTCGAGGTGGCGCTGAAGGGCGAGGAACGGGACGCGAAGGACAAGGTCGACGCGCTCGTGGCGCAGACCGCGGCGGTGCAGAAGAGCCACCCCGGGCTGCTGCTGGAGGAGACCGGGAGTCCCTCCGTCAGCAAGGGCGTCGACCAGCAGCGCAGCGACGACCTGGCCCTGTCCGAGGCGATCACCCTGCCGGTCACCCTGCTCACGCTGCTGGTGGTGTTCGGGTCGGTGACGATGGCCGGGGTGCCGTTGCTGCTGGCGCTGTCGTCGATCGCGGCGGCGGTCGGGCTCTCCATGGTCGTCTCGCACGTGTCGCCCGACGCCGGGGTCGGCACGAACGTCATCCTGATGATCGGCCTCGCGGTCGGCGTCGACTACACGCTCTTCTACCTCAAGCGCGAGCGGGAGGAACGGGCCCGCTCCGGCGGGCGGCTCTCCTCCGAGGCGCTGGTGGAACTGGCCGCGGCGACGTCGGGCCGGGCGGTCGTGGTCTCCGGGCTCGCGGTGGTCGCCTCCACGGCGACGCTGTACCTGGCCTCCGACGTGATCTTCTCCTCCCTCGCGACCGGCACCATCGTGGTCGTCCTGGTCTCGGTGGCCAGTTCGCTGACGGCCCTGCCCGCGCTGCTCGTCAAGCTGGGGCGGCGGGCGGAACGCCGGGAACGGCGACGGGCCGAGCGCGGAAAGCCCGTACGCCGGGTTCGGGGCGGGGCGGGCGACGGCCGGGTGTGGAGTGCTCTGCTGCGGCCCGCCGCCCGGCACCCCCTCGCGACCCTGTGCGTATCGGTCGTCGCGCTCCTCGCCCTCGTCGTCCCGCTGGCCGGACTGAAGATCACCGAGATGAGCCGGGACACACACTCCCGTGACATCCCCGCGATGCAGGTCTACGACCGGCTCAACGAGGCGTTCCCGGAGCGGCGGGTGACCCACCAGGTCGTCGTGCGCGCCGATGCCTCCCGGTCGGCAGAGGTGGCAGCCGCCCTGGGCGAGGTGGCCCGGCGTGCCGGCGCCGACCCGCTGTTCACCGAGGGCTCGCGGACACGGTCGTCCGCCGACGACCGCACCCACACCCTCGAACTGAAGGTGCCGTACCTCGGCAACTCCGACCAGGCGTACGACTCCCTGGACCGGCTCCGGGACGACTTCCTGCCCGCGACCGTCGGCCGGATCGCCGGCGCCGAGTACGGCGTGTCCGGGGACGTCGCCCGCTACGCCGACTATCCCGCCCACCAGAACGGCAAACTGCCCCTGGTGCTGGGCGCGTTGCTGCTGGTGACGTTCGCGATGACCGTGTACGCCTTCCGTTCGGTGGTGCTCGGGCTGCTCGGCGTCGCCCTGAACCTGCTGTCCGCCGCGGCGGCGCTCGGGCTGCTCGTGCTGGTCTTCCAGGGGACCTGGGCCGAAGGCCTGCTGGACTTCCGGTCCACGGGGTCGATCGGGTCGCGCGTGCCGCTGTTCCTCTTCGTCATCCTCTTCGGGCTGTCGATGGACTACCAGGTGTTCGTGGTGAGCCGCATCAGGGAGGCGGCGCTCGCGGGCGTGCCCACGCGGCAGGCCGTGCTGGACGGGATCCGCTCCTCGGCGAGCGTGGTGACCAGCGCGGCGGTGGTGATGACGACCGTGTTCGCCAGCTTCGTCTTCCTGCACATCATCGAGATGAAGCAGATCGGCTTCGTCCTGGCGGCGGCCGTGCTGATCGACGCGTTCGTGGTCCGGGTCATGGTGCTGCCGGCGGCGATGCTGCTGCTGGGCGAGGCGAGCTGGTGGCCCTCGCGCCCGGGGCGCCGGGCGACGGCCGCCCCGGAGAAAGGGTCGCCCTCCCGCCCCGCGGTCGACGTACGTTGAACGGCATGACCGCTCTCGCCGGGTCCACCCCCGACGCCTTCTGGGCCACGTCGCTGCGCCGTTGGAACACGGTGTGCTGGCTGCTGTTCGCCGTGATGGCCGTCGGGCTGGTCGCCATGGACCGGCCCGGCCAGAGCAAGTACGCGGCGCTGGCGCTGCTGGGCGGGGTCGTGCTGTCGTACGCGGTCCTGGACCGCTTCCCGGCCAATCCCGTCGTACGGCCGCACGGCTATCTGTCGGTGCTGGTGGTCGCGTTGGGCGGGCTGGCGTACCTGCGGGGCAACTACGCGGCGCTGTTCATGGTGACGCTGCCGCACTACTGGCTGTTCGGGCGGACGCCGAGGGCCTCGATGGCGTTCCTGGGGCTCGCCGCGGCCGCCACCGCGGCCGCGAGCGTGCTGCGGCAGGGCTGGTCGGTGGAGTTCTTCACCGAGACGCTCGTGTCCACGGTGCTCGTCGTCGCCGTGGGGGCGCTGATCGGGCTGTGGGCCCATTCGGTGGTCGGGCAGAGCGCCGAGCGGGCTCGGCTGATCACCGAACTGGAGCAGACCCAGGCCGAGTTGTCCGAGGCACACCAGCGGCAGGGCGCGGCGGACGAGCGGGAGCGGATGGCCCGGGAGATCCACGACACCCTCGCGCAGGGCTTCGCCTCGATCATCGTGCTGGCCGAGGCGGCCCGGGCGGGGCTCGACCGCGAACCGGCGCGCAGTGCCCAGCAGTTGCGGTCGATCGAGTCGACGGCCCGGGAGAACCTCGCCGAGGCCCGGGAACTGGTCGGCTCGCCCCGGCGACCCGGCCAGACGGCCGCCGGTTCGGTGGCGCAGACCCTGCGCCGGACCCTGGACCGTTTCGCGGAGGACACCGGCCTCACCGTCGAGGCCGACCTGGCGGACCTGGAGTGCGACCAGCAGACCCGGATCGCGCTGCTGCGCTGCACCCAGGAGTCCCTGGCCAACGTGCGCAAGCACGCCCGCGCCTCCACGGTGGGCGTGGTCCTGGCCTCGCAGCCGTACGGGGTGGAGCTCGAAATCACCGACGACGGGACCGGGTTCGTGGTGGAGTCGTCGTCGGGCTTCGGCCTGGACGGCATGCGCAAACGGCTGGCGGAGCTGGGCGGGAGGCTGACGGTGACGAGTTCGGTGGGCGACGGGACGCGGGTGCTGGCGCTGATACCGCTGACCGCCTCGGAGAGCGGGGCGACGGCATGACCGGCGGCCCCCTGCGCATCATCGTCGTGGACGACCACACCGTCATGCGGGCCGGAGTGGTGGCCCTCCTCGCCTCCGAGGCCGGCATCGAGATCGTCGGCGAGGCGGGCGACGGCCGCGCGGCCCTCGGCCTCGTCGAACGCCACGAGCCCGATGTCGCCCTGGTCGACCTGCGGATGCCGGTGCTGGACGGAGTGGCGACCACGACCGAGATCGTGACGCGCTTCCCCCGCACCCGGGTCCTGATCCTGACGACGTACGACACGGACGCCGAGATCGAGCGCGCGGTGGAGGCCGGGGCGATCGGCTACCTCCTCAAGGACACCACCCGTGAGCAACTGGCCGACGCGATCCACGCGGCGGCGCGCGGGGAGACGGTGCTCGCGCCCCGGGTCGCCGAGCGGCTGGTCGCCCGCATGCGCCAGCCCGCCCAGATCCCGCTCACCGCCCGGGAGGCGGATGTCCTGAACGCGGTCGCGGACGGCCTCACCAACGCCGAGATCGGCCGCCGTCTCGTCATCGCCGAGGCCACGGTGAAGACGCACCTGCTCCGCCTGTTCGCCAAGCTCGACGTCAACGACCGCACCAGGGCGGTGGTGGTGGCGATGGAACGGGGGCTGTTGCGGAGGCCTTGAGCCGTTCAGCCGTTCAGCCGTCATGTTCCGATGTCCACCCACACGTGCCCAGGCCGGGGGTGAGTCCGGGACGTACTCGGGGTTGTTCTCGTCGTAGGCGTAACCGTGGGAGCGGCGTGGGAACAGGCCGATCACCGTGCGGCACGGGGGGACGGAACCGCCGGCTGGGCCGGGGATGCGGGTGGCGGCGGTCGGCGTCCTCCGCGTGGGACGCGTACCACAGGGCGAGGCCGATCCGCTGACCGGCGTCCGCCCAGGCCGGCGGCGTCCGCACCACGAGGTGCAGCGGGCTCACGCCGTCCCGCCCGGCCGCGTCGTACCGGGCCAGGGTGACGGTCAGCCCGGGCCGCAGCAGCCCGTCGGGCGCGATCCTCGGCATGTGCCAGCGCAGCAGATCGGGTGCCAGGTCACGGAGGTCGGCGCGGAGCCGGGCGGCGGGTTCCCGGCCGTGGGCCCGGGCCACGGCACGCGGCTGGAGGTCGACGTCGACGGGACCCGCAATCTGTCAACAGAGTGAGTCGTCATCGCGACGGATGCCAGCGGCCCGCACTCCCTGGCGCAGCCGATTGGCGCCGGGGCTCAGACGACATGCGACTCCGGCCGCATCCGTGCCCCACCCCGGAAGCGGTCCGCGGCGAGCGGGCCGACGTCGACGCAGGGCGTGCGCTCCAGGTACAGGTCGCGGACGATCTCCCCCACCGCCGGGGCCTGGAGGAAGCCGTGACCGGAGAACCCGGTAGCGTAGAGGAAGTTCACGACCTCTCCGGACCGGCCGATGAGCGCGTTGTGGTCGGGGGTGACCTCGTAGAGCCCGGCCCAGCCGCCCGCCGTCCCCAGGTCGGCGAGGGCGGGTGCGCGACGGCGTACGACCTCGCGGAACAGCTCCAGCCACTCCGGGGTCCAGGTGGTGTCGAAGCCGTCCGGCTGGGCGGGGTCGGCCAGGCCGAACAGGAGGCCGTCGTCGCTGTTGTGGAAGTAGGCCGAGGACGTGAAGTCGATGGTGAAGGGGATGCGCGGGGCGGGGGGCGTGAGCGGGACGGTGAAGGCCAGTTGGCGCCGCACCGGCCGCACGGGCAGCGGGACGCCGGCCATCTCGCCGATCCGCGCCGACCAGGCGCCGGCGGCGCAGATCACCGTGGCGCAGTCGATCCGCCCGCGGTCGGTGTGGACGGCCGTGATCCGGTCGCCGGCGGTGTCGAGGCCGGTGACGGTGGTGTGCGTCGCGAGGACGGTTCCGGCCCGGGCCGCCGCCCGCGCGTAGCCCTGCACGACCAGTCCGGGCCGGGCGTGGCCGTCGGTGGGCGAGTGGGCGGCGGCCACCAGTCCGTCGGTGCTGACGTAGGGACACAGGCCGCGGGCCTCCTCGGGGGTGATCATGCGGCTGGGCACGCCGAGGGAGTTCTGTATCCGCACACCGGCCTCGAACTCCGTGGCCTGCCGCTCCGTGTCGAGCAGGAAGAGATAGCCGACGGTGTCGAGCCGGATGTCGGCACCGGGCCGGTCCGGGAAGTCGCGGAAGGCGCGCAGACTCCGGCTGCCCAGTTCGATGTTGAGCGGGTCGGCGAAGTGCGCCCGTACGCCGCCGATCGGTTTGCCCGAGCTGCCGCAGCCCAGGTCACCGCGTTCCACGACGACGATGTTCCGCACCCCGGCCTCGGCCAGGTGGAAGGCGATGCCGGTGCCCATCACACCACCGCCGATGATCACGACGTCGGCGGTCGCGGGAACGGTGGGGAAGACGGGTGAGGAGGTCAACGGGCCGTCCCTTCACGGGTTCCGTGGGTGTGCCTGCATCCACAGCACGAGATGCCGGGCGGTGACCCACCGGACTTTGCCATCTCTTTACAACCCGCCCCTTTGCCGCCTCGTCTCTCCGCTCGACCCGTCACGCACCCCGCCGTTCACCGGGCGGGACCGACGAAGGAGAGCGTTCCCATGCGCCGAACCGTCCTCACCGCCCTCGCCCTCGCGGGCACCGCCGTGCTCCTGGGCACCGGGCCCGCGTTCGCGGTCGGGGTGACGACCCCGAGCCCGGTCCCGACGGCCGCCGCGCCCACCCCCCGGCCGGCGGAGAGCGCCGAACCGACGGCCGCCCCTGCCGAACCGACCCGCGCCCCGGCCACCACCCGACCGGCCCCGAGCGCCGAACCGACCCGGGCACCGGCCGGCGACCAGGTCTCCGTCGTACCGAGCGGCGCACCCGACACCGGCGTCACGGAGGCGTCCTCGGCCTCCGACTCCGGCGTCGGCGGTACGGCGGTCGGCGCGGGGGCCGCCGCGGTGCTCACCGTGGGCGGCGGGACGCTCCTCGTCGTACGGCGTCGCCGGGCGACCCGGGCATGACCACGTTCTCCAGGCGCGCGTTCACCACGGCGGCGCTGGCGTCCCTGCTCACCGCCTGCGGTGGCCACGGGGCGAAGCGGACGACGCCGGACCCCGGGGCCACCGCGCCACGGCCGCGGCCTCCGTCCCGGACGGTCCCGGCCGAGGCGTCGCGCCCCCTGGCCCGTTCGGTCCCGGTCCGGCTGCTGGTCCCGGCCATCGGTGTCGACACCCCGGTGATCGGGCTCGGCCTGGCCCCGGACGGCACGGTGCGGGTGCCGCCGGTGACCGCCGACGACCGGGCGGGCTGGTACCGGCACTCGCCGACACCGGGCCGGACCGGCCCATCGGTGATCCTCGGGCATGTCACGGTCGGCAGGTACGGCGACGGCGTCTTCCGTCACCTCGCCGAGTTGCACCGCGGCGACCGGATCGTGGCGCGCCTGGAGAACGGCACCGCGGCGGAGTTCGCCGTCACGGCCGTACGGACCGTCCCCAGAACCCGCTTCCCGGTGAAGGACGTCTACGGGAACGTGGACCGCCCGGAGCTGCGGCTGATCACGTGCGGCGGGGCGCGTACCGGCGACGGATACGCGGACATCGTGATCGTGTTCGCCGCGCTGAGCGGCGCCGAGTCCCCCACCCCTGGAGAGCGTTGAAACGGTCCCGCGAGAAGGCCGCGTCCGAGCTGTTCGCCGCCCTCTACCCGCGCCTGGCCGGCTGGTGCCGCCGGCTCGTCGACGACGACGAGACGGCGCACGAGATCGCCTCGGAGGCGTTCACCCGGCTCTGGGCCCGCTGGACGTCCGTGGCGGAACCCCGCGGTTTCCTCTACGTCACCGCGGCCAACCTCGTCCGGGACCACTGGCGCAAACTGGAGCGCGAGCGCCGGGCCATGCACCGCGTCACCTCGGAAGCCGCCGTACGGGCCCACCCCGAGCAGGCCGATCCGTCGGTGCGCCTGCTCGTGCAGTCGCTCCCGGAACGACTCCGCGTCCCGATCCTCCTCCACTACTACGCTGACATGCCGATCCGGGAGGTGTCCGTGCTGACCGGGCGCAAGGAAGGAACCGTCAAGGCCGACCTGCACGCGGCCCGGGAACTGCTCCGCGTCCACCTGAGGAGAAGCCTTGACCACACGCCTTGACGACGATCCGGACGACCGGGAGTCCGGCCCCGACGACCCGCTCACCGTGATCCTGCGGCCCTCCTCCCCCGACTACCTGGGCGCGCCCCCCGGCCAGTACGAGGCGATCCGCCGCAAGGCGACCCGCCGGCGCGTGCTGCGCGCCGCGGCCGGGGCCGGCCTGTGCTGCGCGGCGGCGGCCCTCATCGCCCTCCCCCTGCGCTCCACGGCCCCGGAGCCCTCCCGCCCCCCGACGGTCCCGATGGCCCCGCCCCCCGCGAGCACGGCACCGGCTCCCTCACCCCCGGCGCCTTCGTCGACGCCTTCGCCCTCGCCTTCATCGGCCTCTCCGTCCGAGGTCCCGGCCCCGGCCACGACCCGCCCCGGCACGGACACCCCGGGCGACGCCGCCCGCCCGACGACCGCGCCCCGCACCCCGTCGGCGGCTCCGACCCCGGCCCGGCCGGTCCCGTCGGCCACCCGCCCGGACACGGATCAGCGGTCGGCCACCGGAAGCCGGTAGCCCTCGTCGAGGGCGTCGAGCACGAGCAGCCCGGCGGGCCGGGTGTGCCGACGGCCGCTGGTCAGGTCGTCTCAGGCTGCCCGGCGTCGGGCCCCTGCCGTCGCACCCGCGCCGCCACCTCGCTCTGCTCGGTCTCCCACCAGGGCCGCACCAGTTCGGGAGCCGGACCGCCCTCGGACGCCGGGGCAGCCGGGGCGAGTTCGACGTCCAGGCGGCGATCCAGCGCCGCCGACTGGGCGCGCTCCGCGCGGGCCCACTGGGCGAGGACGGCCAGCAGGAAGGGCAGGGCGGTCAGTTCGGCGATGCCGAGCATGGCGCCGCCGCCGATCTGCTGGTCGTGGTGGACGTCGGGCGACCAGGGCGGCGCGTGGTGCAGGTACCAGGCGCCCGCGATCAGGGTGCCGTGCGTCATGACGACCAGCCCGGGGACGGCGTCGACGATGCCGTCCAGGAAGACCAGGGCCGCTCGGACGGGGTGGGTGCACCAGGCGGGCAGGGTCTGTTCGCGGGTGAGCACCGGCAGTACGAACAGGCAGCCGGCCGCCAGCAGGTGCAAGTACATCAGCTCGTGCAGCCAGCCGACGCGCAGCGCGGTGGCGAAGTACGGGGTGAAGTAGACGGTCAGTTCCGTGGCCAGCACCAGGACCGTGCTAGCGAGGGGGAACGTCAGCGTCCTGACCAGCCGGCCGGTCATGACCCGCCGTACCCGGCCCGCACCGCCCTCCGGCAGCGCCTCGACCGCGAGCCGCAGCGGGTCGCCGAGGGCGAGACCCAGCGGCGCGAGCAGATCGAGGGCGACGTTCTGCACGGCGGCGGGCCAGAACAGTTCATGGTCGTAGACGGCCAGCCCGGACATCGTGGCCACGACGATCGCGCCCAGCCCCAGCACGACGAACGCGGCGAGGCGCGCGAGCGGCCAGCAGCCGCCCCCGCCGCGGACGCGCGCGACACCCCAGCCGTAGAGCCCGCCCAGGACGACGACGAGCAGCAGCGCGGGGACGTCCAGCCGCCAGGAGCCCAGCAGCCGCCCGGCGGTCAGCTCCGGCAGGTACACAGCCGACAGTTCGTTCACCGGGCGCACGGTAGCCGTCGAAGTTAAGGAGACGGGCAACTGATCGTTCACGAGTATGAATGAGAATCATGCACTCGTCTATTGACGCGTCCACAGCAACGCTCCTACGTTCCCAGAAAGCGCTTGCTCCAGCCAGTCCCATGCGTCCGATCCAACGTCTGGAGACGAACGATGCACCTGAGACCAGTGATCGCGTCCGTCGGCCTCCTGGCCGGCAGCCTCGTCGCGCTGTCCGGGAACACGGCACAGGCGGCGACCACCCGCTACGAGGCCGAGACCTCGCCGGCGGTCTGCGCCGGCACCATCGACTCGAACTGGGCCGGATACTCCGGCAGCGGGTTCTGCAACGGCGACAACGGCACCGGCGGCTACGCCCAGTTCACCGTGACCGCGTCCGCCGCCGGGACGGCGACCCTGAAGGTCCGCTTCGCCAACGGCACGACCTCCGCACGCGCCGCGAACATCGTGGTCAACGGCACGACGGCCACCACGGCGTCCTTCGAGGGCACCGGCGCCTGGAACACCTGGGCGACCAAGACGCTCACCGTGCCGCTGCGGTCGGGCAGCAACACCGTCCGGCTCACCCCGACCACCTCCGCCGGGCTGCCCAACATCGACTACGTCGACGCCGAGACGGGCGGCGGCGAACCGCAGCCCACGGGCCCGGTCCTGTACGTGTCGCCCAGCGGCACGGACAGCGCGACCGGTACGGAGTCGAACCCGACGACCCTCACCTCGGCGATCAGCCGCATCTCCGCCGGCGGCACGATCTACCTGCGCGGCGGGACGTACCGCTACTCCCAGACCGTCACCATCCCGGCGGGCCGGAACGGCACGTCCGGCGACCGCACGGAACTGTTCGCCTACCCGGGCGAGACCCCCGTGCTGAACTTCTCCGCCCAGAGCGAGGACCCTGCCAACCGCGGCCTCGCCGTCAACGCCTCGTACTGGCACGTCAAGGGCATCGTCGTCGAACGGGCCGGTGACAACGGCATCTTCCTCAGCGGCAGCAACAACGTCATCGAGCGCACGGTGACCCGCTTCAACCGCGACTCGGGGCTCCAGCTCTCGCGGGCGCTCTCCAGCACACCCAAGGACCAGTGGCCGTCCGACAACCTGATCCTGAGCGCGGAATCGCACGACAACGTCGACTCCGACGGCGAGGACGCCGACGGCTTCGCCCCGAAGCTCACCGTCGGGCCCGGCAACGTCTTCCGCTACACCGTGGCCCACAACAACATCGACGACGGCTACGACCTCTACACCAAGACGGACACCGGCCCCATCGGCGCGGTGACCATCGAGGACTCCCTCGCCTACGACAACGGCACCCTCAGCGACGGCTCCCAGGCCGGCAACGGCGACCGCAACGGCTACAAGCTCGGCGGCGACGACATCGGCGTCAACCACGTCGTCCGGCGCAGCATCGCCTACCAGAACGGCAAACACGGCTTCACCTACAACAGCAACACCGGCGCGATGCAGATCTCGGACAACCTGAGCATCGGCAACGAGCAGCGCAACTTCAACTTCGACTCGGGCAGCAGGTCGGTGTTCCGGAACAACACCTCGTGCGACAGCGGGTCGAACGACCGGATCATCGGCGACTCCGACAGCTCGAACCAGTTCTGGTCCGGCTCGAACGGCTCCCGCTGCTCCTCCTACACCGGTGCCCTGCGCTGGTCCTTCGCCTCGGACGGGCGGCTCGTCGTGACGTTCGGCGGCAGTCGGTAGCCTGGCCGTATGGCATGCACCGGCATTCCGCACTGCTTCCTCTGACACCGCGGTGAGGACGGCGACGTGACGCGATCACGTCGCCGTCCTCGGCGTGCCCGCCGTCCGCGGGCGCCGACGACTCGCCGTTCACCGCCTGCATCCGGCTCAGCGCCGCGCTCCGTCCCGCTGAGCCGTCGAGGAGCATTCATGCCGACCACTCATCCGGGACCCGGCCGACGCCGCCCGTCCGACCGCCTGCTGACCGTCCTGACCTGCCCCCTGTGCCCGTCGGGCCTGGAGCGTGCCGACGGTGCGCTGCGGTGCGCGGGCCGGCACACCTTCGACATCGCCCGCCACGGCTACGTCAGTCTGCTGACCGGCCACCGGCGGGCCGCGAGCGCCGACTCCGCCGCCATGGTCAGGTGCCGCGCCTCGTTCCTCCGGGCCGGGCACTACGACCCGCTCGCCCGTGCCCTCGCGAGGCTCGCCACCGAACTCGCCCCGCCCGACGCCGTCGTACTGGACGCCGGGGCGGGCACCGGTCACTACCTCGCGTCGGTCCTGGACGCGCTGCCCGGGGCCATGGGGCTCGGGCTGGACAGCTCCGCGCACGCCCTGCGCGCCGCGGCCCGGGCCCACGCCCGGGGTGAGGCCGCCGGCTGGGACGTCTGGCAGCCGTGGCCCGTCCGGTCCGGCTCCGCGCACCTCGTGCTCAACGTCTTCGCGCGCCCCGCAACGGGCCGGAGTTCCACCGCGTCCTGCGGCCCGACGGCGCCCTGCTCGTCGTCACGCCCAGCGGCCGGCATCTGCACGAACTGCGCGGCTCCGTGGGGCTGCTGGCGGTCGACCCCAGGAAGGAGGAGCGCCTGCGCCGGACGTTGGCGGACCGCTTTAGGCACGAGCGGGCCGAGTCGCTGGACTACACCATGAGCCTCGCCGCCGAGGACGTCGCCGGACTGGTGGCCATGAGCCCGGCCGCGCATCACGTCGATGACGCGGAACTGCGCCGCAGGGTGGCGGACTTGGCGGCGCCGGCGCGGGTGACCGCCTCGTTCGTGGCCTCGGTGTACCGTCCTCGGGGGCGTCAGGGGGCGTAGGGGGGCGTTGGGGGGCAGCCGAGCGCAGGGTCAGGCGCCGGGACGGGCCACCTCGTCCATGCGCTGCTGCTGTGCCGTGGTGAGCGTGCGGATCATGAGGGCGGCGGTCCCGGCCGCCGCCACGATCACCGCGTCGGCGGCGAGCAGGGGCAGGGCGTCGGTGTAGGCGCGGGCGATGACCTCGTCCGTGGAGTCGGCGTAGACGAGGCCCACCCCGCCGACCAGACCGGCCAGCCACAGTCCCCACCACCAGTTCACGACGGCCGGCAGCCGCCGGTCGGGGAAGACGGACCGGTGGGCGTCCGCGATGATGCCCCGGGGTATCCACAGGTTCACGACGGGGACGATCCAGCCCAGGAAGAGCCAGAGATCCGTGTACCGCGGTTCCGCGCCCGAGAGGGCACGGGCGTTGTCGCGGACGCGGTCCAGCCAGGACAGGAACACGAGCGCGCCGACCACCGTCACGGCGCCGCCCACGGAGCTGACCAGGTGGTACGAGTCCTCCAGGGCGGTCAGCGGGCGGTGCACGCCGCCACCCTGGTCCGGCGGGCCGGAGGCCGGCTGCCCGGTCATGGCGAGCCGGACGTGCCAGACCGCCCGGACCGCCCAGGCCAGCGCCGCGAGGCCGAGCGCGGCGACGGCCCAGTGGGCCGCGCCGCGGACCGGGCGCAGGGCGGGGGCCCTGCCGGTTGCGGGGTTTTCCTGTTCGCTCACCGGGTCATCCTGCCGTACCGCTCACCCGTTCGTGTTCCCGAGTCCCACGGCCCGGCCCCGCTCGTCCCACCGCACCTGGAGGACGTGGTCGACGGCGTCCCGGTCGAGGGGGCCGTACACGTGCGGGAACAGGGTGCCCTCGCCGACCCCGGGCGGCGGGGCGGGGGCCGCCGCCTCCCACTCCACCCGCGCGGTGAGGCGGGTCTCGTCGAGGGCGAGCACCAGCAGGGGCCGGGGCACGTCCCGGTAGAAGGCGTTGACGACGGCGAGCGTGGTCGGCTCGTCCGGTGAGCAGTGCACGAAGCCCTCCTCGGCGAGGGAGGCGGGTGCGTACGGCCCGTCGGGAGCGGCCTGCCAGTCGGTGAGCGGTACGGAGTGGTAGATCATGGCCCCGTTATAGGCCACCGGGGGCCCGGGGGCGCCAGGGCCCTCCAGAGTCCCAGGGCGGTGACGGTCCGTGCGGTGGCTTCGGCGATCAGGGCGTCCGAGGGCTCGGCGTCGTAGCCGGGCCGGTCGGTCATGACGGCCAGGACGAGCGGTGCGGTGCGGGGCGGACGGACGATCGCGATGTCGTTGGCCCTGCCGTAGTTGCCCGTGCCCGTCTTGTCGGCCACCCGCCAGCCCTTGGGGAGCCCGGCCCGGACGCGCCGGGCGCCGACCGCCGTGGCGTTGTGCGAGAGCCAGTCCGTCAGCAGGCCGCGTTCACCGGCGGGCAGGGCCGTGCCCAGGAGCAGCTTTCGGAAGTCGGTGGCGACGGCGCGGGGTGTGGTGGTGTCGCTGGGGTCCTTGGGCCGTACGTCGTGCAGTTCGGGTTCGTAGTGGTCCATGCGGCTGACGGTGTCGCCCAGTCCGCGCAGATAGGCGGTGAGCTTCGCCGGGCCGCCGAGGTCGCGCATGAGCAGGTTGCCGGCCGTGCCGTCGCTGTAGCGGACGGCGGCGTCGCAGAGTTGGCGCAGCGTCATGCCGGTCGCGACGTGCTGGGCGGTGATCGGCGTGGTGGACCTGAGGTCGGCCCGCGTGTAGGTGACGCGCCGGTCCAGGCCGGCGAGGGAGCGGTGGTGCAGGACCGCCGCCGCGGCCAGGGCCTTGAAGACCGAGCAGAACGCGAAGCGCTCGTCGGCGCGGTGGACCGCCGTGGCGCCGGTGCCGGTCGCGAGGGCGTAGACGCCGACGCGGGCGCCGTACTCGCGCTCCAGGTCCGCCAGGCGCGGGCGGTGGACGGGTGGGGCGGGGGTGCGGCGGCTCTGGTCCGGGGTGGGCCGGGTGGTCGTGGCGGCCCGGTCCGCGCGGTCGGTGTCCCGGCCGGCCGTGCCGCAGCCGGCCAGGGGAACCGACGCCGCGGCGGCCAGGAAGGCGCGGCGGGATGAGGCGGGCCCGTCGACGGGCATGCGTGGTGCTCCTTTCACTCGATCACCGGGATCACTGGGAGGCTCCCTGCACCGACCTGGGATTTCCCGCTCACTCGGATGCGGCGGGGGCGGCGGCCAGCAGTGCGCGGACGACCGGCCCGGCGGAGCCGCCGCCGGTGACCCCCTCCTCGACGACGCAGGCGACGGCGACGTCGCCGCGGTGCGCGACGAGCCAGCCGTTGTTGTCCTGGTCGTCGGAGACCTCGGCCGTGCCGGTCTTGGCGCCGATCTCACCGGGCAGGTCGGACAGGACGCGCGCGGTGCCGTCGGTGACGGTGGCGCGCAGCATCTCGCGCAGCTGGGCGACGACGCCCCGCGGCAGCGGGGTCGTGCTGGTCGTGTCCTCGTTCCCCGCGGTGAGCGAGGGCTGGTGGAAGGTGCCGGAGACGGCCGTCGCGGTGACGGACGCCATGATCAGCGGGTTGGCCTGTACCCGGCCCTGCCCGATCATCGAGGCGGCCTTCTCCGTCTCGTCCTTCGGCACCGGCACCGCCCCGTCGTACGAGGGCGCCCCGACGTGCCATTCCTGGCCCACCCCGAAGTACGTACGGGCCACCTCGCCCAGCTCCCCGTCGTCGAGGCGGTCGCGCAGGCTGATGAACGCGGTGTTGCACGACTCGGTGAAGTCCTTGCGGAAGGTGGCGCCCGGGTGCTCGGACAGCTCCACGTTCTGGAACCGCTTCCCCACCGTGAGGTACTTGGGGCAGTCCACCACGTCGTCCGGCGCGACGGCGTCCTTGAGCAGCAGGGCGCTGCTGGTGACGATCTTCCAGGTGGAGCCGGGCGCGTAGGTGCCGGACAGCGCGCGGTTGAAGCCGGAGGACGGGGAGTTGGCCACGGCCAGGATCTCGCCGTCGTCGATGCGCAGGGCGACGAGCGCGGCGTTCTTGCCGTCGGCGTGGGCGGCCAGGGCCTTCTCGGCGGCGGCCTGCCAGCCGGCGTCGAGGGTCGTGCGGACCGGGCCGTCGTCCCGGACCGTCCGTGCGCCGAACCTGGCCTCCGTGCGCTCGATCGTCCCGGTGGTCCGGTCGACGAGGTGGATCGCGCCGCGCGGGCCGGTGCCCTCGCCGCCCCCGCCGAGCTGGGCCATGACCGGCCCCAGGGAGGGGAACTCCGCACCCGTCAGGGCCGTGCCCTCCCGGTCGGTGACCTCGGGGGGTTCGGTCTCCTCGCGTTCGAGGCGGAACTTCTCGGTGTCGCTCAGGCGCGGGTGGACGACGGACAGCGTCCAGTCCACCTTCCAGCTGCCGTCGCTCTGCTCGCGCAGCGGCAGCTTCGACTCGTAGGTCCAGGTGCCCAGGCCCTCGACGGGCATCCGGGCGGTGAACGGGACGGTGACCGTGCCGTCCTCGGCCTCGGCCGCCGCCTTGGCCGTGAGCTTCGGTCCACTGATGTCGAGGCCGGCGGTGAAGCTGTCCAGCACCCGCTGTGCCGTGCCGGGACTGGTCGTACGGCCGGCCGCGCTCGGCAGCCGGCCGGCGGCCCAGTCGGCGAGGAAGGCGCGGGCCTGTCGCGCGGCCGCGGGATCGGGCCCGGTGTCCCGCTCGAACGGGCCGAGACCGGCCGCGTACGCCCCGCCGGCGGCGACGGCCAGCACCACCGCACCCGCGGCGACGGCCCGCACGGCCGTCCGGCGCGGTCTGCGGCCCCCGGTGATGACGCTGGAGTGGTCGTAGTGATCCATGCGCCGAGAACAGCAGCGGACCGGGCACCTTGTCCAAGACCTGTATCGATCTCAGATCAAGACCAAACGAATATGCTTCCTGCTCGTGGACCTGGTGCGGCACTTGGAGTGCTTCGTGGCTGTTGCAGAAGAGTCACACTTCGGCCGTGCCGCGGCTCGTCTCGGCATGGCCCAGCCGCCGCTCTCGCAGCGCATCCAGCGCCTGGAGCGGCACCTGGGCGTCCGGCTCTTCGAACGCACCAGTCGGCAGGTGGCCCTCACCGAGCCCGGGGCGCTGCTGCTGGCGGAGGCCCGGGAGGTGCTCGCCCGCTCCGAGGCGTTCATGGCCACCGCGCGCCGCATCCGGGACGGCGAGACCGGCCTGCTGCGTGCCGCGCTGCCGCCGGACCTCTCCGGGGAGACCGTCGCCGCTCTGCTGGCGGGCTTCACCGGCGCGGGCACGAGCGGCCTGGAGCTGGAGCTGCACGAGCTGTCCACCGCCCAGCAACTGGAGCGGTTCGCCGCGCACGAACTGGACGTCGGGCTCATCCACCACCCCTGCGACGTCTCCGGGCTGGAGCTGGGCCCGGTGCTGCGGCGCGAGCTGGGCGTGCTGCTGCCCCACGGCGCGGCGGCGGCCCGGCTCGACGAGGTACCGCTCGCCTCCCTCACCGGCCACGACCTGATCCTCTTCCCCCGCGCGGGCGCCCCCGCCGTCTACGACGACCTCCTGACCACCTGCGCCCGCAACGGCTACACCCCGCCCGCCGTACGCCACGCCCAGGGCACCAGCTTCGTCCGCGGACTGGTGCTGTCGACGGAGGCGGTGGCGTTCAGCCCGCGGGACACGCACGGGCACGCGAAAGAGAACGCGGACCCGGAAGGGAGCGTCGTATGGCGGCCCCTCACCGGCACACCGCTGGCCCTGCGGCACTCCGTGGCCTGGCCCGCGGGGCGCGGGGACGCCGCCGTGTCCGCCTTCGCCGGGGCCGCCACGCAGGCGCTGCGCAGCACCGCCGGTGCGACCCCCGACCTGCCTTCCCGACCGCTGCACCTGCGCCCGGCATCGGAGTACTGGCTGTGACCGACGCCCTCGCCCGCATCCACGCGGCCTTCGCCGACGCCGGGGTCACCGGCCGGCTGCACGCCGTCGACATCGACAGCGGCGCGCAGCTCGACGCCGGGGCGGACCAGCCCGTCTGCACCGCCAGCGTCCACAAGCTCTGTCTGCTCGTCACGCTCCACGAGCAGGCCGCGGCGGGGCTCCTGGACCTCACCGAGCAGGTCGAGTGCCCGCCGGACGGCCGCACCGCCGGGCCGACGGGGATCGCCGCCATGCTCGACGGCGCCCGTCTGTCGCTGCGCGACCTCGCCTACCTGATGATGTCGGTCAGCGACAACGCCGCCGCCGACCTGCTGCTGGCCCGCGTCGGTCTCGACGCCGTCAACCGCACCACGGCCCGCCTCGGCCTCACCCGCACGTACGCCGTCCACACCTTCGGCGAACTCCTCGCCACCATCAAGGAGGACGCCGGCCCCGGCGGCGCGCGGTCGCTGGCCGATCCGCACGTCGTCGCCCGGCTGCGGGCGCTCGACCCGGCCCGCACCAACCACAGCACCCCGCGCGACATGACGCGTCTGCTCGCCGCCGTCTGGCGCGACGAGGCGTGCACGCCCGAGCACGGCGCGGCCATCCGCCGGATCCTCGGGCTCCAGGTGTGGCCGCACCGGCTGGCGTCCGGCTTCCCCTTCGACGACGTCCATGTGGCGGGCAAGACGGGCAGCCTGCCGACCGTGCGCAACGAGGTCGGAGTCGTCGAGTACCCCGACGGGGGCCGCTACGCCGTCGCCGTCTTCACGCGCACGGCCCGCACCTCCGCCCTCCAGCCCGCCGCCGACGCGGTCATCGGCACGGCGGCGCGCCTGGCCGTGGACGCGCTGCGCGCTCCCCAGGCCGGTCCGAGGGGGACCACGCCGGGACACTGAGCACGGCCGGGACCCGGGGCCGGGCCTCCAAGCCGGAGCTCAGAGCTGGAACTCGGCCGGAGACAGCCCCAGCGCCGCGCAGGCCTCGCGCAGGACCGACGCCTCGGCCTGGGAGAAGTGGCCGTCGGCACCGGCGATGACCATGCCGGTCTGGATCACGGCCCTGGCCTCGGTGGGCTTCTTGGCGGCCTTGGCGATCTCCTGCATGGCCTCGGCCTTGCCGTGCTGGAAGTTCATCGTCAGCTGGTCGACATGCTTGTTGAAACGCTGGCGCAGCTGCTCCGGCGGGAAGTTCTGCAGCACGTCGTTGCTGAGGATCATCGACTCGACCTGCTGCCGCTCAGCCGGGTCCACCTGCCCGTCGGCCGCCGCGACCAGCGCGCACACCGCCATGCTCGCGTCCCGGTACGCACCGCTCTTCAGCTCGGTCTTCAGCGAGCCGAGCTGCGTCTTCAGCACGCCGATCAACTGGGCCTTGCTGCCGCCGCCGGACCGCGTCCCCCCGCTGTGCCCAGCCGTGGCGCCACGCCCGCCCTGGTTCTGCTGGAGAGCCTTGGCCTGGTCCTTGAGCCGGTCCCAGACTGCCATGGAGTCACCTCGGTAATCGTCGGAAGTCATCTCGCGAACCCGCTGCCGCGCGCTCACTGGACCAACGCCCGGCCCCCGGGCAAAGGTTCCGCAAAGCGGCCCCTCTCTCACCACCTGTTTCTCTCGCCGCCGAAACGACGACTGCCCGCACCCGGTGACCGGGTACGGGCAGTCGCGGTGACGTGATGTCAGGCGCTGGGACTCTGTCGGGCGCCGTGACCGGTGTCAGGCGCTGCGCCGCCGCGTCACGCGTTGTCGCGCGAGCGGAGCTTCAGGCGCGGGCCGAGGCGGAACGCCACGAAGCCCGCCGTGGCCAGGGCCGCGGCTGCCGCGAGAAGGATTCCGATGCCGCCGGCACCGGTCGAGGCGAGGCTGCCGCTGTCGAGGTTCGTCGACGTGCCGCCCGTGGTCGAGGACCCGGTGCCGCCGGTCGTGCCGGCCGTGCCGGACGGGCTCGCGCTGGGCGACGGGCTCGGGTCGGCCGAGGGACTCGGGTCGGTCGTGGGGCTCGGCGACGGCGAACCGGCCCCGTCACCCTCGACGACCTCGACCGCGAACTGGGTCATGGCGTCGCCGACCGACGCGGCGACCGTGTACGTGCCCGTGCCCTCACCGGCGGTCAGGGTCGGGGCCGTGGCCTTGCCCGAGTCGTCGGTCCTGACGCGGACGACCTGCTTGCCGTCCTCGAAGCGGGGGGCGTCGTCGCTGTCGTCCTCGACCCGGAACTCGACCTCCGTGCCGGCCGGTGCCGTGGCGCCCGACTTGACCACGTGGGCCCGGAGGGCCTCCTCGAAGGCCTCGCCCTGTTCGGCGCGCTGGTCGTCACCGCCCGCGACGCTCACGGTGTAGGCCGACTCCTTCACCTTCACGGTGAAGACCGTCGAGACGCCGCCGGCCTCGGCGCGGATCGTGAACTCACCCTCTTTGCTGCCCGTCTCGAGCGGCGCGGACTGGGCGCGGCCCCGCGCGTCGGTCGGCACGGCCAGCTTGGTGGTGTCGGGGCCGTCCTTGATGAAGAAGAAGGCGCCGAGCTTGTCCGGGTCCTCGACCGTGAAGGTGACGGAGGCGTTCTCGACCGGGTTGCCGGCCTTGTCGCGGACCACTACGGCCACCGGGTCCACGCCGCCGCCCGGCTGGGTGGTCTGTCCGGTTCCGGAGACCTGGGTCAGCTCCGCGATCGCGGGGGTCTTCCACTGGAACACGATGCGCCCGTGGCCGGAGCGGTCGGTGTTGACGCCGCCCTCGGCGATGCCGCCGCGCACCGGCTCGTCGGAGGCCTGCCAGAAGGGGTCGGTCTTGGCCGGGGCCTGGATGCGGCTGCCGCTGAGCAGCCGCGCGCCGGTCACCCGGTCCGCGTCGACGTAGCTGCTGCCGCCCGCGCCGCTGCCGACCGCGCCCCGGTCCTCGTCCGTGCCGCCGCCACCGCCGCCGCCCGCGTAGCCGGCGCCGCCGCCTCCGCCCGCGCCGTCCGAACCGGAGCCGCCCGCACCGCCCTTGCCGCCCCCGGACGCGTCGGCGCCGGAGGAGCCGTTGCCGCCGCCCGCACCGCCGGTTTCACCGACCGCGCCCTTGCCGCCGCGCTCGGACTCGGTGTCGTCCTGACCGCGCTCGCCGCCACCGGGGCCGCCATGCCCGGCATCGACGCTGCCGTAGCCACCGCCGCCGCCACCGGCGGCGATGAGGAGCGGCTTGCCGTCGTCGGTGCGGACGCCGCTGCTGTTGCCGCCGACCGCGCCGTACTTGTCGCCGCCCGCGCCGCCGAGCGCGTCACCGAAGCCCTGGACGCCGACCGCGAGCGAGAGCCGCTCCCCGGGGGTGACGCTGAGCGTGCCCGCGGTGTAGCCGCCCGCGCCGCCGTTGGCGAAGGGTGTGCCCTCGCCGCCCTGGCCCCAGGCCCGCACGTCCAGCGCCGTGACGCCGACCGGGACCTTGAACTCCTCGCGGGCGCCCGTCGGATCGAACAGCCGGCAGCCGGAGAACCCCTCGGTCGGCGTGCAGGTCTTCCCGGCGAGGACCGCGCTGCCGGCGGCCGTGGCGGCCGATGCGCCCGTCAGGGCGGTGCCGGCGGTCAACGCGACGAACGTCAGGGCCGCCGCGCCGCGCCGGAATCTGGCGCGGCGCAGCACGGCGGAATCGTGATGCATCAAGGAAACTCCCCAACTTGTCACAAGCTCCCCCCCAGGGAGCCATGAAACGCTCGATCAAAATCGAACACGACTAGTGGGACAGCTGATCAAACTTGAGGCCCCCGGTCAACTGAGAATGGTCGATTCCGGGCAACCGCTTGCTGAGCCCGTCACGGGCGTCCGGGCTCGCGACACCCGCCCCGGGAGCGGACCCGGCAGCGGCCCCGGAGTCGGCCGGGCAGAGGGCGCGGACGACGTACGTGTAGAGGGCTTCGTCGATCGCGTGCGGTTGCGGGCGGCCGTTCCCGTCGAGGCTCTGGTACTTCATCAGGTTCTGCGCGAGAGCCACCTGGCGCTTGCCGTCCCGGCTGGACAGCGCGGTCATGCCGGCGCCGAACACCGCGCCGTCGTGGCCCCAGAAGCGCCCGCAGCCGGGGAGTTCCAGCGTGTAGATGCCGAGGCCGTAGTCGAGGCCGCTCACCGGAACCGTGCGCGTCATCTCGTCCAGGGAGGCCTTGCCGATCAGCTTTCCGCCGAGCAGGGCGCGGTAGAAGCGGTTCAGGTCGTCGGTGGTGGAGACGACCGCACCCGCCGTGTACGCCCAGGACATGTCGTAGACGCTGTAGTCGCGCGGCGGGTCGATCAGGCCGTAGAACGACTCGTACATCCGCGGGTGCGGGCCCTTGATGTACGGGGTGCGCGGGAAGGACGTGTGGCGCAGCCCGGCCCGGTCGACGACGTTGCGGGTGATGTACTTCTCGGCGTCCTGGCCGGTGACCTTCTCCAGGAGCAGCCCGGCGATGACGTAGTTGGTGTTGGAGTACGAACCGGGCAGCTCGCCCGGCCGTCCGGTGGCGGGGGCCGCGAGACCCAGCCGGACCAGTTCCCCGGGTCGGATCGAGCGGAAGCGCTCCTCGTCGAGGCTGGCGGTCGAGCCCTCGGCGAGGGAGGGGAAGGCGCCCACGACGTAGTCGCCGATATGGCTGGTGTGGTTCAGGAGCATACGGACGGTGATCTGCCGGCCGCGCTCCCCGGGTATGAGGTCGGGCAGGTAGTCGCCGACGGGCGCGTCGAGCCGGACCCGGCCGCGCTCCACCTGCTGGAGCAGGGCGACGGAGGTGAAGGTCTTGCTGATGCTGCCCACGCGGTGCCGCATGCCCGGGGTGACCGGGCGCCCGGTCTCCACGTCGGCGACCCCGGAGGCTCCGGCCCACCGCTCGCCGCCGTCCCTGACGGACGAGAAGACGCCGTACATACCCGCCTCGTGGATGGCGTCCAGCGAGTCGCGCAGGGCGCCTCTGTCGAGCGACGTGCGGTCCGCGGGCCCGGCGGGTGGCGCGGCCGGGCCGGCGTGGGCGGGTGCGGTCAGTACGGCGGTGGTCGTCAGCACCGTGGTGCCCAGGACGGTTCCGAGAAGCCGGGCGATACGCAACGGCCTTCCCCTTCCTCGGTGTTCGACAAGGTCGGGGTCATCGTCACGGGAAGCGGATGCGCCTTACATCCACCCACGGGATGATCGTCAATCGGCCGGTCGAGGGCAGAAATGACCACAACCACCCTTGATTTCAACGGACTTCACGTGCCGCCCGGCAGAGGCCGGCCCGCCGACGGAGCGCGCGCGGGCCAGGCGCCCCCTCTCACGTAGTTCTTCGTCGCGTCCGACGCATTGACGCCACGCGTCCGCCACCCCTACGGTCTGGCCGAATTGCCGAACTGCGTTCGCAATATCGAACACACTGCGCTCCGTAGCCCCCGACGGAAGGCCGAGCCGCCATGCCCACCCCCCGCAGAACCCCTCGCAGACCCTCCCGCCGTCAAGTCCTCGGCATGGCCGCCACCGTGCCGCTCGCCCTGACCGCCGATCTGGCCCTGGGCGCCGCTCCGGCCGGAGCGGCGACGGGCCCGGCGTTCGTGATGGCCTACTTCACCGAGTCCCCGAACGGCCTCGGCACCGACTACGGCCTGCACCTGGCCGTCAGCCTCGACGGCCTGGAGTGGACGCCGCTCAACCAGAACAAGCCGGTCGCCACCCCCACCCAGGGCGCCGGCGGCCTGCGCGATCCCTTCATCCTGCGCAAGCAGGACGGCACGTTCGCCGTACTGGCCACCGACCTGAAGGGCACGGACTGGAGCTACAACAGCCAGTACATCCACGTCTGGGACTCCGCCGACCTGCGCTCCCTCACCGGCTACCGCCGGCTCAAGCTGCACGACATGACCACCCACAGCTGGGCCCCGGAGGCCTTCTGGGACGCCTCACGCGGCCAGTACGGGATCGTCTACTCGTCGGTGAACACGAGCGGCCACAACGTGCTGATGGTCAACTACACGACCGACTTCCGCACGGTGTCCGCGCCGCAGGTCTTCTTCGACCCGGGCTACGACGTGATCGACGGCAGCCTCGCCCTCGGCGTCGGCGGCACGAACTACATGTACTTCAAGGACAGCTCGAAGCAGGCCCTGGTCGGCGCCCGGTCCGCCACCCTCGCCCCGGGCAGCTGGCAGGTCTTCAGCACGCCGGTGGCCCACGGCGGCACCGAGGCACCGATCCTGGTCAAGTCCCTGTCGTCCAGCACCTGGTACCTCTGGGGCGACACCTACACGCCCAACGGCGTCTTCTACGCCTGGCAGACCTCCGACCTGGCCTCCGGCACCTGGACGCCGGTCGACCAGCGCCGTTACACCCAGCCGGTGAACTCCAAGCACGGCAGCATCGCACCGCTCACGGGCACCCAGTACGACAATCTCCTCGCGCACTGGGGAGCCCCGGCCTGGAACC
The DNA here is from genome assembly GCF_900236475.1 of Streptomyces chartreusis NRRL 3882. GTDB lineage: Bacteria > Actinomycetota > Actinomycetes > Streptomycetales > Streptomycetaceae > Streptomyces > Streptomyces chartreusis_D. The sequence continues at coordinate 4,404,116 of NZ_LT963352.1, forward strand.
GGCTCAAGTCGTACAACCACCCGGACCGCTACGTCCGCCACGCCGGTTTCGCTGGCCGGATCGACCCCTACCCCTTCGACCCGTACACCGACGCCCAGTGGAAGCTCGTCCCGGGCCTCGCCGACGCGTCCGGGGTGTCCTTCCAGTCGGTCAACTACCCGGACCGGTACCTGCGGCACTACAGCTACGAGCTGCGGCTGGACGTCAACGACGGCACGTCGGCGTTCGCCCAGGACGCCACCTTCCACAAGGTCGCCGGGCTCGCGGACTCCGCCTGGACGTCGTTCCGCTCGCACAACTACCCGACGCGCTACCTCCGCCACTCCGACTACGCCCTGCGCATCGACCCCGTCTCCACGGCCACGGACCGGGCGGACGCCACGTTCCGGATCGGGTACTGACCGCGGCGACCGACGGCACCGGCGGGCGGGAAGGCCGGGCCGGGCTCCCGAGCGGCACACGCGGGGACGCGACGGCCCGGACCGGCCTTCCACTGCCCGCAATCTGCCACCCGGCGCCCCGCTCCGCCTCCCGGGCGGGCCCGAACGGGGACGGCGGAGCGAGCCTGCGATGATGCGGCGCATGTCGATCCTCGCCACCCTCGCGGTACTGGCTCTCGCCGCCCTCCACGCCTACATCCTGGTGCTGGAGATGTTCCTGTGGACCACGCCGCGGGCCCGCGCCGCCTTCGGCACCAGCGCCGAGTCCGCGGAGGCGACGAAGGCCCTGGCCGCCAACCAGGGCCTCTACAACGGCTTCCTCGCCGCCGGACTGCTCTGGGGCGCGGTGGCGTCCGACCCGGTGGGCATCCAGGTCTCGGTGTTCTTCCTGGCGTGCGTGGCGATCGCGGGGGTGTACGGCGCGGCCACCGCCAGCCGGAAGATCCTCTTCGTGCAGACCGTACCGGCGCTGATCGCCCTGGTGCTGGTGCTGCTCGCGCACTAGGAGGACACCCCCCAGGGTCTCAGGCGTCCTGAGAGACGGCCTGTTCCATGAGCCGGACCGCCTCCGCCTCCGTCGTCGCGGGCGGCACCACCAGCAGGTCCCAGCGGCCCCGGCCGGGCGTGAGCAGGCAGACCGTGTCCGGAGTGGTCGGCGCGTCCCTGCGGCCCACGTGGACCTCCCGGCCGGCGACGTCCAGCCGGTCGGGGCAGGCCAGCCAGGTGTCCCCGTGGACCAGCACGCTGCTGACCCGGCCCCAGGCGCGCGGCAGCACGGCCAGCAGCCCGGGCAGCTCCGCGGCGAGGTCGTACGACCGGGGCCACCACGCCCCGTCGATACGGCGGGCCGTGCGGCCGAGGCGCGGCTGGACCGCGAGCCTCAGCCGGACCTCGGAGGGTGCCGGGAGGGGCGGTGGGGGCGAGGAGGCGGACGTCATCAGGGCTCCTGCTGCGACGGGGGCGTGGCCAGCGGACCGTCGGCCACCGGGTGCGGCATACCCCCGGTCCTTCCACCGTACCCGCAGGGCGGCACGGGAGCCGGGGCCCGCCCGCACCGCCCGGGAGCGGTCAGAGGCCGTAGCGGCCCTTCGGATGACGCCAGAAGTCGCGCAGCATCCGCGTGGCGCTGCCCGCCTGCCCCAGTGACCGCCCGCGCCCCCGCCGAAGCCCTTGGTCAGCCACAGCGACTGGTCGCGGTGTCTGCGCATGGTTTCTCCCTCGTATGCGGGGACGGGGTATCACCGTCAGGTCGTCGCAGGCCTCGCGGAAGTTGTTGCCCTCGTGCGTGTGGACATTGCGGGCGCTTTATCGCATTTCGTCAGCGATAATCGGAGCATGACTACGGCAACGTACGAAGCGCTGGCGGCGTCGTCAGATCACGCGGTCGCCGTGACCCTCGCCTTCATCGGCGGGGCCGTCATCGCCCTCGCGCTGATCTGGGCGGTGCGGGTCGGGATGCGGGTCATGGACACGGACACGCACCACCCCGGCCCCGAGGAGCAGCCGCACCTCCCGGACGGCGGGCCGGTCCGTGAGATGCGGGAGATGCGGGAGCCCGACGAGATGCCGGTCGTGACGCGCGACGGCAAGCGGCTCCTGCCCCATGAGCTGCACCACGCGAGCACCAGGACGGGCAAGGACCAAAAGCCCCGCCGCTGGCTGCCCGGATCCAGCGGCTCCTTCGGCGGCGGCGGCCTCGGCCACACGTGAGGCCATGAGACGCGGACGCTGGGCGACGGGCGGGGCGGCGGTGCCGCTCGCCCTGTCCGCCGTGCTCACCGGCTGTGGCGGCGACAGCCCGGGGGACGCCGCCCGCGAGGCGGAGTCGGCGGTCGGGTCGTTCGCCTCGCAGGCCTCCGAGGCGGTGGAGTCGGCCACGGCGGAGGCCGGACGCCGCCTCGACGACATCCGGGGCGGAATCGACGTCAAGGACGATGTGAAGGCCGGACGGCCCACCGTCGGCTCCGACGGCCGGGCCCGGGCCGAGGTCACCGTCACCAACACCGACGACTCGGAACGCTCCTTCGCCGTCCAGGTCGATTTCACCGACGCCGGGGGCCGGCTGACCGACACGGTCATCGTCACGGTCGACCACGTGCAGGCGGGCCACTCCGCCACGGCCACCGCCCGCAGCACCCACGATCTGTCCGGCGAGGTCCGGGCCGAGGTGGCCCGGGCCGTGCGCTACTGACGGGCGCCGGTGTCCGCCACCGAGATGTCGATCTGCTCGCTCACGGCGCTCACCCCGTTCAGGGTGGCGACCGCCTGGAGCCGGTTGGCGCCCGCCGGCAGCGCCGGACGCGGGGTGCAGGTCCAGGTGCCGTCGGCGGCGGCGGTGGTCGCGCAGGCCTCGCGGTCGTCCTTGTCGCGGACAGTGACCCGGGCGCCCGGGTGGGCCGTGCCCGCGATCTGCGGCCGGACGTCCAGCGGCACGCCGGACAGCGGGCGGGTCAGCGTCGGCCCGGCCAGGCCCACGGTCACGGCACACCGGCCGGCCGCCTGCCGCACGCCGTCCGCGTCGGTGATCCGCAGGACGCAGTCGCGCAGCCGCGTGCCGGGCACGGCGTCCGCGGGGACCGCGAGCACGAAGGGGAACGTACGTCCCTGCCATGACTGCGCGGCCGCGCCCGTGACGGTGTACGTCCCGCTGCGGCCGTCGGCGGCGACCCGGCCGAGATAGCCGGGCGCGTCGAGGGGCGTGGCCGTCACGCGGGTGCCCCGGGGCGCCGTCAGCGTCACCGTGGCGCCCGGCGCCGCTGCCGCGGAGCCGGCGATGTCGAGGATGCCCTCCCGGCCGGGTGCGATGGTCGCGGTGCCCCACAGCTCACCGCCCAGGGCCGCCGCAGGCGGGCCGGGGAACGCGAGCACTCCGGCGACCACGGTCCCCGCCACGGCTGCTGTCTTGCTGGACCTGTTCATGGCGGGCGGGGCTCCCTGTGCGGACGTCGACGGCACTCTGCCGGACTCTGGCAGCGATTCTCGCGGGGCGCTCCGCAGGCGGCGCGTGCTGCTGGGCCGTGCGGGTGGCGGAGGCTCCCCAAAGGCCCCGCCCAGCGGTCGCCGGGCGGGGCGGGTCAGGGCCGGGGCTAACGCCCGAGCCACACCGTCGTGTCCGGCCCGAGCCGGCCGTCCTCCAGGGGGGCGCTGCTCAGCAGCACCTCACCGGCCGGCAGCGGGACCGCCGCGTGGGACAGGTTCGTCACGCACCGCCAGCCCTCGCAGCGGTCGAACCGGATGACACCGTCCGGGGTGTCCTCCGCCCAGGTCAGCTCCTCGCCGTCGAGCAGTTTGCGGCGCAGCCTGAGGGCCGTCCGGTACAGCTCCAGGGTCGAGCCCTCGACGCCGTCCTGCGCCTCGACGGCGTAGGCGGCGAAGCCGGGCGGCTGCGGCAGCCAGGCGCCGCCCGGCCCGAAGCCGTACGACGGTCCGGTCGTCGTCCACGGCAGCGGCACCCGGCAGCCGTCGCGGCCCTTGCGGACGTGTCCCGTCTGCTCCCAGATCGGGTCCTGGAGCACCTCGGTGGGCAGGTCGGCGACCTCGGGCAGGCCGAGTTCCTCGCCCTGGTAGACGTACGCCGAACCAGGCAGCGCCAGCATCAGCAGGGTGGCCGCCCGGGCCCGGCGCAGCCCGGCCGCCTCGTCGACGGCCGGGGCGTGGCCGCCGGAGAGCAGCCAGGCGTTCTCGTCGGTGCCCGGCGGGAGCATCAGGCGCGAGGCGTGGCGGACGACGTCGTGGTTGGACAGCACCCAGGTGGCCGAGGCGCCGGCCGCCCGGGCGTTGGCGAGCGAGTCGGTGATGACGTGGCGCAGCTCGTCCGCGTCCCAGCCGGCCTCCAGGTACTCGAAGTTGAAGGCCTGACCGAGCTCGTCCGGGCGGGCGTACAACGCGCGCCGGGCGCCCGGCACCCACGCCTCGGCGACGGCCATGCGGGGCGGGCGGTAGGCGTCCAGGATCTTGCGCCAGTCGCGGTAGATCTCGTGCACCTCGTCGCGGTCGTAGAACGGGTGCGTGCCGGGCGGCATCGTGCTGAGGGCGTCCTCGCGGCTCAGCTCGGGCGCGCCGAGGTCGCGCAGCGGTTCGCTCAGGTCCTTGACGAGGGCGTGGGCCACGTCGACCCGGAAGCCGTCGACCCCGCGGTCGGACCAGAAGCGCAGGGTGGTGCGGTAGTCGGCGCGGACCTCCTGGTTCTCCCAGTTGAGGTCGGGCTGCTCGGGGGCGAACAGGTGCAGGTACCACTGGCCGTCGGGCACGCGTTTCCAGGCGCTGCCGCCGAAGACGGACTGCCAGTCGGTGGGCGGGAGTTCGCCGTGCTCGCCGCGTCCGTCGCGGAAGACGTACCGGTCGCGGGCCGCCGAGCCGGGCCCGCAGCGCAGGGCCTCCTGGAACCAGGCGTGCTGGTGCGAGGAGTGGTTGGGCACGATGTCGACGATGACCTTCAGACCGAGCCGGTGGGCCTCGGCGACCAGGGCGTCGAAGTCGTCGAGGGTGCCCAGGCGCGGGTCGACGTCCCTGGGGTCGGCGACGTCGTAGCCGCCGTCGGCCAGTTCGGACGGGTAGAACGGGCTCAGCCACAGGGCGTCCACGCCCAGGGCGGCGAGGTGGGTGAGGCGGCGGGTGATGCCGCGCAGGTCGCCGAGGCCGTCGCCGTCGGCGTCGGCGAAGCTGCGGGGATAGACCTGGTAGACGACGGCCTGGCGCCACCAGTCGGGGTCACGGGACGACAGGTCGAGGGTGGAGCGATCGGTCACGCGGTCTCCTTCGCAGGGCATACGGGCGACAGCATTGAATCTGTCCAGAATGCCGGAAAAAGGAACCATCGCGGCGATCGGAGTGATCCATTCCTGCTGTGATGGAAGTGTGATGGTGGAGTAACTTCCTTTACATACCCGCAGGTTGACAGCCTGCTGCGGCCCGGCCACGATGGGGGCGCACTGAGGCGCATGTGACCAATGAGCCCAGTGTTTCTTCGACCACTCACCCCGGTGCGGCCCCGGCAGCCGCGCGCCGCGCGCTGCCCGCCTGCCGTCACCCGGGTTCCGGTTCACGCCAAGAAATGGGATCCGCATGTCCATAGCGAGACGTGTCACCGCGCGACGCCTGCTGGGGACGGGCGCCGCGGCCCTCGCCCTCTGCGCCGCCTCCGCCACCACCGCGTTCGCCACCGGTACGCCCGGTGGTGACGGCTGGTCGTCCGGCGGCACCTACAAGCCCGGGACCGGCGCGGGCACGGAGACCGGGACCGACCGCTGCCAGTTCTCGCTCGACGGCTCCAACTTCTTCGACTCGGTGAAGGTCGACGACCAGAACCTGAAGCCGACCGAGGACGGCAAGGTCCACATCAAGGTCCGCACGGCCGGTGACGCCGCCACGTGCACGGCCTCCCTCGCCTCCTACCTCGCGCACGGCGCGACCTTCGCGACCTCCGGTGAGCAGGTGTTCGTCGACTTCGACACGGTGACGGTCAAGCCGGGCGCCACCGACTCGCTCGACATCGCCATCCCCGACAAGGGCTGCTTCGGTCAGATCGACCTCTACCGGGGCGCGACGAAGTTCGACGGCGAGCTGGACGCGAAGGACGGCTTCGAGCACGGCGAGCTGCCCAAGGGTCCCGACCGCCCGGTCATCAAGGACAAGTTGATCGCGGCCTGGAACGGCGGCACGAAGGAGTGCGAGCTCACGCCTCCGCCGGCGGAGTCGCAGCCCCCGTCCACCCCGCCCGCGAGCCCCTCGGAACCCGCCGAGGAGACGACGCCCCCGGCACCGTCGGAGCCCGCCGAGCCCTCGTCGCCCCCGGCCACGGACACCGACACCCCCACCCCGTCCGCCTCCGAGTCGACGACGCCCCCGGCCCCCAAGCCGAACGGCGGCGGCGGTGACCTCGCGGAGACCGGCGCCAACAGCAGCACGGGCCCGATCGCCATGGGCGCGGCGGCGCTCCTGGCGGGCGGCGCGGTCATGGTGGTCGTGACCCGCAGGAAGCGCGCGACGCGTTCCTGACGCCTCGACGGGCCCGGGATCCACCGGTCCCGGGCCCTCTGTCGGACAGGAGCCCTGGAAACTCGGACAGGCCCTGGAAACTCGGGCCCCGGAAACTAGGCCCCTTCCACCGCCGTCAGCCACAGCTTCACGTACCGCTCCACGTCGACGTCCAGCGCCACGTCCACCAGGGGCTGGGCGCGGGTTCCCTCGTGGATCTCGGACTCGCCGGGGAGCGGGCGGCGGTCGACGATGGTCTGGCCGCGGCCGGGCCCGGGGGCCAGGGCGACCTCGACCGGCAGCCGCTCGGTGGTCAGGCCGCCCGGGTCGACCACCGCGCACACCGCGCCCGCGTCGCCGAGACCACCCGTCGGGGTGGGGTCCCCCGAGGTGGCCGGGTCGCGGTGGGCGAGGAGTTCACCGGCCAGGCGGAGGCTGGGGTCCGTGCCGGCGCGCAGGCGTTGGACATCGGCCGCCGGCACCAGGACCTTCTTGAACACGTCCAGCCCGTACATCGTGATCGGCACCCCGGCCGTGAGCAGCACCGCCGCCGCCTCCGGGTCGTGCCACACGTTGAACTCCGCGACCGGCGTGGCGTTCCCCGTCGCCACCGCGCCGCCCATGAACACGATCCGCTCGATGTTGCCGGTCACCTCGGGGTGGGTCCGCAGCAGCAGCGCGATGTTCGTCAGGGGCGCCATGGGAATCAGCGTGACCGGCCTCGGCGAGGCGAGGATCTCGCGCCTCAGCAGCGTCACCGCGTCCACGTCCACCGGCACCCGGGTCGGCGCGGGCAGCCCCAGGTCCCCCATCCCGTCCTGCCCGTGCACGTGCCGCGCCGTCCGCACGGGTTCGATCAACGGACGCTCGGCGCCCCGGGCGACGGGAATGTCACCGGCCCCGGCCACCTCCAGCACGGTCAGGGTGTTGCGGACCACGCCGTCCACGTCCGTGTTGCCGGCCACACAGGTGATCGCCCGCACGTCGAGCGCCGGGTGCCGTACGGCGAACAGCAGGGCGAGGGCGTCGTCGACGCCGGTGTCGCAGTCGATGATCACCGGAATGGGCTGACCGTCCGTCACGGTGGCTCCTTCCACTGTTCCCGTGGGGGCTTCGGCACGAGCGAGCCTACGGCCTGCGGCAACTCCGCACAGGGGGACCCGTTCCTACGCCGCCTCCCACAACTCGGTGCCGCGAGCCGCCACCCGGTCCGCGACACTCCGCAGGAACGCGGCGGCAGGCAGGCCCCCCAGCCGCCGCCCGTCCCGCAGGCGCGGTGCCACCTGGTCCGCTTCGGCCTCCCGGCCACCGATCACCGCCTGGTACGGGACCAGTCGAGCCGCGCGGATGCGAGCGGCGAGGGTGCCCTGCTCGGGGCCGGAGACCTCGGCGCGCAGGCCGAGTTCACGGGCGCGGCCCACGAGTTCGTGGGCATGGCCCGCCTGTTCGTCCCCGACCGGGAGCACCACCAGCTGCACCGGGGCCAGCCAGGGCGGGAAGGCCCCGCCGTGGGCCTCGACGAGGTGGGCGACCGCGCGCTCCACACTGCCGATGATGCTGCGGTGCACCATGACCGGGCGGTGCTTCGCCCCGTCGGCGCCGATGTAGTGCAGGTCGAAGCGTTCGGGCTGGTGGAAGTCGATCTGGACGGTGGAGAGGGTGGCCTCCCGCCCGGCCGGGTCGGCGATCTGCACGTCGATCTTCGGGCCGTAGAAGGCCGCCTCGCCCTCGGCGGCCTCGTAGGGGATGCCGGAGCCGTCCAGGACGTCGCGCAGCAGGGCGGTGGCCCGCCGCCACAGGTCCGGGTCCGCCACGTACTTGCCGCCCTCGCCGGGCAGTGAGAGGCGGTGGCGGACCGCCCGGATGCCCAGGTCCGCGTAGGCCCGGCCGATCAACTCCAGCGCGGCACGCGCCTCCTCGACGGCCTGCTCCAGGGTGCAGAAGATGTGCGCGTCGTTGAGGGTGATGGCCCTCACCCGGGTCAGGCCGCCGAGGACGCCGGACAGCTCCGAGCGGTACATGCCGCCCAACTCCGCCATCCGGAGGGGAAGTTCGCGGTAGCTGTGGGAGCGGGAGCGGAAGATCAGGGCGTGGTGCGGGCACAGGCTCGGGCGCAGCAGGACCTGTTCCGAACCGAGGTCCATCGGCGGGAACATGTCCTCGCTGTAGTGGTCCCAGTGCCCGGAGATCTCGTACAGCTCGCGTTTGCCGAGGACGGGCGAGTACACGTGCCGGTAGCCGGCCCGCTGTTCCGCCTCGCGGATGTACTCCTCCAGGGTGTGCCGCACGATCGCGCCGTCGGGCAGCCAGTACGGCAGCCCCGCGCCCATCAGCGGGTCGGTGTCGAAGAGGTTCAGTTCACGGCCGAGCCGTCGGTGGTCGTGCATGGTGGGCTCCTCGGGTCGGAGGCGAGCACCACGCGACGAAGCCCGGGGCACTCGCCCCGGGCTTGAAGACGTCTACGTCAGCTGTCAGCGCGCCGGGACACTCTCCGGCGTCGTCGTGAGAGACGGGAACGGCTGGGCGCGCTTCATGGGCGTGACCGTAGCAGGGGCGTGGCGCGCGGGGCCACGGCTTTTCCGGCGGCGCGCGCACCGCGGGCGCGTCCGTGCACCACGGGCGTGTCCCCGCACCCGGCCGCCTCCCTCACCCGAACAGCCCGTCGCACTGGTGTGCCGCCCGTCGCGGTGGTGCCGTAAGAGCACGTACCCGATCTTGGAGAGCCCGCCCCGTCGGGAGCACCTCCATGAACTCCCCGCAGGAGGCCCTCCGATGCCCCACCCTCCGGCCGGCCGACGTGGCCCAGGTGCCCGCGCCCTCCTCGCCTCCGCGCTGTCCGTGACCGCCCTGCTGGCCACGGCCGCCTGTTCCGTCCAGGGCGAGCCGCGGCCGCGGTGGTTCTCCGCCTCCCCGACCGTCACCGGCGCGTCACCGGTCGGCGAGCGGCCCGCGAGCTCCGGGGCCGGCCTCACCGAAGCCCAGGCCCAGGCAGCACTGATCACCGACGCCGATCTGGGGGAGCCGTGGGGGCCGACGCGGGGTGCCAGGACCTGGCGGGACGGGCTGCTGAAGGCGACCACGAAGGACCGTGACTGCCAGCGGCTGCTCGACGCCCTCTACACGGAGGAACTCTTCGGCACCCCGGCCGGTCCGCGGGCGACGGCCGCGTTCGACGACGCCGACACCTCCGCCCAGTTGCGCTACCAGGTCACCGCCCATCCGCCGGCGGACGTCGACCGCACCCTGGCCTGGCTGAAGTCGCTGCCGGGGAAGTGCGGCGAGTTCACGGCCGCGACCACGCGCGGCCGCGTCCAGACCGTCCAGGTCAGCGGCATGCCGCTGCCTCGGGTGGGAGACGCCCGGCAGGCCCTGCGGGTCACCCTGACCGGGGAGACGGAGAAGGGGGAGCTGACGTACCTCACGATGGACCTCGCGGCCGTGCGGGTCGGGGAGGAGGCGATCACGCTCACCCACGCGGGCCTGGACGAGGTGCACGAGGAGGTCACGCAGCAGACCGCGCAACTCGGGGCACAGCGCCTGACCGAGATCACGAAGCAGGGGCGAGCCCGGATCTGACGGATGCCGGCCGGTTCTCGGCACGTGGTCTCAGTACCGGATTCTCAGGACCCGGTACCCCGGTACCGGGTCGGTACCGGATCTCAGGACCCGGTACCGGGTTTCAGTACCGCTCGAAACGCCTGCGGTGGGCGATCACGTCGCGGGCCACGTCGCGGGCCGTGCAGCCACGCGCGAAGGCGTCCGCCCGCAGCCGCGCGAGCGCGTCGTCGGCGCCGACGCCGAGCTGCGCCATGATCATGCCGACGGCCTGGTAGACCTCGTCGTGGTCCGCGGCCAGTCCGCTGAGCCAGGGCTCCTGGTCCCGCGGTTCCGCCTCGGTCTCGCGGGGCAGTGCCATCAGGGCCACCGTCATGACTCCGGCCACCAGCCGGGCCACGTGCAGCTGGCGGTCGGTGAGCCCGCCGGGGCTGTCGCGGTACAGGTCGAGGGTGCCCACGCACACCGCGTCGCTGCCCAGCGGCACCGCGTACACCGCCCGTACCCCGGCCTCCGTCGCCTGCTGGGCGAAGACCGGCCAGCGGCCCGCGTCCCGGCCGGTCGTCAGATCGCAGGCCAGCACGGGCGCCCCGTCCTCCAGCGCGCTCTGGCAGGGGCCGTCGCCCAGCGTCGCCTGGATCTGCGCCAGGTGCGCGGCGTGCGCGCTGCTGGCGCTCAGCTGGACGGGCATGCCCTCGCTGCGCAGCGACACGCTCGCGCCGATCACCGGCAGCAGCTCGACCGCCACCTCGCACAGCCGGCCCGGGACCTCCCCGGGCTTGGCGCCGCGCACGCCCCTGGCGATCACATCGGCGGCCCGGATCCCGTCCAGGTCCAGGTCACCGCCCCCGGTGCGGCGCGGACCGGGATCGCCACCGGGGGCTCCTCGGGGATCGTCCCTGGGCCGCACCGCCACCGCCTCCTTCGATCACCGACCTCCGCCATCGACGTTCTGCCGGAACGCCCTGCCGCGAACGCGAGGTGGGCCGGCGCACACCACCCGCCCGGGACGACCCGCTGCACGACGGCCGAGCGGCCGGCCGCCGTACGGCGACCGCCCGGTCAGCCGACGGACAGCGGCCGGCCCGGCGCCGTTCCCGGTGCCTCCCGGGACGGACCCGAGCCCGGCTCCCGCCCGGATCATGCACCGAGCCTCCCGGAATCGTCGCCCGACTACCCGTCGCAGGTGGGGCGAAACCCGCGCGACCGGCCCTCACCCCCGGCGTGGCCCTCAGCGCTTCTCGTACGGGTTGTCCGGCTGCGGTACCCGGCGTACGGAGGTGGCGTCGAGGACCGGCGGCCAGGCGGCGGCCGAGCCCAGCCCGCCCTCCGGGTGCCAAGTGCCGGTGACCGTGATCCAGGTGTCGACGGGCGGGGCGGCGGCCCCGCGCACCTCGGCCTTGGCGGTGCCGGCGTCGGCGGCGCAGCAGGAGACGAGGAGGCGGGTGACGTACCAGGTGCCGTCGGCGTCGCGGGTGACGAAGCCGGTGAGCCGGACCGTGCGTCCCGTCAGGGAACGGCCGCTGTCGTAGACCGCGCGGGAGCCGAACTCCCCGAGGGTGAGGTCGAGGGGGCTCCCGGCGGGCAGGGCCGGGAAGGTGCCGACGCCCCGGGCCGCACGCTGGGCGGCCTCGCGCTCGGCGCTGTAGGAGCCGAGGGCGGGCGGCGGGAACAGCAGCAGGGCCACGGCGGGCAGGGTGAGGAACCAGGCGACGCGGGGACCGGCGGGGCCGTGCGGATGCCCGCCGAGGTCCTCCCCTGGATGCCCGTCATCCCCGTGATCCCCCTGCTCCCCATGCACCTCCTGGTCCCCACCGGTCCGAACCAGCACCGCCACCCCCACCCCGAGCAGCACCAGCACCACCCCGGACACCAGCAGGTACGGCCGCAACCCGGCCTGCACATACCGCAGGTACAGGTCGCTGAAGAGCGACACCCGCAGGACCGCCGCGCCGACGAGCGCGAGCAGTACGGCCGGTCCGTAGCGCCTCACAGCAGCCACCACCCCGCCAGGACGCTGCTCGCGACGGCCACCAGCCAGGTCGCGGAGGAGAACCGCAGCGCGAAGGACCTGCCGAACGTGCCCGTCTGGAGCGCGATCAGCTTCAGGTCGACCATCGGCCCGACCACCATGAACGCCAGCCGCGCGGTGGGCGAGAAGCCGCTCAGTGAGGCCGCCACGAACGCGTCGGCCTCACTGCACACGCACAGCACGACCGCCAGGACGGCGAGGAGCAGCACCGACAGCCAGGCCGACCCGGTGAACACCTCCAGCAGCGACCTCGGTACGACGATGTCGAAGGTCGCCGCGGCCGCCGCGCCGACCACGAGGAAACCGCCCGCGTGCAGGAAGTCGTGCTGGAGGCCGGAGACGAAGGCACGCGGCCCGGCGCCCGGCCCGTGCGCGGTGTCCCGCCGCGGCAGCCGCAGCCACTCCTCCCGCCCGAACCGCGCCCACAGCCACCCCATCACCACGGCCGTGGCGAGCGAGGCGACCAGCCGGCCGAGGACCATCTCCGGCTGCCCCGGGAAGGCGATGGAGGTCGCCACCAGGACGACGGGGTTGATCGCGGGCGCGGACAGCAGGAAGGCGAGGGCGGCGGCCGGGGCGACACCCCGCCGCATCAGGCTCCCCGCCACCGGCACGGACGCGCACTCGCAGCCGGGCAGGACGACCCCCGCCGCCCCCGCGACCGGCACGGCGAGCGCCGTACGGCGGGGCAACAACCGCTGGAACACCCGCTGGGGCACGAACGCGCCGATCGCCGCCGACACGACCGTGCCCAGCAGCAGGAAGGGCACGCCCTGGACGGTGATCGCGGTGAACACGGTCCACCAGGCCGCGACCGGCGGGGTGTACAGATCGATCGCCAGCATCGGCCCGAGCACCGACGCCACCGTCACGATGGCGATCAGCGCGGCGCCGCCGAGGACGGTGTGCACGAGGATGCGCAGCACCGTCCGCAACCCGTCGGCCACCGTCACTGCCCGTTGGTTCTCCACGCGCCCCGCCCCGGTCGTTCACATCCCGCCGAGGAGGCTAACCCGCACCGCTGTGCGAAGCCCCTGTTTCCTCACAGAGGGGGCTGTGCGGGCGCGGGCCCGAGGGTGGTGGTGCCGGGGGCCGTACGGTGTCCGAGGCCCGTCCGGTAGGCGTCCAGCGCGGCCTCCACCCGCCCGGTGCGGCGCAGCAGGTCGCCCAGCAGCCGGCACAGGTCGGCCAGGTCACCCGCGGCGCCGGCCCGCTCCAGCAGGCTCAGGGCACGGACGTAGTGCTCCTCGGCGTCCTCGGTGCGGCGGGCGTCCTCGGCGATGATGCCGAGGAGGCGGTGCGCGGCGGCGGAGTGGACGGCGCCGCGCTCGGAGGACAGGTCGTCGAGGACGCCGTGCAGCAGGGCCGCCGCCTCGTCGGACCTGCCGCGCCGGTGCAGCACGTCGGCCAGCTCGACGGCGACCTGGCTGCTGTAGAGGGCGGCGCGCTTGGCCGACAGCATGCCGAGGGCCTCCCGCAACTCGCCCTCGGCACGTTCCAGTTGGCCGTCCTGGGCGTAGACGTAGCCGCGCATCCAGTGGCAGTTGGCGAGTTCGGTGCGGATCTGCAGGCCCCGGTACAGCTCGGCCGCCTTGGCCAGCGAGGCGTCGGCCTCGGCTAGGCGGCCCTCGGCGACCAGGGTGCGGGCGACCGACCGGTGCATGCGCGCGACCAGGGCGGGGTCGCCGGACTGCGGGGCGAGCGCCAGGGCGAACTCGGCCGCCTGGGCGGCGCGGGCGTGCGCGCCCATGTCCATGTACGGCCCGATGGCACTGGCGTAGAGCAGCAGGAGGGCGTCCGGATCGTGCAGGCCGCCCCGATTCAGCTCGTCGAGCGTGCTCTCCAGCAGGTAGACGGCGTACCGGAGTTCCCCGGCGAGATAGTGCGCGACGGCCCGGCCACGCAGCGCCGGGACCCTGGCGGGCAAGGGCGCGTCGGCGAGACGGGCCTCGGCCCGCTCGAAGTACTGCCGGCCCGCCACCAGCTCGCCCGTCTCCAGGGCGCACTCGCCGAGCCCGAGCAGCGCGGCGGCCTGTTCCCCGGCCAGGCCCTGCGTCTCGGCCTCGACGAGCAGCTCGGCGTACTGCTCCGCCGCCGCCTCGGCCTCACCGACGGCGAAGGTGCGCTGCGCCTCGGTCAGCCGCAGCCGCAGCTCGGTCACGAGCCGCGCGGAACGCCCCGTGGCGAGTTCGTCGAAGGCGACGCCGAGCCGCCCGGCGAGATGCCGCAGGGCGTCGTCGGAGGGCCGCACCCGTCCCGACTCCAGGGTGGACACATAGGCGGGGGTGTACACAGGTTCCGCCAACTGGCGCTGTGTCATCCCCTGTTCGACACGCAATCGCTGCACCCGGCGCCCGATGGTCCCCGGATCGTCACGCTCCCCCACGCCAACTCCCCCTGTCCCTCTTGCCGTTAGGCTCGGACAGCCCCTAGGTTAAACCGAGAGTTAAGCGTGCTTAATACGCTGCTGTCGTAGTCGCCGCCCCTGTTGCGAGGTCGCCGTGCTCGAACGCACACGCACCGCCGAGCGGTACGCCAGAGGCTTCGCCGCCGCCGTCGTCGCCGTGGCGACCCTCCTGCTGGCGGCGAACGCGGGGCCGGCGAGAGCCGCGCATCCCCATGAGGGCCCGCGGACGGTCGCGGAGACCCGCTGACGCGGCGGTCCCACGGCGTCCCCCCCTGCCGCGTTCACACCAGCGTCTTACTCCCCGGTTCACCTGACTGTCAGTGGGGTGCTCTAACCTGCGCAGGCTGATCACTTCTTCCTGCTGATCATTCTTTTCGTTCCGGGGGGTTCGAAAAAACCGTGCACAGACGCACTCTCTCGACCGCGACGGCGCTCGCGGTCCTCTTCGGCTCGCTCACGCTCGTCGCGGCCGGTGCCGGGTCGGCGGCGGCCGACTCCAGCGCGCTCCTGCCCGTGAAGTCGACCGGCGACATCGTCGTCGACGGGCTCCACCAGCGCGTCTTCATCAGCGATCCGACGGCCGGTCAGGTCGTCGTCACCGACTACGCGGGCAAGGTCGTCGGCACCGTCGGCTCGCTGCCCGGCGTCCACGGCCTGGAGCTGTCGCCCGACTCGGGCACGCTGTACGCCGCCGTGCACGACGCGGACGCGATCGTCGCGATCGACACGGCGACGGCGACCGAGGCCCGCCGCTGGTCCACGGGCCAGGGCGGCGGACCGGCGTACGTGGCCCTGGCGGGCGGCAAACTGTGGTTCAGCTACGGCGCATCCGGCAACGGCAACATCGGCTCGCTCGACCCGGGCGCCGCCGACCCGGGCGTCACCCTGGGCCAGGACACCGGCCGCACCTTCTACGACGCCCCGATCCTGGACGCCTCCGCGGGCGCCCCGGGCACGCTCGTCGCGGGCGCGCCGGGCCAGAGCCCGGTCGAACTCGCCGTGTACGACGTCTCCTCCGGGACGGCGTCCCGCACGGCGTACGCCTTCGACCCGGGCAGCACGGGCGGCGGCAACCTCCAGGACCTCGCGGTCACGCCGGACGGCAAGGACGTCGTCACGGCCAGCGGCGCCCCGTACTACCAGGCGGTCTACAAGCTCACGGACCTGTCGGCGGACGGCAAGTACGTCACCAACACCTACCCGAACGCGGTGGACATCGCCCCGAACGGCGACGTCGCGGCGGGCACGTTCTCCTGGTACGACCCGGACGTACACGTCTTCAAGCCGGGCACCTCGACGCCGCTCAGGCAGTACGACTTCCCCAACACGGGCACCAGCAGCGGCGCCGACACCCTGGCCCCGGCGGGCCTGGCCTGGGCACCGGACGAGAGCAAGCTGTTCGCGATCTCGGAGAACGACAGCAACGTCTACTCGCTGCGCGTCCTCGACGCCCCGACCAAGACGTCCACCACCCTCACGGCAAGCGCCCCGGCCACGGCCACCCGCGCCAAGTCCCTCACCCTCACCGGCACGCTGTCCTCGTCGGCGGCGTTTCCTGCGGGCACGACGGTCTCCGTCACCCGCACCGACGACGAGTCCCCGTCCGGCAAGCCGCTCGGCACGGCGCCGGTCGCCGCCGACGGCACGTACTCCTTCACGGACACGCCGCCGGCCGGTGGCAAGGTGACCTACACGGTCACGTACGCGGGCGACGCGGACCACGCGGGCGCCACGGCCTCGGCGTCGACGACCGTCGCGAAGACGGCGACCACGCTGACGCTGACCAACAACGGCAAGGTCTACGACTACGGCCGTGACGTCACCTTCACCGCGCACCTCGGCACTACGTACAAGAACCGCACGGTCGAGATCTGGGCCGACCCGTACGGCTCCGACAAGCCGAGCACGCTGGTGAAGAAGGGCACGGTCGACTCGGCCGGCGACCTGTCGGCGACGGTCCACCTGACCCGTGACACGAAGGTCAGCGCGAAGTTCACGGGTGACACGCGGTACGCCGCGAAGACGGTCACCAACTCGGTCTACACCAGGGTCAAGATCTCGACGTCCCTGAGCGGCTACTACAAGTCGGCGACCGCCTGGAACCAGAAGTACTTCTACTTCAGGCAGTCCAAGGACCCGGTCCACAACACGACGATGTCGATGTACCCGGGCCGCAAGTACCAGCTCCAGGTCCAGCGTTACGCCGACGGCGCGTGGCACACCACGGCCACGGAGTACTTCGCCCTCGACCGCTACGGCAAGGACGCGGCGACGCTCGACGGCACGCCGCCGGTCGGTCCGCGTTTCCGCATCCGCTCGTCCTACATCGACACCAAGTCGGGCGACAACGTCAACACGACGACGTACGGCGCATGGAAGTACTTCGTCTTCACGCGCTGACGTAGGTAAATTCAACCGGCGAATTCAGTTAGTGTGAATTCTCGCGGGAGCGGATGTAACGCCAGCCGAAATAACAAACCCCGACCGCTCCGCCGGCGGCGCCGACCGCACATGTCGCCGTCGCCCAGGCGGCCATGTCCTGCGTGATCCACAACAGGCTCACCACGACCAGCGCTATGGAGAACAGCAGGCGTTCTCCATAGCCCGGGCCGCGACGGCCGGTCAGTCCCCGGTAGCCGTGCACTTGTACGTAACGCCCTTCATCCTGATGTCGTGGTACCCCACCTTCACGGTCGGGTCGGTGGGGGCGACGTCGGTGCCGCCGCCACCGCCACTGTCCTTCTTACGGCAGTAGTAGCCGAGCGCATCGAGCTTCTTGATGTCGCTCATCGCCTGGTACTTCTTGTAGGACGCGATCATCGCGGCCCGCTTCTGAGCAGGCGTGGCTTCCTTCGCCTTCGTGTACGCGTAGCACCCGATGCTGGCGCCGATCCCCACCCACGAGGCTCCCTTGGCCAGTGCCTTGGTGAGGCCCGCCGCGCCGCTGCCGATCCCGAGGACCGCGCAGATCTCGTCCGCTCCGGCGCGCAGTTCCGGCTGCGCCGGAGCCGCCTGCGCCGCCTGCGCCCCGACGCCGCACAGCGCGCCCGTCATGGCGAAGGTGATGACAGCAGAAATTCCCTTGCTTCGTATGCTCACGAAGTCCATCCCCGTTTTTTGAATTGCACGGCCGGATTGCATGGTCTGATTGCGTGGCCGGATTGCATGGTCAGTGCGAAAACGACGCTACCCACGGGGACACACGTAGGCAATGGAGGAAATGTGAACATCACCGGGAGGAGATTCAACCGGGCAAAACTTCCCTCAACGCCTCGTCAAGGCTTTTCGCGACCTCCACGTCGCCCGGCCGGCCCTCACTCGGGATCGGGCCGTACAGGGCGTCCAGTTGGGTGATGACGGTGTGCGTCACCGCGCCGTACAGCGGGGTGCGCGGGCGGTGCACGCCCTCGCGGAGGGACGGGAGCAGGATGTCGCGGGAGAAGCTGACACCGTCGGCGATCCGGTCGGGGGGCAGGCGGACGGTGCCCTCGCCGGTGGGCGACGACGAGGGGGTCTCGGCGTACGCCGGGGCGTGCCGGCACGGGGGAGCGCTGCCGGGTTCCTGGTAGGCGGAGACGCGGGTCGCGGCGAAACCGGCCCGCAGCAGGCAGCGTTCGCTGTCCGGGTCGGTCAGGAACGCGATCAGTTCCGCCGCCTTCGCGGCCCGCTGCTCGGACGTGGAGGAGGTGACGGCCAGGTTCTGCCCGCCGAGGACCGCCTTGCCGGGCAGCCGGGTCACCCCCAGGTTCTCCCCGTAGGTCTCGTGCAGGGCGGGGTAGACGTACGGCCAGTGCCGCAGGAAGGTGGTGCGGCCCTCAGCGAAGGCACTGAGCGACTCGGCCTCGCGGGACTCGGAGGCCTCGTCGAGGGTGTACGGCGGGCTCGTGCGCGCACGCAGTTCGGCCACGCCCGCCGTGAGCTGTTCCACGGTCGCCGCGTACTCGCCGTCGCCGTCGGTCAGCCGGAGTCCGGGCACGGCCGAGGCGAACGCCTCGATCGCGTTGACGGTACGGCCCTCGTACGGGGCGAGCTGGGTGGCCCAGCCCTCGTGGCCCTGGGAGCCGAAGTGTCCCTTGACGGCGTCGATCTGGTCCCGCAGTTCGTCCCAGGTGACCCCGTCGCTGAGGTCGGTCCGGGAGACACCGGCCTCCCGCAGGTGGTCCTTGCGGTAGTACAGCAGGCCGGCGTCGCTGTTGAAGGGGACCGCGTACCGCTTGCCCTTCCAGTACGACGTTCTGTCCACGGACGGGATGATGTCGTCCGGGGACCTGACAGCCGCGTCGGTCAGCGGGCGGATCAGGCCCGCGTCGGCGAACTCCGGGACCCAGGTCACGTCCAGGTTCACCACGTCGTACTGGGCGCTGCCGGACTGGAGGGCACCGAGCAGCTGGCTGCGCTGCTGGTCGGCGGAGCCGGGCAGTTCCACCAGCCGGGCCTCGAAGCCCTGTGCGCCCTCCTCGGCGTTCCAGACGTCGATGAGCTGCTGGCGGATGCCGTTCTTGCCGGTCACGTCCTGTCCGCTGGCGACCACGATCCGGCGGCGGTTGTCGGCGTCCGGCGGCTCTTCCCGCACGTCACCGCCGGTGCAGGCAGCCAGGAACAGCAGGGTCAGCAGGGACGGCAACGCGAGTAGGGCGGCCGGCAGGCGTCGGGCCATCATTCCTCCCCCGTTCCGGTGCGGGCGACCTCGTCGCGCAGCGCGGGCACGAGGTCGTCACCGGCGTCCAGGCAACGGCCCTGGGCGGCCTCCGCGACGCGCGTGCCGGGGCGGTCCCGGTCGCAGCCCCCGCTCTTCAGCATCACCATGGCCACGGGCACGCCCGACGCGCGTGCCCGGTCCTCCACCTCGCGGAGGCGGTCGCCGGTCAGGCGGTTGTCGTCCTCGCCGTCGGTGAGGTACACGATCAGCTGCGGCCGCTCGTCACCGGCGCCGCGCTCCCGCATGAACGCCAGGGCGTCCAGCAGGGCGGCGCTCGGATCGGCTTCCGCGTCCCGCACCTCGGCGCCTTCCTCGTCAGTCCTGAGGGCCTTCTCCGCCTCCGCGCGGGAGTGCCTGCCGAAGTCCAGCAGTTCGGTGTGCGTGGGGCCCTTGACCCCGTGCACCGCCCACACCCCGTACTCGTCCCCCCTGCCCAGCCCCGTCAGGGTCTGCTTGAGGATGCCGGGGCCGCCGCTGGGGCCGTCCCACAGGCCGGCCATCGAGCCGGAGCTGTCGAGGAGGAACAGGACCCGGCCGGGTCCGTGCGCGTTGCCGTACCGCTCCAGTGTCCTGTCCAGCCGTGTCGCGTCGGCGGGGTCCGCAGGCGGAACGGAATCGGTCAGCCCGTGGTCGGCCGCCTTCCCGGCGAGCAGTCCCCGTTCGCCCGTCGTGGCCCTGAACCCCTGCTTGCCGAGCACCTCCCGGCCGCCCTCTCCCGTCAGCCAGTCGCGGAACCGGTCCACCCCGTCGTCCCGCGCCTGGACGTCCCGGTCGCCGCCCTCCCAGCGCACCCGCACGAACGTCGGTTCCAGACCGGGCACGTCGTCGGGGTAGACGGCGGTGCGCCCGGCGCGGGTGACCGAGTGGCAGCCGACGCCGCTCCTGAGCAGGAACTCCGGGACCAGGACCGCGCTGCGGTCGTCCGCGGCGTCGTCCTCGGGCAGCGTGCACAGCAGCCTGACGGCCGAGGACTCGGGCCGTCCCGCCCGGCTGATCAGCCCCTCGGCGCCGCGCACGTCGGCCCCGTCGCCGTACAGCCCCACCGTCGCCAGCAGCGCCGAGTCGCTGAACTCGGGGTCGGGCCTGCGCACTTGTGCCTTGCCGTCCGCGTTCTTCAGGGCCCTGACCAGCTCCGGCAGCGACCGCCCGGTGCGCGGGACGTCGGCGCCGAGGCCCTCCGGGACGGCCAGCACGACCGGTGAGTACGCGAGCGGCTCGGTGTCCGGCTCCAGCCGGGCGAAGACGCGTTCCACCTGCGCGTCGCCGGCCCGGTCGACGTCCGCGCGGGTCGCGGGGATCCACACGTCCGGCTGCGGGCCGATGTCCCGCTGCGGGTTGACGTCCTCACGCGGCTGCTGCCAGGGGTCGGAGTGCTCGCCCAGCGCGGTCACCACGTGAGCGGCACCGGCGCTGTAGACGGTGACGCCGGTGCGCCGGCAGCCGTCGTCCTTGGTGTTGGCGTCCGAGGCGAGGTAGGCGTCCGCGGCCGCCCGCATCGCCGGCTCCAGGTCGGGGTCGGTGAGGACGCGCAGCTCCAGCGGCGGTTCGCAGGGGCCGGACCCCCCGGTCAGGACCAGGACTCCGTAACCGGCGGCGCCGATCACGACGAACGCCAGCAGAAGCGCCAGAACGGTGCGGCCGAACAGGCCGACGGACTCCCGGGCGCGGGTGAGCGTACGCCGGAGCCAGGAGAACCAGCCGGGCGGGTCCTCGGTGTCGTCGGTCGGGTCCACCGGTCCCGCCGCCAGCAACACGTCCGCGTCCGGGTCCCACGGGGGCGCCAGCGCCTGAGGTCTCTGCGAGTCGTCGGCCTCCGCCTTGTACTTCGCGGCGGCCATCCGCTCCTTCACCGCGGCGTACAGCTCGGAGAGCCACACCTCCCCGCCCGCTTCGAGGACCCGCACCACCTCGCGGGTGAACGGCGTGGCGACCTCCGCGTCCCCGCCCAGGATGCAGCGGTTGGACTGCACGCTCATCAGGAGCAGGATCTTGTGCTTCTTCCGCTTCGGATCGTCGAAGCGGTGCCAGATTCCCGCGGCGTTGCCCGCGTAGCAGCAGTCGAGGATCACCACCACCTGCTCGGCGCGGCTCTCGACGAGCTCGCCCAGCACCTCGCTGAAACTCACCGAGCCGGGCAGCCCGTCGCCCGTGAGGACTCGGGCGGTGCGCATCTGGAGGTGCAGCTCGTTGCCGGAGGTGGAGGTGACGGCGTGCCCGGCGAAGTAGAACAGCAGCAGCCCCTTGGTCTCCTGGCAGGCGCGGCGCAGCGCCCCCGTGAACTCGTCGGGGGTCGGTGAGGCCAGGGCCCGCACCTCGTGCGCACCGAACACGGCGCTCCGGTGCAGCGCGTCCTCGAGTGTCGTCCGGTTGTGCCGCACGGCGGGGAGCTGGCCGGTGACGCCCTGTGGATCCGGTGCCGTGTGGTCGTACTCGGACACACCGACCAGCAGCGCCCGGTTCACTTCGCCGCGCGGGTCGAAGCGGCTCACCGGCCTACTCCCCGTCGGTGTCCAGCGTGCGGATCTGTGGCGCGGGATCCCCGCCCTGGAGCCGTCGGCGGTTGTTCGTCCAGGTCTTCACCGCACGTGCGGTGTACTCGGTCAGTGCCGCGACCGTGACGACGTCGCCGAGCAGTTTCAGTACGAGTTCGAGATCGGGGCCCAGCCGCCCCTTGGGCCCGTCCGTGCTGGTCCGCGCCTCGATGCTCAGCTTCTCTTCGGAGAGCAGTTCCGCGAGCGGCTCTTCCCGCTCCAGCCACGTCTTCAGGGCTCTGACATCGTCCACGGTCCCGCCGGCGCCCAGCCGGACGCGTACGCCTAAGACAGCCACTTGGTCCCCCTCTGTCATGCCCGACATCATGACACCGGGTCAGGCCTCGGCGGCAGACCTCTGACACGACCTGCGAAAGCGATTGCACGCCCCCTTCACGCCAGGCGCACACGGCGCACGCGTGTTCAGCCCTGGGACTGCAACTGCCGCAACTGCTGCTGTACGTGATCGAGCGCCCCCTCGCGCCGCCCGGGGACCCGGCCCCGCAACTCGGCGAGCGCCGCGCCCAGTTCGCGGGCCCGGGCGGGGTCGCGGATCTGGCCCCACTGGTGGTGGGCGCGGTCCACGGCGGCCTCGACGGCGGGCGCGTCCGGCGCCTGCCCGGCGTTCAGGCGGACGGTGGCCACGGCCAGCCAGGTGTGACAGCTGCGGCCCGCGTCCCCGGCGAACATCGCCAGGTCGGCCCGGACCTCGGCCCAGTGCAGGGCCTCCTCGGAGGCGGGCCCGTGCGCGGCGACGGCGGCCTGTTCGTGCCGGGCGGCCAGGGCGTCGGCGTCGGAGTGGCGGCCGGACTGGACGGCGGCGGTGATGGCGGCGTGCGGGTCACCGGCCGAGGGGCCCGGCGTGTTCAGCACGAGGTCCGTGCCCGCGCTCTCCGGCGCGATCCGGGCCAGCGCCTGCTGGTGCAACTGCTCCGCCGGCGGCCGGAACCCGCTGCGCAGGATCGTCGCGACGGCCTTCATGTACGCCGGTGCCGCGACCGTGCGTCTGGACGGCGGGGGCGCGATGCGGCCGTACACGGCGTTGCCGCGGCCCGAGTCCAGCGGGGTGCCGCGCAGCAGATCCCAGGTCTCGGCGTCCGCGTGCAGGTCGAGCAGGAGGGTCGTCGCGCCGGCCGGCCTCAGGCGCAGTTCGTCCCGGAACCAGTGCCAGGGGAAGGCCGTGTAGCGGGCGGTGGACGCGGTGGTGCGGGCCAGCGCCAGGTGGGGCAGGCGCTGGCGGCGGTCGAGCTGGAGCTGTCCGGTGACGAACACGGTGAGCGGGCCGGGGGCCGCGGCGGCGGCGCGCAGCCGGGTGAGGACGGCCTGCGGCTCCAGCGGGTCGGCGAGTTCGACGACGTTCGCGGTGTCCGTGCCGGCCAGCACGCCGGGCGGTACGGCGGCCAGGACGGGGAGCACGGACGCGGCGTCGACCAGGCGCCCCTTGCCCACCGGCGAGGCCGCCAGCAGCAGCACGGTTCCGGCCATCTCGTCCCTCCCCCTGTCGATCACGTACGGCAGCACCGTAACCGCTGCGGCTGCAAAGGGGGGCCTCAGGACCGCAAACGTCCGCCTTCGGGGGCTTCGCCCCTTCCACGGCGACGGCCCGGGCGCTACGGGCCGCAGCCGGTCCGGGCAACGCGTCGCGTCCGCCGACTTGCCAGCGGGACCCCGGCGGTGTGCCCTGGTAGGCAGGGGCAGGGAGAGAGGAGAGCTCTCATGGCTCATGCGGCACCCGCTTCACGCAAGGTGACCACGCGACGCCGTACACCCGATGTCTTCAGCCCGCGCACCCACGCGATGGCGAAGGTCGCGGTACCCGTCCTCCTCGGGCTCGTCTACGGCTACTGGGCCGCGGCCAACCGGCGCGACGCCGGGCCCATCACGGGCTGGAACCTGCTGTTCGGCTTCCTCACCGCGCTCGTGTTCGCCGTGCTGTTCGCCGCCGTGCGGGAAGTCGCCCCGCGGCTGCGCCGCGAACAGCACGCGCTGCTCTGGTTCGCCTTCACCGGCTGCGCGATCGGCTTCCTCTACAGCCAGACCGGCGAGTCCGTACTGAAGTCCACCGGGGTGGGGCTGGTGGTCGGGGCGGGCGTCTTCGTGACCATGTTCTACCGCTACTACACGCACGAGGACGCCACCGGCCGGCGCCTCG
The DNA here is from genome assembly GCF_900236475.1 of Streptomyces chartreusis NRRL 3882. Classification (GTDB taxonomy): domain Bacteria; phylum Actinomycetota; class Actinomycetes; order Streptomycetales; family Streptomycetaceae; genus Streptomyces; species Streptomyces chartreusis_D. The sequence goes on from NZ_LT963352.1 coordinate 4,427,908, forward strand.
ACTGACCCGGTCCCGTACGACACGTCGGGCTCGGCATGTGGGGCCGAATGCAGTCACACGGGTCGCGGGCCGGGCCTGTGGCGCCTTGCCTGGAAGGGTGTCCGAGCACCGCCGGGCGCCCGTATCCGGGCAGGCGCCCCTCCGACCGCGGAACGCCCTGTCGGCCGTTCTGCTGGCCCTCGCGTGCCTGCTCGCGCCGTTCGCCACGCTCGCCTCCTGGGCGGCGCACGGCCTGACCGACACCGGCCGCTACGTCCGTACGATGGCGCCGCTCGCCACCGACCCGGACGTGCGGGGCGCGGTCGCGGACGCCCTCGGGGAGGGCATCATGCGGGAGGCCGGGCAGGAGCTCGACACCGGCCCGCTGCGCGGCACGGCCGGGCCCTTCGTGCACGACGCGGTGCGCTCGTTCACCCGGACCGAGGCGTTCCGCACCGGGTGGGACGCGGCGAACCTGGCCGTCCACGACGCCGTGCTGCGCGCCCTGCGCGACGACAGCACGCGCGCCTCCCCCGTCACCGTCGACCTCGCGCCGGTCCTCACCCGGGTCAAACGCCGGCTCACCGACGACCACGTGCCGTTCGCCCACCGCATCCCGGTCCCGCACACCCGGGTCCCGGTGCTCCCGGCCGACGACGTGGCCCGACTGCGCAGGGGGTACCACGTGCTGGACACCGCCGCCTTCTGGCTGCCGCTCGCCACCGCCCTGTGCGCCGTGGCCGGGACCGCCCTCGCCGCCCGCCGCCGCCGCGCGGTCACCGCGATCGGCCTCGGCACGGCGCTGGGCGGCGGGCTGCTCGTCCTGGCCGTCGCGATCGGCCGCCGCCTCACCCTCGCCGACCTGCCCGACGCGCTCCACCGCCCGGCCGCCGGCGCGGTCTACGACGCCCTGACGGCCACCCTGTCGACCGTGTCCTGGCTGCTGTTCGCCTTCGGCCTGACGGCGGCGCTCGGCTCGTGGCTCACGGGCCGGTACGGTCCCCGGCTCGCCTCGCGGCGACGTGCGCGAGCGTCCGCAGCGCCCGCCGCAGAACCGCCTCCGGAACCGACCCGAGCCCGAGCCTGACGGCGTCGGGCGTGTGGCCGGGGGAGACGGCGAAGGCCGGGCCGGGCGTGACGGCGATGCCGTGCGCGGCGGCAGCCGCCGTGAAGGTGTCCGCGCGCCACGGGGCGGGCAGTTCCCACCAGGCGAAGTAGGCGCCGGGCTCGGACCGCACGGCGAAGCCCGCGAGTTCCTCGGCGAGGATCCGCTGCCTGCGCGCCGCGTCCGCCCGCTTGGCCGCCACCAGCCGCGCCACGGTCCCCTCCCCGGCCCACCGCACGGCCGCCTCCAGCGCGAACCGCCCCGCGCTCCACCCGCCCGACCGCACGGCATGGGCCACGGCCCCGACCCGGTGCGGCGGCACGACGAGGAAACCGGCGGTGAGCCCGGGCGCGACCCGCTTGGAGAGACCGTCGACGACGTGGGTGAGGGCGGGCGCGTGCACGGCGAGGGGATCCCCCGGCTCGTGCAGGAAGGACCAGATGCGGTCCTCCACCACCGGCAGGTTCAGGTCGTGGACCAGCGCCGCGAGTTGCAGCAGGCGAGGGCGGCTCGTCGTCAGCGACGTCGGGTTGTGCAGCGTCGGCTGCACGTACAGGGCGGACAGCGGCGCCGAACGGTGCGCGGCGGCGACGGCCTCCGGGAGCAGCCCGGCCGCGTCACCGGCCAGCGGCACCAGGGTGATGCCCAGCCGCGCCGCGATGTCCTTGACCAGCGGATACGTCAGCTGCTCCACGCCGACCCGGCCGCCCGGGCGGACCAGGGAGGCCAGGACGGCGGCGATGGCCTGCCGGGCGTTGCCGGTGAACAGCAGCCGGTCCGGGGCGGGGCGCCAGCCGGGGGTGGCGAGGAGCGTGGCCGCGGCCTCCCGGGCGGACTCGGTTCCGGTGGCGGCGGCCGGCAGCAGCGCCTCGGCCAGCACGTCGGGACGCAGCAGCGGCGCGAGGACGGGGGCGAGGAGCTCGGGCTGGCCGGGCGCGCTGGGGTAGTTGAGCTCCAGGTTGACGAGGGCGTCGGCGGGGCCGGGCTCGGCGAGCGCCCGGCCCGTCGGCCCGTCCGGGGTGGCCCGTACGAACGTGCCGCGCCCGACCTCGCCGACGACCAGCCCGCGCCGTACGAGTTCGCCGTACACCCGCCCGGCCGTCGACGAGGCGATGCCCCGGCGCCGGGCGAACGCCCGCTGCGGCGGCAGCCGTTGACCGGGCTTCAGCCGCCCGCTGGCGATGTCGTCGGCGATCCTGTCGGCGATACGGCGGTAGTCACCCATCGGTCGGTCTCCCCCTTGGATTGCACCGAGAGCAAAGATCTTATTGCACCGAGTAGTTGGAGCTGCCTAGGGTCTTCACATGGCACCCTTCCTCGCATACGAGGACAAAGGACCCGTACCCTCTCGGCGGCCCCTTGTCCCCCTGGTCCTCGTCCACGGCCACCCCTTCGACCGCACGATGTGGGCCCCGCAGCTCGCCACCTTCGCCGCGACCCGCCGCGTCATCGCCCCCGACCTGCGCGGCTACGGCGCCTCCCCGGTCACCCCGCCCCTCACGGACTTCTCGCAGTTCGCCCGGGACATCGAGGCCCTGCTCGACGAGCTGGGGGTGGAGTCCTTCGTCCTCGCCGGCCTGTCCATGGGCGGCCAGATCGCGATGGACTGCTACCGCCGGTTCCCCGGCCGCATCCGCGGCCTGGTCCTCGCGGACACCTTCCCGGCGGCGGAGACCCCGGAGGGCGTCCGCACCCGCGACGCCATGGCGGACCGCCTCCTGCGTGAGGGCATGCGCGGCTACGCCGACGAGGTCCTGGAACGGATGGTCGCCCCCTACGCCCCCGCCGAGGTCAAGGCCCACGTCCACCGCATGATGACGGCCACCTCCCCCGAGGGCGCCGCCGCGGCCCTGCGCGCCCGTGCCCGGCGCCCCGACTACGCCGCCCTGCTGACCCGCGTCGGTGTCCCGGCCCTGGTCGTCGTGGGAGCCGACGACACCTACACCCCGGTCTCCGACGCCCGCGCCATGCACGCGGCCCTCCCGGACGCGGCCCTGCACGTGATCGAGGGCACGGCCCACATGCCGAACCTCGAACGCCCCGAGGAGTTCGACCGGGCACTCGGGGAATTCCTGGCCCGCGTCGACGCACGGCAACCTTCCACCGCCCCACCCCGTCTTTGAGGGAGGATTCGGGCATCCCACCCCGCGAACGGAAGGCCGGGCCTTGGACACCGCCGCTGCCGAGTGGACCGCCACCGACGGGCCGGACCACCGTCCGCCCGGACGGCGGCTCGGCGCCTGGTGCGCCGCCCTGCTGTTCGCCGCGGTCAGCGTGGTCGTCGGCTTCCGGACCGCCGGCAGCGACGGCTTCGCGCCCGTCCCGCAGGTCCTCGCCTTCCTCCCCTGGCTGCTCGCCCCCACCGCCCTGGCGCTGTTGCTCGCCCTGCTGTCCCGGTGGTGGCCCGGGACGGTCTGGGGCGTGCTCCTGCTCGGCCTGCTGGCCTGGTTCATCGAGCCGTACGGCAAGGTCGGCGACCCCGTCGGCCGCCCGGTCGCCGACCTGCGCGTGCTGACCTCGAACGTCGAGTTCGGGCAGGGCACCGGGTCCCTGGTCGCCGCCGTCCGCCGCGAGAAACCGGACCTCGTCTTCGTACAGGAATGCGAGTACGAGTGTGACGCGCGGCTGAAGGACGACCTCTCCCAGGACTACCCGCACCGCAGGGCCGTCGAGGGCGGCGGCTCCGAGGGCTCCGTCATCCTCAGCCGCTTCCCGCTGCGGCCCACCGACGGCGTCCCCGGCACCATGGGCATGCCCGGGGCGATCGCCGACGTCGACGGGCATCCCGTACGGCTCCAGCTCGCCCACCCCATGCCCCCGCTGCCCGGCGGGCTGGACCTCTGGCGCACCGAGCTGGAGGCCCTGCGCGACGCGGCCGCGGCCGACCCCGGCACCCCCCTCGTGCTGGCCGGCGACTTCAACGCCTCCCAGGACCACGCCGCCTTCCGCCGCATCCTCGACACCGGCCTGACCGACGCCGCCCGCCTCGACGACGCCGCCCGCACGGCCACCTGGCCGGCCCGGACCGCGCCGACGTTCGGTGTGCAGATCGACCACGTCCTGGTGTCGAAGGACTTCGCGGCCGACCGCACGCGCTTCCTGGACCTGGCCGACACGGACCACCGGGCGGTGGTCACGGACCTGACACTGCACTCACGCCGGTAGGAGAGGAAGGGGGACGCCCGACAGGCGCCCCCCACAGGTACCTCACAGGGACCTCTCCGGTGTCCCTCTCCGCTCAGACGCCGATGTCGCAGCCGTCCGCACGCCACACGGCCACGACCGCCGGACGGACGTACGTCCCGGGACCGTCGGGCCAGGTGCTGGCCGGCTTCTCCACGGACGCGCCGTCGATCTCGCCCGGGTGCTGCACGGCGACGAGGACCCGCCGGTCCTGGATGATCGGACCGCAGGTCTCGGCACCCTTCGGCACGGTCAGGAACTGCTTCAGCTCACCGCGCCGCTCACCCCGCGTCGCCACGCCGAACAGGCCGTCGTGCGATCCGAGCTGGGCGCCGTCGGTGGAGATCCACAGGTTGCCGTAGGGGTCGAAGGCCACGTTGTCCGGGCAGGAGATCGGGCTGACACCGTCCTTCGGGAACCCGGCGAAGTAGGTCACCGGGTCGTCCGGGTCACCGGCGACGAGGAACAGCGACCACGCGAACCGCGTGCTCTCGGGCCGGTTCCACCGCTCCGTGAGCTCCAGGACGTGTCCGTGCTTGTTGGCGTTGCGCGGATTGGCCTCGTCCGCCTTGGCGTTGGAGCCGACACCGCGGTTGGAGTTGTTCGTCAGGGCGACGTACACCTTGCCGGTGACGGGGTTGGGCTCGATGTCCTCGGGCCGGTCCATCTTGGTCGCGCCCACCTTGTCGCCGGCGAGGCGCGTGAAGACGAACACCTCCTCGGCGCTCATCCCGTCCACGTGCGAGACGGCACCCTCGGCGGTGGCGGTGGCCAGGGGAATCCACTCGCCGCTCCCGTCGAACTCACCGTCGCCGGGAAGCTTGCCCGTGCCGTCGATCTCGATGGCGGGGGAGTCACCGGTGAGCTTGGCGACGTACAGCGTCCCCTCGTCGAGAAGCGACAGGTTGTGCTCGCGCACGGCACGCGACGACCCGTGCCGCATCCGCTTGCTGCCGACGAACTTGTAGAAGTAGTCGAACCGCTCGTCGTCACCGGTGTACACGACGGGCCGCCCGTCCGCCGTCATCCTGATGTTCGCGGCCTCGTGCTTGAACCGCCCGAGTGCGGTGTGCTTGCGCGGCGTGGAGCTCGGGTCGTACGGGTCGAACTCCACGACGTACCCGAACCGGTGTACCTCGTTCGGCTCCTGGGCGACGTCGAACCGCTTGTCGAACCGTTCCCACTTCCGCTCGCTGGCCCCGGTCCCGATGCCGTACCGCTTGTCGGTCGCCCGGCTGCTGTTGGCGAAGTACTGGTTGAAGTTCTCCTCGCCGTGCAGGGTCGTGCCCCACGGAGTCACGCCGCCCGAGCAGTTGTTGAGGGTGCCGAGCACCTTCGTGCCGGTCGGGTCGGCGGAGGTCTTGACGAGGTCGGACCCGGCGACGGGCCCGGTGAGCCGGAACTCGGTGGTGGCGGTGACGCGCCGGTTGAGCTGATGCCGGGGAACGGCGGTCAGCTTCCCGGTCTTCCGGTCCCCCTCCACGACGACGGCGGACAGCCCGTGCGCGGCCCAGGCGATCTCCACCTGCTCCCGGGTCGGACTGGCGGCGTCATACCCCCGGAACATGAGCACCTCGTCGGTGTACTCGTGATTGGCGACGAGCAGCTGCCGACCGCGCTCACCCGGCAGCGGAAGCAGCGCGAGGAAATCGCAGTTGTACCCGAACTGCCCGGCCTGGGCCTTGGCGGTCTGCTTCTCCGGGTCGAAGGCGGGCGCACCGCGCAGGATGGGCTCGCCCCAGCGGATGACGACGTTCTGCCGGTACCCCTCCGGCACGGTCACGGCGTCGGCGGTGTTGGGCGCGACGGGCGCGAAGCGCAGCCCGCGCGCGCCCTTGTTCTTGCGCCGGGCGGCGTCGGCGGCGGTGCCGGCCGTGGCGCCCCCGGCGGGAGCGGCACCGGCCTGCGGGGCCTGCGCGACACCCACGGCTCCCGCGCCCGCGGCGGCCACGGTCACCACGGCCGCGGCCCGCATCATCGACCGCCGGCTGAGCGCACCGGCGATCACATCACCGACGTACTCGTTGGAGCTGGTGTTGGGCACCTCGTGGAAGCAGGCGTCACCACACCGGAAACGACAGGTCAGGGCGGACCGGCCGCCGGGGTGCGATCCGGACGGCGTTCCGATCAACGGCAGCAGCTTGCGCACTTTGCTCTCTCCTTGGATGCCCTTGGTGTCAGCGTGACCGTAGGGGCACATATGTGCGGCAGCCGGGCGCCAGGGTGAACAGCGGGTGAACCTGCGGCAGCCTTACGGCAGTTGTGGCGATTCAGCACGGCGACACCTTCGCAGGCCGGATGTCCCTCTTGACAGGCTGGGCCTCCCACCCCTGACCCTGCCCAAGATCACCCAGGAGGGCCGCTAACCTTACGTGTCCGTCCTGGCCAGGGATTGACGGGCTTCAACTCACGCGAAGGGTTGCGCGCACATGGGCATTCTCACTCTCTTGCGGAACGCGTTCGGACGGTCACGCAAGTCACGGACCGCCGAGGCGGAGGGTGCGGCGCAGACCACGACGACGACCGAAACACCGACGCCCCCCGAGACGGACCCGAAGGTCCCGTCCCCCTCCCCGGAACCCACCCCCGCCCCGACGCCCAACGTCCCGGGCCCCCGAGACGAACACGACCTCGTGTCACTGGCCTTCGACCATGTGACGGTCCCCAGGCCTAAGCGGGCTGGGGAGGGAGAACCGGGAGTCGAGGAGAAGCCTGCGGCGGCGGCACCGGAGACAGAGGCTGAGGCCAAGCCGGCGGTCGAGGAGCCGACGGACGCCGATCAGCCGACGGAGACTGCGACCGAGACGGAGCAGCCGACCGCCACCGAGTCGTCGTCGACCCCCGAGCCCACAGCACCGGAAAGGCCCGGGGACAGCCCGGAGGCCGAGCCCACGGCGACAACGGAGCCGAAGCCCACGGCCGAGGCCGACACACCGGCGCAGCCGTCGGCCACCGAGACGAAGCCGGCCCCCGCGCCACAGCCCGAGGCACCCGCGGTCCCGAAGCCCGAGGCGCAGCCGACACCCGAGCCCGAGCCGACGCCAGAAGCCGAACCCACGGCCAAGCCCGAGCCGACGGCAGAAGCCAAGGCCACCCCCGAGCCCGAAGCTGCCCCCAAGACCACGCCCGAGGCGCAGCCGACACCCGAGCCCGAGCCGACGCCAGAAGCCGAACCCACGGCCAAGCCCGAGCCGACGGCAGACCCCAAGACCACGCCCGAGGCGGAGCCGACGCCCGAGCCTGAGCCGACGGCAGAAGTCAAGGCCACCCCCGAGCCCGGAGCTGCCCCCAAGACCACGCCCGACGCCGAGCCCGAGGCGACCTCCGACGTCGAGCCGACGACCGAGCCGGACGCGCCGGCCAAGACTGAGCCGACGACCGAGTCACACCCGTCGGCCAAGGCCGAGCCGGCGACCGAGACCGAGGCCGAGGCGGAGCCGACGGCCAAGGCCGAGGCGCCGGCCAAGGCCGAGGCCGAGCCGGCGGCCGCGGCCGCCGCCGGGGACGCTCCCGCAGCCGCCGACGGCGAGTCCGCCCCGCAGGGGCCACCCGCACCCGACGACGAAAGCAGCACGGGTGGTGCGGGTGGGAACGACACGGCCGAAGCCGAAGGCGAGGCCGAGCCGGACGTCACCACCCCCGCCGTCCCCCTCACCCGCATCAAGACCCGCGCCCCCGGCCTCACCACCGCCTACAAGGCCGCCGCCACCACCCTCAAGCAGCACAACCTCACCGGCACCCGAGCCAAGGTCTACCTGGTCCTCGACCGCTCCGCCTCCATGCGCCCGTACTACAAGGACGGCTCCGCGCAGGCCCTCGCCGAACAAACCCTCGCCCTCGCCGCCCACCTCGACCCCGAGGCCACCGTCCCGGTCATCTTCTTCTCCACCGAACTCGACGGCACCGGCGAGATCACCCTCACCGACCACGAGAACAAGATCGACGACCTGCACGCCGCCCTCGGCCGCATGGGCCGCACCAGCTACCACGCAGCCGTCGAAGCCGTCCTCGCCCACCACGGCAAGGAAGCCACCCCCGACACCCCGGCCCTGGTGATCTTCCAGACGGACGGCGCCCCCGACGCCAAGACCCCCGCCACCCAGTCCCTCACCGAGGCCGCCAGGACCCACCCCACCGTCTTCTTCTCCTTCGTCGCCTTCGGTGACCCGGAGAACAAGGCCTTCGACTACCTCCGCAAGCTCAAGGCCCCCAACACGTCCCACTTCCTCGCCGGCGAAACCCCCCGCGAGCTCACGGACAAGGAGCTCTACGAGGGCGTACTGGCGGACTGGCGTCCGTAGACCCCCCGGGGGGTGGACGGCACACGGCAGGCCGTCCACCCCCCGAAACGCGTGTGAGTCGATCTTCAGGGGACCAGTAGGATTTCGACCATGGCGGCCACTGGATCCGAGAAGCAGGGGGCGAAGGCGTACTACGTCTCGACCCCCATCTACTACGTCAACGACGCTCCTCACCTGGGCCACGCCTATACGACCGTCGCAGGCGACGTGCTCTCCCGCTGGCACCGCCAGCGCGGCGAGAAGGTGTGGTACCTCACCGGCACGGACGAGCACGGTCAGAAGATCATGCGCACGGCCGAAGCCAACGGTGTCACTCCCCAGGAGTGGGCCGACAAGCTCGTCACCGAAGCGTGGAAGCCTCTCTGGGAGCACCTGGAGATCGCGAACGACGACTTCATCCGCACCACGCAGAAGCGGCACACGGACCGCGTCCAGGAGTTCGTCCAGGACCTGTACGACAAGGGCGAGATCTACAAGGGCGGCTACGAGGGCCCGTACTGCGTCGGCTGCGAGGAGTACAAGCTCCCCGGCGAGCTCCTCGACGGCGAGGGCGAGTACGCGGGCCAGAAGCTCTGCCCGATCCACAAGAAGCCGGTCGAGATCCTCAGCGAGGAGAACTACTTCTTCAAGCTGAGCGAGTACGGCGAGAAGCTCCTCGCCCACTACGAGGCCAACCCCGGCTTCATCCAGCCCGAATCCGCGCGCAACGAGGTCGTGAACTTCGTACGGCAGGGCCTCCAGGACCTCTCCATCTCGCGCTCGACGTTCGACTGGGGCATCCCGATCCCCTGGGACGACAAGCACGTGATCTACGTGTGGGTCGACGCCCTGCTGAACTACGCCACGGCGGTCGGCTACAACGAGAACCAGGCCAAGTTCGAGGAGACCTTCCCGGCCGACGTCCACCTGGTCGGCAAGGACATCCTCCGCTTCCACGCGGTGATCTGGCCCGCGATGCTGATGGCACAGGGGCTCCCCCTCCCCGGGAAGATCGCAGCGAACGGCTGGCTGATGGTCGGCGGCGAGAAGATGTCGAAGTCGAACCTGACCGGCATCAAGCCGCAGGACCTGACCTCGCACTTCGGCGTGGACGCCTACCGCTGGTACTTCCTGCGCGCGATCGCCTTCGGCCAGGACGGCTCGTTCTCCTGGGAGGACTTCTCCGCCCGGTACACGAGCGAGCTGGCGAACGACTACGGAAACCTCGCGTCCCGCGTCGCGGCGATGGTAGGCAAGTACTTCGGCGGCGAGCTGCCGGCGTCGACGGCCGACGGCGAGGCCGAGAGGGCGATCCACGACGGCCTGACGAAGGCGGTGACGGAGGCGGACCGCCGCATCGGCGACGACCTGGACTTCCAGGGCGGCATCCTGGCGGTCTTCGACTTCGTCAAGCAGGTCAACGGCTACATCACCGAGCAGGAGCCCTGGAAGGTCGCGAAGGACACCTCGGACGAGGGCAAGGCGCGCCTCGCGACCATCCTCTACACGGCCGCGGAGTCCCTGCGCGCCGTCGCGGTCCTCCTCAACCCGGTCATGCCGGAGACCTCCCAGAAGCTCTGGGACTCGCTCGGCGCGGCCGCCTCCCTCGGCGCCCTCGCGGACCAGAAGATCGGCGAGGCCGGCGAGTGGGGCAGGCTCCCGGCCGGCACGACGGTCACCAAGGGCGCGGTCCTCTTCCCGCGCCTGGAGGAGAAGCCGACGGCGTAACGGCCGTAACACGCTCGCTACAGCACGGGGCCCGGGAGGACGAGAACCTTCTCCCGGGCCCCGTGCTTTGCGAAGATCGCGTGAGCGCGGCCACCCGGCCGCCGCCACACACCCGGGGGATCCCATGGCACTGTTCGGCAACGCACACACCGTCGACCCGGTATCGGCCCAGCAGGACTACGCCCGCCTCCTCGGCCACGGCGAACAGGTCCACGCCGCGTTCCTGCTGATCCGCGACACCATCCTCTTCACCGACCGCCGCCTGATCCTGATCGACAAGCAGGGCATCACCGGCAAGAAGGTCGAGTACCACTCGGTCCCCTACCGCAGCATCACCCACTTCGCGGTGGAAACGGCCGGCACCTTCGACCTGGACGCCGAACTGAAGATCTGGATCTCCGGCACCCCGACCCCCATCGAGAAGACCTTCACCAAGGGAGTCGACATCTACGAGGTCCAGGCGATCCTGACCCAGTTCGTGGCGAGGTAGTCCGGCACCACCAGAGGCCCGGGGGCCCGCCCGGTGAGCACGGAGCGGGCCTGCGCCAGCCCTCGCGGACGTGCACGGTGCCGGGGGTGACGGCGAGCTCAACGCAGGAGTTGAGCCCGATCATCTCTCGGTCCAACCCGGACAACGCTGAGATGATTTCACGGTTTGCTGGCATGATCACGACGTGACCAGCGAGCCTGTGCAGCCCAGCCCCAGGAAGTACGTGCTCTTCGATGTCGACGGTACGTTGATCGACGCCGTGGACAACCAACGCCGGGTCTGGGAAATGTGGGCGGGGCGATACCGGCTGGACGCGGATGAGGTCTATCGGGTGGCGCTGCGGACGCGGCCCATGGAGACCTTCGCGCAGGTAGCTCCGGACCAGGATCCAAGGGAGTGCCTGACTGCGCTGCACGAACTCGAGGACGAGGACGTCCAGTCCGGCGTCTATGCGGCCTTCGACGGTGCATCCGAGCTGCTGGACGCCCTGCCGGCGGCGTCGTGGGCGCTGGTGACCTCGAACTATGAGCACCGGGTGCGCGGGCGATTTGCCCGGACGGGCCTGCCGGTCCCGGGCGTCATAGTCGACGCCGCCGCAGTAGAGGAGGGCAAACCGTCGCCGGTGCCCTACCTGCTGGCCGCCGAGCAGCTCGGTGCCCAGCCCGAGGACTGCCTGGTCATTGAGGACGCCCCCTCCGGAGTCGAGGCAGGGTTGCGGGCCGGCATGGTGGTGTGGGGGGTCAACGCCCCGGTTGCGGTGGCCGGCGTGCACCGTCACTTCGGGAGCCTGCGCGAAGCAGTCCCCGACATCCTTGCCTTCGCCCGCCTGGAGGGCCTGCGGAAACCCCCACCACGGCTCCGTTGATCCACCAGACTGCTCTTGTTCTTCCACGGAGAAGGGACGGAGCATGGCGAACAGTGCGCTTCTGGTGATGGACGTGCAACGGGACATCGTGGCCATCGCCGACGACGGTTCCGGATATCTGCCGCGCTTGCGCCAGGCGATCGACGGAGCCCGGGCCGCAGGCATCCCCGTGATCTACGTGGTGATCGGGTTACGGCCGGGTGACCAGGAAGTCAGCCCCCGCAACAAGGTGATGACAAACATTGTCCGGGCCGGCCTGTTCACCGAGGGGCAGCCTGGTACCGAGATCCATGACGACGTCGCCCCGCAGCAGGGCGACGTCGTGGTGACCAAGAGACGAGGGAGTGCCTTCTCGGGCAGCGACCTCGACTTGGTACTCAGGGCTCGCGATATCGACAGCCTTGTTCTCACCGGCATCGCCACCAGCGCTGTGGTGCTGTCCACCCTGTGGCACGCCATCGACCTGGACTTCGGCCTCACCGTTCTGGCGGACGCCTGCCTCGACACCGACCCCGAGGTGCACACGATGCTCACCGAAAAGCTGTTCCCGCAGTGGGCAGACGTCTTCGCCGTCGAGGACTGGCTCAAAGTCATCGCACCGCAGTAGCGAAACGCCGTCCTCGCGTGCGGGCAGCCGGCATCGCCTCCCGCCGACCGGGGGGCCAGTCGACGGAGTTGCCCGGGCCCGGGTGAGGGTGCCAAGCGGCTCGGGCCCGTCCCCGACGGAGGGGGCGGGCCCGGAGTCCGCTCAGCTCAGCGCGCCTCCCCCGCAACCGGCTCCCCCGTCACCGCTGCTTTCCCAGCGGACCCGGGCCGCTCGCCCCTCTTGGTGTGGCGTACGAACGCGACACCCAGCACCGCCAGGATCGACGCCGCGGAGAGCGTGTAGAGGCCCCCGTTCGTGCTCCCCGTCGTGTCCTTCAGGTAGCCGAACAGCGTGGGCGACACGAACCCGCCCAGGTTTCCGATCGAGTTGACCAGCGCCAGCCCCGGCGCGGCGATCTTCAGGTCGAGGCCCGACTGGGCCATCGGCCAGAACAGCGTGGCCGCGCACTTGCCGCCCACCGCGGCCAGCGTGAGCGCGGCCAGGCCGAACCAGGGCGAGCCGAGCGTGGCGAGGAAGGTGCCGGTGGCCGACAGGACCAGGGCGATCGCCAGGTAGGGGCGACGGTCCGGGGCCCGGTCGGTGAAGTGGGCCATCGTGTACATCGCGATCACCGCGCAGATCCAGGGGATCGCCGACAACAGCCCGATCTGGAAGGAGGACAGTCCGCCGATCTCCTCCACCAGACTCGGCAGCCAGAACGTGATCGCGTAGCCGGTGAGCGCCATCGCGAAGAAGACCGCGGTCAGGACGGCGACCTGGGGATGGAAGATCAGCTTCATCCGCGACACCGACGGCGCCCGGTCACGCGCCTCCTTGTCCCGCGCCACCGCCTCGCTCAGCGCGTCCTTCTCCTCCTGCGTCAGCCACTTCGCGTCCTGGATCCGGGAGACGAGGAAGAACCCGGCGATGAAGCCGACCAGGATCGAGAAGGCGCCCTCCAGGGCGAACATCCACCGCCAGCCCGCGACACCGCCCGCGCCGTGCAGTTCCAGCAGCGCGCCGGTGATCGGGCCGGTGACGATGTACGCCGTGGCCGAGCCGCCCAGGAAGATCGCACTGGCCCGGCCCCGGCTGGAGTCCGGCAGCCACTGGGTGAAGTAGAGGAGCACACCGGGGAAGAAGCCGGCCTCCGCGACACCGAGCAGGAAGCGCAGGCCGTAGAACATCCACACGTTGTGGATGAAGCACATCGCCACGATCACCGCACCCCAGGTGATCATGATCCGGGTCAGCCAGACCCGGGCCCCGAACCGCTCCAGGAGCATGTTGCTCGGCACCTCGAACAGGGCGTACCCGATGAAGAACAGGCCCGCGCCGAGCCCGTAGGCCGTGGCGCTCACCCCGACATCGGCCCGCAGCTCGTTCTGGACGAAGCCCACGTTCGTCCGGTCCATCTGGTTGACCAGCAGCATCAGGACCAGGATCGGCAGCATGCGGCGCAGGAATTTGCCGACCGCACGCTGCTCGGCCTCGGGTATGACTGTTGCGGCGTCTGACATCGTTGTCTCCCTCGATGTGCACATACGTGAACAGCAGTCACGTACGCGTTCTCGAAGGGACTTTATGGAGGCCCAACTTCCGGGTCAACGGGTTGAGCAGAAGTGCATGTATGTGAATGCGGGGCGGACGGCCGTACACGTCCGCCCCACATACGTCCGTCAGTCCGTGGGATCGACACCCATGGTGAGGGTGGCGACGACGCCCTTGGCGATGGCGTTCTTCCTGTACTGGAGCTTCAGCAGCCCGCCCTGGGTGCCGTTGCCCGGGTAGATGGTGTCCTCGTCGAGGGTGGTGCGGGTCGTGGTGTTGGTGGAGTACGGCTCGACCTCGGCGGAGGCCAGTACGGACTCCTCGTCGAAGAAGAGCTGACCGGTGTGGCAGGTCGTGCCGCCCTCGTAACCGGTGTCCGTCCAGGTGCCGTTCACATGCACCTTGGTGTGGATGTGCACGCAGCGGCCCTGGTACCAGCCGGGGAAGACCGTACGGAACTCGACGAACCCCCGCTTGTCCGTCCGCCAGGTGCCGCGCAGATAGCGCTCGTCGTCGGTGGGCTCCTGGTGCCCACCGCCACCGCCACCACCCGGGGGCGCACCCGTGGGCGTGCCGGTCGGCATACCCGAGGGCGGCGTGCCACCCCCGCCGCCCCCTCCTCCACCGCTGCCCATCGCCTCGTACCCCGAGTACACACCCAGCGCGTTGCAGTGCCAGATGTCCACGGCGGCGTTCGCGAGCGGCTCGCAGGTCTCGGAGTCGACCACCCTGAGGCGCAGGGTGAGCGGGATGCCCTCCTGGTCCTCGGTGACGTCCCGGCGGAGCTTGTCCGCGTCGATGTAGTAGGGGCCTTCGGTGGTTTCGGAGGTCAGCTTGTAGCAGACCTCGCCCGAGCCCCCGGTGGCCGTCCCCTTGGCGGCTCGCGTGTCCTCGCCGGCGAACGCGCCCGCCGCGAACGTACCGCCGACGCCCGCCGCCACCACCGCCCCGGCGCCCGCGGCGACGACCTTACGGCGTGTCAGATCCCTTGTGTGTTTCGGCCCTCGGGCCGCTTCCTGTCCCGTCATGGGAAGGGAAGCTAGGGAGCCCGGCTGTCAGGAGCCTGGGTGAGAGCTGGGCACGAGCCCTGGGTACGAAAGTGGCCCGGAACCGACGCCGGTTCCGAGCCACTCCCTCCAGGTCGCCTACTTCGGCTGCGGCCTCCGCACCGACAGGTGCAGCTCCTTCAGCCGCGCCTCCTCCAGCTCCGTCGGCGCGCCCATCATGAGGTCCTGGGCGTTGCCGTTGAGCGGGAAGGCGATGGTCTCGCGGATGTTCGGCTCGTCGGCGAGCAGCATCACGATGCGGTCGACGCCCGGGGCGATGCCGCCGTGCGGCGGGGCGCCGAAGCGGAAGGCGCGCAGCATGCCGGCGAACTTCTCCTCGACGGTCTCGCGGTCGTACCCGGCGATCTCGAAGGCCTTGAGCATGATCTCCGGCTCGTGGTTCCGGATCGCACCGGAGGACAGCTCGACGCCGTTGCAGACGATGTCGTACTGCCAGCCGAGGATGTCCAGCGGGTCCTGGGTCTCCAGGGCCTCCAGACCGCCCTGCGGCATGGAGAAGGGGTTGTGCGAGAAGTCGATCGCGCCGGTCTCCTCGTCCTTCTCGTACATCGGGAAGTCGACGATCCAGCAGAAGCGGAAGACGCCCTCCTCGAAGTGCCCGGCACGCTTGGCGGCTTCCACCCGCACCGCGCCCATGATCTTCGAGACCTCGTCGAACTCGCCCGCGCCGAAGAACACGGCGTGGCCGGCCGCCAGCGACAGGCGCTTGGTCAGCTCGGCGACGTTCTCCTCGGTGAGGAACTTCGCGATCGGGCCGGACAGCGAACCGTCCTCGCCGACGCGGACCCAGGCCAGGCCCTTGGCGCCCTGCGAGACGGCGTAGTCGCCGAGCTGGTCGAAGAACTTGCGGGGCTGGGCGGAGACGTCCGGCACCGGCAGGGCACGGACGTGCTTGCCGGCGAAGGCCTTGAACTCCGAGCCCTCGAAGATGTCGGTGATGTCGACGAGTTCGAGCTGGGCGCGCAGGTCGGGCTTGTCGGAGCCGTACTTCAGCATCGCCTCGCGGAACGGGATCCGCGGGAACGGCGAGGTGACGTGGCGGCCGTTGCCGAACTCCTCGAACAGCTCCGTCATCAGCTTCTCGACGGGCTGGAAGACGTCCTCCTGCTCGACGAAGCTCATCTCGATGTCGAGCTGGTAGAACTCGCCCGGCGAGCGGTCGGCACGCGCGTCCTCGTCACGGAAGCAGGGCGCGATCTGGAAGTAGCGGTCGAAGCCGGAGATCATCAGCAGCTGCTTGAACTGCTGGGGCGCCTGGGGGAGGGCGTAGAACTTGCCCGGGTGCAGGCGGGACGGGACGACGAAGTCGCGGGCGCCCTCGGGGGAGGTCGCGGACAGGATCGGCGTCGCCATCTCGTTGAAGCCGAGGGCCGTCATCTTGTGGCGGATCGCCGAGATGACCGCCGTGCGCAGCATGATGTTGCGGTGCATGCGCTCGCGGCGCAGGTCCAGGAAGCGGTACTCCAGGCGCCGCTCCTCGTTGACCCCGTCCTCGGTGTTGATCGTGAACGGCAGGGGAGCGGCCGCGCCGAGCAACTCGACCTCGCCGACCTCGACCTCGACCTCACCGGTCGGCAGGTCGGGGTTGATGTTCTCGGCGCCCCGGGAGACGACCTTGCCGTCGACACGGACGGTCGACTCCTTGGACAGCTTGTCGAGGGCCTCGTAGGCGGGAGTGCCGGGACGGGCGACGAGCTGCGTGATGCCGTAGTGGTCGCGCAGATCGATGAAGAGGATGCCGCCCAGGTCGCGCCGATTGTGCAGCCAGCCACTCAGCCGGACGTCGGTGCCGACGTCAGAGGAGCGGAGCTCGCCGCAGGTGTGGGACCTGTACCGATGCATCGTCGTTCATCCAGTCTTCGCTGATCGGGGTCTGTGTTTCACGTGAAACTGGTCCCCAGCGTACCGGCCAGGCGAAGATCGGCTCGCCTCAGTTAACGATCGAGCACACTTCTGCCTTCGGTGGCAGCGTTCGAGCGCCTCTTCTTAAAGTAGGTCAATGCGCACTGGCGAGCCCCTGCCCGCCGTGGGGGAGGCTCTCGCAGCCCTCGCGACCGGCCTGTGGCACTGGGACACCGCCACCGGGCTGGTCACGGTCGACGCCGAGGC
The DNA here is from genome assembly GCF_900236475.1 of Streptomyces chartreusis NRRL 3882. GTDB lineage: Bacteria > Actinomycetota > Actinomycetes > Streptomycetales > Streptomycetaceae > Streptomyces > Streptomyces chartreusis_D. The sequence continues at coordinate 4,444,851 of NZ_LT963352.1, forward strand.
GGCACGGTTGCTCGGGCTGCCCGCAGAGCAGGTCAGCCTTACGGAGGCGCAGGCCCGGGCCCGGCTCCACCCGGTCGACTGGAACGAGATCACCGGCGTGATCCAGCTCGCCGTCGCCGAGGGCACCCTCGCCGAGGTACGGATCCGGATCATGGACGAGCAGGGCCGGATCGTCCGGGTCGTCCGCAGCCGCTCCAAGCCGTCCTTCGACCGGGCCCGCAAGGCGTACCGATTGATCGGCACCCTCCAGGAGGTCACCGAGCCCACCCCGGGCACCCCGGCCGGGCGCAGCGCGGTCACCGGCGACTGGCGGCGCTCCCGGGAGGCGTTCCTGCTGGACGCGGGCCGGGCGCTGGCCGAGGCCCGCTCCACGCAGGAGGTCCTGCGGGTGACGGCCAACCTGTCGATGCCCGGGTTCTCACCGGACGGGCTGGCGGTCTTCGGTGTGGAGGGCGACCGTCTGACGATCATCGGCCACCACGGGCAGCAGCAGAGCGACGAGAGCCCGTTCTCCGACATGCCGCTGGACACCGACTATCCGGCCGCCGAGGTGGTACGGACCGGCCGGGCGGTGTATCTGTCCTCTCCCGAGCAGTACAAGGCCCGCTACCCGCTGACCTGGCCGCTCGCCGAGCGCTTCGGCCGCCGGTCCTGGGCGTTCCTGCCGCTGACCGTGGCCGGCCGCACGATGGGCGCGTGGATGGCGGCCTTCACCTACCCGGTCGCCTTCACACCGGACGAGCGGTCGGTGCTGGCCACCGTGGCGCGGATGCTGGCACAGGCGCTGACCCGGGCGGGCCTGGCCGAGAGCGAGCGGGCGCTGACCGACGGGCTCCAGCGGACGATGCTGCCCAAGCTCGGCCCGCAGCGCATCCCGGGCATGAGCGTCGCCGCCCGCTACGTCCCCACCGGCGGCGGCCTCCAGGTCGGCGGTGACTGGTACGACGTGATCCCGCTGCCCAGCGGACGGTTCGCGCTGGTCATCGGGGACGTCCAGGGTCATGACGTGCGGGCGGCGGGCCTGATGGGCCAGCTCCGTATCGCCCTGCGCGCCTATGCCTCGGAGGGCCACCGCCCCGACGCCGTCCTCACCCGCGCCTCCCGCTTCCTGCACGGCATCAGCGACGAGGACCCCGCCGACCCGCGCTTCGCGACCTGTCTGTACGTCGAGGTCGATCCGGCGAACGGCGTGCTGGACATCGCCCGGGCCGGGCATCCGGACCCGGCGATCCGGATGTCCGACGGCACGGTGCTGATGCGGCCGACGTCGGGGGGCCTGCCGCTGGGCATCGACCCGGACGCCGACTACCCGACGACCCGGCTCGCCCTGGAGTCCGGCGAGACCATGCTGATCTGCACGGACGGCCTGATCGAGACCGGCGGGCACGACCTGGACTCCGGGTGGCGGCGGCTGCGCGAGATCCTGGAGGACCACAAGGGCGATCTGGAGGAGCTCGCCGACACCCTGGTGCAGGCCGTGCACGGGCCTTCCTCGCACCACACCACCGGCCCCCTGGCCGACCGTCGCGAGGACGACATAGCACTGCTGCTGCTGAGCAGGGAGGGCGAGGGCTGCGGCTGCGGTGACACCGTGATCGTGCGGGCCCCCGTGCGGCGCACGATGCTGACGATCGCGCAGGCCGAGCCCGAACGGATCGCGGTGGCCCGGCAGCAACTGCGCGAGCTGCTGCACGACTGGGCCTCACCCGACCAGGTCGACTCGGGGGTGCTGCTGCTGTCCGAGCTGCTGACGAACGTCCTCGTGCACACGGACTCCGACGCGCTGCTCGTCGCCGAGATCACCGGCCAGGAGGGTGAGCGGCGGCTGCGGATCGAGGTCACCGACACCGGCGACGACCTGCCGCACAAACGCAGACCCGGGGAGCTGGCGTCCTCCGGCCGCGGCCTGGTGCTGATCGAACTGCTCGCGCACGCCTGGGGCGTGGACCCGCGCGGCGAGGGCAAGAGCATCTGGTTCGAGCTCTACGAGTCCGTCGACGGCTCGGCCGACGGCTCCTGGTCCCCGTAGCGGGTGCGCAGTTCCTGGAGGACGCCGAAGGCGGCCGCGGTGAGCGGCACGGCGAGCAGCATCCCGAGCACCCCGGCGACCGACGCCCCGGCCGTGATCGCCACCATCACCACCGCCGGGTGCATCTGCACGGTCCGGCTCTGGATCACCGGCTGGAGCACGTGCCCTTCCAGCACCTGCACCGCGAGGACCACCCCGAGCGCCCACAGCGCGATGACGAACCCCCGGTCGGCGAGCGCGACCAGCACGGCCACGGCGCCCGAGATGAAGGCGCCGAGGTAGGGGATGTAGGCGCCGACGAAGACCAGCGCCCCCAGCCCGGCCGCCCCGGGCACGTCGAGGACGAGCAGTCCGACGGTGATGCAGAGCGCGTCGATGAGCGCGATGAAGGTGGTGCCGCGCATGAAGCCCTCGACGGCGTGGAAGGCCCGCCGTGCCATGGCCTCCAGGGTGTCGGCCGAGCCACCCGGGGCCAGGGCCCGCAGCGTCCCGGCGGCCTTGTCGGAGTCGCGCAGGAAGAAGAAGACGAGGAGCAGCGCGAGGACGGCCATGGCGATGGTCTCGCCGACCACGCTGACCCCGCTGATCACGCCGGAGGCGGCCGAGCCGCCGAACTTGCCCAGGAGTTCCCGGGCGTTGGAGGCCAGGTCGTCCAGCGAGGTCCCGGCCGCCCCGAAGTGCTCGGAGACGCCCCGGGCGGCCTGCCTGAGCGAGGCGACGATCTCGTCGCCCGTGTCGATGAGCGCGGCGACCACGATGTACACGGCCCCGCCGACCACGGCCACGACGGCGACGCAGGTGAGCCCGGCCGCGACCGACCGCTGCACCCCGGCCTTCACGAGCCGCCGGTGCAGGGGCCCGAGCAGGGCCGTCCCGAGCAGCGCGAGCAGCACGGGCACGACGGCGGTCCGGAACTCGTCACACAGCCGGATCCCGACGTAGACGACTCCGGACACGAGCAGGAGCAGCGCACACCAGGCGGCGAGCCGCCGGAGGGGGTCCGGCAGGAGGGGCCTGGTCCCGGAAGCGGTCGGACCGGAGCCCGAAGCGGTCGGTTCGGAGTCCTGCACCCCTCCACCCGACCACGCCCGCGGCGGGCCGTCCCGTCAGGACGACCCGCCCGGGTGACGGCCCGTCAGTCCTGCGGTCCGCTCGCGGTCATGCCGTGCACCGCCGGGATGGTCCCCAGCCGGCCCTTCTGGAAGTCCTCGAAGGCCTGCATGAGTTCTTCCTTGGTGTTCATCACGAACGGGCCGTAGTGGGCCATCGGCTCGCGGATCGGCTGCCCGCCGAGCAGGACGACCTCCAGGTCCGGCGTGTGGGAGTCCTGCTTCTCGTCCGCGCGGACGGTCAGCGAGGAACCCGCGCCGAAGACGGCGGTCTGGCCCGTGTGGACCGGCCGGCGCTCGGTGCCGACGCTGCCGCGCCCGGCCAGGACGTACGCCAGGCCGTTGAAGTCCTCGCGCCACGGCAGGTTGAGCTCGGCGCCCGGCGCCAGCGTCGCGTGGATCATCGTGATCGGCGTGTGCGTGATGCCGGGGCCCTGGTGCCCGTCCAGCTCACCGGCGATGACCCGCAGCAGCGCGCCGCCGTCGGGGGTGCTGAGCAGCTGGACCGAGCCGCCGCGGATGTCCTGGTAGCGCGGGGCCATCATCTTGTCCTTGGCCGGGAGGTTCACCCACAGCTGGAGGCCGTGGAAGAGCCCGCCGGACATGACGAGATGCTCCGGTGGGGCCTCGATGTGCAGCAGACCCGAGCCCGCGGTCATCCACTGGGTGTCACCGTTGGTGATGGTGCCGCCACCGCCGTTGGAGTCCTGGTGGTCGAAGATCCCGTCGATGATGTACGTGACGGTCTCGAAGCCGCGGTGCGGGTGCCACGGCGTGCCCTTGGGCTCGCCCGGCGCGTACTCCACCTCACCCATCTGGTCCATCATGATGAACGGGTCGAGATGGCGGTAGTTGATCCCCGCGAACGCCCGGCGCACCGGGAAGCCCTCGCCCTCGAAACCGCTCGGGGCGGTCGTGACAGCGAGCACGGGACGTGCCACGGCATCGGTCGGCGCGGTCACGCGGGGCAGCGTCAACGGGTTCTCGACGGTCACAGCAGGCATGTCGGTTCCTCCTCGTGTACGCCCAGTTTAGTTGAGCGTTGAACTTTCTGCCACCCCTAACGGAGAAAACCGGCTGGGCATTCCCGGGCGACGGCGCAGCGAACCACGGGACACGGGCATGGCGGAAGACCGGCCCCCGCACCGGGGTACCGGCCTTCACACGTCCGCGTCAGGCGACCAGCTGGGGCTCCTCGCTCCCCGCCCGGACCGCCCCGGCCTTCCGGTCCCGCATCACCGCCGTGGCCACGACCGCCGCGGCCAGGACACCGACCGCGCTGATCGTGAAGGTCGTCGCCATCGAGGCCGTGAAGGCCTCCCGGGCCGCCCGCACCAGGCCCGTGTCACCCCCCGCGGCCGCCAGGGCCCCGCCGATGGACTCCCTGGCCCGCTCGGGAGCACCGGCCGGCATCTCGGCCGCGTAGCCACCGGAGAGCAGCGAGCCGAGGATCGCGATGCCGAGGGCGGTGCCGGACTGCTGGATGGTGTCGTTGAGGGCCGAGCCGACGCCGGCCTTCTCCTCCGGGATGGTGCTCATCAGGGCGGCAACCGCGGCCGGCATCGCCAGACCGGCACCGAGGCCCAGGATCCCCAGCGCCACGGCCGGGACCGTGAAGCCGCTGTCCGCGCTGAGCGTCGTCAGCAGCCCGAAGGAGGCGGCCATCAGCAGCATGCCGCCGAGGATGACGAAACGGTTGCCGATCCGCACGGCGAGCTGCGCCCCGGCCGCGTTGCCCGCCAGGGCTGCCACGGCCAGCGGCAGGAAGGCCAGGCCCGCCTCGACCGCGGACCAGCCGAGCACGAACTGGAGGTACTGGGTCAGGACCAGCAGCAGACCGGCGTTGCCGATCTGGACGAGCGCCAGGGAGAGCGAACCCCCGCTGAAGTTGCGGTGCTTGAACAGGACCAGCGGGACCATCGGCGAGCGGGTGATGTTCTCCCAGATCACGAAGCCGGCCAGGGCGACCACCGCGGCGGCCAGGACGAGGAGGGACCGGCCGCCGAACGCGCCGTGCTGCGGAATCTCGATGATCCACCACACCAGGGCCGTCATGCCCACCGCCGACAGCACCGCGCCCAGCGGGTCGGGCCGCTGCCAGGGCGCCTTCGACTCCGGCATCAGCAGCACACCGGCCAGCAGCGCCAGCGCGACGATCGGCACGTTGATGAGGAAGATCGCCTGCCAGGCGAAGTGGTCGATCAGCACACCGCCGAGGACCGGGCTGCCCACCAGCCCCAGCATCGACACCGAACCCCACGCCGCCATCGCCTTGGGCCGCTCGTCCTCGTCGAAGACGGTGATCAGGATCGACAGCGTCGACGGCATGATCAGCGCCCCGCCCACGCCCATCGCGATCCGCACCGCGATCAGCTCACCCGGGCCGGAGCAGAACACCGCCCCCAGTGAGGCCGCCCCGAAGAGCAGCAGGCCGATCAGCATCACCTTCCGGCGTCCGAACCGGTCCCCCAGGCTCCCCGACGTCAGCAGCAGCCCGGCGAAGACCAGCGTGTAGGAGTCGAGGATCCACTGCATGTCCTGGGCGCTCGCCCCGATGTCCTCGGTCAGCGCGGGTACCGCGACCGTGAGCGCCATGTTGTCGACGACCAGCACCAGCGTGCTGAGGCACAGCACGACCAGGATCCACCAGCGGCGTGGATGACGAGCGTCCATTTCAGTTCCCTCCCGCGTACACCGTTCCTTCGATGCGCACACTGTACGCATGGCCGAACAGTGTGCGCAACCATGAAGTTCTGTACGCTGGTTGCGCACACTGTTCGCATGAAGGCGGCTGCACGGCCACCAGGGAGGACACCGATGACCAGGACCACGAAGAAGGCGGCCCCGATCCCGTCCGTCTGGGCCCGTGAGCAGCGCCGCGCTGACCAGCCCGCGCTCAGCCGCGAGGCGATCGTCCGCGAGGCGATCGCGATGCTCGACGCGAACGGCATCGAGGCGCTCAGCATGCGCAAGCTGGGCGCCCGTCTGAACGCCGGCGCGACCTCGCTGTACCGGCACGTCGCCACGAAGGACGAGCTCATGGAGCTCGCGGTGGACGAGGTCGCCGCCGAGATCCACGTCCCGGCGGCCGGCGGCCCCGACTGGCGCGCGGCCGTCACCGAGGCGGCCGGATCCTTCCGCACGACGGCGCTACGGCATCCCTGGCTGACCCTGGTCCTGGGGCAGGCGGGGCTCGCCTACCTGGGGCCGAACTACATGAGTTTCTCGGAACGACTGGCGGCCCTCTTCACGGCCGCGGGATTCCCCGAGCCGAGCCGGGCGATCGACGCCGTCTTCTCGTACGTCATCGGCATGTCCACCACGGAGGCCGCCTGGCTCACCACGGTCGCCCGCTCGGGCGAGACGGAGTCGGAGTTCGTCGCGCGCCTGCTGCCCACGGCCCAGCAGGTCTCGGCCGGCTACGACCACCTCGCGGCCGCCGGACCCGAGACCAGTGCGCAGGCCGCCGACCCCGCGAAGCTGCGCGACGACAAGTTCGCCTACGGCCTGGAGGTCGTCCTGGACGGCCTGGCGCTGCGCCTGCCGAAGTAGGGGTCAGCCGCCGTCCGCACGGCAATGGCGTCTAGCCGTACATCCGGCGCATCGCGAACTCGACCATCTGCTCGACGGCCTTCGCGTCGAACACCATGCGGTGCTCGCCCTCCATGTCCAGCACGAAGCCGTAGCCGGTCGGCAGCAGGTCCAGGACCTCGGCGCCGGTGATCACGAAGTACTTGGACTCCTTGCCCGCGTACCGGCGCAGCTCCTTGAGCGTGCTGAACATCGGGATCACCGGCTGCTGGGTGTTGTGCAGGGCGAGGAAGCCGGGGTTGTCACCGCGCGGGCAGTAGACCTTGGACGTCGCGAAGACCTGCTGGAAGTCCTCGGCGGTCATCTGCCCGGTCGTGAACGCGCGCACCGCGTCCGTCAGGGAGGGCGGGGACGGCTCGGGGTACAGCGGCGGCTGCTGTCCGTACCCGCCGGACATCGGCTGCTGCGGAGGGGCGTACTGCCCTTGCGGGCCCGCTGTCTGGTCGTAGCCGTACATGAGCGCAAGAGTACCGAGAGCGGCCGGGCGATCGGGCCGGTACGGCAGGCCCGGCAGACCGACAGCGACTTGACAGCGCCGGCTCTGTGGATCGCCGCGCCCGCCGCTCGTAGCGTCGGTCCATGAACGGACGCCATGACGAAGGCCCGCACGAGCACGACAGGGGCCTCTCCCACGACCTGCCCGTCCTCGCCCGCCGCCGGATGATCCGGCTGATGGCGGGCGCGAGCCTGGTCCCGCTGGTGGGCTGCACGGCGGAGGACCGGACCACGGCTTCCTCCTCCCCCTCTTCCCCCTCTTCCTCCTCGTCCGCCGGGTGCGCGGAGATCCCCGAGGAGACGGCCGGGCCCTTCCCCGGTGACGGCTCGAACGGGGTGAACGTACTGAAGGAGAGCGGAGTCGTCCGCAGCGACATCACGCGGAGCTTCGGCGACTCCGCGGACGGCACCGCCGAGGGCGTCCCCCTGACGATCATGCTGACGGTGGTGGACGCGGCCTCGGGGTGCGGCACCCCGAAGCAGGGCGCCGCCGTCTACCTCTGGCACTGCGACCGGGACGGCGCCTACTCCCTGTACTCCGAGGGCGTCACCGAGGAGAACTACCTGCGCGGAGTCCAGGAGACGGACGAGAAGGGCCAGGTCACGTTCACGAGCATCTTCCCCGGCTGCTACCCGGGCCGCTGGCCGCACGTCCACTTCGAGGTCTACGGCAGCCTGGCCGACGCCACCGCGGCCACGTCGATCACGAACACCTCGCAGCTCGCCTTCCCGAAGGACGTCTGCGACACGGTGTACGCCACGGACGGCTACGGCGAGAGCGTACGGAACCTGAGCGGCCTCTCCCTGGAGAGCGACGGCATCTTCAGCGACGGCCACGACCGGCAGCTGGCGACGATGACGGGCAGCACGGGGGACGGCTACACCGCGGCCTTGACCGTTCCGGTGTGACCTGTCACAGATGACCGGACGGGGTTGCATCTTATTACTGGCGGGTAGCATCATCGTAGCTACTTGTTGGTACGTGAACTAGCGCGAGGATCCAGTGCCTCGCCGATCTCTCTAGGGAGCCGGGAGCCGTCGCCATGGGGCACTACAAGTCGAATCTCCGCGACATCGAGTTCAACCTCTTCGAAGTACTCGGGCGCGACAAGGTGTACGGCACCGGCCCGTTCGAGGAGATGGACGTCGACACCGCGAAGAGCATCCTGGAGGAGCTGACCCGCCTCTCGGAGAACGAGCTGGCCGAGTCCTTCGCCGACGCCGACCGCAACCCGCCGGTCTTCGACCCGGAGACCAACACCGCGCCGGTCCCGGCCTCCTTCAAGAAGAGCTACCAGGCCTTCATGGACTCCGAGTACTGGCGCCTCGGCCTGCCCGAGGAGATCGGCGGCACCACCGCGCCCCGCTCCCTGATCTGGGCGTACGCCGAGCTCATCCTGGGCGCCAACCCGGCCGTGTGGATGTACTCCTCGGGCCCGGCCTTCGCCGGCATCCTCTTCGAGGAGGGCAACGAGGTCCAGAAGCACATAGCCAAGATCGCCACGGAGAAGCAGTGGGGCTCCACGATGGTGCTCACCGAGCCCGACGCGGGCTCCGACGTGGGCGCCGGCCGCACCAAGGCCGTGCAGCAGGAGGACGGCTCCTGGCACATCGAGGGCGTGAAGCGCTTCATCACCTCCGGTGAGCACGACATGTCGGAGAACATCCTCCACTACGTGCTGGCCCGCCCCGAGGGCGCCGGCCCCGGCACCAAGGGCCTGTCCCTCTTCCTCGTCCCGAAGTACCTCTTCGACTTCGAGACCGGCGAGCTGGGCGAGCGCAACGGCGTCTACGCCACCAACGTCGAGCACAAGATGGGCCTGAAGGCCTCCAACACCTGCGAGATGACCTTCGGTGACCAGCACCCCGCCAAGGGCTGGCTGATCGGCGACAAGCACGACGGCATCCGCCAGATGTTCCGCATCATCGAGTTCGCCCGCATGATGGTCGGCACGAAGGCGATCTCCACGCTGTCGACGGGCTACCTGAACGCGCTGGAGTACGCCAAGGAGCGCGTCCAGGGCCCCGACCTGGCGAACTTCATGGACAAGACCGCGCCCAAGGTCACCATCACGCACCACCCGGACGTGCGCCGCTCGCTCATGACGCAGAAGGCGTACGCGGAGGGCATGCGCGCCCTGGTGATGTACACCGCCTCGATCCAGGACGCCATCCAGATCAAGGAGGCCGCCGGCGAGGACGCCTCCACCGAGCACGCGCTGAACGACCTGCTCCTGCCGATCGTCAAGGGCTACGGCTCCGAGAAGGGCTACGAGCAGCTCGCCCAGTCGCTGCAGACCTTCGGCGGCTCCGGCTTCCTCCAGGAGTACCCGATCGAGCAGTACATCCGGGACTCCAAGATCGACACCCTCTACGAGGGCACCACGGCGATCCAGGGCCAGGACTTCTTCTTCCGGAAGATCGTCCGCAACCAGGGCGCCGCGCTGAACTCCCTCGCCGAGGACATCAAGAAGTTCCTCGCCCTCGGCACGGGCGGCGAGGAGCTGGCCGGGGCCCGCGAGCACCTCGCCAAGGCCGCGGTCGAGCTGGAGGCCATCGTCGGCCTGATGCTCACCGACCTCGCCGCCACCGAGCAGGACGTCAAGAACATCTACAAGGTCGGGCTCAACACCACCCGCCTGCTGATGGCCTCCGGTGACGTCGTCGTCGGCTACCTGCTGCTCAAGGGCGCCGCGGTCGCCGCCGACAAGCTGGAGACGGCCACCGCCAAGGACAAGGCCTTCTACACCGGCAAGATCGCCGCCGCGAAGTTCTTCGCCGCCAACGTCCTGCCGGGCGTCACCCTGGCCCGCAAGGTGGCCGAGGGCGTCGAGCTGGACCTGATGGAGCTGGACGAGGCCGCGTTCTAGATCTCTCACGTCCTCTGTTCGAGGGCCTGTTCCCTACCGTGGGGAACAGGCCCTCGTCCGTCGTTAAGGTGAAGCCATGACCCAACCAGCCCGCTTCGACCGCGGCCACACCGACGACCTCATGACCTTCCTGGCGGCGAGCCCGTCGCCGTACCACGCCGTGGCCACAGCTGCCGAGCGGCTGGAGAAGGCCGGCTTCAGGCAGGTCGCCGAGACGGACGCCTGGGACGGGACGCGCGGCGGCAAGTACGTGCTGCGCGGTGGCGCGATCGTCGCCTGGTACGTGCCGGAGGACGCCGCACCCCACACGCCGTTCCGGATCGTCGGCGCCCACACCGACTCCCCCAACCTGCGCGTCAAGCCGCTCCCCGACAGCGGGGCGCACGGCTGGCGCCAGGTGGCCGTGGAGATCTACGGCGGACCGCTGCTCAACTCCTGGCTGGACCGGGACCTGGGCCTCGCGGGCCGGCTGACCCTGCGCGACGGCTCGACGCGCCTGGTCAATGTCGACCGGCCGCTGCTGCGGGTCCCGCAGCTCGCCATCCACCTGGACCGCTCGGTGACGGCCGACGGCCTCAAGCTCGACAAGCAGCGGCACATGCAGCCGGTCTGGGGCCTGGGCCACGACGTCCGCGACGGCGATCTGATCGCCTTCCTGGAGGAGACGGCCGGCATCCCGGCGGGCGAGGTCACCGGCTGGGACCTGATGACGCACTCCGTCGAGCCGCCCGCCTACCTGGGCCGTGACCGCGAACTGCTGGCCGGCCCGCGCATGGACAACCTGCTGTCGGTGCACGCCGGCACGGCGGCCCTCGCCGCCGTGGCCTCCGGTGCGTCCAAGCCGACGTCCATCCCGGTGCTGGCCGCCTTCGACCACGAGGAGAACGGCTCCCAGTCGGACACGGGCGCGGACGGGCCGCTGCTCGGCAACGTGCTGGAGCGCTCGGTGTTCGCGCGCGGCGGCTCCTACGAGGACCGGGCCCGCGCCTTCGCCGGTACGGTCTGCCTGTCCTCCGACACCGGGCACGCCGTCCACCCCAACTACGCGGAGCGGCACGACCCGACGCACCACCCGCGCGTCAACGGCGGCCCGATCCTCAAGGTCAACGTCAACAACCGCTACGCCACGGACGGTTCGGGCCGCGCGGAGTTCACGGCGGCCTGTGAGGCGGCCGACGTGCCCTTCCAGTCCTTCGTCTCCAACAACTCCATGCCCTGCGGCACCACGATCGGCCCGATCACCGCCGCCCGGCACGGCATCAGGACCGTCGACATCGGCGTGGCCATCCTGTCGATGCACAGCGCACGCGAACTGTGCGGCGCCGACGACCCGTTCCTCCTGGCGAACGCGCTGACCGCGTTCCTGGAGCGGTAGAACGGGCCGTCACCGCATGGGTGTTCCCCTCGGGGGTACCCGGTGTGCGGACCGGAACGACCGGACCGTACAGGGAGGCGACACAACATGGGCCTCGGCGGATGCATCATCCTCATCGCCGTGGGAGCCATCCTCACGTTCGCGACCGACTGGGACATGCAGGGGGTCAACCTCGACCTGGTCGGCATCATCCTGATGATCGTCGGACTGATCGGCGTCACGACGTTCAGCAGCATCGCCAGGCGGCGGCGCGTGGTGGTGCCACCCACGACGCCGGTCGTGGACGACGGACGACACCACACACGCGACGGCTACAGCGACGGGTACGGGGTCTGACGCCCCGGAGGATCAGGCGTCCATCCCGGCCAGCACCAGGGGAAGCCGGTCCGTCCCCGCCTCCGTGAGGCGGACGGGGACGCCCCAGTCCTGCTGGTGGACGTGACAAGCCGGATACTCGTTCGACGGATCGTCGTCGCAGGAGGCGGCCATCGCGGAGACGTGCAGCACGCCCTCCGGCACGGAGGGGTCGAGTTCGAGGGCGCGGGACAGGTCGGTTCCCGCGCCCTCGCCGCTGCGCAGCAGCTCCGGCGGGGTGGAGGAGACCAGCAGGCGCGTGGAGGGGCCGTACCGGGTGTCGAGCTTCTGGCCCGCGGGGGCCTGGAAGATGACGTCCAACCGGAGCCGGCCAGGGGTGACTTCGGTGGCCTCGCGCTGCGTGCGGTGGGCGACCTCCGGCACCTTCACCGCCTCTTCCGGCAGCCGCAGCCGGGTCAGCCGGTGCCGGGCCGACTCCACGACCACGATGTCGTCGCCGACGAGCACCGCGTCGCTGGGCTCGCGCAGGTCCGTGGCCAGGGTGGTGACCTCACCGGTCGCGGGGTCGTAGCGTCGCAAAGCGTGGTTGTAGGTGTCGGCGACGGCGACGGACCCGTCCGGGAGCGCGGTGACGCCCAGCGGGTGCTGGAGCAGGGCCTGTCCGGCGCTGCCGTCGCGGTGGCCGAAGTCGAACAGGCCGGTGCCGACGGCGGTGTGGACGGAGCCGTCGGGGGTCACCCAGCGCAGGGCGGACGTCTCGGAGTCGGCGAGCCAGAGGCGGTCGGGGGTGGCGGCGAGGCCCGAGGGCTGCGCGAACCAGGCCTCGGCCCCCGGGCCGTCCACCAGCCCCTCGTTCGTCGTCCCGGCCGCGACCGCGACCGTGCCCTCGGCCGGGTCGTACGCCCACAGCTGGTGGACGCCGGCCATGGCGATCCAGACCTTGCCCTGCCAGAGGGCGACGTCCCAGGGGGAGGAGAGGTCGACCTCGCGGGCCGGGCCCGAGGTGGGTGAGCCCTGCCACCACTGCCGGCCCGTGCCGGCGAGGGTGGTGACCTCGCCGGTGGTGAGGTCCAGCCGCCGCAGCGCGTGGTTGACGGTGTCGGCGACGACCACCGACCCCTCGTCGAGCAGGGCGAGCCCCTGCGGCTCGTTGAAGGCGGCCGTGCCGGTCGGTCCGTCGGCGAACCCGCGCGTGCCGGACCCGATCCGCCGTACGACGCTCTCGCCGTCCTCGGCGAGTTCCACCAGCTGGTGCCGGGTGGTGTCGCTCACCAGGAAGGTCCCGGACGGCAGCAGCAGCGCCTTCCCCGGGAACCGCAGCACCGTCGGCTCCGGTTCCGGCGCCACATACGGCCCGTCCCCTCGCCGCAGCGTCCCCTTGGCCTCGTGCTCGGCCTCCAGCTCCGTCACCAGACGCTCGATGGCGTGCGCATGCCCCTCACCGGCGTGCTGCGCGACGACGTACCCCTCGGGGTCGATCACGACGAGCGTCGGCCAGGCCCGCACGGCGTACTGCTTCCACGTGGCCAGCTCCGGGTCGTCGAGCACCGGGTGCTCCACGCCGTACCGCTCGACGGCGTCCACCACCGCGCTGTGCTCGGCCTCGTGCACGAACTTCGGCGAGTGCACCCCGATGACCACGACCGTGTCCCGGTGCCTCTCCTCCAGCTCGCGCAGCTCGTCCAGGACATGCAGGCAGTTGATGCAGCAGAACGTCCAGAAATCGAGGATGACGATGCGTCCTCGCAGGTCGGCGAGGGTGTACTGCTGCCCGCCCGTGTTCAGCCAGCCGCCCTTGCCGGTCAGCTCGGGGGCGCGGACACGGGCACGTCGGGGTGCGGAGTCATTCATGCGTCCAGGGTGTCATCCGGCACTGACAGCCCCTCCAGCGCGTGGCCGGTCGTGGCGTCCACGTGCTCGGGCACGTCGTCGTGGCGGTCGCCGACCGTGAGGGTGCCGGTGGGTTCGAACAGGAGGATCGCGGTCGGCACCGGAGCGTACGGCTTGTGCTCGGTGCCGCGCGGGACGGTGAAGACGCTGCCCCTGGGGAGCACGACCGTGTGCTCTCCGGCCGGCTCGCGCAGGCCGATGTGCAGCTCGCCGTCGAGGACGAGGAAGAACTCGTCGGTGTGCTCGTGGACGTGCCAGACGTGCTCGCCCTCGACCTTCGCGACGCGGACGTCGTAGTCGTTGACGGCGGTGACGATGCGCGGGCTCCACAGCTCGGAGAAGGAGTCCAGGGCGTGGGCGAGGGAGACGGGTTCCTGGGTCATGAGGGGATCTTCCGGGGTGCCGTGCCTCTCGCACGAGTGCTAGAAATCGCACATGCCGCAAGGATCCTCGCACCGCCCGCACCAGGTCGCCGTGATCGTCGACGAGGGCACCAACCCCTTCGAGGTAGGGGTGGCCACCGAGCTGTTCGGGCTGCCCCGGCCCGAGCTGGGGCTGCCGCGGCCGTTGTACGAGGTGACGCTGTGCGCGCCCGCGCCGGAGATCCGGATGAACCACGGGTTCTTCACGCTCACGGGCGCCTCGGGCCTGGACGCCGTGGACCGGGCGGACACGCTGGTCGTGCCCGGCCGGCCGGACAACGTCGTACCGCGCGCCCCTGCCGTGCTCGACGCCATCCGGCACGCACACGCGCGTGGCGCCCGGGTCATGAGCTTGTGCACCGGCACGTTCGCGCTCGCGGAAGCCGGACTGCTGGACGGTCGGCGGGCGGCGACCCACTGGCGCTGGGCGGACTCCTTCCGCCGACTGCACCCGAAGGTGCTGCTGGAACCGGACGTGCTGTTCGTGGACGAGGGTGACATCCTCACCGCCGCCGGCAGCGCGGCCGCGCTCGATCTCGGGCTGTACGTCTGGCGCCGCGACCACGGAGCGGAGATCGCCAACCACGTCTCCCGGCGGCTGGTGTTCGCCGCGCACCGGGACGGCGGTCAGCGGCAGTTCGTGGAACGACCGGTGCCGGACGTGCGGGACGAGTCCCTGGCACCCCTGCTGGCTTGGGCACAGGAGCGGCTGGGCGAGCCGCTGACGGTGGCGGACCTGGCCGCACGCGCGCGGGTCAGCCCGGCCACGCTCCACCGGCGCTTCCGCGCGCAGCTCGGGACGACGCCGCTCGCGTGGCTGACCGGGGAGCGCGTGGCGCTGGCCTGCCGGCTGATCGAGCGGGGCGAGGAACGGCTGGACGTGGTGGCGGCCCGCAGCGGGCTCGGTACGGCCGCCAACCTGCGGGCACGGCTGCGGCGGGCGACCGGACTCAGCCCGTCGGCCTATCGACGGCGTTTCGGAGCGGGCGGCGGGGAAGCCCTGGTCTCATGAGATTCCTCGTGTACGACCGGCTCCTCGGATTCGGCGACGACTACTGGATCGAGGACGCCCGCGGCACCAAGGTGTTCCTCGTCGACGGCAAGGCCCTGCGGCTGCGGGACACCTGGGAGCTGAAGGACACCCAGGGGCGCGTCCTCGTCGACATCCACCAGAAGATGCTCGCCCTGCGCGACACGATGGTGCTCCAGCGGGGCGGCGAACCGCTGGCGACGATCCGCCGGAAACGGCTGTCCCTGCTGCGCAACCACTACCGGGTGTCCCTGGCCGACGGCAACGAACTGGACGTCAGCGGCAAGATCCTCGATCGCGAGTTCGCCGTCGAGTACGACGGGGAACTGCTGGCGGTGATCTCCCGGCGGTGGCTGACCGTGCGGGACACCTACGGCGTGGACGTCGTCCGCGAGGACGCGGATCCGGCGCTGCTGATCGCGGTGGCGGTGTGTGTGATCCACCTGGCGGAGAAGGAGCGGGAGGAGTGAGGGCGCGTCCCTGTGGGCCTGTGTGGGCGCTGATGCCCTGAGTGGCCGTCCTCAGGGCCTGCGAGGTGGCTGGAGTCCCAGCACCCGGTCCTTCAGCGCCGGGAACTGCTCCCGCGTCGCCGCGACCTTCCCCGGGTCGAACTCCACCGTCAGGACCTCCTCGCCGGCGCCCGCCTCGGCCAGCACCTCGCCCCACGGGTCGACCACGATCGAGTGACCGGCCTGGGGAACTCCGGCGTGCGTCCCGGCCGTTCCACACGCGACGACGAACGACTGGTTCTCCACCGCCCGCGCCTGGGCCAGCAGCGTCCAGTGCGACCGGCGGCGCTCCGGCCAGCCCGCCGGGACCACGAGCGTCTCGGCACCGGCGTCGACGAGACCGCGGAAGAGTTCGGGGAAACGGAGGTCGTAACAGGTGCCGAGGCCCAGGGTGGTCGACGGCAGACGGACCGTCACCAGCTCGGCCCCCGCGCCCATCAGCACGGCCTCGCCCTTGTCGAAGCCGAAGCGGTGGATCTTGCGGTAGGCGGCGGCGAGGTCGCCGGAGGGGGAGAAGACGAGGGAGGTGTTGTACAGGGGACCCTCCGGGTCACGCTCCGGGATGGAGCCCGCGTGCAGCCACACCCCCGCGTCGCTCGCGGCCTTCGCCATCGCCTCGTGGGTCGGCCCTTCGAGCGGCTCGGCCTCCTGCCCGAAGTCCTGATAGGCGAAGGCACCCGTGGTCCACAGCTCCGGCAGGACGACGAGATCGGCCCCGGCCTGGTCCCGGACCATCGAGGCCACCCGTCGGCGGCGCGATTCGACCGATTCGCCCTCGTCTACGGCGATCTGGATCACAGAGGCGCGCACACTACCACCGTCCTGGCATTCGACCCGTCCACAAGGGCTTCCCCACGGGCCTACGATCGTCACACGAAAGCACTGCCCGGGTGCCTCACAGCAGCGTAACTTAGCTGCCAAGACACCCGCCGACAGCCGCCACCTCCCACTGGCAACGCCGCCACCACCTGCCCGTGCACCGACCGCCGAGGGGTCCCGTTCCGTGAGTCTGCATCCCACCCTCCAGCCCTACGCCGACGCCTGGACCCACTCCATCGAAGCGATATCCGAGCTGCTCCAGCCGCTCGCGGAGGCCGAGTGGAACCGGCGGACGCCGTGCCCCGGGTGGTCGGTGCGGGACGTGGTCTCCCATGTCATCGGCCTGGACTGCGAGATGCTCGGCGACCCGCGGCCCATCCACACGCTGCCGCGCGACCTCTTCCACGTGACGAACGACCACCAGCGCTACATGGAGATGCAGGTCGACGTCCGCCGTCACCACACGGCGCCGGAGATGACCTCCGAGCTGGAGTACGTGATCATCCGCCGCAACCGGCAGCTGCGCAACGAGTCGCGCGACCCGGGCACGAAGGTGCGCGGCCCGCTCGGCACGGAACTCACCCTCGAGGAGTCCATGCGCCGGCACGCCTTCGACGTGTGGGTGCACGAGCAGGACCTGCGCACGGCCCTCGGCCGGCCCGGCAACCTCGACTCCCCCGGCGCGCACGTCGCCCGTGACGTGCTGCTCGGCGAACTCCCGCGCGTGGTCGCCGAGGACGCGCAGGCACCACGCAGCTCGGCCGTCGTCTTCGACGTCCACGGCCCCGTCGAGTTCCTGCGCACGATCCGCGTCGACATCCAGGGCCGCGGCACCCTCGAAACGGCCCCCGCCCTCGGCCCGGCCGCCACCCTCACCCTCGACTGGGAGACGTACGTCCGCCTGGCCTGCGGCCGCGTGACGCCCGAGTCGGTGACCGACAGGGTGAAGTCGGAAGGCGACCCGGACCTGACGGCGGCGATCCTGAGCAACTTCACAGTGACGCAGTAGCTGCTCAGCCGCGGCCGCCGATCCCGCTCAGCTGCGGGCAGTCGTGCCGCTCGGGGCGGCACGGGTGGGCGCAGCGGCACCCCGCTCCGCCGGGCTGCGCACCCACCCGGCCCCGGCACCGACGTGCAGTACCGGAAAACCCCATGCCGCTGCCCCGCTCCCCGCCGTAGCGTCCCCGAGCATGACAACCCCACCCCGCCACACCCGCCTCACCTTCCACGGCCCGTTGTCCGAGGCCCGGGCAGATCAGCTCGTGGCGCGCCTCGCCCGCAACGCCCCCGCAACCGTCCTGGACATCGGCTGCGGCTGGGGCGAACTCATGCTGCGCCTCCTGACGGCCCTGCCGGAGGCAACGGGCACCGGCATCGACATCAACGCCGAGGACCTGGCCCGAGGGCAGAGAGCCGCCGAGGAACGCGGACTGGCACCCCGGGCCCGCTTCCTCGAGGAATCCGCCACCGGCACCTCGCACGGCCCCGCCGACCTCGTCCTGTGCGTGGGCGCGAGCCAAGCCCTCAGCGGCGAACTCCCCGCGGCCCTCGAAGAACTACGCGGCCTCGTCTCCGACCACGGCCGCGTCCTGCTCGGCGAAGGGTTCTGGCAGCGCACCCCGACTCCCGCCGAACTGTCCCGCATGTGGCCGGACGCCGCCGTCACCGACCACCCCGACCTCGCCACCCTCGTCGGCCTGGCCATCGAGGCCGGGTTCAGACCGGAATGGACACAGACCGCGAGCCTCGACGAGTGGGAGGAGTTCGAGTCGGCGTACCTGGCGGACACCGAGGTGTGGCTCGCCCAGCACCCCGGCCACCCGCTGGCCGCCGAGACCCGGGAGCGCGCCGACCGCCACCGAACCGCCTGGCTCACCTACCGCGGCGTCCTCGGGCTCGCGTACCTCACCCTCGTACCGGTGGCCCGGTGACCGCCTACGCGGGCACGTGCACCGTCTCCACCCGGCTCGCCACCAGCCGTTCCCGCTCGCGCCGGGCCGCCTGCTTCCGCAGCCGCAGGATCTGCGTGACCCCGAGCGTCTGGAGGACGAACACCACCGAGAAGGCCACGGTGTAGTCGTCGCCGGTGGCGTCCAGCAGCACCCCGACCGCGAACAGCGTGGTCATGGAGGCCACGAAGCCGCCCATGTTGGTGATGCCGGAGGCCGTGCCCTGCCGCTCGGGCGGATTCGCCGGACGGGCGAAGTCGAAGCCGATCATCGACGCGGGCCCGCATGCCCCGAGCACCGAGCACAGCACGATCAGCAGCCACATCGGGGCGTGCGGGCCGGGGTAGGCCAGCGTCGCCGCCCACAGGGCCGCCGTCGTCCCGACCGTGCCGAGCGCGAGCGGCAGCCGTGCCCCGTGGTGCCGGGCGACGATCTGCCCGTAGACCAGGCCGACGACCATGTTCGACAGCACGACCAGGGTGAGGAGCTCGCCGGCCGTGGCCCGGGACAGTCCCTGTGCCTCGACGAGGAACGGCAGGCCCCACAGCAGCAGGAACACCATCGCCGGGAACTGGGTCGTGAAGTGCACCCAGAGTCCGAGCCGCGTCCCCGGCTCCCGCCAGGCGGCGGCGATCTGCCGCCGTACGTAGGCCGCGCCCTGGTGCGGGAGCGGCTCCGGCTCGTGGCCCTCCGGGTGGTCCTTCAGGAACAGCAGCACCAGGACGAACACCACGGCCCCGGCGACCGCGCTGCCCGCGAAGGCCGGCGTCCAGCCGATGCCGTGCAGCAGCCGGGCGAGGACGAGCGTGGAGACGAGGTTGCCCGCCATGCCCACCAACCCCGCGAACTGGGCGACGAGCGGCCCGCGCCGGGCCGGGAACCACCGGCTGCCCAGCCGCAGCACGCTGATGAACGTCAGCGCGTCACCGCAGCCGAGCAGCGCCCGGGAGGCGAGCGCCATGCCGTACGAGGGGGAGAACGCGAAGCCCAGCTGCCCGGCCGTGAACAGCACCGCCCCGAGGGCCAGGACCTTCTTGGTGCCGAGCCGGTCGACGAGCAGGCCGACGGGTATCTGCATGCCCGCGTAGACCAGCAGCTGCAGGATGGAGAACGTGGAGAGCGCGGAGGCGTTGACGTGGAAGCGGTCGGCCGCGTCGAGCCCGGCCACGCCCAGGGACGTGCGGAAGATGACCGCGACGAAGTAGACCGAGACGCCGATGCCCCAGACGGCCAGGGCCCGCCGGCCGCCTGGGGGCGCCCCCTCTGGGGGAGGATCGTTCGGCAGCGTGGTGGAGCTCATCGGACCTCCCCCCGGGCCAGGTGCGAGAACCAGCTGACGTGCCGGTGGACCAGCCCGACGGCCGCCTCGGCGTCCCCGGCGCGCAGCGCGTCGAGGATCTCCTCGTGCTCGGCGAGGGTCTTGGCGATCCGGTCGGGGTGGGAGTGCATGACGGCGACGCCCATCCGCAACTGGCGGTCGCGCAGCTGGTCGTAGAGCCGGGAGAGGATCTCGTTGCCGCCGCTGCGGACGATCTCGGCGTGGAAGCAGCGGTCGGTGACGGCGGCTCCGGCGAGGTCTCCGGCGGCGGCCTGCTTCTTCTGCCGGGCCAGCAGCTCCTCCAGGCGCTCGATGAGCCCGGCGGGCGCGGGCACCGCCTTGCGCGCCGCGTGCTCCTCGACGAGCAGCCGCGTCTCGACGACGTCGGCGATCTCCTGGGCGGAGACCGGCAGGACGAGGGCGCCCTTCTTCGGGTAGAGCCGGATCAGCCCCTCGGCCTCCAGCCGGAGCAGCGCCTCGCGCACCGGCGTGCGCGAGACCCCCACGGCCTCGGCGAGCTCGCCCTCGGTGAGCAGGGTCCCGCCCTCGTAACGGCGCTCCAGGACACCCTGTTTGACGTGGGTGTAGACGCGGTCGGCGGCGGGCGGTTGCTTCACGGCCAGGGTCATGCCGACAGCATAGATACAACAGGTACCCATGGATGCATCCGTCCAGTATGCGGACGTGAATGTCACACATCTGTGGCAAAGGGCGGGTCCCCCTCGGCAACGGCACAACCTCATGTGCTAGTTACGAGTCAGACACGTGCGGCCCCTTTCCCCTCGTCCTCAATTCGGCCGCACGCCTGGGGCATTCAACGCAATCGGGGTACTTCACTTGATAACCGGCATTAAGGGCACCCGTCTCCGCAGAGCCGCGGCCGTCGCCGTCACCACCGGCGCCATGCTCGCGACCGGAGCCCTCACCGTTGCGCCGGCGCAGGCCGCCACGGCGCCCACGATCGCCGCCAAGGGCGGCTACGTGATGAACAACGCGACCGGCAAGTCGCTCTACACCAAGGCTGCCGACACGCGCCGCTCCACCGGCTCGACCACCAAGATCATGACCGCCCTGGTGGTGCTGAAGCAGCCGAACCTCAACCTGGACAGCAAGGTCACGATCCAGAAGGCGTACAGCGACTACATCGTCGACAACAACTGGGCGTCGAACGCCAAGCTGATCGTCGGCGACAAGGTCACCGTCCGCCAGCTGCTGTACGGGCTGATGCTGCCGTCCGGCTGCGACGCGGCGTACGCGCTCGCCGACAAGTTCGGCTCGGGCTCGACGCGGGCGGCGCGCGTGAAGTCGTTCATCGGCAAGATGAACACCACCGCCAAGGACCTGGGTCTGAAGAACACCCACTTCGACTCGTTCGACGGCATCGGCAAGGGCAGCAACTACTCCACGCCGCGCGACCTGACGAAGATCGCCAGCAGCGCCATGAAGAACTCCACGTTCCGCACGGTCGTCAAGACGAAGAAGTACACGGCGAAGACGACCACCAAGTCCGGCGGCACGCGGACGATGGCGCCGTGGGAGAACACCAACCCGCTGCTCGCGAGCTACACCGGCGCGATCGGCGTGAAGACCGGTTCCGGCCCGGAGGCCAAGTACTGCCTGGTCTTCGCCGCCACCCGGAACGGCAAGACGGTCATCGGCACGGTCCTCGCCTCGACCAACGCGACCACGCGGAAGTCGGACGCGACGAAGCTGCTGAACTACGGCTTCGCGAAGTAGCAGCGGGAGAAGCAGGACGGGCACCACGAAAGGGGGGCTCACCGCCGTCGGCGGTGAGCCCCCCTTCGCTCGCCTTCGCTCGCCTTCGCTCGTCACGCAGCGGTGCGCTGACGGCGCTCCAGCGCCCGGGCCGCCTTGCGCCGGCCACCGGCCAGCACGTTCACCGGTGCGCCCGCACCGGCTCCCGGCTCCAGCTGCCAGCCCCGGACCCGCGCCGCGACCTGGGCCAGCCGCTTGTCTCCGGGCCGTACGTCGATGGAGAACAGGGACTCGTCGGGCGTGGGGTCGTCGCCGCCCCAGCGGACGACTCCGTCGAGTTCGGCGAGGATGTCGCGGATCACGACCTCCTGCTGTGGGAAGAAGCCGCCCCGGGCACCGCGCGGGTAGAAGCCCGGCCGGATCCGCACCGCCGTGCCGGACGCAAGGTTGGACTCCGGCCGGCCCTTGCCGACGTTTGACGGGTCGTGCCAGCCGACGACGTCGCCCCGGCGCAGGGTGTCGACCTCGTAGTGGAACCGGCGCACCAGGTGGACGAGGACGGTCTCGACGTCGCCCATGCGGACGGCGATGCCCTTGAGCGGGGTGCCGGGCACGGGGCGGGTGTAGACGGTGCCGCCGTCGTCCGCGACGTTCTCCATCTCCCAGCCGTTGCGGGAGCGCGAACCGGCCAGCACGCGCTGGGTCCGGTCCTGCGCGCTGCGCAGGGCGTCCCGTACGCGGCCCGGAATGGGGTTGCGCGCGTCGGCGTACGCCTGTGACAGGAAGTGCGAGACGGGCAGGGCGGCGACGCCCACGGCACCGCCGACGGCGGCGACACGGCCGAGCAGGGCGCGGCGGGACAGACCGCGGCGATGCGCGGCGGCCGGTCCGGACCGTCTGCGGGTGAGACGGGGAATGTGGGGGAGGTTGAGGTTCAACGGGCTCTCATTCCAGCGATTCACGCGTTGCGGGCGATGCTGTTGTACTTCTCGAAGATCTGGTAGACGGCCAGGCTCTGGTGGGTCTGCGCCTCCACGTCGGGGTCCCAGGCCCGGTAGCGGCGCAGCAGCTCGGTGATCTCGAACTCGGCGAGGTCCAGGCGCATGGACCTCGGGGTGGTGACCCGGTCGCCGGGCGGCAGCTGACCGCCCGGCCTGCCGCGGACGCCCCACAGGTGGACCAGGGCCGCCGTGCGCACGCTGAACGCGTTGTCCTTGCTCAGCTGCTGCCACACGGACCACAGGTCGGCGTCCTTGGCCGGGTCGCGGTGGTCGCCGGTGGTGTAGCCCCAGCCGATGCAGTGGTTCCAGGCCTGGATGGCGTCGGAGCCGCTGATCTGCCCGATGCCGGTGTGCGAGTCCCTGACCTGCCCGGAGCCCGTCAGGTGGTGGTCGGCCACCTGCTGGTCCGTGGCCTGGTCGGCGAGGCTGTAGTCGCGCATCGCCCAGTAGACGGCCGTCTGGATCAGCGCCTTGCGCATCTGGTACGTGTTGGACAGCTCGGTGATCAGCCCGTCCTGGTCCTGGATCGCCTCGACCGCCTGGGCGTTGGTGTAGAGCCTCGCGTCACTGCCGACGCCGCCCAGGTCCGGGCGTCCGATCGACCGCATGTAGCGCGCGAGGTCGGCCCGCAGCGCCGGCACCTGGCGTTCGTCGAGGGCGACGTCCGGGACGGCGGGCCGCGGCCGGTTGAACGAGCCCTGCCCGGTGTCGCGGCCCGAGGCGATGTCGACGTCGACCTCCAGCTGTCCGTCGCCCGAGCCGAGGGTGCGGATGACGAACTGGTCGTAGGCCCAGTCCTTCGGCAGCGGGCGCCCGGCGTTGCCGTCGAAGCCCGGGGACATGTCGGCCACGAAGCTCGCCGTCGAGTAGCCCGCCGCGCCGACCTGCGCGCAGACGTTGCGGGAGCCGTAGACCCCGATCTCGTACGGGTGGCCGGAGTCCGCCATCGCCTCCTTGATGCCCTTGAAGTGGGGCAGGACGCTCGCGGTGATCTCGGCGTCGATCGCGTCGAAGTCGACGGCGAAGAAGATCCGGGTCCCCCTCTTGAAGCCGTGGTCGAGGGCGGCGTTGACCGCCGCGTATCCAGCCGTCCGCCCGGCGACGTAGTCGAAGTCCGAGGCGTCGTTGTCGACCGTCTGGTAGATCGGGAAGCAGCGCAGGCCGTGCTGGGCGATGACCTGCAACTCGCCCGGCTGGATGGCCTTCTCCGGCAGGGAGGTGGCGCTCGGGTTGGTGAGGTAGCGGCCCACGTACGTGATACCGGCGGCCTTGAGCGTCGCCGCCCGCGCCGGGGTGACCTCGGAGACGGTGTCGCAGGCCTTGCCCTGGCGCGACTGGTCGCCGTAGGACGCCAGGAGGGAGGCGAAGGTGGAGAAGTCGCCCTCGCCCGTTGCCGGGAGAGCGACGAAGGTCTGGAAGGAGCGGACCGCCGCGGCGAGGTAGGCGTCGAAGGTGTCGGTGAGGGCGACGGGCCGCCGGTTCACGACCATCCCGGCGGAGAACAGCTGGACGTAGACGCCCTTGTCGCCCTGCCGCACGGGGTGCGCCTTCAGGGCCGACTGGGTGCCGGGCCCGAAGTTGCCGTTCGCGGTGCCGTCGGCCATGCCGAGGTCGTACTGCGTGCCGAAGACCAGCGCCCGGGCCAGGTCCCGGGAGACGCGCCCGTCGCAGGCGATGACGAAGAAGTCCTGCCGGTTCAGGTAACGCCCGTTGAGCCACCGCTGCACCTCACGGACCTGCCGGGTGCCGGAGGTGTTGAGGACGTACGAGTCCATCGTGAGCAGCGCCTTGAACACCTTGGGCGTCAGATCGGGGCCGGGGAAGGCCTGTTCGACGCCCATGTCGGTCTTGAGCTTCGTGACGGCCGCCTCGACCCGCCCGCCGTACGTGCCGTCCAGGTCGCCGCCGTCGTAGCCCTTGCAGTACAGGCCGGACTGGATGATGCGGCAGAAGTCGGGGGAGGGGACGGTGTCCGCGTTCAGCTCGGGGTACTTGGCGGTCAGCGTCGAGAGCGTGGTGGGGCCGAAGTTGTCGGACAGTGCCGTGATGCCCAGCTCGTACTGGAGGGCACGGGTCAGGGCGTACAGGGTCGCCCAGTCGGTCTCGCCGGTTTCCTCCACGGTCGTACCGATGCGGCTGCCGTAGACGGAGTTCACGAATCTCTGGGCCCTGAGCACCATGGGGTCGCGCATGAAGAGTGATCGTATGTCCGGCTAAACCGCTTACTGTGGGGTACTTGGGCGGGTCCGAGGGGCTTCTTGTGCTCTTCGGCGTACCGCTGGTTAACCCTCCGGCAGACGCCGACGGCCCCCCGCCCGATGGGCAGGGGGCCGCCGCGGCCGGCTCACGCCCAGGTGATCAGGCGCTTCGGCTGCTCCAGGATCGCCGCCACGTCCGCCAGGACCTTGGAGCCCAGCTCCCCGTCGACCAGGCGGTGGTCGAACGACAGCGCCAGCGTGGTGACCTGACGGGGCTTCACCTTGCCCTTGTGGACCCACGGCTGGAGCTTGATCGCACCGACCGCGAGGATCGCGGACTCGCCGGGGTTGAGGATCGGCGTGCCCGTGTCGACGCCGAAGACGCCGACGTTGGTGATCGTCACCGTGCCGCCCTGCATGGCCGCCGGGGAGGTCTTGCCGTCCCTGGCCGTCGACACCAGCTCGCCCAGCGACTCGGCCAGCTGCGGCAGCGTCTTGGCGTGGGCGTCCTTGATGTTCGGCACGATCAGGCCGCGCGGGGTCGCGGCCGCGATGCCCAGGTTCACATAGTGCTTGACCACGATCTCCTGGGCGGCCTCGTCCCAGGACGCGTTGATGTCCGGGTTCCGCTTGATCGCGACGAGCAGCGCCTTGGCGATCAGCAGGAGGGGGTTCACGCGCAGGCCCGCGAACTCCTTGTCCTCCTTCAGCTCCTCGACCAGCTTCATCGTGCGCGTCACGTCGACGGTCACGAACTCCGTGACGTGCGGCGCGGTGAAGGCCGAGCCGACCATCGCCGCCGCCGTCGCCTTGCGGACGCCCTTGATCGGGACACGGGTCTCACGGGTGGTGTCGTACGACACCACCGCCGGGGCGGCGGCCGGGACGGCGGCAGCGGGGGCCTCCGGCTGCGGTGTCCGCGGCTCGGCCACCGCCGCGTGCACGTCCTCGCGGGTGATGACGCCGTCCGGGCCGGTCGGGACGACCGTCGCCAGATCGACGCCCAGGTCCTTGGCCAGCTTGCGGACCGGGGGCTTGGCCAGGGGGCGTGCCTTCACGGCGGCGGCGGCCGGGGGCGCCGCCCCGTGGCCGTTCAGCTCCGTCTGGATCGCCGTCGAGGCCTGCTGGACCGGGACCTCCGGGCCCTTGCGCGGGCGACGGCGGGTGGACGACGCCGCCACCCCGTAGCCGACCAGGACCGGCTGGCGGCCGGAGCCCTCCACCTTCGGCTCCTCCGCGGGCCGGGGCGCCGCTGGCTGCTCGGCGGTGGGCGCGGGCTGCTCTGCGGCGGACTGCTCGGCGGCGGGGGCGGCCCCTCCGCTCACGTCCACCGCGATGATCGCCGTGCCCACGTCGACCGTGGTGCCCTCCGGGAAGTGCAGCTCCCGGACCACGCCGTCGTACGGGATGGGCAGCTCGACGGCCGCCTTCGCCGTCTCGACCTCGCACACCACCTGGCCGTCCGTCACCGTGTCGCCGGGCTGGACGAACCACTTGAGGATCTCCGCCTCGGTGAGCCCCTCGCCCACGTCGGGCATCTTGAACTCGCGTACGGACGCTTCCGTCATCGTCGTCACGACCCTCTCCTCAGTACGCCAGCGAGCGGTCGACGGCATCCAGCACCCGGTCCAGGTTCGGCAGGTACTCCTCCTCCAGGCGGGCCGGCGGGTACGGCGCGTGATAGCCGCCCACCCGGAGCACCGGGGCCTCCAGGTGGTAGAAGCAGCGCTCCGTGATCCGCGCGGCGATCTCCGCGCCGGAGCCGAAGAACACCGGTGCCTCGTGGACGACGACCAGGCGGCGCGTCTTCTCCACCGACGCCTGGATCGAGTCGAAGTCGATCGGGGAGACCGAGCGCAGGTCGAGAACCTCCAGGTTCCTGCCCTCCTCGGCGGCCGCGTCGGCGACCTCCTGGCAGAGCTTCACCATCGGGCCGTAGGCGGCGAGGGTCAGGTCGGTGCCCGCGCGGACCACCTGGGCCTTGTGCAGCGGGCCCGGGATCGCCTCGGTGTTGACCTCGCCCTTGTCCCAGTAGCGGCGCTTGGGCTCGAAGAAGATCACCGGGTCGTCGCTCTGGATGGCCTGCTGCATCATCCAGTAGGCGTCCGACGCGTTCGACGGACTGACGATCTTCAGGCCCGCCACGTGCGCGAACAGCGACTCGGGGGACTCCGAGTGGTGCTCCACGGCGCCGATGCCGCCGCCGTAGGGGATGCGGACGACGACCGGGAGCTTGACCTTGCCCAGCGAGCGGGCGTGCATCTTCGCGAGCTGCGTGACGATCTGGTCGTAGGCCGGGAAGACGAAGCCGTCGAACTGGATCTCCACCACCGGGCGGTAGCCGCGCAGGGCCAGGCCGATCGCCGTGCCGACGATGCCCGACTCGGCCAGCGGGGTGTCGATGACGCGGCTCTCGCCGAAGTCCTTCTGGAGGCCGTCCGTCACCCGGAAGACACCGCCGAGCTTGCCGACGTCCTCACCCATGATCAGGACCTTGGGGTCGGAGTCCAGGGCGCGGCGCAGCGACTCGTTGATCGCCTTGGCCAGAGCCATCTTGTCGGCCATCTCAGTTACCCCCCTCGTCGGCGAACGACGCCTGGTAGGCGGCGAACTGGGCGCGCTCCTCGTCGACCAGCGCGTGTCCGTCCGCGTAGACGTTCTCGAAGATGGCGAAGTGGTCCGGGTCCGGCATGGCACGGACCGCCTCGCGCACTCGTTTGCCCAACGCCTCGGACTCGGCCTCCAGTTCCGCGAAGAATCCCTCGTCCGCGTGGTTCGAGCCCTCCAGGTAGCGGCGAAGGCGCAGGATCGGGTCCTTGGCCTCCCAGGCCTGGCGCTCCTCGTCGCCCCGGTACCGGGTCGGGTCGTCGGAGGTGGTGTGGGCGCCCATGCGGTAGGTGAACGCCTCGACGAGGGTCGGGCCCTCGCCGGAGCGGGCCCGCTCCAGGGCCCACCGGGTGACCGCGAGGCAGCCGAGCACGTCGTTGCCGTCCACGCGCACGCCCGGGAAGCCGAAGCCCTGCGCGCGCTGGTAGATCGGCACGCGGGACTGCTTCTCGGTCGGCTCGGAGATGGCCCACTGGTTGTTCTGGCAGAAGAACACGACGGGGGCGTTGTAGACCGCGGAGAAGGTGAACGATTCGGCGACGTCGCCCTGGCTGGAGGCGCCGTCGCCGAAGTAGGCGATCACCGCGCTGTCGGCGCCGTCCTTGGCGATGCCCATGGCGTAGCCGGTGGCGTGCAGCGTCTGGGAGCCGATGACGATCGTGTAGAGCTGGAAGTTGTTGCCGTTGGGGTCCCAGCCGCCGTTGTTCACCCCGCGGAACATGCCGAGCAGATTGGTCGGGTCCACGCCGCGGCACCAGGCGACGCCGTGCTCACGGTAGGTGGGGAAGACGTAGTCGTCGTCGCGCAGGGCCCGGCCGGAGCCGATCTGGGCGGCCTCCTGGCCGAGCAGCGAGGCCCACAGGCCCAGCTCGCCCTGGCGCTGCAGGGAGGTCGCCTCGGCGTCGAAGCGGCGGGTGAGCACCATGTCGCGGTACAGGCCGCGGAGCTCTTCCGGGGTGACACCGGCGACGTACTTGTCGTACTCGGCGTTCTTGACGCGCTTGCCCTCGGGCGTCAGCAGCTGCACGAGCTGGGGCTCGGTGCCGGCGTCCTTCTTGGCGGTCGTGCGGGTGGTGCGCTTGGTGCCGGTGGTGCCGGCCTTGCTTCCGGCGCTGCGTCGCGGTGTGCGCGCGGCAGTGCTCTCCACGGTCACGTGTGCTCCTCCGTCGGTCCGGCCCCCGGGGTTGCCGGTAGGCCAGTGCGGCTCACCTGTTCTCGGCCACCGGGGCACGGGGTGGGTGCCACTCGACCGGGAACAGGCGTGACAGGTGCCCCGGCGAGCGCCCTGCAAAGGGCACGTTACCCAGTGCATCACATTTCTGTGAAACCCCGTCTGACCTGCGATTTTGCTTGGATATCCAAGTAAATCGGGAAGGTGTGGAAGGGGCCCTGGTCACAGCCTTGCAGGAGGCCGGAGCAACCGCACGTTAACCCGGTGACCCAGGTCACGGGAAGAGTCCACTTTCCGGCGCGCCGAAACGGCACGCGCGCGTGGAGCCCGTTTCCGGGTCCCACGCGCGCGTGGATCATCCGTTTGGTCCCGGCCGTCCGGTCGGGGGACCGGCCCCGGGTCAGCCCTCTCCGCCGCCCGGGCCTCCGACGACACCGCTCGTGGCGCCCCCGTCGCCACCGCCCGTCGGGTCCGTCGGCGTCTCCGGGTCCGTGGGCTGCGGGTCCGTGGGCTCGTCGGTCGGCTCCTGGGTGGTCGGCTGGCCCGTCGGCTGGCCGGTGGGCGTCTCGGGAGCGCTCTGCGACGGCGTGTAGCTCGGGGAGTACGACGGCGTCCACTCGCCGCCGCCGGAGCTCGTGCCGGTGCCGTTGTCCGTGGACGTGTCGGTCGGCTCGTCGGTCGGCTCGTCGCTCGGCGTCTCGCTGGGCGACTTCTTCTCCGTCGTCTGCGAGGTGGTCGGCGACTCCTTGGTGCCGGGGCCCTTCGAGTCGTCGCCGGTGTTCTGGAGCGCCAGGGCGACACCCGCCGCGACGGCGATCACCGCGAGCACGGCGAGGATCCACAGCTTGCCGCGGCCGCCCCCCTTGTTGCCGTGGCCCTCGAAGCCGCCGTCGTCCCCGCTGCCGTAACCGGCGGGCAGGATCGGCGACGGGATCTGCGCGGTGCCGGAGACGTCCCCGGGGTGGCCCATCACGGCCGTGCCGGCGAAACCTCCCGACGGGGTGTGCCGGCCCTCGTGCATGTCGACCGGGCCGGTGTTCCAGGTGCCGGTGTGGCCGCCCTGGTCGTAGAGCATCTGCAGCGCGTACTGGACCAGCCCGCGCATCTCCTCGGCCGTCTGGAAGCGGTCGTCCGGCTCCTTGGCGAGGGAGCGCATGACGAGGCCGTCGAGCTCGGGCGGGCAGGCGTCGGAGGCCTCGGAAGGAGGCGTCGGGATGTCCTGGACGTGCTGGTAGACCACCGACAGCGGGGTCTCGCCGGTGAACGGCGGGCGCAGCGAGAGCAGTTCGTAGAGCAGGCAGCCCGTCGCGTACAGGTCGGAGCGGTGGTCGACGGCCTTGCCGAGCGCCTGCTCGGGGGACAGGTACTGGGGGGTGCCCATGACCATGCCGGTCTGCGTCATCGTGGACTGCGCGCCGTGCAGGGCGCGGGCGATGCCGAAGTCCATCACCTTCACGGCGCCGTTGTGCGTGATGATGACGTTGGCCGGCTTGATGTCGCGGTGCACGATGCCGTGCTGGTGCGAATAGGCGAGCGCCTCCAGGACGCCCGAAACGATGATCAGGGCCTGCTCGGGGCCCGGCGCCTCGGCGTTCAGCAGCAGGTCGCGGATCGTGCGGCCCTCGACCAGTTCCATGACGATGTAGGGCACGGACTGGCCGCCGACGATGTCCTCGCCGGAGTCGTACACGGCGACGATCGCGTGGTGGTTGAGGCCGGCGACCGACTGGGCCTCGCGCGTGAAGCGCGCCTTGGACACCGGGTCCTCGGCGAGGTCGGAACGGAGCAGCTTGACAGCGACGGTGCGCCCGAGGCGGACGTCCTCGGCGGCGAACACCTCGGCCATGCCGCCCCGGCCGAGTCTGCGGGTCAGCCGGTACCGGCCGTCCCCGACCAGCCCGCCGTTACCCCAGGACTCCGGCGCGTCCGACATGCCGCCGCCAGTCGCCTCGGGTTCGGACGGGCCCTGAGCGCGCTGCTGCTGTGCCATCAGTCCTCGCCGTCGTTTCTGCCCGCGGTGCGCGCGGTGTTGTTACGGTCTCCGTCGGCCACGCTACAGCCTCCGCGCAAGCCTCCGGTCCGAGACGGGGTGCCAGGACCGGCACGGGACGGACGCGTCATGAAACCTTCACTCCGTACTGTCGTGCAAATTCTGTGCACCGGCCGTACGTCCCCTGTAACGCTTCCGCGACGCTTCCTTCGCGTACGGTCACGGAACGGGCACCGAGCTTGACGTGTCTGTGCCCTGGGGCAGACTTGGCCGGGAATGGCGGTTTGGATCACGCGGATCAGCGTCGGATCAGCGACAGTCGGCGGCGCCTCAAGGGCTACGGGGGAAACGGGACATGAGCCAGGACGGCGCACAGGGCCAGTACACGGGGCGGGCGCTCGCCAATGGCCGCTACCAGCTGCGTGATCTCCTCGGCCAGGGCGGCATGGCCTCGGTGCACCTCGCCTACGACAGCGTGCTCGACCGGCAGGTCGCGATCAAGACACTTCACACCGATCTCGGCCGGGAACAGGCCTTCCGCGAGCGGTTCCGCCGCGAGGCCCAGTCCGTGGCCAAGCTCACGCACACCAACATCGTCTCGGTCTTCGACACCGGCGAGGACACCCTCGACTCCATGACGACGCCGTACATCGTCATGGAGTACGTCGAGGGCCGCCCGCTCGGCTCCGTGCTCGACGAGGACGTGCGGCAGCAGGGCGCGATGCCCGCCGACAAGGCGCTGAAGATCACCGCGGACGTGCTCGCCGCGCTGGAGATCAGCCACGAGATGGGCCTGGTCCACCGGGACATCAAGCCGGGCAACGTGATGATGACCAAGCGCGGCGTGGTCAAGGTCATGGACTTCGGCATCGCCCGCGCCATGCAGTCGGGTGTGACGTCGATGACACAGACCGGCATGGTCGTCGGCACCCCTCAGTACCTCTCGCCGGAACAGGCCCTCGGCCGCGGTGTGGACGCCCGCTCCGACCTGTACTCGGTCGGCATCATGCTGTTCCAACTGGTCACCGGGCGGCTGCCGTTCGAGGCCGACTCGCCGCTGGCCATAGCGTATGCGCACGTGCAGGAGGAGCCGCCGGTCCCGTCCTCGGTCAACCGCGCGCTGCCCCCGGCCGTGGACGCGCTGATCGCCCGCGCGTTGAAGAAGAACCCGAACGAGCGCTTCCCGAGCGCCGAGGCCATGCGCGACGAGTGCCTGCGCGTGGCGTCGTCCTTCCAGCCCACCCCGCCGAGCATCGTGCCGGGCGCGCAGACCCCGAGCGGCGCGGGCGTCGGATCGGCCGTGTTCCCTCCGGTCGACCAGGCGACCCCGGCGCCGTCGGGCCAGGTGCAGACGCCGTACCAGCCGACCCCGCCCCCGAACCCCTACGGCACGCCCGGCCCGGCGGCGCCGTCCCCGGCGTACGGCTACCCGCAGCAGGGCGGCTACCAGACGCCGTCGCCCGCCGCGTACTCCCCGCAGCCCGGTCCGTCGACCCCGCCGCCGTACAACCTCACGCCGCAGACCGCGCCGGTCTCCTCGGCCGGCGGCAAGAGCAACAAGCCGGTGATCATCGGCTCGATCGTGGTGTCCGTCGTCGCGGTCGGCGGCCTGGTCGCCGCCCTGCTGATGAACGGCGGCGGCAGCGAGGGCGAGCAGGGCGGCGGGGGCAACAGCGCGAGTGCGTCGGCCTCGGCGGCCAAGAAGCCGGGCTACCGCGGGCCGGACACCTCGAAGACGATCGACACCGAGGAGTGCACGGAGCCGCAGGAGTCGTACAACGACCCCGACAAGATCCGGATGCCCGACTTCAAGTTCAAGAACATCACCTCGGTCAAGGCCTGCCTCCAGGCCGCCGGCTGGGAAAAGAAGATCAACGACCTGGACGAGAACACCTACGGCGACGGCACGGTCATGAACCAGTTCCCGTCCGCCGGCACCGACGTGGACCCGGAGAACATGCCCGAGATCGAGCTCGGCGTCTCCACGGGCAACCCCCCGTCCTGACCTGCTCGTGCGAAGGGCCCGGCAGCCGAGGCTGCCGGGCCCTTCGCACGGCCGGTACGCGGACGCGTTACAGGTACGGCCCGCCCGTACGGCCCGCCGAACGGCCGCCCGGGTGCTGCTCGTCGAGACCGTCATGGCCGACGCCCGGCGGGAGGGCGCGGCGCATCTGCTCCAGCTGGGCGCGGGCCGCCATCTGCTGCGCGAACAGCGTGGTCTGGATCCCGTGGAAAAGCCCCTCCAGCCAGCCCACCAGCTGGGCCTGCGCGATGCGCAGCTCCGCGTCGCTCGGGGTCGCCTCGTCCGTGAACGGCAGGGAGAGCCGCTCCAGCTCCTCGACCAGCTCGGGGGCCAGACCGTCCTCCAGCTCCTTCACCGAGCTGGCGTGGATCTCCTTGAGCCGCACCCGGCTGGCCTCGTCCAGGGGAGCCACACGCACCTCCTCCAGAAGCTGCTTGATCATGCTGCCGATCCGCATGACCTTCGCGGGCTGCTCCACCTGTTCCGTGACCGGAGTCTCGCGGGAGTCCTCGTCTCCGCCGCCGCCGCTGAGCGCCATGCCGTCCTGGCCCACGACCAGGATCTGCGGGTTCTCCGGCGACCTTTCGTTCCTCGGCATCTCCATGTCGCCATTCTCTCGCACGCCTGCACCTCACCTTCGTGGTGCCCCCGCGGGAGGCTGATCCACCGTCCTGGAGGAGACGTGTGGGCCGGGCCCCGGGTTGCTCACCAAAGGGTGAATCCGGCTCGTGCGGCGATTCCGCCTGTCGGCCGAACCCGGAGTGCCGGACGAGTGGGGCGATGTGAGGCTTGTTGCCTCGATCTGACCGAACTTGCCGATCTTGCCCTACCGGGCACGGCGGGAGGGGGTCACCAACGTGACTCCATGGCAACGCGCACTGCGGGCGACGGGACTGGTGGTCGCCCTGGGGGCGGGTGCGGTCGTCTCACCGTACGGGGCCGGCGCCTCGTACGGAGCTGTCCAGTCCGTCCGGTCGTACGGCTCCGTGCTGTCGTACGGCTCTGTCCTCGCGTACGACGCCCCCGGGGGCCGTGCTCTCGCCGCGCCCTCCACGCCCTCCGCTCCCTCCGCCACGGGCGAGCCCTCGAGGGCCGGGAGCCGGGCCGGTGAGGGGCGGGAGCGGCCGGGACGGCCGGCGGACCCCGACCGGGAGCGGGGCGCCGGTGAGGCCACCGCCGCCCCCGAGGAGCCCCGGGAAGCCGTCCCCGAGCCCTCCGCCCCGACGGAGCAGCCCGCAGGGGAAGCCGCCACCGCGCGCGCCGAGCGCCCCGTCGGGCCTGTCCTGCGCATCCTGCCGCTGGGCAGCGGCCTGGTGCTGATCGGCCTCGGCCTCGGCCTCGCCTTCTTCGCCCTGCGGCTGCGGCGGGTCTAGAGCCTGCGCCCTCAGGCGCCCTGCGGCGTGATCAGCAGCACCTTGCCGATGTGGCCGCTCTCCTCCACGACCCGGTGGGCGGCGGCCGCCTCCGGCATCGGGAGCTCGCGGTCGACGACCGGGCGCAGATGGCCGCCTGCGAACAGGGGCCAGACGTGTTCCCGCACCGCCGCGACGATGGCCGCCTTCTCCTCCAGCGGCCGGGCGCGCAGGGACGTCGCGCTGATCGCCGCGCGCTTGGCGAGCAGGGCGCCGATGTTCAGCTCGCCCTTGACGCCGCCCTGCATGCCGATGATCGCGAGCCGGCCGTTGACGGCGAGGGCCCTGACGTTGCGCTCCAGGTACTTGGCGCCCATGTTGTCGAGGATGATGTCGGCACCGGCGCCGTCCGTGGCCTTCCTGACCTCCTCGACGAAGTCCTGCTCGCGGTAGTTGACCAGGATGTCGGCGCCCAGTTCGGCGCACCGGTCCAGCTTCTCCTTCGTCCCGGCCGTGACCGCCACCCGCGCACCGACGGCCTTGGCGAGCTGGATCGCCATCGTGCCGATGCCGCTGGAACCGCCGTGCACGAGCAGCGTCTCGCCCGGGCGCAGGTGGGCGATCATGAAGACGTTCGACCAGACGGTGCAGGTCACCTCGGGCAGGGCCGCGGCCCGCGTCAGGCCGACGCCCTCGGGCACGGGCAGCAGTTGCCCGGCCGGGACGACCACCTTCTCGGCGTAACCGCCGCCGGAGAGCAGCGCGCACACCTCGTCGCCGACGTTCCAGCCGGAGACACCGGGGCCGATCTCGGCGATCCGCCCGGAGCACTCCAGGCCGGGGTAGGGGGACGTGCCGGGCGGCGGGTCGTAGAAGCCCTGCCGCTGCAGGATGTCGGCCCGGTTGACGGCACCGGCCGCCACCGCGACCAGGACCTCGCCCTCGCCGGGCACGGGATCCGGGACCTCGTCCCAGACCAGCGCCTCGGGCCCACCAGGTTCGGGAATCGTGATCGCATGCATGAAGGGGACGGTACTCCTCGGTCGCCGGACCGACTTCCCTCCGCCCCCGGGCCGGCCCCGCCTCCGTCATGGGACCGGTCCTGGCGAATATCCATGTGCGGGACCGATGAGTTTGCGTGACGGTAAAGGTCTCCCCATGCGTAGCCCACGTACTCGGAAGGACCCGAAGCATGAGCGCGCAGATGTCCGGCCTGGCGATCGAGACCGCGGGTCTGGTGAAGACCTTCGGCGAGACGAGGGCCGTCGACGGAGTGGACCTGTCCGTGCCCGCGGGCACGGTCTACGGCGTCCTCGGCCCGAACGGCGCCGGCAAGACCACCACCGTGAAGATGCTCGCCACACTGCTGCGGCCGGACGGCGGCGAGGCCCATGTCTTCGGCCACGACATCGTCCGCGAGGCCGACGAGGTGCGCGGCCGGGTGAGCCTCACCGGCCAGTACGCGTCGGTGGACGAGGACCTCACCGGCACCGAGAACCTGGTCCTGCTGGGCCGGCTGCTCGGCCACCCCAAGAAGGCCGCCCGGGACCGTGCCGCCCAGCTCCTGGAGGCCTTCGGGCTCACGGAGGCGGCCGGGAAGCAGGTCAAGCACTACTCGGGCGGCATGCGGCGCCGCATCGACATCGCCGCGTCCATCCTCAACACCCCCGACCTGCTGTTCCTCGACGAGCCGACCACCGGCCTCGACCCGCGCAGCCGCAACCAGGTCTGGGACATCGTGCGGGCCGTCGTCGCCCAGGGCACCACCGTGCTGCTGACCACGCAGTATCTGGACGAGGCCGACCAGCTGGCGTCCCGGATCGCCGTCATCGACCGCGGCCGGGTGATCGCCGAGGGCACCAAGGGCGAGCTGAAGTCGTCCGTCGGCGCCGGATCCGTCCATCTACGGCTGCGAGATCCGGACCAACGGGACCTGGCAGCGGACCTGCTGCGCCGGGCCCTCCACGCGCAGGTGCAGCTGGAGCACGACCCGGTGGCCCTGACCGCCCGCCTGGGTGCGGCGGCGAGCGACGACAGCGCCGCGCAGCAGGCGTCCAGCGCGCTGAGCGAGCTGGTCCACGCCGGGATCACCGTCGACAACTTCTCGCTGGGCCAGCCCAGCCTGGACGAGGTGTTCCTGGCCCTCACCGGGCACGACACACACGACTCCGGCCACAGCGACGGCTCCGGCCCCTCACACGACCCGAAGGACGAGGTGGCGGCATGAGCACCACGACCACCGAGACCAAGGAACTGGCCCCGGTCAGCGCCGAATCCCTCGCCGCGCTGCTCATCTCCAAGGAGCGTCCGCCCCGGCCCAGCGCCTGGTCGACCTCGATGACCTTCGGCTGGCGGGCGATCCTCAAGATCAAGCACGTGCCGGAGCAGCTCTTCGACGTCACGGCGTTCCCGATCATGATGGTGCTGATGTACACGTACCTGTTCGGCGGGGCGCTGGCCGGCTCGCCGAAGGAGTACATCCAGTTCCTGCTGCCGGGCATCCTCGTGATGTCGGTCGTGATGATCACGATGTACACGGGCGTCTCGGTCAACACCGACATCGAGAAGGGCGTCTTCGACCGGTTCCGCAGCCTGCCGATCTGGCGGCCCTCGACGATGGTCGGCTACCTGCTCGGCGACGCCCTGCGGTACACGATCGCGTCCGTGGTGATGCTCACCGTCGGCATCATCCTCGGCTACCGGCCGGGCGGCGGGATCGGCGGTGTGCTCGCCGGGATCGCCCTGCTGGTGCTCTTCTCGTTCGCCTTCTCGTGGATCTGGACCATGTTCGGGCTGATGCTGCGCACCGAGAAGTCGGTGATGGGCGTCAGCATGATGGTGATCTTCCCGCTCACCTTCCTGTCCAACGTCTTCGTCGACCCGAAGACCATGCCGGGCTGGCTCCAGGCCTTCGTCAACAACAGCCCCATCACCCATCTGGCGTCGGCGGTGCGCGGTCTGATGGGCGGTGACTGGCCGACCGCCGAGGTCGCCTGGTCGCTGGGCTGGGCCGGCCTGTTCGTGCTGGTCTTCGGCCCGATCACGATGCGGTTGTACAACCGGAAGTAGACCTTGGGCCTGGGCCTTCGGCTTTCGGCGTCGGGCCTTGTGCTTCCTTGGCCGGCCGCCCCGCACTGAACGTGTGGGGCGGCCGGCCGTTCGCTGCCGTGCCGGTCAGTTGCGCGGCATGGGGGGCATCGGCCGGAAGTCGGGCGCTGTCTGTGAGCCGGGCGTCGCCCGCACGATCGTGATGAGCCGGTCGGTCAGCTCCAGCGTCCCGACAGCCGGATCGTCGTAGCCGAGCACCCGGTGGCCGCGTATGACGCTCACCACCAGGTCGGTGATCTCCCGCGGGGTCTTGCCCACCTCGGCCTTGACCACCGGCCGTTCGACGATGTCGAGGCCGCTGCCCTGCTGGATGAGGTCCTCCATCACCATGCCCGCGGAGGGGCTGAGCACCGAGAGGCCGAGCAGACGGCCGGCGGCACTGGCACTGGTGATGACCGCGTCGGCGCCGGACTGCTTGAGCAGCGGCGCGTTCTCCTCCTCCCGCACGGCGGCCACGATCTTCGCTCCGCGGTTGAGCTGCCGGGCCGTCAGCGCCACCAGGACCGCCGTGTCGTCGCGCTGCGTCGCGATGATGATCTGGCGCGCCTTGTGCACCTCGGCCCGCTTCAGCACCTCGCTGCGCGTGGCGTCCCCGACGATCCCCGCGTAGCCCTCGGCGGCCGCGGCGTCGATCACCTTGGAACTGGGGTCGACCACGACGACCTGCTCCTTCTTCAGGCCCGTCGCACAGACGGTCCGGATCGCCGACCTGCCCTTCGTACCGAATCCGATGACGACGGTGTGATCGCGCAAGGTGGACCTCCAGCGGGTCAGTCGCCACTCCTCCCGGGTGCGTTCGGTGAGGGCTTCGAGGGTGGTGCCGACCAGGATGATCAGGAACAGCACGCGCAGGGGCGTGATGACGAGGATGTTCGTGAGCCGGGCGGTATCGCTGGCAGGGGTGATGTCGCCGTAACCGGTCGTGGAGAGGGTGACGGTCGCGTAGTAGAACGCGTCGAGGAGCGTCATGCCCCCGCCCGCGTTGTCGTTGTAGCCGTCGCGGTCGGCGTAGACGATCAGGGCGGTCGCGACGAGGACCACCAGTGCCATGGAGAGCCGCTTGGCGACCTGGCCGATCGGGTGCTCCACCACTTTCCTCGGGAGTTTCACCCGATGGGTCACCAGATGCTCGTCCGCCTGGCGGGCGATCGCGTCCTGGCCCGGAAGTTTCACGTGAAACACACCCCGATTCCTCCGGACGCCCAGGGCAGGTCGAGCAGTTCCGCCTCCTGCCCCGCACGGGCACCGCCGGGGGGTACGACGGCCAGCGCGTCGGCCGCGGCGATGCCGCGCAGCATGGCCGGTCCGTTGTAGTGCAGCGGCACGGCCTGGTCGCCCCGCAGGACGACGGGGACGAGCCGGGTGTCGTACGGGTGCCCGTGCACGGCGTCCCTCAGCGGCAGCGTGTACGGCTCCGGGGCCGGGCGGGCCGCGAGGGTCCGCAGCAACGGCTCGGCGAGCGTCAGCAGTCCGGAGACGGCGGCGAGCGGGTTGCCCGGCAGGCCCACGAGGTGCTGGGTCTCCGTGATGCGGGCCAGCAGCATGGGGTGGCCGGGGCGCACCTTGACGCCGTCCACGAGGAGTTCGGCACCGATACGGCGCAGCGTGGGGTGGACGTGGTCGACGGGGCCCGCGGCGGTGCCGCCTGTGGTGACGACGACATCGGCGTCGGACGTGGTGATCGCCTGGTGCAGGGCGTCGGCGTCGTCGTGGACGCGTCGTACGGCGGTGACCTCGGCGCCGAGCGCCCGCAGCCAGGGCGGCAGCATCGGGCCGAGCGCGTCCCTGATCAGACCGTCGTGCGGCCGTCCCTCGGTGAGCAACTCGTCGCCGAGGACCAGGACTTCGGCACGAGGGCGGGGGACGGCGGTGACGACGTCGTATCCGGCGGCGGCCGCGAGCCCCAGTACGGCCGGGGTGACGAGGGTGCCCACGGGGAGCAACTGGTCGCCGTTGCGGCACTCCTGGCCGCGCGGGCGGATGTCCTGGCCGGGGACGACGTCCCTGGTCGCGTACAGGCGGCCCTTGTCGTCGGTGCGGCCGTGCTCGCTGCGCAGAACGGCGGTGGTGTCCGGGGGGACGCGGGCGCCGGTGGCGATCCGGACGGCCTCGCCGTCGGTCAGGGGCTCGGCGGCGGCGTGCCCGGCCAGGACGCCGTCGTCCCGTACGTCCCAGGGGGCGGGCCCGGCGACCGCCCAGCCGTCCATCGCGGAGGTGTCGAAGGAGGGGAGGTCGGTGAGGGCGTCGAGGGGCGCGGCCAGGGTGAGGCCGAGGGCGGCTTCGAGAGGCACGGAGACCGGTCGGCGGCGCGCGGCCCGGGCGGTGTTCCGGGCGGCGCGCTCGGCGGTGGCCCGGGCCTCCGGCCAGGGGGTGGCGTGGTGACGGGTGTCCGGCCGGGGAGAGGTGTCCGGCTGGTCGGAGGCGCGGGGGCTGTGCGTCTCACCTCGATCGGCGGGGCCGGGCAGGTCGTTGCTGTTCCTCACGAGAGCGAGCACCTCCTCGACGTCGAGGTCCTCGGCGTCCTCACCGGCGCGTGTGCCGTGCGGGGTCATCCGGCGTCCGGGCGGGTGTCGGGCGTCGCGTCGGGGGCGACGTCGGGCTGGGGCTCGGCGCCGGAGGTCTGGGTCGTTTCGGTACTTTCTTCCGCCCAGCGGGCGGCGAGGGCCGCGGCCTTCCGGGCGGCCTCGGCGACCGCCTCGGGGCCGCCGCCTGCCTGTGCGGCCGCGTAGCCGACGAGGAAGGTGGTCAGTGGCGCCGCGGGCCTGTCCACCCCGTGGGCGGCGTCGCGAGCGAGGTCGAGCAGGCCGCGGATGTCGACCTCGAGGTCGATGCCCAGTTCGTCCTTGACGGTGGAAATCCATTCATCCAACACGTGCCCATGCTCCCTGATACGTGCCCTGGCGGTGGCGATGTCGTCCCAGGTGTCGCAGTCGAAGGACGCGACGGGGTCGGAGATACGGGTGAGGTTCAGCTCGGCGATCAGCCGCCGCAGCGGGAGACCGGCGAGACCGTCGTGCCGGTCGGTGAGGAGCGCGAGCCCCTCGCGCAGCCGAGACGCGTCGTACGCGGCCACGAGGGGCTGGTCACGTCCCTCGGGATCGGTCAGCAGCACGCCGTCGGCGGCGCTCGCCCGGAGCGTGCTCAGCAGCCGGTCGACCGTGCGTGCCTCCAGGAACGGCAGATCGGCGGAGAGCACCACGACGTGCTCCGCCGTGGTGTGCCGGAGCCCGGCGTCGAGCGCGGCGAGCGGTCCGCCGCCGGGCGGGTCCTCATGGGCCCAGGTCACGGGCCGGGCAGTCGGCCGGGGCGCGGCGACGACGACGGTGCCGCGGGCTCCCGCGCACGCGGCGAGCACGCGGTCGAGCAGGGCCCGGCCGCCCACGCGCACACCGGGTTTGTCCGCGCCTCCGAGGCGCCGGGCGGCACCGCCGGCGAGCACGACGGCGTCGTACGCGGCGGGGGCCGGCCCGCGCGCGGGGCCGGTGCCGGCGCCGGATTCACCGGGGGGCTGATAGGCGGTCATCCCCCGAGTATGCGTGCCTCCGCGATCACAAGGAACGCGGGGGAACCGACACCCTCACGGGCACCAGCTCACGGGCCGAACAGGAATCACAGCGTCCGTCCTGCCGGGGCCGGACGGAATCACAGCGTCCGTAGCAGCACCGCCGGCTGTTCCACGCAGTCCGCCACGTAGCGCAGGAAGCCGCCCGCCGTGCCGCCGTCGCACACCCGGTGGTCGAAGGTGAGCGAGAGCTGGACGACCTGCCGCACCGCCAGCTCGCCCCCGTGCACCCACGGCTTGGGGACGATGCGGCCTACGCCGAGCATGGCCGCCTCGGGGTGGTTGATGATCGGTGTGGAGCCGTCGACGCCGAAGACGCCGTAGTTGTTCAGCGTGAAGGTCCCGCCGGTGAGTTCCGCGGGCGTCAGCGTCCCGGTCCGGCCCGCCTCGGTCAGCCGGGCGAACTCCGCGGTCAGCGACTCGGCGTCGCGCGCGTGCGCGTCCCGGACGACCGGGACGACCAGTCCCCGGTCGGTCTGCGCGGCGAAGCCCAGGTGCACGTGGTCGAACCGGACGACCTCCCTGGCCTCCGCGTCCACGGTGGAGTTGAGCTCGGGGAAGCGGGCGAGGGCCGCCGTGCAGATCCGGGCCAGCAGCGCCAGGAGGGAGATCTTCGGGCCGCCGGCCGCGTTCATGGCCGTGCGCGCCCGCATGAGCTCCGTGGCGTCGGCGTCCACCCAGCAGGTCGCGTCCGGGATCTCGCGGCGGCTGCGCGCCAGCTTGTCGGCGACCGCGCCCCGGATGCCCTTGAGCGGGGTGCGGATCTCGCCACGGGCCGCTGTCGCGGTGGGCTGCGCCGCGGCGGCCGTCCCCGCCGCCTGCGGCTCGGGGGTGTGCGGCTCGGCCGTCGGCGCCACCGCACCCGACTGGGCAGCGGCACGCAGCGCGTACTCCACGTCCGCCCGCAGGATCAGCCCGTCGGGGCCGGACCCGGTCAGCTCCCGCAGGTCGAGGCCGTTCTGCCGGGCCAGCCTGCGCACCAGGGGCGAGATCACGGGAACGGGGCCGTCCTCGGTCTCGGGGGCACCCGCCTGCCCGTTCACCGCCGCCGGGACGGTGCTCTGTCCGGTCACCGCCCGAGAACCTGCCGCGGGCGCGCCGGACACCGGCCTGTCCTGCCGCACCCTGCGTCGCCGCGCGGGCGCCTCGGACGTGCCGTAGCCGACCAGGACGTTCCCGGAATTCTCGGCTCCGGCGGCGTCCCCGGTACCGGACTGAGGCCGCTCCCCCACCGCGACCGTGATCAGCGGCGCCCCGACGGGCAGTTCCGTGCCCTCCTCGCCGAAGCGGGCCGTGACCACACCGCCGTAGGGGCAGGGCACCTCCACCATCGCCTTGGCCGTCTCGACCTCGACGACCGGCTGGTCGATCTCGACGAGGTCTCCGACCTCGACGAGCCACCGCACGATTTCCGCCTCGGTGAGCCCTTCGCCGAGGTCGGGCAGCTTGAACTCCAGGCTGTGCATACCAGAAGCGTGTGCCATCAGCTCTCGGCCTCCCACTGCAGACGCCCCACGGCGTCAAGGATCCGGTCCACACCGGGCAGGTGGTGGCGCTCCAGCATCGGCGGCGGATACGGGACGTCGAACCCGGCCACGCGCAGCACCGGCGCCTCCAGGTGGTGGAAACAGCGCTCCGTGACCCGGGCCGCGATCTCCCCGCCCGGGCCGCCGAAGGAGCCCGACTCGTGGACGACGAGCGCGCGTCCCGTCCGCCGCACCGCGGCGCACACCGTCTCGTCGTCGAACGGCACCAGGGAGCGCAGGTCGACGACTTCCAGGTCCCAGCCCTCGGCCCGGGCCGCCTCGGCCGCCTCCATGCAGACGGGTACGGACGGCCCGTACGTGATGAGCGTGGCGCTCCGGCCCGGGCGCCGCACCACCGCGCGGCCTATGGGTGCAACCGGCGCCGGCTCCTCGGGGTTCCAGGAGTCCTTCGACCAGTACAGCCGCTTCGGCTCCAGGAAGACGACCGGGTCGTCGGAGGCGATCGCGGCGCGCAGCAGGCCGTAGGCGTCGGCGACGGTGGCCGGCGTGACGACATGGAGCCCCGGAGTCGCCATGTAGTACGCCTCGGAGGAGTCGCTGTGGTGCTCGACACCGCCGATGCCGCCGCCGTAGGGGACGCGGATGGTGATCGGGAGCGGCATCGTGCCGCGGGTGCGGTTGCGCATGCGGGACACGTGCGAGACGAGCTGTTCGAACGCCGGGTAGGCGAACGCGTCGAACTGCATCTCCACGACCGGGCGCAGGCCGTACATGGCCATGCCCACCGCCGTGCCCAGGATCCCCGCCTCCGCGAGCGGGGTGTCCGTGCAGCGGTCCTCGCCGAACTCCTTGGCGAGTCCGTCGGTGACGCGGAAGACGCCGCCGAGGGTGCCGACGTCCTCGCCCATGACGTGCACGGCGGGGTCGGCGGCCATGGCGTCGCGCAGCGCGCGCGTGAGGGCCTGTGCCATGGTGGCCGGCTTGACGGCGACGGTGGTCATCGGTGCGTGCCCCCCTCCGGCTCGGCCTCGGCCTCCAACTCAGCCCGCAACTGGTCCTGTTGCTCGCGCAGTTGCGCGGTGGGCTCGGCGTAGACGTGGGCGAACAGGTCCATGGGGTCGAGTGCCGGGTCCTGGTTCATGTGCGCGCGCAGGTCGGCGGCCATCGCCTCGGCGGCGTCCCGCGCGGCCTGCTTTCCGGCCTCGTCGAGCAGGCCGCGCGCGGTCAGCTCCCGCTCCAGCAGCTGGATCGGGTCGTGCTCGCGCCAGGTCTCGACCTCGGCGTCGCCGCGGTAGCGGGTCGCGTCGTCGGCGTTCGTGTGGGCGTCGACGCGGTACGTGATCGCCTCGACCAGGGTGGGCCCGCCGCCCGCGCGCGCGTGCCGTACGGCGTCGCTCAGCACCTCGTGCACTGCGGCGGCGTCGTTGCCGTCGACCAGGCGGCCGGGCATGCCGTAGCCGACGGCCTTGTGGGCCAGCGACGGGGCCGCGGTCTGCTTGGCGAGCGGGACGGAGATCGCGAAGCCGTTGTTCTGCACGAGGAAGACCACCGGGGCCTGCCAGACGGCGGCGAAGTTCAGCGCCTCGTGGAAGTCGCCCTCGCTGGTGCCGCCGTCACCGACCATGGCCAGCGCGACCACGTCGTCGCCCTTGAGCCGGGCGGCGTGGGCGAGGCCCACGGCGTGCGGCAGCTGGGTGGCGAGCGGGGTGCACAGGGGGGCGACCCGGTGTTCGTAGGGGTCGTAGCCGGTGTGCCAGTCGCCGCGCAGCAGCGTGAGCGCCTCGACGGGGTCCACGCCGCGGGCCACGACGGCGAGCGTGTCGCGGTAGCTGGGGAAGAGCCAGTCCTGCTCCTTCAGCACGAGCGCGGCGGCGATCTCGCAGGCCTCCTGGCCGGTGGTGGAGGGGTAGACGGCGAGGCGGCCCTGCTTGGTGAGCGCGGTGGCCTGCGCGTTGTAGCGGCGGCCGCGGACCAGCTGGGCGTACAGCGTCCGCAGCAGCTCGGGGTCGGCCTTCGCGGCCGCCTCGGTGCCGAGGACGCGGTACGGCTCAGCGTCGGGCAGCAGCGGCGCGGGGTCCGTGCGGGGCTGCCAGGCGGGCGGCGGGGTCGGCCGGTACGCGCCCCGCTGCTCCATGACCGTCATGACGGCACCTCCTCGTGGGAGCGGCTTCGTGCAGGCGCGTCGGCTGTGACGCGCCTCACCTACCGATTGTTCGGTCGTCGGCACAATTTGGCTACGGGTGGCCTCAGGCTGTGGACAAACGGTTCTCCACAACCTGAGATGGACGCAGTACGTCCATGGTGGGGAGGTCGGCGCAGGTGGCATCTGAACAAATGGCCGAAAGCCAGGAGGACAGCGGCCCGCTGCCCCCGCCGCGTCCGCTGGACGCCATCGACCAGGACATCCTGCGCATGCTCCAGGCGGACGGCCGCGCCTCGATACGGTCGGTCGCCGAGCGGGTCC
This sequence comes from Streptomyces chartreusis NRRL 3882, assembly GCF_900236475.1. Taxonomy (GTDB): domain Bacteria; phylum Actinomycetota; class Actinomycetes; order Streptomycetales; family Streptomycetaceae; genus Streptomyces; species Streptomyces chartreusis_D. The sequence goes on from NZ_LT963352.1 coordinate 4,489,251, forward strand.
ACGTCTCGCGCGCCAACGCCTACGCCCGCATCAACCGGCTCGTCGAGGACGGTGTCATCCGCGGCTTCGGCGCCCGCGTCAACCACGAACGGGCGGGCCAGGGGACGTCCGCCTACATCACCCTGAAGATCGTGCAGAACTCCTGGCGCACGGTGCGCGAGGAGCTCAGACAGCTGCCCGGTGCCTCGCACATCGCCCTGGTGGGCGGGGATTTCGACGTGCTGCTGCTGGTGCACGTGTCCGACAACCGGGCGCTGCGCGAGCTGGTGCTGACCCGGCTCCAGGCGATCCCGCAGGTGCTCAGCACGCGCACCCTGCTGGTGTTCGAGGAAGAGGACCTGGAGCCGCAGGGCTGAGGCACGCAGGAGCGCGTCACCCGGCTTTGCGCAGACCCCCGAACGCCAGCTGCACCACCGCGTCGGCCACCTCGCGCTCGCTCATGCCCCGCCCGTCCGGCCGGTACCACTCGACGATCGAGTTGATCATGCCGAAGACCAGCCGGGTCACCAGCCGCACCTCTACGTCGCCGCGCACGTCCCCGTCCGCGGCAGCGGCCTTGAGCAGGTCGGCCACCCGGTGGTCGAAGTCGCGGCGGCGCTCCAGGGCCCACCGCTCGGTGTCCGTGTTGCCGCGCACGCGCAGCAGGAGGGTCACGTAGGGCAGTTCGGCTATGAGCACCTCGACCATGCGCCGGACGACGTACTCCAGTCGCTCGGCGGCGGGCCCCACGCGCGCGTGCTCCTCGTCGAGGATCCCGAAGAGGCCGTCCAGCGCCCGGCTCACGGCACGGCGCAGCAGCTCCTCCTTACCGGCGACGTGGTGGTAGATCGACGACTTGGAGATGCCGGCCGCCTTGGAGAGGTGCTCCATGGAGGTGCCGTCGTAGCCGCGCTCGTTGAACACCCGGACGGCGACGGACAGCAGGGTGTCCGGGGTGTAGGTATCGCGCTTGGCGGTGGTCATGAGGCGTTGCCCTCCCGCTTGTCGGAGGCGTGGGCGTGGCGGTACAGCGCGAGGGACGGCGCGTAGCGCCCCGAGGGGTCGCGCAGGTGCAGGTCGTCCAGGAGCGCGTAGGCCCAGCAGCGGCCGAGCCGGCGGCTCCACTCGAAGGGACCCAGGGGGTAGTTGACCCCGAGGCGCATCGCGGTGTCGATGTCCTCCTCGGTGGCCACGCCCTTGGCGACCGCGTCGTGCGCCAGGTCGATGATCCGCGCGACCGTACGGGCGACGATCATGCCGGGTACGTCCCCGATGACGCTGACCTGCTTGCCGAGCGCCTGGAAGAGGCCGGTGGCCTCGGCGAGGGTCTGCGGGGAGGTGTCCTGGGAGGCGGACAGGGCGATCCGGGTGGCCCTGCGGTAGTCCAGGGCGAGGTCGAAGTAGACGACGTCCCGGAACTCCACGGAGGTCTGCCCGTCGGCGAGGACGAGCTGGCCGCCGCTCGGCAGCACCAGGCGGGTGCCGTTGTCGTCGTCCTCGTCGCGGACCCGGATGCCCGCCTCGCGGATCAGCGCGAGCAGGTCGGCGGCCGGGCCCAGGTCGCCCTCGGCGACGACGTACGCGGGCGGCTGCCGCTGCTCGGCGGTGTCCGGCTCGGGGCGCTCGGCGCCGTCCCGGTGGTCGTACCAGCCCTGGCCCGACTTGCGGCCCAGCCGGCCGGACTCGACCAGGCGGCGCTGGGCGAGGGACGGCGTGAAGCGCACGTCCTGGAAGAAGGACTGCCAGACCGACCGCGTGACGGATTCGTTGACGTCCTGGCCGATCAGGTCGGTCAGCTCGAACGCGCCCATCCTGAAGCCGCCCGACTCGCGCAGCACGGCGTCGATGGTGGCCGGGTCGGCGCCCTGCGCCTCGTGGACCGCGAAGGCCTCGGCGTAGAAGGGCCGGGCGATGCGGTTGACGATGAAGCCGGGGGTGTCCGCGCAGGCGACCGGCGTCTTGCCCCAGGCGCGGGCGGTCTCGTACGCGCGCGTGGCGTACGTGACGTCGGTGGCGAACCCGGAGACGACTTCGACCAGCGGGAGCAGCGGCGCGGGGTTGAAGAAGTGCAGACCGACGAAGCGGCCGGGGGTGCGCAGAGCGCCGCCGATGGCGGTGACGGACAAGGACGAGGTGTTGGTGGCGAGCAGGCAGTCGTCGTCGACGACGCCCTCCAGCTCGCGGAACAGGTCCTGTTTGACGTCCAGCCGCTCCAGCACCGCCTCGACGACCAGGGCGCAGTCCGCCAGCTCGGAGAGCGACTCGGCGGGCAGCAGCCGGGCCCGGGCGGCGTCCCGGTCGGCGCCGGTGAGCCGGTCCTTCTCGACGAGCCGGTCGAGGCGGGCCCCGATCGCGTCGGCGGCCTCCCGCGCCCGTCCCGGGAGGGCGTCGTACAGCCGTACGGGATGGCCCGCGACCAGCGCGACCTGGGCGATTCCCTGGCCCATGGTGCCGGTGCCGACGACGGCCACGGGGCTGCTGAGGTCGAGTGCTGTCATGTGCGCGATCCTCCCGCACGGGGTTTTCCACAGATGCGGCGGACCCCCTTGAACCGACCGATCGTTCGGTTACTCTAGCTCTGTCCGTCCGTTCCTGCCCAGGTTTCTGCCCAGGTCATGAACTCGACGAAGAGTTCTTGAGACGAGGAGTTGGTCACCCATGACCGCCGCACTCTCGGCGCACGAGCTGATCGCCCGGCACCGGTCCACCCTCGACCAGGCGCTGGAAGCGATCCGCACGCGCGCGTACTGGTCCCCGCACCCCGAGCACCCCAAGGCCTACGGGGAGAACGGCAGCCTGGACGCGGCCGCGGGCAAGGCCGCCTTCGACGCCCTGCTCGGCACCCGCCTCGACCTCGGCCAGCCGGGCACGGACGACTGGGTGGGCGGCGAGACCTCCCCGTACGGCATCGACCTGGGCGTGACGTACCCGCACGCGGACCTCGACGTGCTGCTGCCCGCCATGAAGGCCGGGCAGCGGGACTGGCGGGACGCGGGCGCGGAGCAGCGCGCGGTGGTCTGCCTGGAGATCCTCAAGCGCATCAGCGACCGGACGCACGAGTTCGCACACGCGGTCATGCACACCTCCGGCCAGGCGTTCATGATGGCGTTCCAGGCGGGCGGGCCGCACGCGCAGGACCGCGGCCTGGAGGCGGTGGCGTACGCGTACGTGGAGCAGGTGCGCACGCCCGACACGGCGGAGTGGACCAAGCCCCAGGGCAAGCGCGACCCGCTGGCCATGACCAAGCAGTTCACGCCCGTCCCGCGCGGCATCGGCCTGGTCATCGGCTGCAACACCTTCCCGACGTGGAACGGCTACCCGGGCCTGTTCGCCTCCCTCGCCACCGGCAACGCGGTCCTGGTCAAGCCCCACCCGCGCGCGGTGCTGCCCCTCGCGCTCACCGTGCAGGTCGCCCGCGAGGTGCTCGCGGAGACCGGCTTCGACCCGAACCTGGTGGCGCTCGCCGCGGAGCGCCCCGGCGAGGGCATCGCGAAGACCCTGGCGACGCGTCCCGAGATCCGGATCATCGACTACACGGGCTCGACCGCGTTCGGCGACTGGCTGGAGGCCAACGCCCGCCAGGCGCAGGTCTACACGGAGAAGGCCGGCGTCAACACGGTGGTCGTCCACTCCACGTCCGACTACAAGGGCATGCTCTCCAACCTCGCGTTCTCGCTGTCCCTGTACAGCGGCCAGATGTGCACGACCCCGCAGAACCTGCTGGTCCCGCGCGAGGGCATCACCACGGACCAGGGCCCCAAGTCGTACGACGAGGTGGTCGCCGACCTCGCCAAGGCGGTCGACGGGCTGCTGGGCGACGACGCCCGGGCGAACGCGCTGCTGGGCGCGATCGTCAACCCGGACGTGAAGGCCCGGCTGGAGTCGGCGGCGGGGCTGGGCGAAGTCGCCCTGGCCTCCCGGGAGATCACCAACCCGGACTTCCCCGGTGCGGTCGTCCGTACGCCGGTGATCGTGAAGCTGGACGGGGCCAAGCCGGACGCGGAGGCCGCGTACATGAGCGAGTGCTTCGGGCCGGTCTCCTTCGCCGTGGCGGTCGACTCGGCGGCGGACGCGGCGGAGTTGCTGCGGCGCACCGTCCGGGAGAAGGGCGCGATGACCGTCGGGGCGTACACGACCGACCCGGAGGTCGAGCAGGCCGTGCGGGAGGTGTGCCTGGAGGAGGCGGCGCAGTTGTCACTGAATCTCACGGGCGGGGTGTATGTGAACCAGACGGCCGCGTTCTCCGACTTCCATGGGTCGGGCGGCAATCCGGCGGCGAGTGCGGCGCTGTGTGACGGGGCGTTCGTCGCCAACCGGTTCAGGGTTGTGGAGGTGCGGCGGGAGGCCTGACGCCTCGGTGGGCCGCCTGGTAAACGCTCCCCGATAGCCAGCTTCACCCGTTGGGAGTACGGGGCAACTGGTGCAGAACTAGGGCCTGTCGTTTGGATCACGTCGCAGACGCGGGGGCTGAGTGGCACTGTCACTTCCCTGCGAACTGATCCAAATGACAGGCCCTAGGTGAAAGGAGAAATGCGTTGTTCACATTCCAGCCACGCCGCAGCTCCAGTGGTACAGGGCCATCGCCACGCTCGTCGCCAGGTTGTAGCTGCTGACCTGGGGGCGCATCGGCAGGGACAGCAACTGGTCCGCACGCGTGCGTAGTTCCGGTGACAGGCCCGTGCGTTCCGATCCGAAGGCGAGGACGGCGTCGTCCGGGAGCTTCGTGGCCCGGATGTCGTCGCCCTCCGGGTCCAGCGCGAACAGCGGGCCGGGCGGCAGGTCGGACACCTCCAGCCGTTCCACCGCCGTCGCGAAGTGCAGCCCGGCCCCGCCGCGTACGACGGTGGGGTGCCAGGGGTCGACCGTCCCCGTCGTCACCACGCCCGTCGCCCCGAGGCCGGCGGCCAGGCGGATCACCGCCCCCGCGTTGCCCAGGTTGCGCGGGTTGTCGAGGACCACGACGGGGGCCGTGCGAGGGGTGTGCGCCAGCTTCTCCAGGTTGGACGCGCGGGAGGGCCGTACGGCCAGGGCGGCCACGGCGGTGGGGTGCGGGCGCGGGACGAACGACGCGTACGTCTCGTGCGGCACCTCCGTCAGCAGCCCGGCCAGCGCGTCCTGTACGTCGGGAGCCAACTCGTCGGCGAGGGCGAGCGTGGCCGCCCGGTCGGCGGCGACCGCGACCGGCACCTCGGCGCCGAAGCGCACGGCGTGCTTCAGGGCGTGGAAGCCGTCGAGCAGGACGCTGCTGCCGGCGAGCCGGCGCCAGACGGTGACGGGGTCGGTCATGTCCCGAAGCCTACGTGCGTGGCCTCGGGGCGTTCGTGGGCGTGCTGGTCGGGGGACTGCGCGGGCCCGCCGCGCCGCAGCAGCCGGTCACGCGCGCGGGCCGCCCCGCCGCCCAGGCGGCGCAGGAAGGTCGTCGGCAGGAACACCGCGTCCGCCGCGATCATCGCCAGCGAGAAGAACGGCAGTCCGAGCACGACGGCGATCACGGCGTGCTCGGTGATCATGACCGCGAGCAGGACGTTCTTCACCCGCCGGTTGAACAGCGTGAACGGGAAGGCGACCTGCACGAGGACCGTCCCGTAGGTCACCAGCATCACCATCGTGCCGCTGGCGGTCAGCAGGTCGGCGAGCCCGGGCCAGGGCGAGAAGTACTCCAGGTGGAGCGGGTAGTAGACGGCGGTGCCGTCCTGCCAGCGGGAGCCCTGGATCTTGTACCAGCCGGCAGTCGCGTAGATCAGGCACGCCTCGGCCATGATCACGAGCAGGGCGCCGTTGTGCACGATGTTGGCGACGACGTCGAGCATGATCCGCGGCTCACCGGGCTTCGCGCGGCGCCCCGTCAGCCACCACAGGGCCTGCGCCACCCACACGGTCCACAGCAGCGCCGGTATCAGCCGGTCGCCCTCCATCCGGCCGGCCAGGGTCACCCCGACCAGCACGAACCCGAGCACACCCCACAGGGCCGGGCCGGTCCGGTCCCTGACCCGCTCACCCCGCGCGTGTGCCGCCCGGGCGCGCGCGGCCCGCCGGGCGTCCAGCGACCACACCTGGGCGCAGCGCGTGAACACCAGGTAGATCGACATCAGGTGCAGCACGTTGTCGCCACCGTCGCCCATGAAGACGCTGCGGTTCTGGAGCGACAGCACGCCGACCATGAACAGCACCGACAGGGTGCGGGTGCGCCAGCCCAGCATCAGCAGGGCACTGGCGAGGATCGCGAGCAGGTAGACGCTCTCGAACCAGATCCCGCCGTCCGACCACATGAGAGCGGTGAACGCCTTGTTGGTCCCGATCAACTGCTCGGCGAGACCCCAGCTCCAGGGCCCGTCGGGGCCGTAGAGCTCGTGGCGGTGGGGGAACTCGCGCAGCAGGAACAGCAGCCAGGTCGCACTGAAGCCGATGCGGATCACGGCGGTCTGATAGGGGCCGAGGGCGGCCTCGGTGACCCGGGCGACACCGCGCGAGAAGGCCAGGGAAAAGCGGTTCACCGCACGCCACCCCCGGCCTCGTCCTGCGGCACCGGCCACCACGGCAGCTCGCGGTAGACCGGCGTCGTGGAGACCTTCTCCCGGCTCCACCGCGGCGGGGGCACGTTGCTGGTGCGGGAGCGGACCTGGACCCGCTCGATGACACCGGCACCCCCGGTGGTGGCCCGCACGGCGTCGTCGCGGTCGAGGCGCAGCACCACGATCCGGCGCAGGTACGACTCGGAGAGCGAGCCGCGCAGGCCCACCGGGCGGTCCTCGCTGTCGTGGGTCGCAAGGAAGAAGTCCCAGGCGCGGCGCAGCTCGTTCTGCTGGGTGTGGCTGGGCAGCAGGTTGCCGTCGATGGCCCGGCCGTCCTCGGCGGACAGGTCGTACCAGCCGGTGGTCAGCGTCCCGCCTTCCCCGTCCCGGACCTCGGCGCGGACCTGGATGGAGATGTTCTGCTGGAGCGGGTTCGGCGCGAAGAGCTTCCAGTTCTGCTCGAACTCGGGATAGATCCAGTCGTCCACGGCCGTGCCGTGCTCCCTGGTGACGGTGTTCGGCGGCGCGACGTGCAGGAACGTCATCCCGAGGTGCACACACACCCCGACCGCCACGACCGCGAGCGCCAGCGCGACACCTATCTGGTAGCGCAGGGAGAGCGCGGCTATACCGGTGCGGGGTCCGGCGAACGGGTCCGGCTCGGCGGGCGGGTCCGGCTCGGCAGGCGGGTGGGGCTCGGCAGGACCGACCGCCGGGACAGACCCGCCCGACTCGGCCGGCACACCCGGCGCGGCCGGCCCGTCCAGCCCGTGCCGGGCGTTCGAGCCTCCGTCGTACGCGTCCATTCAGCCCCGTTCCACGATCCCGGTCCGTCGTTCCGTCCGCCCGGTCGCGAGGGCGTCGCACCGCCCGCGCACCGCTGCGCGACGTCGGCACGGGCACGGTACTCAGGCCGCCCACCCGGGCACAGCCTCTTCGTCCGGTTCCGGCCGTGGCCGTCACCACACCACGGAAGCCGCCCCTCGGCGGACCGGATGCCGACCGGATGCCGACGGGAAGCCGACCGTACGGCGCTCGCGGCGGCCGGGGAGCAGTGATCCCCCCGGTCCACAGGGGACCCCCGCAGGTTATCCACAGGGCGCCCGGGCAGCTCGTCCGCAGGAGTGACACCCTACGGCGTCCGCCCGTACGCCCATTCCCTTCTTCTAGAACGTGTTCTATCTTGCGCCCGTCAGCTCAACGGGACCGGCCGGAAGGACAGGCACCGTGGACTTCAGCTTCACCGAGGAGCAGCAGGCGGCGGCCGAGGCGGCGAAGGGCGTGTTCACCGCGGTCGCGCCGGACGCCGTGCCCAGCCCGGCCCTGACTGCGGGCGCGGTCGCCGACACCTTCGACCGCGCCCTGTGGGCCAAGCTCGCCGACGCCGACCTGCTGAGCCTGCTGCTGGACGCGCACTACGGCGGGGCAGGCCTGGACGCGATCGCGCTGTGCCTGGTGCTGCGGGAGTCGGGGCGGGTGCTGGCCAGGGTGCCGCTGCTGGAGAACAGCGCGGCAGCCGCCGTCGTCCAGGCCTACGGCAGCGAGGAGGCGAAGGCCACCCTGGCGGCCCGGGCGGGCCGGGGCGAGCTCGTGCTGACCGTCGCCGCACACGGCCGCACCGGCCACGACCCGGCCGAGCTCGCCGTCACCGCACGGCGGGACGGCGAGGCGTGGGTGCTGGACGGAGTGCAGACGGCGGTGCCGTGGGCGTACGACGCGGACGTCACGGTCGTCCCCGCGCACACGGAGACGGGCCGGACCGTGCTGGCGTTGGTGCCGCGTGGCCACGAGGGGGCCGTCCTCACCGAGCAGTTCTCCACGAGCGGTGAGCGGCTCGGCGAGCTGCGGCTGGAGTCGGCGCGGCTGACCGCCCGGGACGTGATCGACGCCGACGGGGCGTGGGAGTGGCTGCGGGACCTGCTGGCCACCGGGACGTGTGCGCTGGCGCTCGGGCTCGGGGAGCGCGTGCTGCGGATGACCGGCGCGTACACGAGCGAGCGGGAGCAGTTCGGCTTCCCGATCGCGACCTTCCAGGCCGTCGCCGTGCAGGCCGCCGACCGCTACATCGACCTGCGCGCGATGGAGGCCACGCTGTGGCAGGCCGCGTGGCGGATCGCCTCGGGGGCCCCGGGCGCGCTGCCCGCCACCGGTGACGTCGCCGTCGCCAAGATCTGGGCGGCGGAGGGCGTACGCCGGGTCGTGCAGACCGCGCAGCACCTGCACGGCGGGTTCGGCGCCGACGTCGACTACCCCCTGCACCGGTACCACGCCTGGGCCAAGCACCTGGAGCTGTCACTCGGCCCGGCGGCGGCGCACGAGGAGACCTTGGGCGACCTGCTGGCGGCCCATCCCCTGGCCTGAACCCACCGGCGGCTGCGGCGGAGGGCGCTACAGCCGCTACAGGACGAACCCGGGCTGCCCGTCGTCCGTCACGACGGGACGGCCCGCCGCCTCCCACACCTGCATGCCGCCGTCGACGTTCACGGCGTCGATGCCCTGCTGGGCCAGGTACATGGTGACCTGGGCGGAACGCCCGCCGGACCGGCAGATCACATGGATCCGGCCGTCCTGCGGGGCGGCCTCGGTCAGCTCGCCGTACCGGGCGACGAAGTCGCTGATGGGGATGTGCAGCGCCCCTTCGGCATGACCGGCCTTCCACTCGTCGTCCTCCCGGACGTCCAGCAGGAAGTCGCCGTCCTTGAGGTCCGCGACCTCGACCGTGGGCACACCAGCTCCGAAACTCATGCGTCCGACGCTACCCGAACCGGCCCGTGCCCCGCCCTGACCCGGACGACAGGCCCTACGGGGTGTCCGCGAGCAGCGCGGCCAGCTCCCGCTCCCGCTCGGTGACCTGGGTGAGCAGCTGCTGCCCGATCTCGTCCAGGAGGCCGTCCGGGTCGTCCGGGGCCAGCTGGAGCATGTGGCCTATGGCGCTCTCCTCCAGCTCCTTGGCGAGCAGGGCGAGCAGCTCCTTGCGCTGGGCGAGCCATTCGAGGCGGGCGTAGAGCTCCTCGGCGCGGCTCGGGCCCCGCTTCAGCTCTGGCCCCTTGGCCCACTCCTCGGCGAGCTCGCGCAGCTCCGCCTCGTCGCCCCGGGCGTAGGCGGCGTTCACCCGGGTGATGAACTCCTCGCGCCGCGCGCGTTCCTGCTCCTCCTGCGCCAGGTCCGGGTGGGCCTTGCGGGCCAGCTCGCGGTAGAGCTTGCGGGCCTCCTCGCTGGGGCGGACCCGCTGCGGTGGCCGGACCGCCTGGTCCGTGAGCATCGCCACGGCCTCCGGGAACAGGCCGCTGTCGTCCATCCAGCCGTGCAGCAGCTCCTCGACGCCGGGGATCGGCGCGAGCCGGGCCCTTGCCTCCTCCGCGCGGCGCCGGTCCTCCGCGTCGCCGCTGCGGGCGGCCCTGGCCTCCAGGATCCGGGCGTCCAGCTCCTCCAGCCGGGCGTACACCGGACCGAGCTTCTGTTCGTGCAGCCGGGAGAAGTTCTCGACCTCGACGCGGAAGGTCTCCACCGCGATCTCGTACTCGATCAGCGCCTGCTCGGCGGCCCGCACGGCCTTCTCCAGCCGCGCCTCGGGCCGCGCCGCCTCGCCTTCGCTCTGCGCCGCACCGTCCTCGGGGCGAACCTCGCCGTCCTCGGCACGCGCCGCGTCACCTTCGGGCGTCACCCGTTCCTCACCGGCGCCGCCACCACCCTGCTCAGCTTCCGGGGTCGTCACCCGACCAGCGTAGGCCACGGCCCGGCCACTCCCGCGCTCCGGACAGCCGCGCGCCCGCAGAGCCCAGGAGTCACACCCCCGTCTCCGCCGCGACCTTCCCCGCCCGCACCGCCGCCACCAGGTCCGCGTGGTCCGCCTCCGTACGGTCCGCATAGGCGACGGCGAACGCGGCCATCGCCTCGTCCAGCTCCTCGCTCTTGCCGCAGTAGCCGGCGATGAGGCGGGGGTCGGCGCTGTGGGCGTGGGCGCGGGCCAGGAGGGCGCCGGTCATCCGGCCGTAGTCGTCTATCTGGTCGGCTGCCAGGGCGGCCGGATCGACGCTGCCCTTGCGGTTGCGGAACTGGCGGACCTGGAAGGGGCGCCCGTCGACCGTCGTCCAGCCCAGCAGGATGTCGCTCACGACCTGCATCCGCTTCTGCCCCAGGACGACCCGCCGGCCCTCGTGGCCGGCCGCCGGCGCGTCGAAACCGGCCGTCACCAGGTGCGGCACGAGCGCCGACGCCCGCGCCTCCTTCACCTGGAGCACCAGCGGCTCGCCCCGGTGGTCCAGGAGCAGCACGACGTAGGACCGGGTGCCGACGCTGCCGGTGCCGACGACGCGGAACGCCACGTCGTGCACCGCGTGCCGGGCGAGGAGCGGCAGCCGGTCCTCCGGCAGCGTGCCGACGTACTCCTCCAGGGACGCCGCAACCGCCGCGGCCTCCTCGTCCGGGACGCGCCGCAGCACCGGCGGGGCGTCGACGAAGCGGCGCCCGCCGTCCTCGGTGGCCTCCGTCGACTTGGCCGCGAAACGGCCGCTGGTGTTGTGGCGGGCCTTCTCGGAGACCCGCTCCAGCGTGCCGAGCAGGTCATGGGCGTCCGTGTGGGAGACGAGCTCCTCGTCCGCGATGGCGTTCCACGCGTCCAGCACCGGGAGCCTCGCCAGCAGCCGCATGGTGCGGCGGTAGGCACCCACCGCGTCACAGGCCGCCTTGCGGCACCTGTCCTCGTCCGCTCCGGCCTCCCGGCCCGCGAGCACCAGGGACGCCGCGAGGCGCTTCACGTCCCACTCCCAGGGGCCGAGCACCGTCTCGTCGAAGTCGTTCAGATCGATGACCAGGCCGCCGCGGGCGTCGCCGTACAGGCCGAAGTTGGCCGCGTGGGCGTCGCCGCAGATCTGGGCCCGGATCCGGGTCATGGGGGTGCGCGCCAGGTCGTGGGCCATGAGGCCCGCGGCGCCGCGCAGGAACGCGAACGGGGTGGCGGCCATGCGGCCGACCCGGATCGGCGTCAGCTCGGGGAGCCGGCCGCGCCCCGACTCCTCGACCGCGCTCACCGCATCGGGCCGGGACTCGTCCGGATCGAGCGTGGCATGCGCGCTGCGCGGGATCCGCTTGCGCAGGGCCTTGCCCTCGTCCTTGGGCGAGCCCTCGACGGGCCACTCGGCGAAACCGCGCACCCGCGGCAGCCGACGGGTCGCCCCGTGCGCCGCCCCGCCCTCGGCCCCAGCACCGTCCCTGGTCACACCGACCGCCTCCCCCGCACGGGCACGAACATCAACTCGTGCCGACCGTACAGCCGACGGCCGGAACGCGTCAGACCCTGTGGACATCTCCACAGCTGTGGACAACCCATGCGGAGCAGAAAGGAACAGGCAAGGACGGACAGCGACACTCACGGGGCCGTCGCACTCGGGCCGGCTCCTACGCCCCCGACGAGACCTGCGCCGCCGGCACGGCCCCCTCCTGCACCTGCACCCGCCCCTGCACGGGCACCTCCACCTGCCCCTGCGCCAGCACCCGCTCGGCCCGCTCCGCGGAGATGTCGAGCCGGGCCAGCACCGCGGGGACGGCGATGCTCGGCAGGAAGTGTTCGAACATCACGATGATGCGGCGCTCCAGGTCCTGCCGCTGGCAGCGCAACTGGGACAGCAGCTGCACCCCCGAGAAGCTGCCGACCAGCAGCTCCGCCGTCTCGGCCACGTCGACATGCGGCAGCAGTTCGCCCTGCGCCTTCGCCTCGGCCAGCATCTGCACGTTCTGGTCGATCCACATCCGGAAGGCCGGAGTGCGGTCGAGGTCCATGGCCCCCTGGTCGAGGGCGAGCCCCACACTGGCGCGAACCAGCGGTTCGGACCGCAGCCGGCGGGCCAGCACCAGCCCGGAGTCGACGAGTTCCTGGAGCTTGCTGGACTGGGGCGGGAGCGTGATCCCGAGCTGCTCCTCGAACACCCCGACCGCCAGCTCCTCCTTGGAACCGAAGTGGAAGTACAGCGCGCCCTTGGTGACGCCCGCCCGGTCCAGGATCTCCCCGATGGTCGCCGAGGTGTAGCCACGTTCGTCGAAGACGGCCGCGGCCGCTTCGAGGATGGTCCGCCGGGTGCGGATCGCGCGCTCCTGTCGCGCCATCGGGTGCCTCCTGATCTCCGTCGATCGCAGTGAAATCGCTGTGCGGCGGGGGCGCGAGAGCCTGTCCCAGCGGTTTGTCCAACCCTTTGAAAAAAACCGGCTCGTCCGTATCTTAGTCAACGCCGACCTCAGCCAGGCAGCCGATCCTGGGGGTTCTCATGCCGCAGTCAGAACCTTTAAGCGCACCCACGGACGATCAGACCGGACAGGAGGGCCGTCCGGCAAACAGAACCGCTGCGGCCGTCGAGAACGCGCCACAAGCCGCAGCCACCGACTCCGCAGAAACCACCGAAGCCCCCTCGGTCACCTCGGTCACCAAGGAACTCGCCCACCGCACCACGGAAGCAGACGTCTTCCCCGTCCGGTGGCGCCGCATCTCCGAAACCCGCTTCCGCTTCACCGCTCACTGGCCGGCCGACCACGCCTTCTTCGGGCCCGTGGACGACCGCCACCAGGACCCGATGGTCGTGGGCGAAACGTTGCGGCAGGCCTCGATGGTGCTCGCGCACGCCGAGTTCGGCGCCCCCGCGGACACCCACTTCGTCATGTGGGACCTGACGGTCCACACCGACCCGTCCGCGCTCCTGCTGTCGGACGCGGCACAACCGGTCGAGATCGACGTCGTGTGCTCCGAGATACGCCGTCGCGGTCGCGGCCTGCACAGCATGCGGACCACGATGGAGTTCCGCCGCGCGGGACGCTTCGTCGCCCGCGGCACCGGCAGCACCGGCTGCACCTCGCCGCTCGCCTACCGCCGGCTGCGGGCCGCGCAGTTGGCCGAAGTGGGCACCCCGGTTCCGCTGCTGCCCGGCATATCACCGGCGCTGGCCGGCCGCTCCCGCGCCGAGGACGTCGTCCTCGCCCCCGCCGACCGCCCCGGCGTCTGGCGGCTGCGCGTGGACACCGGCCATCCGGTGCTCTTCCCGCGGCCCAACGACCATGTGCCGGGCATGGTCCTGTTCGAGGCGGCCCGCCAGGCAGCGACCGCCGCCTCCGGTCGGCACCCTTTCCTGCCCCGCTCGATGGCCGCGACCTTCTCCCGGTACGCGGAGCTGCACAGCCCGTGCTGGATCGAGACGGAGGTGCTCGACGAGGGGCCGGGAGATCCCGGAGAGACGACCGTACGGGTCTCGGGGCGGCAGGACGGCGAGTCCGTCTTCAGCGCCACGCTGACCTGCCCGCTACCGGCCCGGGTACGGTCCCTGTCGTGACGGTCGACCTTCTGATCACGGGCACCAGCGGCTTCGTCGGCAGCAGGGTCGCCGCCGCCGCAGAACGGCAACCCGGCGTCCGGGTCCGGCACTTGTCACGCCGTACCCCACCGGAGGCCGGCCCCGGCGCGTTCGTCCACGGCGACCTCGGCGACCCGCCCTCCCTGCGCGGCAGCTGCGCGGGCACCGACGTCCTGGTGCACTGCGCCACCCGGATCGGCGGCGACGCCGGGACCGTCGAGGCCATGAACGACCTGGGCACACGAGCCCTGGTCGAGGAGGCCGTGCGCGCCGGGGTGAGCCGGATCGTGTACGTGAGCACGGCCGCCGTCCACGGCCGGGGCCCCTTCCGCGGTGTACGCCCCGGGGAGGTGCCGATCGCGCCCGCGTCGGCCACCAGCCGCACCCGGGCCGCCGCCGAACGGCACGTCCTCGACGCGGGCGGTCTGGTGCTGCGCCCGCACCTCGTGTACGGCGAGGGCGACCGGTGGGCCGTCCCCGGACTGGTGTGGCTGCTGGGCGAGTTGTCGACGACGGCCCTCACCGGCTGTGCGGCGCTCCAGTCGATGATCGACGTCGACAGCCTGGGCCGTGCGGTGGTGGCCGCCGCCCTGTCCCCGGCGCACGACGGCGGTGTGCACCACGTCAACCACCCCGAGCCGGTGAGCGTCCCGGACCTGCTCGGGGCCGTGGGCACGCTGCTGGAGGAGCCCGGCGGCGGCGCGGCGGTGGACGTCGCCACCGCCCTGGACCGGGCCGCCGGGAAGCCGCTGGCCCTCCATCACCTCGGCATGCTCACGGTCGACCACTGGTTCGTGGACGACGCCTTCTGGAAGGACCTCGACTGCTCGCCCGGCGAGGGGTTCGCGGCCGAGTTCAGACGCGCGGCACCCTGGTACCGCTCGTTCCTCCGAGGCCGGAGAGCTTCCTGATCGCCTCCGCCTCCTCCGGACGCGGACCCGGCTGCGAACCGGCACCGCGGCCGTGCAGCAGCACGGGCAACTCCTGGTGCCCCGTGGAGATGATGGACCGCAGCCGCTGCGGGGGCCGGGACGGATCGGCCAGGGCCAGCCGCGGGAACCGGTCGAACAGGGACGTCAGAGCCACCGTCGCCTCGGCCATGGCGAGGGGCCGGCCCAGGCAGTGGTGCACGCCGTGGCCGAAGGACACGTGGTCGCGGCTGGTGGACCGGGTGACGTCGAACCGTTCGGCGTCCGGGCCGTGCCGCTCGGGGTCGCGTCCGGCACCGGCGAACGAGACCACGACCGGGTCGCCCTTCGGGATCGTCAGACCTGGCTCGATCTCGATGTCCTCGACGGCGTAGCGCAGTCCCGACATGGCACCGGGCGCCTCGAAGCGCAGCGACTCCTCGATGGCGTCCTCCCAGGTCACCTGCCCGGTGCGGACGAGTTCGAGCTGGTCGGGGTGGGCGAGCAGGCTGTGCACGGTGTTGTCGATGAGGTTGACGGTCGTCTCGAAGCCCGCGGTGAGCAGCAGGATCAGGTTGTCCATCAACTCCTGTTCGCTGAGGCTGCCTTCGTCGTGCGCGGCCATCAGGGCCGTCGTCAGATCGTCGGCCGGGTGCTCGCGCTTGTACTGGAGGAACGCGGTCAGCGTGCCGTACAGCTCGACCCCGTTGGCCTGGGCGTCCTCCAGGGTGATCGCCGTGTCGAAGAAGCGGTTGATGATGCGGTAGAGGGCGCTCCGCGGGCCGTCTTCCCCCGGCGGCACGCCGAAGAGTTCGCACACCACCTCATGCGGTATCGGCGCCGCGAACCCCGCCCGCAGGTCGACGACTTCGCCCTCCGGGATCCGCTCCAGGTCGTCCAGCGCCCGGTCGACGATCTCCTGGACGCGCGGCAGCAGCGCGTCGACACGGCGCTTGGTGAAGGCGGCGGCCATCGGCCTGCGCAGCCGGCTGTGGTCGGTGCCGTAGGCCGTGACCATGTTGCGCACCGACACCCAGATCGCCAGCGGCCAGGTGCGGGAGATGTCCCCGTTGATCCAGGCCGGCCAGTGCTGGAAGGCGTCCTTGCTCGTCTCGGGGCCGGCCAGGAGCCGTTTGTTCAGCTCCAGGCCGTTGATCCACCACGCCCGTACGCCGCCCGGGAGTTCCACCTCCACGGCCGGTCCCTGGGCCCGGATCCGGGCTATCTCGCCGTAGAGATCCTGGCCGGACGGGTCGATCGCCAGGAAGGGGCAGGCGTGCTGTGCCATGACTCATCGCTCCTCGGTCCAGAGGCTGGGGAACCATCGTGCGATCCAAGTGACGAAAAAACTTGGCATCCGGTTTGTTTTGGCCACCACTTCACCCGCTGTCGGCCATGGGAGGGGCCGACCGGCGCCCGCCGGGACGCCCTGCTACCGCAGCGCGAGTCCCGCCCGGCCCGGCTCCTCCAGCGCCCCGTCCGCCGTGTCCGCCTCCCTGCCGACGTCCGCCTCCCCGTCGGCGTGCGGGTCCGCGTGGTCCGGCCCGGTCCCGGCCGGGTCCAGTGCGCCGGCCAGGTGTGGTGCGGCCACGCACGGCAGGAGCAGGTGCCACAGGTCGGTCAGCGAGGGGCGGGCGAGCCAGCCGGGGTCCTCCCGGGCCAGCACCTCGATGCCGGTCGTGGCGGCGAGGACCACGGCGCTGGAGCGGTGGGGCGGCATCCCGGCGGCGAGTTCGCCCCTGCGCTCCGCCTCGGCCAGCAGCTCGTGCACGCACTCCCGCCACTCCCGGCGCAGGTCACGCACCCGCCCGGCGACCGCCTCGGCGTTGAGCCGCAGCCCCGCGCGCACCACGATGTCGGCGCACAGCAGCCGGGCGACGTGGTGCGTGACGTCCACGAGGCGCTGCAGGGCGCACCCGTCGCCGCCGCGGCCCCGGGCCGCGACCCGGCGCAGCGCACGGGCGGCCGCGCGCTCGACGGCTTCGGCCACGGCGGCCTTGTTCGCGAAGTGGAAGTGCAGCGCGCCCGAGCTGACGCCGGCTCCCGCGCTGATCTCCGCAAGACTGGCCCGGATGTATCCCCGCGCCTCGAACTGCTCGGCCGCCGACCGGATCAGCGCGAGACGGGTCCGGACGGCCCGGTCCTGTTTGGTCACCCCTGGCTCCCGTGGAGGGCTCTGATGGCGACGCAATGAAACCAACTCGCTGGTTTTTGCACAACGCGCTCCCGGGCCGAGGGGGTTCGGTCCGGCCGTCACCGCCTGCCGCCCCCGCCGGGAGCGGGTCGGCCGGGCCCGGCCGACCCGCTCCTACGCCCGCAAGTACGCCAGCACGGCCAGCACCCGGCGATGCGTCTCGTCCGCCGGTGGCAGGTCAAGCTTGGTGAGGATGCCGGAGATGTGCTTGCCCACGGCCGCCTCGGAGACGACCAGTT
Organism: Streptomyces chartreusis NRRL 3882; assembly: GCF_900236475.1. Lineage (GTDB taxonomy): Bacteria > Actinomycetota > Actinomycetes > Streptomycetales > Streptomycetaceae > Streptomyces > Streptomyces chartreusis_D. The sequence continues at coordinate 4,506,417 of NZ_LT963352.1, forward strand.
CGCGCGCGATCGCGCCGTTGGACCTGCCCTCCGCGATCAGCGCCAGCACCTCCCGCTCACGTGGGGTGAGCCGCTCCAGCGGGTCGCGGCGGCGGCGCAGCAACTGCCGTACGACCTCGGGGTCGACGACCGTGCCGCCGTCGGCCACCTCGCCGAGCGCCTCGACGAACTCCTCGACCTGACCGACCCGGTCCTTGAGCAGATAGCCGACGCCCGTGCCGTCACCGGAGTCCAGCAGCTCGGCGGCGTACCGGCGCTGCACGTACTGGCTGAGGACCAGGACGGGCAGCGTGGGCCGCTCCTGGCGCAGCCGTACCGCCGCGTGCAGGCCCTCGTCCTGGAAGCCGGGCGGCATCCGCACGTCCGTCACGACCACGTCGGGCGCGTGCTCCCCGACGGCCGCGATCAGTGCCCCGGCGTCCCCGACGGCCGCGACGACCTCGTGTCCGCAGCGGCCGAGCAGCCCGACGAGCCCGTCCCGCAGCAGCACGCTGTCCTCGGCCAGGACCACCCGCAGCGGTCGCTCAACTCGCAGGGTCACAAGGGATCTCCACACGCAGCAGGGTCGGTCCGCCGGGCGGACTGGACAGGGAGAGTCTGCCATCGAGCACCGACACCCGGTCGGCGAGTCCGGTCAGCCCGCTGCCCTCCCCGGCCCGCGCACCACCGCGCCCGTCGTCGCGGATCGACAGGACCAGCCGGCCGCTGCGGTACCCGCCGCTCACTTCCGCCCGGCTCGCCCCGCTGTGCCTGCCCACGTTGGCGAGCGCCTCGCACACCACGAAGTACGCGGCGGCCTCGACGGCCTGGGAGAACCGCCCGGGCAGCTGCAGATCGACGTCCACGGGCACCGCCGAGCGGTCGGCGGCGTCGGCGACGGCGGCTTCGAGGCCGTAGTCGGCGAGGACCTTGGGGTGGATGCCGTGGATGAGTTCGCGCAGTTCCTCAAGGGCCGTGCCCGCCTGAGCATGGGCCTTGGCGAGCTGCTCGGCCAGCGGACCCGGCGGGGCGTCCAGCCGGGCCAGGCCGAGCGTCATGGTCAGGGCGACGAGCCGCTGCTGCGCCCCGTCGTGCAGATCGCGCTCGATCCGCCGCCGTTCCGCCTCGAACGCGTCCACCAACCGCACCCGGGACCGGGCCAGTTCGACCACCCTTGCCCCTAGGTCGGCCTCGCGCGGCGCGACCAGCAGCCGGGCCAGCCCGGCCCGCGCACCGGCGGCGACGCCCAGCAGGTAGGCGCCCAGACCGAGCAGGACCAGCCCGAGGACGGCACACCCGACGGCAGCGGGCCAGGTGGTGACCAGCCACAGCTTGAGGACCTTCGCCTCGCCCAAGACGGCCATGAGCACGGGAGTCGCCACCACGGAGAGCGGTCCCAGCAGGAAGACGGCGAACGCGAGGGCGTCGACCGGCCACAACAGCCCCGCGAACAGCAGGGCGTGGCCCAGCTCCCGCCAGGTGGCCCGCTCCCGCAACCGGGTCGACAGCCAGGCCCGCAGCCCCGGCTCCCGGGGCGCCTCGTGCGGGTCGGACGCCGGCTCCGCGTCGACCAGCCGCAGCCGGAACCGCTCCACCGCCGCCACCGGAATGCCCGCCAGGGCCGTCCCGAGCAGCAGGGGCAGCCCCACCAGCGCGAGGGCGAGCACCCCGCCGGCCGCCACCGAGACCGCGATCCCCACGAGCACGACGACACCGGTCACCGCGCCGGTGAGCAGGTATGCGGCCGACCGCCACGGCCACGCCGACAGCGGATAACCGGGGCGGGACATGGCCTGCCACACGTTCCGAGGATGCATGGGGATCACCGTAGAAGCGGGCCGGGGCCCCGGCCATGGGCTCGGACGGAGGCCCGGAGGTATGCCTGGCCCTACCCCAGTTCTAGGCCCCGCCGCACTGCGCACACCCGCCCCCGCCCGGTTTGGTGGAAGCGACACCGACACCAGGGGGAACCCATGACACACGACGCCGTCCGGCTGGACTCGGTCACCAGGACGTACGGGCCCGTGACCGCACTCGACGAGGTCTCCCTGGCGTTCCCCGCCGGGACCTTCACCGCCGTCATGGGCCCCTCCGGCTCCGGCAAGTCGACCCTGCTCCAGTGCGCCGCCGGCCTGGACCGGCCGACCTCCGGCTCGGTCAGCCTCGCCGGCACCGAACTGGCCGGGCTGAGCGAGCGCCGGCTGACCCTGCTGCGCCGCGAGCGCGTCGGGTTCGTCTTCCAGGCGTTCAACCTGCTGCCCTCGCTGACCGCCGAGCAGAACGTCGCCCTGCCCCTGCGGCTGGCCGGCCGGCGCGTTGCCAAGGCCCGGGTGCGCCAGGCGCTCCAGCAGGTCGGCCTCGCTGAACGAGCCCGGCACAGACCGTCCCGGCTCTCCGGCGGCCAGCAGCAACGTGTCGCCCTGGCCCGCGCGTTGATCACCCGTCCCGACGTGCTGTTCGCCGACGAACCGACCGGCGCCCTGGACACCGGCACCGGCCGCGAGGTGCTCGGGCTGCTGCGCGGCATGGTCGACCGCGAGGGCCAGACCGTCGTCATGGTCACGCACGACCCGGTGGCCGCCGCGTACGCCGACCGCGTGGTCTTCCTCGTCGACGGGCGTGTCCACGGGGAGTTGACCGGCCCGAGCGCCGACACCGTCGCCGCGCGCATGACCCGCCTGGAGGCCGTGCCGTGCTGAGCGTCGCCCTGCGCACCCTGCGCACCCGCTGGGCCACCTTCACCGGCAGCTTCGTCGCGCTCTCGCTGGGCGTGGCGCTGCTCACCGTGACGGGCCTGGCCCTGGCCTCGTCGGCCACCGCCCCGGAGCGCGCCCCCGAACGCTTCGCGGCAGCGCCCGTCGTGGTCAAGGGACAGGACACCCTGCGCGTACCGACCCCGATCGGCGCCCGCGAGTCCCGGCTCGCGCACCCGCGTCCCGTACCGGCCACGACCGTCGCGCGGTTGCGGAAGCTGGGCCGGGTCGTCGAGGACCGGGCGTTCCCCGTACGAGCGGAGGGCGGCCCCGCCGACCTGGTCGGCCACCCCTGGTCCACCGCCGCGTTCGCCCCCTACGACCTCGCCACCGGCCGGGCACCGCGCGCGGCCGACGAGGCCGTCGTCACCGGCGACCGGGCACACCCGGGTCAACGCCTGCGCACCGACCGGGGCACCGTACGCGTCGTCGGCACACTCACCTCGCGCGGCTTCGAGAACGCCGTGTTCTTCACCGACGCCCGAGCAGCCCGACTCGCGCCGCCGGTCACGCAGTTGGTCGTCGAGGCCGACCCGGCAGCCGTGCGGGCGGCGGTGGGCGGCAGCGCCCAGGTCCTCACCGGGACCGCGCGCCGCCTCGCCGACGCCGATCCCGGCCGGGACAGCGAGGCCCTCACGGCGATGAACTCCCTGTTCGGCACGGCAGGCGGCGTCACCGCCTTCGTGTCGGTGTTCGTCGTGGCGTCGACCTTCGCCTTCGCGGTCGCCCAGCGGCGCCGGGAGTTCGCCCTGCTGCGCACCGCCGGGGCCACTCCGGGCCAGATCCGCCGGACCGTCCTCGCCGAGGCCCTCGCCGTCGGCACCCTCGCCTCGGCCGCCGGCTGCGCGCTCGGCTCCCACGGGGCACCGCGCCTCGCCGCCTGGGTCGTCGCCAACGGTCTCGCCCCGGCCTGGTTCACCATCGGCGACCACACCTGGCCGTACCACGCGGCCTTCTGGACCGGCCTGCTCGTCGCACTGTGCGGAGCGACCGCGGCGTCCTGGCGGGCCGGCCGCACCGGCCCCACCGAGGCACTGCGGGAGGCCGCGGCGGAGAGCGGCACGATCACCCGGGGCCGCCTGCTCTGCGGCACTGTCCTGCTGCTGACGGCCGTGGTGACCCTGGGCCTGTCCCTGGCCGGCGACCCGGCCGGTCTGCTGCACCGCAAGTCCTTCGTCAGCCGCCCGATGCTGCTGATCACCGCGGCCGCCCTGCTCTCCCCGCTGGTGCTGCGCCCCCTGACCCGGCTGCTGACGTGGCTGCCCGGTGCCTGCGCCCTGCTGGTCCGCGAGAACACCGCCGCCGGGATGCGCCGCACCGCCGCGCTCGCGGCGCCCGTCCTGGTCACCGTCGCCCTCGCGGGTTCCCTGCTCGGCGCCACCGCGACCCTGAACCGGGCGAAGAGCACCGAGACGAGTGAGCGCACCACCGCCGCCTTCGTCGTGACCCCGCCGGCCGGCACCGGCCTCGACGCCGCCGCCCTGCGCAGACTGCGCGCCGTCCCGGGCATCGAGACGTCACCGACGTCCTCGACGGCCGTCCACGTCCTGGAGGACGGCGTGGCACTCATCCGCTCCGAGGCCCGCGCCGCCACCCCCGGCCCCCTCGCGGCCACCACCCGCCTGCCCCTGGCCGCCGGCGCGGTGAGCGACCTCGACGACGACTCGATCATCGTCAACGAGGAGTGGCAGCGGCACCGGGTGGGCGACCGGGTCCGGGTCTGGCTCGGCGACGGAACGCCGCGCACCCTGCGGATCGCCGCGGTGATGCGCACCGGCACCGGCGACAACGGCGTCTACGTCACCCCGCGCAACGCCCCGGGCGCCACGATCGACCGGATCGACGTGGCCCTGACCGCCGGAGCGGACCCGGGAACCGTCGTCACCGCACTCCGCCGGGCACTCGGCACCGGCAACGGCCAGGTCCTCACCCGCGCGGAATGGATCCGGGCCACCCGCCCCGAGGCACACCGCACCACCCGCCTCGGCCTCCTGCTGGTCCTCGGCATCGCCCTCCTGTACACGGGCATCTCCGTGGCCAACACCATGGTCATGGCGACGTCCGACCGGGCCCGCGACCTGGCCGCGCTGCGGCTGGCCGGCGCCACCCGGTGGCAGGTCCTGAGGCTGACCTGCGCCGAGGCCCTGACGGTCGTGGCGGCCGGTGCCCTTCTCGGTCTCCTGGTCGCCGCCCTCAATTTGGCCGGCCTGGCGAGCGCCCTCGCCCTGCTGTCGGCCCCGGTCACGATCGAGCTCCCCTGGCAGGCCCTCGGCACGACGACGGCCGTCTGTGCCCTCCTCGCCGTGACCTCCGCGATCGTCCCGGCCGCCCTCGCCCTGCGCCGCCGCCCGGCACAACCGGCGGGCGTACGGGCGTGACGCCCCGAGGGCAGGTCCATTTCATGATGAAACCGATAACCTGGCAGCCGTGAAACGGACCTCGTTCGACACCTGGCCCTGCTCCATCGCCCGCACCGCCGACATCCTGGGCGACGCCTGGAGCCTGCTGGTGCTGCGCGAGGTCTTCTACGGCGAATCCCGCTTCGACGGCTTCATCGGCTCGCTCGGCATCGCCCGCAACACCCTCACCGACCGGCTGCGGCGCCTGGAGTCCGAGGGCCTGCTGCGGCGACAGGCCTACCAGAGCGACCCGGTCCGCCACGAGTACCTGCTGACGGACAAGGGCCGCGACTTCTTCGGCGTACTCGCCGCGATCAACGCCTGGGGCGACCGCTGGCTGGCCGGCGACGAGGGCGCACCGGTGGTCCTGCACCACACGCCCTGCGACCACGACACCGAGGCCCGGGTCGTCTGCTCCCGCTGCGGCGAGCCGCTGCGCCACCAGGACCTGGCCGCCCGCACCGGCCCCGGCTACCCGGCCCGCCTCCTCGACGACCCGGCCGTACGCGAACGCTTCGCCCCCGGCCGGTCGCTGGGGGACTTGCGAGCCAACCAGGCCTGAGAGCTTCCTCACACGCGCGCGATCACGGGCGCCGCGAGACAACCGTCACATCCGCGGACACGAAAAAGGGGCGGCATCTGAACGATGCCGCCCCTTCGAGGGTGCGCGAGGGGGGAGTTGAACCCCCACGCCCTTGCGGGCACTGGAACCTGAATCCAGCGCGTCTGCCTATTCCGCCACCCGCGCATTGGGTGTGTCGTGGGCTCCTGCCCCTTGGGGCCCGGCGCCTTCCGACACCCAGAACATTAGCACGCGGGACGGGGTGGATTCACATCCGTTCTTCCGCAGGCAGACCCGCCTCCGAACCTTCGGTGCCCCGGCCACGTATCAACGGGTGGCGCTTCACGTATCAACCTCGTACCGGTACCCCCCGTCTCCCCAGGAGGCGGTCCGGGTCCACAGCCGGGTGCGGGACACTGGTCTTCAGCCGCCTCTACGATCCTTGTCAGGAGTACGCGAGAGCGGTTGCGCGGCAGCCGTACCACCGGAGGAGTTCGAAGGGGAGCTCCACAGGGAACTTCGTCATGCGTCGACACCCGTCGGCCGTGCTGACAGGGGGAACCAGCCGATCGAGCGGCGCGTGGATACGATCAGTAAGCAGTACCAGGCAAGCGGCCCGCAGGGCAGTACACAGGACGGCAGCGACGGAGGAGGTGCCCCATGGGAGTCCTGAAGAAGTTCGAGCAGCGTCTCGAAGGTCTGGTCAACGGCACCTTCGCCAAGGTGTTCAAGTCCGAGGTCCAGCCCGTGGAGATCGCCGGCGCGCTCCAGCGCGAGTGCGACAACAACGCCACCATCTGGAACCGCGACCGGACGGTCGTGCCCAACGACTTCATCGTGGAGCTGAGCACGCCGGACTTCGAGCGGCTCAGCCCCTACTCCGGCCAGCTCGGCGACGAGCTCGCCGGCATGGTGCGTGACTACGCCAAGCAGCAGCGCTACACCTTCATGGGCCCGATCAAGGTGCACCTGGAGAAGGCCGACGACCTGGACACCGGCCTGTACCGGGTGCGCAGCCGTACGCTCGCCTCCTCCAGCAGCCAGCAGGCCCCGTCAGGCGCCGCCCCGCCCGCCGGACGTCCCGGCGGCTACGGCTACCCGCCGGCCGCCGCGCCCGCGGGCGCCCCGCCCATGCCGTCCGCGCCGCCGCCCGGCGGCCGCCCCGGCGGGTACGGCTACCCGCAGCCCGCGGGCCAGCGGCCCCCGGCCGCCCCGGCGGCCGGCGGACGCACCCGCCACTGGATCGAGATCAACGGCACGCGCCATCAGATCTCCCGCCCGACGCTGGTGCTGGGCCGCAGCACCGACGCCGACGTGCGGATCGACGACCCCGGCGTCTCCCGCCGGCACTGCGAGATCCGGACCGGAACGCCCTCGACGATCCAGGATCTCGGATCCACCAACGGCATCGTGGTGGACGGGCAGCACACCACCCGCGCTACGCTCCGCGACGGCTCGCGGATCGTCGTGGGCAGCACCACCATCATTTACCGGCAAGCCGAAGGGTGAAGCGGGGGCAATGTCAGAGCTGACCCTCACGGTCATGCGGCTGGGTTTCCTGGCCGTACTGTGGCTGTTCGTGATCGTGGCCGTGCAGGTCATCCGGAGCGACCTGTTCGGTACGCGTGTCACCCAGCGCGGATCGCGACGGGAGGCAGGCCGTCAGCAGCAGGCCGCCCGCCAGGCCCCGCCGCCGCAGCGCCAGCAGTCCGCCGGCGGCCGCCGCGGCCGTAACGCCCCCACCAAGCTGGTCGTGACCGAGGGCACCCTCACCGGCACCACGGTCGCGCTCCAGGGCCAGACCATCACCCTGGGCAGGGCGCACGACTCGACGATCGTGCTGGACGACGACTACGCCTCCAGCCGCCATGCCAGGATCTACCCGGACCGCGACGGCCAGTGGATCGTCGAGGACCTCGGCTCCACCAACGGCACGTACCTGGACCGGAACCGGCTGACGACTCCCACACCGATTGCGCTGGGCGCGCCGATCCGCATCGGCAAGACCGTCATCGAGCTGCGGAAGTAGTGCTACATCATGGATAGGCGCGAGCGGAGCGAGCACGCAGTGGCGGGCCCCACCCCGGGCCCCGGCGCGCTCCCGACCGGAGGGTGGGCAGTGTGGCTCGACACGACCGGCTGTACCCGGAGCCGACAGGCGAGGTGCGCATGAGTCTGTCACTGCGCTTCGCCGCCGGATCGCACAAGGGCATGATCCGGGAGGGCAACGAGGACTCCGGGTACGCGGGCCCGCGCCTGCTCGCCATCGCCGACGGCATGGGCGGCGCCGCGGCGGGCGAGGTCGCCTCCTCCGAGGCCATCTCCACGATCGTCGCGCTCGACGACGACGTCCCCGGCTCCGACATCCTCACCTCGCTCGGCACGGCGGTGCAGCGCGCCAACGACCAGCTGCGCTCGATGGTCGACGAGGATCCCCAGCTGGAGGGCATGGGCACCACCCTCACCGCCCTGCTCTGGACCGGCCAGCGCCTCGGCCTGGTGCACGTCGGCGACTCGCGCGCGTACCTCCTGCGCGACGGCGTGCTGACGCAGATCACGCAGGACCACACCTGGGTGCAGCGCCTGGTCGACGAGGGCCGCATCACCGAGGAAGAGGCCACGACCCACCCGCAGCGCTCGCTCCTCATGCGCGCGCTCGGCAGCGGCGACCACGTCGAGCCCGACCTCTCCATCCGCGAGGTCCGCGCCGGAGACCGCTACCTGATCTGCTCCGACGGCCTGTCCGGCGTGGTGTCCCACCAGACCCTGGAGGACACCCTCGCCAGCTACCAGGGCCCCCAGGAGACCGTCCAGAACCTGATCGAGCTGGCCCTGCGCGGCGGCGGCCCGGACAACATCACCGTCATCGTCGCCGACGTCCTCGACCTCGACACCGGCGACACCCTCGCCGGGCAGCTGTCCGACACCCCGGTCGTGGTCGGCGCCGTCGCCGAGAACCAGCACCAGCTGCACGACAACGGCATCATGCAGACCCCCGCCGGCCGCGCCTCCGGGCTCGGCCGCCACGGGCACGGCCAGGGCGGCGGAGGCGGCGAGTTCGGCCCGCCCGGCTCCGGCGACACCACCGGCTACATCCCGGCGGCCGGATTCGACTACGACGACGGCGACTTCACCAAGCCCCGCAAGAAGGGCCGCTGGCTGAAGAGATCCCTCTACGGCGTCCTCGCGCTGGCCGTCGTCGGCGGCGGTCTGTACGGCGGCTGGCGCTGGACGCAGACGCAGTACTACGTCGGCGCCGAGGACGAGCACGTCGCGCTGTACCGGGGCATCAGCCAGGACCTGGCGTGGGTGTCGCTGTCGAAGGTCGAGAAGGACCACCCCGAGATCGAACTCAAGTACCTGCCGCCCTACCAGCAGAAGCTGGTCAAGGCGACCATCGCCGAGGGCGGTCTGAAGAACGCCCAGGCGAAGATCCAGGAACTGTCGGTGCAGGCCTCCGCGTGCAAGAAGGAGGCGCAGCGGCGCGAAGCCGAGAGCGAGAACAACGCCAAGACCGGCGAAGGCGAGGCCGGGGGCACCACGGGAACCACTCCCGCCTCCTTCACGTCCAAGGCCACACCGACGCCGAACCCGTCGAACCCGTCGGGCTCGCCGTCGACGCCTGAGAAGTCCACGCCCCCGACCACGACCGCACCCACTCCCAGCCCCGGCCCCAGCCTCTCGGAGGAAGAGCAGAAGGTCGTCTCGCTGTGCGGTAAGCAGTAGGCAAGCCGTGAGAGGCCCCGTTAGAAGATGAGCGGTACGAATACGTCGCACTCGCCGACGCACCACACGTCCACCATCGGCGCGATCGGCGCACCGAGCAGACGCAACACCGAGCTGGCACTGCTGGTGTTCGCCGTCGTCATCCCGGTGTTCGCCTATGCCAACGTCGGCCTGGCCATCAACGACTCGGTGCCGCCGGGCCTGCTGAGCTACGGCCTCGGACTCGGCCTGCTCGCGGGCGTCGGCCATCTCACCGTGCGGAAGTTCGCGCCGTACGCGGACCCGCTGATGCTGCCGCTGGCGACGCTGCTGAACGGGCTCGGTCTGGTCGTCATCTGGCGCCTGGACCAGTCCAAGCGACTCAGCAACTACGCCGAAGCCGCACCGCGCCAGTTGCTGTACTCGGCGATGGGCGTCGCCCTGCTGGCGGTCGTAGTGATCTTCCTCAAGGACCACCGTGTCCTCCAGCGCTACACCTACATCTCCATGGCCGGAGCGCTGTTCCTGCTGATCCTGCCGCTCGTGCCGGGACTCGGCGCGAACATCTACGGCGCCAAGATCTGGATCAAGATCCCCGGCCTCGGCACGCTCCAGCCCGGTGAGTTCGCCAAGATCGCCCTGGCGGTCTTCTTCGCCGGCTACCTCATGGTCAAGAGGGACGCCCTCGCCCTGGCCAGCCGCCGCTTCATGGGCCTGTACCTGCCGCGCGGCCGCGACCTGGGTCCGATCCTCGTCGTCTGGGTCATCTCGATCCTCATCCTGGTCTTCGAGACCGACCTCGGTACGTCCCTGCTGTTCTTCGGGATGTTCGTCATCATGCTGTACGTCGCCACCGAGCGGACCAGCTGGATCGTCTTCGGTCTGCTGATGTCCGCGGTCGGCGCCGTCGGTGTGGCGAGCTTCGAGCCGCACATCCAGACGCGTGTGCAGGCCTGGCTCAATCCGATGCGCGAGTTCGAGCTCTCCCGCGCTGGCGTCCAGGACGGCGTCGTCCACTCCGAGCAGGCGATGCAGGCCCTGTGGGCGTTCGGCTCCGGCGGCACGCTCGGCACCGGCCTCGGGCAGGGCAACTCCGACCTGATCGGCTTCGCGGCCAACTCCGACTTCATCCTCGCCACCTTCGGCGAGGAGCTCGGCCTGGCCGGCGTCATGGCGATCCTGCTGCTCTACGGCCTGATCATCGAGAGGGGCGTACGCACCGCGCTCGCGGCTCGCGACCCGTTCGGCAAGCTGCTGGCCATCGGCCTTTCCGGCGCCTTCGGCCTCCAGGTCTTCGTCGTGGCCGGCGGTGTCATGGGCCTCATCCCGCTGACGGGCATGACGCTGCCCTTCGTGGCCTACGGCGGTTCCTCCGTGATCGCCAACTGGGCCCTGATCGGCATTCTGCTGCGCATCAGCGACACCGCCCGGCGCCCGGCCCCCGCTCCCGCCGCCAACCCCGACGCCGAGATGACCCAGGTGGTCCGCCCGTCATGAACAAGCCACTGCGCCGGATCGCGATCTTCTGCGGCCTGCTCGTCCTGGCACTGCTGATCCGCGACAACTGGATCCAGTACGTCAAGGCCGACGAGCTGAGGACCGACACCAAGAACCGACGCGTCTCGATCGAGCGCTACGCCTCGCCGCGCGGCGACATCATCGTCGGCGGCAACCCCATCACCGGGCACGCGACGACCACCTCGGGCGACTACAAGTACAAGCGCACCTACAAGGACGGGCCCATGTGGGCACCCGTCACCGGCTTCGTCTCGCAGGCCTTCGGCGCCAACCAGCTGGAGTCCCTCGAGGACGGCATCCTCACCGGCAACGACGACCGGCTCTTCTTCCGCAACACGCTCGACATGCTGACGGGCAAGAAGAAGGAGGGCGGCAACGTCGTCACCACGCTCAACGCCGCCGCGCAGAAGGCCGCGTACAACGGCCTGAAGAAGCAGGGCGGCAAGGGCGCGGTGGTGGCTCTGGAGCCGTCCACCGGCAAGATCCTGGCGCTGTCGTCCTACCCGTCGTACGACCCGTCGTCGATCGCCGGCAACAGCACCAAGGACGCCGAGGCCTGGAAGAAGCTGGACAAGAAGAACAACCCGGACGACCCGATGCTCAACCGGGCCCTGCGCGAGACGTACCCGCCCGGTTCCACCTTCAAGGTCCTCACCGCGGCCGCCGCCCTGGAGGACGGGCTGTACACGGACGCGGACCAGAAGACGAAGTCGCCGCTGCCGTGGACCATGCCGGGCACCACGACCGTGCTGAAGAACGAGGGGAACATCCCCTGCGAGAACGCGACGCTGCGGGTGGCGCTCCAGTACTCCTGCAACACCGTCTTCGGCAAGATCGGCTCGGACCTCGGCAACGAGAAGATGCTGGCCGAGGCCAAGAAGTTCGGCTTCACCGAGGAGCAGTTCACGCCGGTCCGCTCCAGCGCGTCGGTGTTCTCCGACAACATGAACCCCTCGCAGACCGCGCTGTCCTCCATCGGCCAGTTCAACACCGCGGCCACCCCGCTCCAGATGGCCATGGTCGCCTCGGCCGTCGCCAACAACGGCACCCTGATGAAGCCGTACATGGTCGACGAACTCCAGGCCCCCAACGTCGACACCATCGAGAAGACCGAGCCGGAGGAGATGAGCAAGCCGATGTCGGCCGAGAACGCCCAGATCCTCCAGTCGATGATGGAGACCGTGGTCGAGAAGGGCACGGGCACGAACGCCAAGATCCCCGGCGTCAAGGTGGGCGGCAAGACCGGTACCGCCCAGCACGGTGTCGACAACAGCGAGAACCCTTACGCGTGGTTCATCTCGTACGCCAAGGGGGCCGACGGCAGCTCGCCGGTCGCCGTGGCGGTCGTGATCGAGGACGACAACGCCGTCCGTGACGACATCTCCGGCGGCGGCCTCGCGGCGCCGATCGCGAGGAACGTGATGGAGGCGGTCATCAAGAGCAAGCAGTGACCCCGCTCACGTCTGCTTCACATCGGTGCACGTTGCGATACCGGTCCTGTATCGGCTGACGAGCTTGGCCAGGTCACACAAAGCGAGCCGGGTACGGTAGGCCCGGACGGCAGCCTCCGACCGTACAAGCTTCCGGTCGGGACCGACGGAGAGGGCTGGTAGGTAGCTATGGAAGAGCCGCGTCGCCTCGGCGGCCGGTACGAACTGGGCCAGGTGCTCGGGCGTGGTGGCATGGCGGAGGTCTACCTCGCGCATGACACCCGCCTCGGACGCACCGTGGCGGTGAAGACGCTGCGCGCGGATCTCGCGCGTGACCCTTCCTTCCAGGCCCGGTTCCGCCGGGAGGCCCAGTCGGCCGCCTCGCTCAACCATCCCGCGATCGTCGCGGTCTACGACACGGGCGAGGACTACATCGACGGGGTCTCGATCCCGTACATCGTCATGGAGTACGTAGACGGCTCGACGCTCCGCGAGCTGCTCCACTCCGGCCGCAAGCTGCTGCCGGAGCGTGCCATGGAGATGACCATCGGCATCCTCCAGGGCCTGGAGTACGCCCACCGCAACGGGATCGTCCACCGCGACATCAAGCCGGCGAACGTCATGCTGACGCGCAACGGCCAGGTCAAGGTGATGGACTTCGGCATCGCCCGCGCCATGGGCGACTCCGGCATGACGATGACGCAGACGGCCGCCGTCATCGGCACCGCCCAGTACCTCTCGCCGGAGCAGGCGAAGGGCGAGCAGGTCGACGCGCGGTCGGACCTCTACTCCACCGGCTGTCTGCTCTACGAACTCCTCACCGTGCGGCCCCCGTTCGTCGGCGACTCCCCGGTCGCCGTCGCGTACCAGCACGTACGTGAAGAGGCCCAGGCCCCGTCGGTCTTCGACCCCGAGATCACGCCCGAGATGGACGCGATCGTCCTCAAGGCACTGGTCAAGGACCCCGACTACCGCTACCAGTCGGCCGACGAGATGCGCGCCGACATCGAGGCCTGCCTCGACGGCCAGCCGGTCGCGGCCACGGCCGCGATGGGCTCGGTGGGCTACGGCGGCTACCCCGACGACCAGCCGACGACGGCCCTGCGCGCGGACTCCGGCGCGGGCGCCACGTCGATGCTGCCCCCCATGAACCCGGACGACGGCGGCTACGGCTACGACGACCGCCCCGACCGGCGCCGTGGTCAGCAGCGCAAGTCCAACACCTCGACGATCCTGCTCGTGGTGGCGGGCATCCTGGTGCTGGTCGGAGCGATCCTCATCGGGCGGTGGGCGTTCAGCGGCAACGGAGGCGCGAGCGACGACACGCTCGCCGCGCCCAACTTCGTCGGTGAGACCCAGCAGAACGCCAAGAAGCTGGCCAGCAACGCCGACCTGGAACTGACCTTCTCCAAGAAGCCCTGCGAGGACCAGACCAAGGGCAACATCTGCTCGCAGGACCCGAAGGCCGGCGTCGACGTCAAGAAGGGCGACACCATCTCCCTGGTGGTGTCGACCGGGGCGCCGAAGGTGGCGGTGCCGAGCGTCGTCGGCGACAGCCTGGACGATGCCAAGGCGAAGCTGGAGGGCGACAAGTACGAGTTCGTGGTCGAGACGAAGTCGAAGGAGTCCACGGAGGACCCCGGCACCGTCCTCGAGCAGAACCCGGAACTGGGCGAGGAGGTGGAGAAGGGCACCACCATCACCCTCACCGTCGCCAAGGAGGCGGAGAAGTCCACCGTCCCGGACGTCCTCGGCCAGAGCTGTGACCAGGCCAAGACGCAGATGCAGGCCAGTAACCTGGTCGGCAACTGCACCGAGGTGGAGACCGACGACGACAACCAGGTCGGCAAGGTCATCGCGACCACACCGCAGGCCGGCACCTCCGTCGACAAGAACTCGTCGGTCAACATCCAGATCGGCAAGAAGAAGGAACAGCAGAAGACGCGCGTGCCCCAGGTCGTCGGCCAGACGGTCGGCCAGGCCAAGCAGACCCTGGCGGCGGCCGGTTTCACGAACATCCAGTTCGCGGGCGGCAGTGACCAGAGCGACACCGCCCTCGTCTCCGGTCAGGACCCGCAGGGCAACCAGGAGGTCGACGACCCCGCGGGGACGACGATCACCCTCCAGACCGTCGGCTTCGGGAACAACGGCGGCAACAACAACGGCGGTAACGGCAACGGCGGCATCTTCGGCGGCGTCACCGGCCGCGACGAGGACTGACCCGGCGGGTCGTACCCGGCCAACGGCAGGGCCCCGGCGCCTCGACAGGGTGCCGGGGCCCTGCCGCGTCAGGCCCGCTGCCAGGTCCCGAAGTGCCGGTGCAGGGCCGCGAGTGGTACTCGGCGCGCTGCTTCAGCGCCAGGGCTCCACCAGGAGATCGGTCACCGCAGTTCCTTCGGGGGTGTGCGGTCCGCGTTGACCTTCTCGACCCGCTCCAGCTCGCCCCACACGATGTACCGGTACGTGCTCGTGTACACCGGCGTGCAGGTCGTCAGGGTGATGTAGTGCCCGGGCTTCTTCTTGCCGGACTCCTCCGGGACCGCCGAGAGGACCTTGACGTTGTACTTCGAGGTCTCGGGCAGGATCGCGTAGACCTTGTAGACGTACCACTTGTCCTTCGTCTCGAAGACGATGGGGTCGCCCTTCTTGATCTTGTCGATGTTGTGGAACTTGGCGCCGTGACCGTCCCGGTGGGCCGCGAGGGCGAAGTTGCCGTTCTTGCCCGACATCGGCAGGGCCGCCTTGACCGGATCGGTGTAGTACCCGGCGACACCGTCATTGAGGATCTTGCTCGACGTGCCCTTCTCGACCAGGACCTCGCCGTTCTTCATCGCCGGCACGTGCAGGAACCCGATGCCGTTCTTGGTGTCCAGCGCACCGGGGCCGCCCTGGCCGTGGGCCCAGTCGTCACGGACCTTGTCCGCCTGCTTCCCGGCCGCGCGGTCGGCGACCACGTTCGTCCACCAGAGCGAGTAGGCGACGAACAGGCCCAGGACCAGGCCCGCGGTGATGAGGAGTTCCCCGAAGACACTCACCGCCATGGCGATCGGGCCGGGACGGCGCCGGGCCGCGGACGGCCGGGACGCCGTCGCGCCGGTGTGCTCTTCGTGCTCCGTGTCGGTGGTCGCTGCCACTGGTCATCTGCCCTTAACTGACGAGCGCATCCGGCTTGCCCTTGCTGCGCGGCCGTTCCTCGACCATCTTGCCCCAGACGATCATCCGGTACTTGCTGGTGAACTCCGGCGTGCACGTGGTCAGCGTGATGTAGCGGCCGGGCTCGGTGAACCCCGACCCCGTGGGGACGGGGTTCAGAACGCTCGTGTTGCTGGGCGACGTGACCGGCAGGATCGACGCCATCTTGTAGACGTAGTACTCGTCCTGCGTCTCCACGACGATCGGATCGCCCGGAGTGAGCTTGTTGATGTACCGGAACGGTTCTCCGTGGGTGTTGCGGTGCCCCGCGAGCCCGAAGTTCCCGGTCTTGTCACTGGGCATCGCCGTCTTCAGGGCGCCCTCGGCGTAGTGGCCGACCATGCCCCGGTCCAGAACGCCCTTGTTGCTCGTGCCCTCGGCGATCGGCACCACCACGTCCAGCTTCGGGATGTGCAGGATGGCGAAGCCCTGCCCCGGCTCGAAGACCCCCGGGTTGCGCTTGCCGTTCGCCCAGTCGTCCTGGAGGCTGCTGGCCTCCTTGCCGGCCTGCGCGTGCGCCCGCACGTTCGTCCACCACAGCTGGTA